>CAZKAT010000023.1:0-1760 GCA_964551135.1 uncultured Gammaproteobacteria bacterium | reverse complement strand
AAAAGCAATTCGGCCAAAAACAAAGGCAGAAGTTCCTGGACCTAAACCTAAAGTAGCAACGTCCTTGGCAAAACAGGAGATTAATTTTCCATATGAGGATGTATCCGACGAAGTTCCAGGGCAAACCCAAAGATCGAGTACTTCTAGAAGAGGACTACATGCCAATCCTGAGCGTTTCTGTAATGCAGTTCTGGAACTAACTAAACAATTTAATGCTAGTCCTGAGAATCCATTATATCTTTATATAACTCATGATGATACAGTTCCGGACCCTACAACAATGGGATTTCTAGGTGGTACCGTACTCAACTCTATCCACAGTAATTATATGAGTCAAGAAACAGCTGAGCAGAGACAGAGAAGAAATGGGCAAGCTAGAGAGCCAGAAGCATTAAACTATCAAGCTTTAATTGATGAATATTTGAAAAAAATTCAAACAGAAGAAGCTAAAGCAGAGCAACTGAGATCAATTGCTGCACTTAGGGCTAAACGTATAGCGTTCGTTGAGCAGCGAAGGAAGTCTAAATCATCTAGGAAGGCTGATATTAAATCTACTGAAGCTAAACCAACAAGTACTGAAGTTAAGCCAGCAGAGTCTATTAAAGTGGGTTCAGTAAGAGTTCTTGTGGCTAATAGTGATATATCTACACGACTTGGCAAAGCAATGATTACAGCTAAGGACACTGATCCTAACATTCTTCAAGGTAGAAATTTAGTAATTTGGGGAAATGATAAAAATCCGAAAGTCATAATATTGAAAGATTCAGATATTGCAAATGGTAAATTGGGGGCTGATCTTGAAGTTATTGATTTAAATAAAATATCAATTAACGAGGATTTTCTCAGTCAATTAAATGCTACTTTCAAATTACCGATTAGAGAGGTAGGAGTTGCAAAAAATATGGCAGAATTTATAAGTGCTGATTACTTAGCCAAGTTAGCTGTCAGCATTATGAGCGCTATAACAACAGAAGTACAAGCTAAAGATATAGCAAAATCAGCAGCACTGAAAAAGGTAGAAGGAGAGGAAACAACTCATACTCCCCAGCGGTCTGTTATTGTTAGGAGAATTTTAGAAGAAACTGTCAATCGCGTTGCCAAAGAGTTAGCAACAGTCACAACTTCTGATCAATTAGTCCAATTAATTGTTGATAACATATCAGCAGTAGCGACATCAATGAACCTAGACAAAATGTTGGAATCAACAAATGCTGAATCGCAAACTGACAATAGTATGTTAAATCAGCTGGTTGGATTTTTAAAATTAGATGATAAACAAAAGCAGACGATTATTAGTTGTATTAAAGAAAAAAGGAGCCCAGTTGAGAATATTAGCAAAGATAGATCTCCTACTGCAGCACCAGCTCTTAGCCTTGAAAGCTTTATGGCATATGTGACAGGTCAGAATCCCTTAGCAAGGGCTGTTGCTAAGTTTATAAGAATTGCTTTAAATAAAAATAGATTACTAATGAAATACCTCAAGTTGCCTGAGAATTCCATCAATATGATTGATACAGCAAATGATTCCATGAAGTTAATTTTTCGTGATGAACAAAAGAATGTAATAAAGCTTAAGGCGCCAGATCACACAGATCCGAGAACAGATTTTGCTGGTGCTAAGACTGTTGCATTATTGCATCAAAACTGGTTGAAGACTCAGACTGCTTAAAAAAGCGATTTCATATAATCAAGAAACTTAAACAGCAATAAATTCATTGCACTATAATCATGTGCTCGTAACTGTTCGGCGCTTTCAATAT
>CAZKAT010000022.1:0-1795 GCA_964551135.1 uncultured Gammaproteobacteria bacterium | reverse complement strand
TAGAGATACTTGTATTGACTTTCCTTGAAAATTAAATTGAGACATAAGGTATTTAATGAGAGAAAAAAATATGTATATCAATGTATAATAACAAATTCTTTAGGGTTATGAGGTCTATTAATGAATAGTTTTGAGAGTTTACCCCACATGGTCTAGAGTAAAATCTAGGCTATTTTTTTAAAGAGACAATAAATAAACTTTTGCTCCGCTCCCCAAGAAGTTAGGTGATATTCTTCAACGACTTTAAGCAAATTAAAGTTATCACCTAATTCTCCCTGAAGTTTTGTTGCATCATAACGTTCTACTTCAAGTCCACTGCATTTCATTGGTCCATCTAAGGCAAAAGTTGCAAGAATCAAATATCCATTTAGAGATAGGGCTTTATTCAAACATTGTTTGTATTTTTCTTTCTGTTCTTCAGCAGTTAAAAAGTGAAAGACTGCACGATCATGCCATAAATCAAATTGTCTAGGACTTTCATATTCAGTAATATCCATAGTTATCCATTTAACTTTATTTGCTTGTTTTGCTAATCTATTTTGCGCGTATTGCAGGGCTCTATCTGAAATATCTAAAACTGTTAAATCCTGAAAACCTTTAGCTAGTAATTTATCCACTAGAAGAGAAGCTCCGCCACCAATATCAACAATACTATTGCTATGGCTTATACCTGAATCAGCAATAAGATTTAACGACATAGTCGGATCTTTTTGATACCAACTTGTTTCAGTCGGTTCTTTGCTTAAATAGACGTTATCCCAATGTGTTTTAGTTTCAGAGTTCATTAAACCTTCGCCTTGTCAATCAAACAACAAATACGATTATCACTAGAACTAGAATCTAATGCACTACTGGTTTCTATAATATAATCCTTAAGTTCTTTTTCAAGCTTTTTAAGTTCATCTATTTGTTCATGGAGTTTATCAATTTTTTGTTTTGCCAAAACTCTAACTTTTGGACACGGGGATCTTCCTTCATGACGCTCATTTAATATCTGCTTTACTTCATCAAGGCTGAAACCTAACCTTTGAGACTTTTTAATAAACTTAGCCAAAGCAATATCACTAGGTTGATAATAACGATACTTACTGTCTGATATATAGCTTGGTTCTAATAACCCCACTTCTTGGTAATAACGAAGTGCACTTACAGCAACCCCCGCTTGTTGAGCAAGTTCACCGATTTGTAAGTAATCTTGTTTATTTTGGTACATCTTAAAATAGCACTAACTCTAAGGTTAGCTTGAGAGTTAATAATAGCATTATGAAGTAATCATAATCAATACAAGCAGAATATAAGCACTACATACCATGTTGACTATGGTCCATTTTCATCGGAGCTTCTTTCACTGTTGGAGACGATGGAACTGATTCTATATTACTAGTAGGCTTGCTTTGCTCTACTGTTTTATTTACAAGATCAGCAACAGTTCCTGCTGGGTGCTCATACCATTCAGTGACTTTACCTTCTTCTCGAACTTTTAGAATTGTAAACATTCCACCCATTCCCACAGGTCCAAAAGGCCCTTCACCGCCCATCATAGCTAAAGTATTAGGTGGACCAGGCATTTGCATTTCCAACATCTCATGCATACCAGTAGAACCCATAAGCATCACATTTGGCAGCAACTCTGCTACCTTTGATTCTACTTTACTTTGATCCACGCCAAGCACATTAGTGATAGTATGCCCCATTGCGTTCATAGGATGATGTCTACGATGACAATGCATAGCCCAATCGCCAGGTACATCAGCTACAAATTCAATTGTTCTCGTTTGACCAGGAAACACGGACA
>CAZKAT010000021.1:0-1920 GCA_964551135.1 uncultured Gammaproteobacteria bacterium | reverse complement strand
TTACCGAACCTGATTGATTCAGGCAGTGTGTGTAAAAACTCTTCACCCTGATCTACAGTAAAGTTATAATTTCCAAGTTGTATTTCGCTTGACATGAACTAAAGTACAGATAATAGCAGGAGCTACTTGAATTATCAAGAGAATTGTAAATAGTTAAGTGCTTAACTACTCCGTGCTTATTATGTCTTGATATTTTAAGATCAATTATGATATGATTCTTATCTATGTCTCATGTAATATTAGCACCCGGCTCAAATATAACGGTGTCTGGACCCACTAATTCAGCAACTGGTCAATATGCATCAAGTGCGAAAATGAAGCAGTTTGAAGAAAGACGCAGGTCTAAGAATAGTTTTCAGCCGAACTTGAATCAGTTTTCGGGTAATCCTCAGAGTAACACTAAGCAAGGTCTAACTTTACAACGTCATTATGGTAATACCAACAGAGATCGTAGTGTCGATCTGTCTGCAGCACGTAATCAAGAGGCTACTGAAGAACCAACAATAACTAAATTTGTGACTCTTGGTAAAAAATCTTCTGATGCAGAATGGATTGCGTATCTATCTGAAAAATATGATCTTAAGCCATTGTTTAAGATACCTAAGCAAGAGGTGAAATTTAGTAATCCAGATTATCAACGTATACTTGTTGCGAATAGTGGATATGAAAAGAAATTTGCTGAATTGATTAAAGCCTGTGATGACCAAGGTAAGTTTAGCCCAGAGGCTTTGAAAGAATTACATAAGCTATATGTTCTTGGCTTTATTCGTCCTCTTAAATTTGATCATGCTAAAGCTTATCAATCGTTGTTAACTAAGTTTGAGAAAGAAATAAGACCTGAAAGACTTGATATCAACAGGCTTAGAGCAATTTACTGGACTTGTGGAGGAGAGAAGAGTAGTCCAGATTTAACTGAACTGAAGAAGTTTTTTAAGAGTATTGAATTTACTTTACCAGAAATTTTAACTAGGGAAAGAAAACATAGTAAGCTTGACAGGACTAGCATAGGTGGTACAAGATACAAGACCAGAGCTAATAAGGCTAATTCTCAAAATATGCCTTTAGTGCTTCAGTCTAAGCGTAGAGGAAGAATTATACATACTTTGGCTAGATATGGGCAGGAGGCTGTTGATTGGTTCAGGGATAATAAAGGTATAACAATAAAGCTCGGCGATCCTTTACCACCAGTGAGAAGGACTAGTAAGAGTGTTTTAGCAAGAGCTAATATTTTTCAGAATATTAAGGGTAATTATCGTTATCATGAAGATGAGGATTTAGAAAGAGCTAATGCAAGACCTACTAAAGAAGCGAGTTCGAGTGAAGGAACTTCTATCTCTGATGAGCAATGGCATTGCGATTTTCAAACTGTTGGCTTAACTCAAAGTACTGGAAATGCTTTAACAGAGGGAGTTCCAGGGAATGATGACTTATTAAGAGGATTAGAATCTTTGGTCCGTGGACGCAACTTGCAACAGAAAATTAAGCTATTACTAGAGTTTGTGCTAAGAGATAAACAAGTAACAATTCCTGAGATAAGGTGGGCTGAGAGTGGTGATAAATATGTGTCTGATTTGTGGGTTATGAATCATTGGAGTGACATCATGTCAGGTAGAAAGGGTTTTACTAAAATGCAAGTAGAATTTTTACAAGCTGCTTATAGATTGGGCTATATGTCTATTCCTTCTGATGAGCCTAGGGTAATGCCTAAAGTTAATGTATCAAGGCTCAAGCCTGGATTAGGAGAAGCGAGAGCTACTACTGGAGTGCAGACATTATTTCATCGGCCTATTTCTTGAAATAATGATCTGAGTTCAAATTGGTAATATATATAAAATTCCATAACGCAATTATATTACTTGTGTAGAATATATAAGTCCCATGCTGTTACATGCCGATAATATTTCTATCAATTTTGCGCAA
>CAZKAT010000020.1:0-2492 GCA_964551135.1 uncultured Gammaproteobacteria bacterium | reverse complement strand
AAAAGCAATTCGGCCAAAAACAAAGGCAGAAGTTCCTGGACCTAAACCTAAAGTACCAGTACCTTTAGCAAAGCAAGAGATTAAATTTCCATATGAAGACGGTTTAGTAGGAATTAAAGGGTCAACCCAAACTCAGAGTACTTCAGTAAGAGAACTACATACTAATCCTGAGCGCTTCTGTTCAGCCGTTATTGAATTAGCTAAACAATCTAAGGCTAGTCCAGAGAACCCATTACATCTTTATATAACTCATGAAGATATAGTTCAAGATCCAACAACAATGGGATTTTTGGGTAGTACTGTATTAAACTCTATTCATAGTAGTTATTTGCTGCAAGAAACAGTTGAGCAGAGAAATGCTAGAAAGGGGAAAGCTAGAGAGCCAGAAGAATTAAACTATCAAACCTTGCTTGATCAAAGGCTTACAGAAGCAGGCTTACAAAACTCAGTAAAAGTTCTTGTAGCTAATAGTGATATATCTACACGACTTGGCAAAGCAATGATTACAGCTAAGGACACTGATCCTAACATTCTTCAAGGTAGAAATTTAGTAATTTGGGGAAATGATAAAAATCCGAAAGTCATAATATTGAAAGATTCAGATATTGCAAATGGTAAATTGGGGGCTGATCTTGAAGTTATTGATTTAAATAAAATACCAATTAGTGAGGATTTTCTCAGTCAATTAAATGCTACTTTCAAATTACCGATTGCAGAGCTAGGGGTTGCAAAAAACATGGCAGAATTTATAAGTGCTGATTACTTAGCTAAGTTAGCCGTCAGCATCATGAGTGCTATAACAAAAGAAGTACAAGCTGAAGATATAGCAAAATCAACAGCACTGACAAAGACAGAAGCGGTGGAAACAACTAATACTCCCCGGTCTGTTATTGTTAGGAGAATTCTAGAGGAAACTGTCAATCGGGTTGCCAAACAGTTAGCAACAGTCACAAGTTCTGATCAATTAGTCCAATTAATTGTTGATAACATATCAGAAGTAGCGAGATCAATGAACCTAGACCAAATATTGGAATCAACAAATCCTGAATCACAAACTGATAGTAGTATGTTAAATCAGCTGGTTGGATTTTTAAAATTGGATGATAAACAAAAGCAGGGGATTATTAGTTGTATTAAAGAAAAAAGGAGCCCAGTTGAGAATATTAGCAAAGATAGATCTCCTACTGCAGCACCAGCTCTTAGCCTTGAAAGCTTTATGGCATATGTGACAGGTCAGAATCCCTTAGCAAGGGCTGTTGCTAAGTTTATAAGAATTGCTTTAAATAAAAATAGATTACTAATGAAATACCTCAAGTTGCCTGAGAATTCCATCAATATGATTGATACAGCAAATGATTCCATGAAGTTAATTTTTCGTGATGAACAAAAGAATGTAATAAAGCTTAAGGCGCCAGATCACACAGATCCGAGAACAGATTTTGCTGGTGCTAAGACTGTGGCGTTATTGCATCAAGAATGGTTGAAAACTCAGGCAACGTAAAGTAATTATGGTAGTACCTATGTTAGCTAATAAAACCGCAGTTATCACTGGAAGCAGCAGGGGTATTGGGTTAGCCATAGCTGAGCAATTCGTTAAAAACGGAGCAAAGGTTGTCATTTCTTCTGAACAGCCACTTGCAGAAGCAAAGAAAAATGTACCAACTAATACTCCCAATGCTGATTTACGCAATGAAGAAGTAGCGAGATTCAATAAATTATTAGCAAGTGGTAAGGCTCACTATGTGAAAGCTGATATGGGTCAATCAGGAGATATTAAAAACCTTATTAATGAAGCGTGGAAGAAATTAGGAACAGTGGATGTTCTTGTTAATAATGCTGGCATTTTTAGAGAACCTTCGTTTCTGAAAATTAAATTAGCTGACTTTCTTAGAATTTTTAAAATTAATTTCTTGGCACCCTTACAAATGTCACAAGAGTTTGTACGTCGTCGTGAGGCAGAAGGTAAGGGTGGTAGATTGCTATTTACTACTTCTATAAATGCTGAACGTTCAGAACCTCAGCATACTTTATATGACGCCAGCAAAGCTGCTGTTAATGGACTAGTTCGTCAGCTGGCAATAGAATTAGCACCGAAAAAATTTACAACTATGGGTATCGCTGCTGGTTTGCATGCAACCTCAATCACAGATTACGGTCTAAGGTCAGATCCTGCAGCCCGAGCTGCTATTAATAGTCAAATCCCGCTTGGAATCGGTACTGCAGATCATGTAGCTCCTTGGTTTGCATTTGCGGCTTCAGATGCGGCATCTTATTCAACTGGAACCATTATCAATGTTGACGGTGGATTAACTCCACAACAAATGCCAGATCGTCCAGTCTCAGCTGCAGAGGGTTCTAAATTAGTAGCAGCATAGAAAGTATGAATTATTTTTCTAAATCATGTAATGCTTTCATATAATCAAGAAACTTAAACAGTAATAAATTCATTGCACTATAATCATGTGCTCGTAACTGTTCGGCGCTTTCAATAT
>CAZKAT010000019.1:0-2783 GCA_964551135.1 uncultured Gammaproteobacteria bacterium | reverse complement strand
AATAGTAATAATGTAATTAAACTTATTTAATAATATGGGTTTATTCATTTAGGTGAAATTGTTGGAGTGGAAAGGCTTAGAATCCTGCCATAACTCTTTCTTTCTCATCTAAGTAGTCTTCTTTAATTTGTTCACCTTGACCTTGATCAAGTATTTTTTCACTTTTTTTGAACATATCTAGCTCTTCATCTTTAACATGATGTTCAACTAATTCTTTGAGCACAGTAAACTTAGCTTTCCACTTGTCTGACTCACTGTCTAAGGTAGTCATTTGCTTTAATAGATTCGCTATAATCGCATGCTCTTCCTTGCCTTCTTTAACTATATCCTTAGTCTTTTCATAGTTGACTAATTTATTATAGTAAGCTTTATCTTCAGCTTTGCTATGGCTAACTAATTCTTCGTTTAATTGTAGAAACAGTTTATATTTGTCTGCTTCATATTTTCCATCTAGTATACTTTCGATTTTATTCATTAAATCTTTGATTTTTTTGTGATCTTTCTTAAGTTCTTTTTCAATTGCGCTTGTCATAATTGCTCCTTTGAATCAATTTCCTCTTTAAGAACAAATTGATTCCTGTATTAATCATTATACCACAAAATGTTTGAACTCAAACTAAACTATGCTAAGATTTCCAGGTTATCCGCCATTAATTTCCCTAGACTCTTTATGTAGATCAGGAGGTAGATTAAGCGTAAACTGGGCAGCGCTGCGAGCAATAAAATAAATTAAATCACTAGTACTAAGTAAGAATTTAACTTTGCCATCAACCATGATAGGTAGGTTTCTAAAAGTACCATTGCCAAATTTATTTAATGCAAACGCTAAAGAATCTTCTATGTCGAGTGTTTCAGGTTTAGGTGTCATGTACTTTTCAATACTTTCATTTGCAAGATTTATATTTTCTAAGATGATGCGTTTAACGATATCTCTTTCAGTAAAAATTCCCATAATTTCCTCTTCGACGTTAACTATAATCACACAAGTGATGTTTTGTTCTTTGAAAATTTTCAGGGTCTCTTCAACACTAGTAGTATTGAGAACTGTAACAGCCTTGCTGAGGTCTAGTTTCTTAATCGGCAGTGATATATCAATCCAAGACTTGCTTTCATTGTGATCAGTAACCACATTCTCTTTGAATATTTGATCTTCTTCATCTAATAGGATTTTTTTTGTCATTTATATTGATATTATTTATCAGGATGATTTTGAGGAGTGCCTTGATGAATAATTCTTATGCCTCCCTTGTTCTGAGAAATTGATGATTTCTTTTTTTACTATCTTTAGTTTCTCTGTTTTTCTTGTTGATTTTCATATTCAGCTGCTTTATTACCAGGTCTAATGATTTGAGTACTAACTATTTTAGCACAAGCTATTGTTGTTTTGCAATAATTTAGCTATTGTAGGGCTATAATTACACAATCCTTGGTATACTTATATATGTAAGGTAGTATCTAGTGAAACTCATCGCCCTTCTAGACTGTAATAATTTTTTTGCTTCTTGTGAGAGGTTAGCCAATCCTGCTCTTAAGGAACGCCCTGTTGTAGTTTTATCAAACAATGACGGTTGCATTATCGCTAGGTCTAATGAAGTCAAGGCTCTTGGTGTGAGTATGGGTGTGCCCTTATTCCAGGTTCAGGAGATTCTAGAGAGAAATCGAGTGGCAATCTGTTCTGCAAACTTCTCTCTTTATAGTGAGATCTCTACTAAAGTTATGTCAGCTTTGGCAGAGACAGTCGAAGAGCTCGAGATCTATTCTATTGATGAAGCGTTTTTTTCTTTTGGAGAGAGTACTAAGGTTTCTAGTACGGCTCTTTATGAGCAGGCACGCTATGTACAAACTTACATAGAGCAAACTATCGGTATCCCAGTCTCCATCGGTATCGCTACAACTAAGACCTTGGCTAAGCTTGCTAATAAAACTGCGAAGGACAGGAAGATTGGTGTTTTTAGTTTGCATTCTGACAAACCAGATTCAGAGCAAGCGAAAGCAGAGTTAGATTTATACTTGCAGAATATTCCGGCTGCTGATATTTGGGGTATAGGTAGAGGCAGCCAAAGACTGCTAGAGAAGCATGGTATCTATACGGCTTATGATCTGAAATACACTAAGGATTTGTGGGTTAAGCAGCATATGAATATTAATGGTCTGCGTACTGTGTTAGAGCTTAGATCTATTCCTTGCTTTCCATTGGACAGTCAGCGCAGTAGTGAGCCCAGTCAAAGCATTATCAGCTCTAGATCCTTTGGAGAGAAGGTTAAGACTAGTGAAGAACTTAAAGAAGCAGTTGCTAATTTCATTTACACAGCAACACGTCGACTACGTGCGCAGAACCTTGTCGCGACTGAGCTTCATGTTAATCTTCAAGTGCATGATGAATCAAGTTTCAGAGGGCGACATCTCACTGGTGCTGTTAAATTAGATAAGGCAAGTGCAGAGACTCCAGAGTTTATTGAAGCTGCCAGTGACATTATCAATGAGATTTATATTCCAGGTTTACTATATCGTAAGGCAGGAGTCATGCTTACTGGACTTAAAGCAGCTAATACTTCGCAGCTAAGTTTATTTAGTACAGAGCCAGAGACGCCAACCAAGCAGAATAATATTTCAACGGTCGTAGATAAAATTAATAAGAAATTGGGTTCTAATACTTTGTTCTGGGCTGCTATGGGTAACCCTGCGCAGAAGCAGTCCTGGCAATCTAAGCGTGAATGGATATGAATAATGAGTTATCATTAATTATTAAGCGAGGTTAATATTTATCAAAAGAAAAACCATAA
>CAZKAT010000018.1:0-2793 GCA_964551135.1 uncultured Gammaproteobacteria bacterium | reverse complement strand
ATAAAGGATTGAACGAATACTTGCCAGACCTAATCATTGAAGCATATAAGCGCACAGGACTATCTAAATCTATACTAGTGAAATATTTCAATAATCTCAATTATGATTTCACAGCCAAACATCAAGAGTCACTTGAACTGTTTGATAAATATCTTAGAGAACTGGAGCTGATCTAATGGACTGTAACTTTGGAAGGCTCTTTATCGCTGGGTTTGAAGGTACTAAGCTTACTAAGGATCTAGAAGAGAAGCTCAAGAAACTCAATCCTGCTGGAATAATTCTCTATGACACTAATATTGAATCCAAGCAACAAGTTCAAGACTTAATCTCTGCACTTAAGAAGCTACTTGGCGATAATTTAATTATCACCGTAGACCAAGAAGGTGGCAAGGTAGAACGTTTACGTAAGATTTGCACTAGCTTACCCAGTCTGCAAGCTCTAGGTAGAGCTAGTATTAAAAATCCGCAATTCCTTATTGACCATAGTAGCGTTTTAGCTGAAGAACTCACCGAATTAGGTTTCAATTTAGCCTTGGGACCATGCGCCGATTTATCAACCAATCCACTCAATCCTATAATCGGCACTAGAAGCTTAGGGGCAGACACTGAGCTGGTTTCAGAGCAGCTTAAAGTGATTCTCGAAACTTATAGAAAACATGGATTGAAATCCTGTATCAAGCACTTCCCTGGACATGGGGATACCAGCGTAGACTCACACTTAGATCTACCCATACAAAATCATGCAGAAGAAGAATATGCTTATCATCTAAAACCATTTATCACTGCTATAAATTCTGGCGCTGATTCAGTGATGATCGCGCACTTACTTACTCTTAAAGACCTTAAATTACCAGCAAGCATTTCAAGTAAGGTAATTCAAGAAGAGTTAAGAAAGAATCTTGGATTTAAGGGTTTGGTTATTAGCGATGAAATCACCATGAAGGCTCTAAACCAGTTTGGTGATTACTCAAAGTTAGCTGAAAAAATAATAGTTGCAGGTACTAATCTAGTATGCTGGAACAGTAATCTAGATGATGCTTTGCAGGCAGCTCGCTATCTTAATGAGCAAACACGAGAGGATAATAAATTACTTTATGATGCTTATTATCGCAGCGTAGAGTTATTAAACAGCTATGACTGGCAGCTCAAGTCAAATACTCCTATCAATGATAAAGAATCTAAAATGCTGAAGATCGTTGAAGCTGCGATCGAATATTCTAAACCAATCAATGAAATTCGTGAAATATTTGAAGAAGGTCCAACAGCAGTGCTAATCTATGATCATCCTAAATTAGAGTTAGATATAATTAAAAATGTTTTCAAGCTTGATTGTTATAAATTTACCGGCAAAGAAAGTTCTATAGAATTCTTGAATAAATATACTAATCTTCTGATTCTCAGCTTTCAAACGATTAATAATGTGGATGAGGATAATTTTATTATTTGCTTACGTAATAGTGCTCAATGGAACATAGTTCAATGTTCTTGTGACATGCCTGACCGGGATGCAGAAATCCATTTATTTGGCGGAAATAAGGTGCATTTACAGGCAATTATCAGGATTTTGGCTTAAATAAACGCGCCTCATTTAGGATAATATCTGGTAGAATAATACAGCTATGCAAAGGATTCAAAGATCTCCTTTATCGTTAGAAACTCCTACTAGGCCTTCAGCAGCCACAGGTGTAGATAGAACAAAGAAGCCACAGCCCGCAACTTCGATGCATCCTCGTGCTGGTACACTATGGCTCGTTGATGAGACAAAGAGAAGAACAACTAAAAGTAGCGCAAGCTCAGCTAGAACACTCTTTGAAAAAAGTGTTAGAGGAATATTTAACTGGATGTCCTTCAAACCTCTTTCAATGAAAAAATTACAAGCTCAGGGTTTAGATTTTGAATCTGCTAAAAGCAAAATGCAAGAGCAGGGAATTAAGAATGTTGAAATCATACTAGTTCCAAAGAGTCATGTACAAATCCTCTACGCAAAACACCCTAACGAAGCTTCTGATCCTAAATTAGCTGTATTTATAGCAGGTCAAAATGGTAAAGTAGTCAAGCATGTTAACACAGGAGAAGTATTAAAAAACTGGCAAGAAGGCAAAAGTATCTGCTTAACAAGTGTTAGAGGATATATGGGTAATCCTGGTAAGCCAGACCATAAAGGACAAGCAGATGATTTAGCTAAAATTCTTGAATATTTACATGGTGAGAAAAGAATAGCAGCAGAAAACACAGAGCTCTACGCACACTCTATGGGCTGCGATACTTTGACCAATGCCTTAGCTGTAAGAGCCACTCAAAGAGAAGGTTTAGATTTAGATGAAGAAGTTTATAAGAAGATAAACTTGCGTGCACCATACACTAACCTGATGGAGATGGTTATGCATAAAATTGATACCAAGTGGTTTCTAAGATCCTTTCGTTCTAAAAAAGATAAAGTAAATGCTGCATTACAACCATTAATAGTGAATTCCTTCCCTCACTTAAAGCACCTTAAAGCGCAAAAGATCCGAATCGCAGCAAGCGAAGCTGATGAAAAAGTTCCATTCATCATGAGCAAGACGGTACGCGATGAATTAGACCGCCTGAATCTACCACCAGGAGCTGATTTAAATGATCCAAGTCTACGTACTCCTGTAAGTTTACTTATACATCCTAAACACGATCGTATGAATCACGAAGCCACTTGCTTCTATCATGACCAATAACTTCAAGCAGTCTAAGCTTACGCTAACTTCTTATCGTAGCGCTTCATAGCAAAGTAAGTCTGCCCAGCTTGTATAAATCCTGAAA
>CAZKAT010000017.1:0-2896 GCA_964551135.1 uncultured Gammaproteobacteria bacterium | reverse complement strand
TTTCAGGATTTATACAAGCTGGGCAGACTTACTTTGCTATGAAGCGCTACGATAAAAAGTTAGCTTAGTCGTTATAGTTCTTAAGAGGTCTTTATTTCAGGTTTTAGGTCATAACGAGAAAAACAAACTTCATCGTGAGTTGATCCTTTAGTTGTTATAAACTCTAATTGTTTCCCTGTCTGTTGGTTTAGTTCTTCTAATCTTGCGTATACTTTTTTGCTTTGATGATATGGAACTTTTTCATCGTTGCGGCTTGCTCGGACTTTAATAGATTTGGCTTTCAAGTATTGTAAGTTTACAAAAGAATTATGGGTAATGGTTCTTAGCGATGATAGTACAAGTGGAGTGAGTGGATACAGGACCCATAGTTTGGGCTTAGTCCGAATTTTATGACTAATCATTGCAGCTATATTTTGATAAGGAGCACGTAAGTCAATTTCTTTATAGACCTCTTCTGGGAGACCAGTTCTCTGATTGGCTCTGATGGCTAAAGCATTGGCTACGGTATCACAACCCATGGAGTGTGCGTAGAGCTCTGTGTTTTCTGCTGCTATTCTTTTCTCATCATGTAAATATTCAAGAATTTTAGCTAAATCATCTGCTTGTCCTTTATGGTCTGGACTACCTGGATTACCCATATAGCCTCTAAAGCTAGTCAGACAGATACTTCTTCCGCTCTTCCAGTTGTTCAGCACTTCTTTTGTGTCGACATGTTGTGCTACCATGCCCTGCTGGCCTGCTATAAATACAGCTAATTTAGGATCAGAGTCTTCTTTCGGATGTTTTGCATAGAGGATTTGTACGCAACTTTTATCAGTTGGAACTTGTATGATTTCAACATTCTCAATCCCCTGCTCCTCCATTTTGGCTTTAGCAGACTTGAAATCCCATCCTTTACTCTGTAACTCTTCTGGTGATAGTGGCTGAAAAGCCATTTTTCTAAATATTTTTTCCATCTTAGCAGCGAATGCTGTTTGAGGTGGATTGCTGCTTGTTTGAATTTTTCTTGTTTTTTGTCCGCGTTTATCAAATAAATCTAATACTCCAGCACGAGGATGTAAGGAGGGAGAAGCTTGTTGTACTTTGGCTCTGGCTGGAGCTCCAGGTCTTGAAGGCCGCGAGGTTGCTTGTAGAGCGGCAGGAGATCTTTGAATCCTTTGCATAGCTGTATTATTCTATCAGATATTATCCTAAATGAGGCGCGTTTATTTAAGCCAAAATCCTGGTAATTGCTTGCAAATGCACCTTATTTCCGCCAAATAAGTGGATTTCTGCATCCCGGTCAGGCATATCGCAAGAACATTGAAGAATCTTCCATTGGCCACTATTACGTAGACGAATAATAAAATTATCCTCGTCTACATTATTAATCGTTTGGAAGCTGAGAATTAGAAGGTTGGTATATTTATTTAGAAACTCTAGTGAGTTTTCTTTACCAGTAAATTTATAGCAATCGAGCTTGAAAACGTTTTTAATTATATCTAACTCTAATTTAGGATGATCATAGACTAGCACTGCTGTTGGACCTTCTTCAAATATTTCACGAATTTCATTGATTGGTTTAGAATATTCGATCGCAGCTTCAACGATCTTCAGCATTTTAGATTCTTTATCATTGATAGGAGTATTTGACTTGAGCTGCCAGTCATAGCTGTTTAATAACTCTACGCTGCGATAATAAGCATCATAAAGTAATTTATTATCCTCTCGTGTTTGCTCATTAAGATAGCGAGCTGCCTGCAAAGCATCATCTAGATTGCTGTTCCAGGTAACTAGATTGTTGCCAGCTTCTAACATGCGTTTGGCGAGTTCAGAATAGCTGCCGTATTGAGCTAGAGCTTTCATGGTAATCTCATCGCTAATAATTAATCCCTTGAATCCTAAGCTACTTCTTAATTCTTCTTGTATAACTCTTGCTGAGATGCTTACAGGTAGTTCTTGTTTAATTAGCATTTGTTGCAAACCTAATTCTTCAGGATCTTCAATAGCGTCTAAATCATAATGAGCTGCTTTAAGCTTGGAATCATAATCAACCTTACTGATGAGATGTGCTGTCATCACGGACTCAGCACCAGCGTCGATGGCAGCGATAAAGGGTTTAAGATGTTCTAAGTATTCATTGAGAGAGTAATTTTGTATGGGTAAGGCTAGATGTGAATCTATACTAGTATCTCCATGACCAGGGAAATGTTTCACGCAGGATTTGATGCCGTAATCTTTATAGTTTTGAATAATGACCTTAAGCTGCTCAGAAACTATGTTAGGATCGGCTCCTAGGCTTCTGGTGCCAATAATAGGATTAAGAGGGTTGCTAGATAAATCTGCACAGGGAGCTAAGACTAAGTTAAACCCAAGCTCAGAGAGTTCTTCTGCTAAGACTCGACTGTGATCGATTAGTGGTTCACGGGCGAATAACAGTCCTTGTTCTCTACCTAGATTCACACTTGCTCTGCCTAGAGCTTGCAAGCTGGGTAAACTAGTGCAAATCTTACGTAAACGTTCTACCTTGCCGCCTTCTTGATCTACGGTGATAATTAAATTAGTACCAAGTAGATTCTTCAGTGCAGAGATTAAGTCTTGAACTTGTTGCTTGGATTCAATATTAGTGTCATAAAGAATTATTCCAGCTGGATTGAGTCTTTTGAGCTTCTCTTCTAGATCTTTAGTAAGTTTAGTACCCTCAAACCCAGCGATAAAGAGCCTTCCAAAGTTACAGTCCATTAGATCAGCTCCAATTCTCTAAGGTATTTATCAAACAGTTCAAGTGACTCTTGGTGCTTGGCTGTGAAATCATAATTGAGATTATTGAAATATTTCACTAGGACAGATTTAGAGAGTCCGGTGCGCTTATATGCTTCAATGATTAGGTCTGGCAAGTATTCGTTCAATCCTTTAT
>CAZKAT010000016.1:0-2970 GCA_964551135.1 uncultured Gammaproteobacteria bacterium | reverse complement strand
TAAGTTTAACAGCGCCTGACTTTCTTGGTGTTATGATATTATCGTAAGGGTTTTTTGTTTATGAACGTACTTGGCGCACAGCTAAATTCCATTTCTGATGTAGAATCTCCGCTTGCTCAATTTTTACAGTTACTGGAAAAAGCGCCACTAAAATAGTAATTGTATTATGCAAATTAACAGTCAAGGCCTCCATAATACATCGGCACCTCTTGCTAATAGGTCTGGAGAAACCATTCGTGAGCATAACGCCGTTGAGTCAGGTGCTGATGGAGATAGAGAAGGAGTCCAAAGAGAACTTCATTGTGAAAATAGGGACTTAAAAATCGCCCGAATAAGAGATTTTGTAATTGATGCTCATCAACAAGGCATGGATGAGGTTAATCAGGTGCTTGCTTCCTTAACGCAAAAAATTTCTACTGATGAGCAATTAGATATATGTGAGCAAGGTTTACGTAGTTGTCAGTATTGCGGTACTGACCCGGTATACTTCATAAATTTTTTTACAAAATTACTCGAGAGGAATTTGAGCAGTGAGCAAACGACTATATATGGGAAGGCTTTAAGTCAATGCTCAGAAAGTGGTCTTATGCTAGTGGAATTTACCAAAGCTTTTGATGAATTAATTCCTAAGTTAAGCAAACCACTACTAAACGCGTACGATAAAGGTTTAGATTGGTGCAAGCAGGAAAATTATAATGTCACCCATTTTACACAAGGGTTTGCAGCCTTGATCTCAGCCGATCTAAACGAAGAGCAGATTAAGTCACGCTTAGAGATATATAGAAACAATTTAGAGCTTTGCGTTGAACGGAGAAGTAATTCGTTCCAGTTCACTAATATTATTCTTGCATTATCTAAGGCTAATTTGTCTAATGAACAATTGCAATATAGATTGGGTTTGTATCAAGATGGTTTAAAGCTTCGCCGTCAAGAAAGTTTTGACTCAGTATTTTTTACTAAAGCAGTTATACGTTTGATTAATAATAATTTGAGCGATGAACAGTTTAAATCTAAACTCGCTATTTACATAGAAGGTGCAAGGCTTATTCCGCAACTGATCTTTGATGATTTTACTGATTATATTCTGCCTTTACTAAGAGCTGATTTACCGGATGAACAACTTAAGTCTAGAGTAGAAATGTTTCAAAGAATCAATAATTATCGCGATGCAGATTCAAGCTACTGCCTGCGCTGTTTAACTGCTTTATTTGAAATAGAGTCTGAGCTACCTTCAGTGACCGTGGCTATAAGAAATTTTGATAAAGCAATTAAAGAGATACCGTTATACTTGAATAATTTATATCCAATAATTAATCTGTTAACCATAGTCTACGAAGAATTAAACAGAAGAGGTATAGCCAATAATCTATTTGATCATTTTCTTTCAAACGTGGTTGCTCATAAGCCATCTTACCTTCGTTCGCCTGAATCTTCTGAAAAGTTTTCGCGAGAAATAGGACAAGTCTATGAGTTTGGTTTGGATGTTTTTCATGGCTTAGAGAGCTTAACTCAAGCTGCAAGACCGATTAATGATATCAGCATGCCTGTACCTTGTCTTTTGCAGCGTTGTCTAAGCCATTTTGCAAATGATAGCTACCAGTTGAATTGTTCTAAAGAGAAGCATCTGGATTTTAAATTTCCTGGCGCATCTTGGCGATTTGAAAACCTTAAAATCCCAGAGATTCAGAAGGACATTTTAAGAAAAAGCGCTACTCTTGAACGATTGAAGCTAGTGGATATTTCATCTGCGGATTTTGATGCTCTGGAGTCTAGCAATATAACTATAATGCGCGGAGGTATAATCCTATCTAATCCAGCAATTAAACTTTTGAATAGAGAGAACAGAAGCGAAGAAGCATATTCAGTAATTATTTACAGCGATCATTTTGACAATCCAACCAATACAGTGATGTTGCTGGTTCCTACAGGAGTTGTTGAAAGTAAAATTACGGCATCTAAAGTGAAACTCAATGCTTATAAGGGTTATAGCAATAAATTGCCGGACATAATCGAAGCAGGGTTAGATGCTCGTTCGCTTAAAAGAAGGGAGGATACGATTAATTTACTGACAGAACGCACCATAAGAGGTGGCTTTGATTTTGGGACTGGTTTATCTCATGAGAGAATCTATAATTCAATCATGGCTTATAAGAGCATTTGGAGAAAATTACAGCTGGCGATGTCTTTATATGACAAGGGTTACTTGGATAGTGGAAAATGTAAGCTTGAGCCAATTAAAATTAGATCTGAATTCCGTAATGGCTTTAGGTCCTCAGAACTACTTCTAAACGAAGCTTATAACTGGCGAGAGTGGTTTCTTAGTATCGGAAATAAAGATGGAACTCCTGTTTTAATTGATGCCGATCCTTTTAGATATAGTGATAAAAGAAACTGGGGTATAAAGCTAGACCCCACTGCAGCAGAGGGAATTGAATTGACAGTCAAAACTGACCAAGGAGAAAACACGATGATACTTCCAGACTGTCCTAGAGAGGGGGAAGCGAGAAGTGATTGGTTAAGTGAAGTAAGAACTGCTTGGGGTACAGAAGTTTATTCACGAGTTTATAGTAGACCACTAACCAAAGCCTTGAGGTTTTATAACAGGCATCAAATATAAGGGAAAAAATAATGATGAGATTAATTAATTTACAACACAATAGTACCGTACCAGCACCGCAGCCTGATGCGCCAGTACAGCCAAGTCCAACACCATTAACGCCGGTTCAGCCTGTAGAGCCTATTTTGCCGCCGATCCCGTCACCAAGTCCAGATGATGATCCACCACCAGCAACTAGAGAGCCTCCTCCTGAACCGAGCTGCGCGTCGACTAAATCAGAGTTAACCAGACGATTACATAATTATTTATAGATTTGTAAGTGTGTATAGGTTTTTTTGTATGGAGACAGCTTTTACCGTTTCACCTTTAATTAAAGCATCTACTGCCATTACTCCCATCTCATGAGCCAGAAT
>CAZKAT010000015.1:0-4455 GCA_964551135.1 uncultured Gammaproteobacteria bacterium | reverse complement strand
AGCAGATTATAGATTATCTATAAGTCAAATAACAATGTGTATTGTGTGCCTTATTAATCAACTTCATCCTCCAGGTCTAGCTGGACAAATTGGCTCTGGGAAAACTGGGTTTGTACCTGGACCTGGCCTTTGTGTTGGAGTAGGTGCGGGTAGTGTTCTAGGCGGAGTATTGGGCGTCGGAGCTGGAGTTCGTGCTGGAGCCGGCGGAGCTGCTGGAACTACTGCTGGGGCTGGTGAACTAAAACTAATTCCTATCATTATTTCTCCTTTTACACTGCCACCTGTAGAGATGATCTATCAAGCAACCTTATATCCTTATCAGTATTGAGAGCTGGTTTAAAAATATATTGATTCCAATACATTTCTTCCATCTCTCCGGGTGCTGTTTTGAATTGAATTATTTTTTCTGGTGCGCCATCCTCTTCTCTAATATGCAAAGTTCTATCAAAGGTATCAAAATAGCTAGTTAACTGAGGCATATCAGACCAAGAAAAAGTTGGAGTGATAGCAATAATCGGGAAACTATTCTTATCAGCTTTGTTCTCCTTAAACCTTGCTTCTTCGTGCAGACTATTATGCCATTTATAACCTTCTAATAGCATGTACTTAGTATAAGGATTATCTAGGATTTGAGAATCGTCCAAATCACCCTCACCAAGTTCTACAGTTTGTTCTTGATCGTCTTCAAAAGTATCCACTTCAGTTAACGGTTCACTAAAATATGAAAATCCTTTATGACGCAGTGACAGAGCTAATTGTATCGTCGAAACTAAATTTGCAAATCTAGTGCTAACATCATAAACAAACTTATGCGCAGCACCCAATCTGACATATTCTTTATTTCTTGCTAGTACATTCTCGTTACTTTCGTAATTATCATTAATATGTGTTTTATGAGTGTGCCCATTTAAATCTTTTGTATGATTAGCAGATATACGCGTCTCCCAATTATGGAAAGGGCTGCTGCCTATTGGATAAGCATTACACATGCCACCGCCCGCGTTAGATGCCCAACCTAAATTGAGTATGTTTAAGTTACGCTTCTGCGCTTCAGCTTCTAAATCTGCTATCTTCAACGGCACATCACAAATATCTGTTTTACTGCGATCAAACCCAGTAAATCCATCTCCCTTAATTAATGCAGGATTAATTTTGTCCTCAAGAATCTCACTTGGAACCAAGTAGCTGACTGCAGTTACATCACTATCAAAGTGATCGTTATAAGTAACCATGGCGTAGTGTACTGGCTCCGTAGCCCCTGGTAAAAAATATTTTTTGGTTTTGGGTGGGATAATGGCAATCATTCCTGTTAGGAAAATATATTTTGTGTCAGCCACGTCATCTAATTCTTCTGCCATCCAAGGAAGATTTTGTTTGTACGCGGCTTTTAACTTCTCAAAATCCTGTTTTTGGTTCTCAGATTGAAACTCAGGAGGGAAGCCAAACATACGCTGCAAATCTAAACCGTCTAGCACTAAACCCTTACCTGGGTATTTATCTCTCTGTAAAGCATTAACGTGATAGTAGTTTTTACCAACATCCCTCGCAAATCTTAGAAAATTAGGATCATCCCGAGTAGGAGTTCTTCTAAATTCATAAGTCAACGCTCCAAAGCCATGATGAATATCATAAACAGTCCTATATACATCGTAGCTCTGCAATTGAAACTCTTTATATCGGCTATTTGTAGTTGGTGGCGAATCAGCTGTTAAAAAATATAATTCACTGCCATTATTACTGTCTAAATAACTTAACATTGAACCCTCATCGTAATGATCATCTCTGGCCTTACCAATTAACCACGAAGCTCCCTGGTCTTTAATACCCAAAGCTGATTGAGCTATTCTAACTTGACTAGCTGTTTCCATAAGGAAGCGTGTTAGACCTTCTTTACTTGATGCAATACCTCTTAGTTTCTTAATAGCACTTTCTAACACCGTCATCGGAGTACCAACTGCAACGAGACCAAGTAAAACTGTTTTAACGGTTCTCCAATTATCTATGCCATTTAAATATTTATCAAAAATCTTAGTAAACTCAATTAAAGGCATAGCATCAACGTTATCCACAGAAGCGGACTCTCTGAGTATATGTACAAAACTACCAAAGTTACCATTAAGGATTAAGTCTATTATTGGCTCAGCAAGCCTTCTATATGCCTTAGTTAATTTAGCTATAATGCTTAGATCATTTCTTGAGAGTTGATGTTTATCATTAGCAAGCTCATAAAAAACTTTTAAATCACTATCGCTCCAATTTTCTAATTCGTTTAAATCTATTCTAAAATCTCTATCTTTATTAATTCCCAGGACACTTGATAGAATCTCTTTTTCTTTATTAAACGCTTTTGCAACACCTGCAAGCTTAGAAAGGGCTTTTGAATTACGCTCTAATTCAGCACCCGACTGGTTCAGTAAAATATACAATGCCAAATCATGAAAGTTACCAATTTTTTCAAGAGTATAAGTATCCTTATGAAAATCATAGAATTTTGTAAATAAGTTATCTATTGGCATAAGATTTGTTACATCAAAGCGCTCAATATTTTCTAAGATATGCTGAAATGCAGCATCTCCTAATTGGCGCCTATTTTGAAAACAAGTTAATAATAATTCTTGACTATTAGGTTGAAGTATTGGCAAACGATTTAGAATGCCTAATAACTCACCAATATTTTTACTATTGTTGACATCAAAAAATTTATAAATTGCATCCGAAAGCCCAACATAAGTCGTTCCATTGCTTCTAGTAGCTGAATATTTATTCATACACTGAAGTAAGGGCGTCATAAATTTAGCGTTAAACTGCGTGAATAAATTTTCCAATTGCAAAACGATTTTCATCGATTGCTTCATTTCATGATATTTCAATAAATTAAGTAGCAAAGTCAATTGCTGCCTTTCATCTTTAGAACATAGTTTCAAACTCTGCCTTAAAAATAATGATTCTTTTAATACCCCTACAACCTCTGGTCCTAATTTAAACAATGGTTCTTTACCTAACTTAGATAGCTCAGTAACAAAACGAGCTGAATGTAATAAATTTTCTTTCTCTTCTTCATTCTTGGGTGGAACCAGATGCGCAAGAATATCAGCCAGGAAACTCGTACTTGAAATAGTACTAGCAGCAGAAATCGCTCCAGAGACTATGGCAATTTGCTTTGCTGACAAATCACTACGAATTAACAAAGCAGCAACATTAGAAGCTGGATCAAGCTTCATCTCCTCTGGCTGCGTTAGCAAACGTCTACACCACGCTGGATGACTTTTAACTGCTGTTTGCAAATTTTCTTGATAATAAGTTCCTAACGTTAATTCACTAAGTCTCTGTAAAGTACTCTCAGATACACTCTTAGATAGTTGTCCTCTAGAGTTAATAAGGTCTAAAACAAAAATTTGTGCAAACGGAGTCGGATTGTATTCTTTAAGCAATTGAAAAAACTTAAAAAACTTAGCAGGAGACGACGATCGCAATGATAAAGCTAATGCCTCGCTAAAGCCAGCATCGCTTCCAGAATGAGCATATCCTTCTAACACTGATATGACCTCTGTCCTTTCCTTAGACTCTAATTTATCTATTGCATCATTAATTATCAAATAAAAATTTGCATCTGCCGCTGGTGACTTAGATATATTAAGTAGTTTCTTTAATAGATTTGCAACTTCAACTTTGTCATTAATTGCAACAAGATTTGTTATAGTCTTACTGCCAATTAATGAATTAAAATCATCACTTCTTTTAATGGCTACATTAGCTAATGTAGTTAAGTTAGTTTTTAAGTCCTCATCAGCAGAGCTTTCTGCAATTTGCTGAGCACAAGCACCATAATCTCTATCAGCAATTAATTTATGCTTTGAAAGCGTAGCCAAATAATTAACCGTATCCTTCGGACCCAAACGTCTATTTAAGCTTTGGATAAAGCGATAAGTATAATTATTAGGAGTACGTGCAAGATGAAAGAGTAACGAGTCTATCTGATCAGCATCCTCACATAATTGCTTCGCTCTAAGCATCTTTGATGCTCGATATAAATCAGCAGTTAATTGTGAGACTAAAGTATTTAAATTTGGATCTTGTACTTGGAAACGCGGTGTTTGTAAAGAAATTAAAGAATCAAGAGTAGTAAAAATCTTAGGGAAAAGTTGTGTTACTCGAGCAAAACCTAAATTTTCACGGGCTTTTTTAAGATCAACTAAACTCTTTGACCACTGAGTCTCAGGTTTTCTAGCCCAAAGTTGAAAAATTTCTTTGATCTCCTTTGATCGATTATCATTATAGATGATTCATGTTAATAGTTTCGTTATTATTGATTTACGCTTGAAATTACTAGTATTATCTGGTGGCTTGAATCTTTCAAAGTAGGGTACTTCCTTAAACCTCTTTAGATCTATAATTAGATGATTACTAGTTTCAAAAAGGAGAAACAATCACAATGAAAAAAACAATCAATATATC
>CAZKAT010000014.1:0-9557 GCA_964551135.1 uncultured Gammaproteobacteria bacterium | reverse complement strand
TTTGAATTTTCAAAGTTTGGCTTACTTAGAATGGCCTACTCATTTATTTTTTGAAATTGACAGGTTCAATTCCAAGCGAGTTATTATTCAGTTTTCAGTCTACAACCGACAAATTTCTTGTCTTTGTCGAGAAGTTAAATACTAGCAAATACAATCAGGACTGGTGTTAAGAATTTGTGAATTTCATGGGAACTTTTCGTTGTCAAAAAATGAAATAATCAAGTAATTCGCGTATTATCTCACAATATGATAATATGGATGCCATGTCAACAATTACACCTGCAACAATTCAATCACAGCTTCCTTTTGTTGAAAGGCTTCTTGGGAGCAATAAGGGAGATATATCTGCAGCTCGCAAAGAGTTAAAAAACAACAGACAGTTACAAAAAACTTTTGAAGCTTGTGTTGGCTACATTAAAGAACAAAAGGGTAGTAAAGTCAAACTATTAGAGAATGGTAGGGAAACAGGTCACATGGTTGCCCTGCATAGTTCAGCTCCTAAAAATCAACGTCCAAGATTCAAAATAGACCCGAGCTCAACTAATGGTCAATCTAAAACAGCTAAATTATCATTCGCTAATGGTCAAACATTTATTAATGGTAAGGAAGTCAGAGACTTATTAAAGCAGCATTTTACAGATGGCGATCGAGTGAGAATACTAACAGCAGGTGGAGTCGAATTTAAAGGAAATTTAGAGATAGGTGGTTGCAGCACTTTTCAGGACCGATCAAATGAAGCTGCTTGGATAACGTTAGTAAATGCTAATACTACTGGTAATGCTGTTGATTGCATGAATGGCGTAACTATCGAAAAAATACCAAGCTAATTATTTCTCTGGACTAAAACCCATATACTTCGCTACTGGCCAGTAAACGCAATAAAAACTTCCAAGTAAAGCAAATATTACAAGTAAAGTGAACACCATATCAAAGGCTGTAAAGATACTGATCAAAAGCGCTTGCTCGCCTATGTTGAAGCGTAGTATAGGAACAGCACGATAAACGGAGAGACCAAAATTTAGGAAAGGTTTCAATATCGTCATCCTGAGGGAGGGCGAAGCCCGACCGTCAGGATCCACTATTTTAGAATCTTGGATTGTAGCAGGCTCTAACTTCATATCCTGATTTACATAGTAATCAATAAGCAAGACCGAGAACATTGCAATCATAGCGAGAGGCCAGATTAGCCAAGTCTCAATTGGATATGATTGGATAAATAAAATCTGGAAATCGACTGGTAATCTAAAGCTAGCATCCACTCCTAGAAAGCGTTCCAGCATCCAACTTAGACCAGCAAAGTTCAAATGAAAATATTCGTGATTAACAGTAAAAAATCCCCAAGCAAGTGAGAAGAAATAAATGAAGTCCTTAACCCGGTCACTGACTCTATCTAGCCAAGCACCAAGCTTGGAGAATTGTTGACGATAACGGGCTAGCTGCCCATCCATACAATCTACTGCAAATGACAACTGCACCAAAAGCGCTCCAATAATGAGATGTAAATGATCACCACAAGCAAAACACCATGCTGCAACCACTCCAATTAAAAAAGAACTAATAGTAATAAGATTAGGACTAATCCAGGCGATATCGCAAATCGGTTCTAATAGACGATTAGCTACAGGACCAGAAAAAATACTCGCCCACCAACCGTCTTTTTGTTTAATAGCAGAACGAAGTTTTAGTTTTTGAACATCAGTAAGCACTGACTATATAATAAAGGGTAAAGAGCTAGAAAGCTAAAACTATTTCCCTAGCGTTTAATTTTATTGTCTCTCTCTGCAGCTAATTGCTGTGATCTTAGTTCAGATGAAATCTCATCAACAATATCAGAAAGCCTTACAGCTAATTCATGCGCTGCTAAATATCTATCAATCATTAACTTGAAGCCACCACTCTTAAGTCTGTCGATAAATGGTTTAACCTCATTTATCTCTCTCATAATATCTTCTTTAGTACGTATATTGTCATCAGAA
This sequence comes from uncultured Gammaproteobacteria bacterium, assembly GCA_964551135.1. Lineage (GTDB taxonomy): Bacteria > Cyanobacteriota > Vampirovibrionia > LMEP-6097 > LMEP-6097 > CAYPGT01. Next base: position 7,581 of record CAZKAT010000014.1, on the reverse strand, counting down.
CATATTTTCATTTTTCCGTTAGTCTTTAAAAATGTTTTAAGAGCATCAGTAGCAAGTACTTCCTTAAGAAGCCCTTCGATATAACTAGCATTAATTTCTCTTGCCTTACCAGATAAGTAGGAAGGAATCTCATTGGCGCGCCTCATCGCTCTTAAGGCAGCTACTAAAGCTTGTGAAAACTCGTCAAGTTCTGATGACTTTGCCATAGTAATTAGGTTTTACCCTGAGCAATATAAGATTTAACCTCTGTAAACAGCCTATACTGTGGTATAAAATAAAGAGTGAATTCCTTTACAGTACAAGTCCCTGCAAGCACTTCTAATTTAGGTCCAGGCTTTGATGTTGTTGGATTAGCCCTGAATTTATACAATAGTTACAGTTTTGAGCTTATAAATGGCTCTAATTCTGAGCTTCAATACAGCTCGAATGTTAGTTCTACTGAAATCCCCTATAGTAAAGACAATTTAGTTTATCGAGCTTTTGATTATGTTTTTCGTAAAGAGTCTAAAATTACTCCATCAGTTAAGATTCATTTTAAAGCTGATATACCTACGACTGGGGGTTTTGGCTCAAGTAGTACGGCGATTTTAGCCGGCTTAATGGCTGCCAATAAAATACTTGGTGAACCCTATGATACTAATAAAATTCTCAAAATAGGCACTCAATTAGATGGACATCCAGATAATATAACTCCTGCCATGCTCGGTGGTTTAATTGTCTGTGTTTATGCTGATGCTCAACATCATTACGTAAAATTAACTTGGGACCAAAACTTGTTTTTTGTGGCAGTAACACCGGATTTCAAGGTACCCACAGCAGATGCAAGAGCAGTATTACCTTCACATGTGGAATTTCAAGATGCTGTATTTAATCTGGGATACAGCAGTTTATTAATTGCAGCATTGGCAACCAAAAACACAGAAGTTCTCAAACAATGTTTTAAAGATAGACTACATCAGCATTACAGAGCGAAGCTGGTTCCAGGAATGCAGTGTGTACTCGATACCGGAGTAGAAGCTGGAGCTATTGGTACTATGCTCTCGGGAGCTGGTTCAACCTTAATTGCCGTAGTTGATAACATGAAAACTGCTGAAACAGTTGCTCTTGCTATGCAATCTGCTTGGATGCAAAGTGGTGTTAAGTCTGATTATAGATTTCTCAGAGCTGTAGATGAAGGCGCAAGTATTAGTTCTTAAAAGCTACTATATAATATAGTAATGCGCAAAGCTATCAAACTAATTTTAGTTCTATTAATGTTGTTCTTGGCTAGTCCTGTTCAAGCACTATCTGTTCAGCATGAACTTGAAGAAGAGACCAAGTATCCAGAAGTACCACCAATGAAATTATATGATAAGGTGTGGAAAATAATTAAAACTGATTACGTTGACCAACATTACAATCATCAAGATTGGAATATTTGGAGACATCGTTATGATGACTATTTAGAGACCAGAGAAGATTCTTATAAAGCAATAGAGACCATGATTGCTTCACTGGGTGACCGTTATACTAGATTCCTTGATCGTAAAGAATTTGAAGAAGAGAAAGAATCTATAGAAGCAGAACTTACTGGAGTTGGCATACAGATTGGCTTAGACAAATCTGGACAAGTGATTATTATCGCTCCAATAGAAGGTACTCCTGGAGCAAATGCTGACCTCAGACCTAACGACTTAATTATAGAGATAGATGGCAAGAATACATCTGGTATCTCTATTGAACAAGCAGCGAAAATGATCCGTGGACCGGTGGGCAGCTCCGTAACCCTCACTGTGAAACGTGATAAAGAGAAAATGAAGAAAACCATCGCACGTGCTGTAATTCCTATCAAGTCTATTCCTGATGGGCAAGCTAAATTAATTTTTGATGATATCGGTTATATACGTCTTAGTACTTTCATTTCTAAGGATACTGTGGAAGAGTTACTAGACGCTATGGATAAACTCGACAAAGATGCGAAGGGTTATATTATCGATTTGCGTAATAATCCAGGTGGACTCTTAAACAACGCAATGGTAATCTCTGACATGTTTTTAAATGAAGGAATAATAGTAAGTACCGTTAATAAGAATGGTTACGTTAGTTCTTTTAATTCTCGTAAGATTAGTTCATCTGATAAACCTTTAGCTTTATTAGTGAACAGTAATAGTGCGAGCGCAAGTGAGATTTTTGCAGGAGCTCTTAGAGACAATGGCAGAGCAGATATCATTGGAACTACTACTTTCGGTAAAGGACTAGTGCAAGCGATTAATAAACTTGGTGATGGTAGCGGAGTGAATGTAACGATAGCGAAGTATCTTACACCTAATAAAACTGATATTAATAAGAAAGGTATTAAGCCTGACTATGAAGTGAAATTAGAGAAGCTTGATTACGACATGAGCAGAGGACCTTGGTTCTTTGATCCTAATGTTAAATTTGGTGTTAGACAACCAGAAGACGCTCAAGACAAGCAGTTAATGAAGGCTGTCGAGGTGCTTAAGCCTAAGATCTCTGATTCTAAGCCTCTTGCTAAAGACATCATTGCTAAAGTAGCAGAATTAGACAAGAAGTACGGCGAAAAACAAGCTGAAGAAAAAAAGAAAGAAGAGAAAGACAAGCAAAAAGATAAAGTTAAGGCTAAGAGTGACTGAGTGTCTGAGTGACGAGTGGCTGAAATTCGTTAACCTCAGACACCCAGTCACTCAGTCACGCTATAATGTCCACGTGCTAGTTATAGACAAAGCCAAAATTAAAATAGGAAGTATTGAGCTCAATGGCTGTGTCTATATACCACCTATGGCTGGTGTGACAGATATAGTTTATAGAAAGCTTTGTAGAGAGTTTGATCCTGATGTATTACTTTCCACAGAAATGCTCAGTTCCAAATCTCTAACCTATGCACATAAAAATTCTAAAACTCATAGACATACAGCACGTATGGATATTCCTGAAGATGATCCCTTAACGGGTATTCAATTATTCGGACATGAACCTGAAGTAATGGCAGAAGCCGCCAAGATCGCAGAAGAATCTGGTGCTAAATTTATTGATATCAATATGGGCTGTCCAGTGCCGAAGATAGTAAAAGGACAAGACGGTGCAGCACTGCTGCGTGAGCCTGATTTAGCTTGTGATATAGTGCGAGCAGTAATAGCCGCAACTAAACTACCCGTAACAGTTAAAACTCGCTTAGGATGGTGCGCGCAGACCATGCAAACTCCTGAACTAGCTAAAAGATTTGAAGATCTAGGTGTAAAAGCTATGACTATTCATGGCAGAACTAGATCGCAGCTTTATAGTGGTGAGGCTAATTGGGAAGAGATCGCTAAAGTTGTCTCTGCAATTAAGATTCCAGTATTCGCTAATGGTGATATCAAAAATCTAGAAGATGCTAAAAACGTATTAAAAGTTACTGGTGCAGCAGGCATGGCAATTGCGCGTGCAACAATGGGCAAGCCTTGGTTCTCTAAGCAAGTTAATCATTATATTAGAACTGGTGAAATACTCTCAGAACCCAATGTCCAAGAGAGATTGACACTAGCCTTAAAACATTGTCAGATGCTAGTAGAATATAAGGGACCAGAAATAGGTATCAGAGAAAGTCGCAGACATATAGTTAGCTACACCGCAGGAATGAAAGGCGCCGCCAAAATCCGCCCACAAATACTTGCTATTAATTCAGTAGCAGAAGCTGAAAAATTAATTGATGAGCTCTTGGTTTTGAATTCATAATCAAAAATTAAAGACCAATCAAAACAACATAAAAACTATTGTAATCTAATCTTATTAATATATAGAGCAAGGTATAATATTGATCAATGAAGGGTTTGATAGATATTTGCTGGAACTGTCTAAGAGAAATTATATCTCAAGCAATTGCAAGTATTGTAGGTTGGCCAACTATTGTTTCTTTGTGGAATTACTTCATTGGGAAATTCACAGTGCTTGATATTTCTTATGATTGACGTTTCTGGCTATTTTTATTCACTCAAATACTTGTGGTGATTTTTATTATAGATAGAGTAGTACCTTTCATAAAAAAATAAAGGTTCCTTCTCGTGAAAATTTGATTTTCGGCTTAATTGGCTGCTTCATAGGCTTTACAATCTGTTGTTTCACTCCTTTTCATATACAGTTACAAAATAAACGTCCGATAGCTCCTTTTTTAGGTATATATGAGTCAAACTTACCTGAACATTGTTTCGTTAAGTTTAAAGGCTATTTTGTTAATGATAAAAACAACGCAATATATAAAATATCATACTTAATAAAAGTCAATAATATATTATCGAATAAAACACTAAGAAGACTTAATCTAAGATCACGGCATAATGATGAGTTAAAGTACTGTCCTATTTATGGACAAATAGACAATGTCTTTATTGATTTATTCCCAGGTACAGATGCATTCTTTGAAATCGCTTATAAATATACCTCAAGAACCCCTGAGATACCTGTTTCATTAGAAAGCATTTCTCAACAAGAGTTTAATACCTTATATAAGTTAACAAAAGAGAATGTAATATTCTTATCAGGACATGATCGTAAAATCAATATTTTAAAAGAAGATCAAAAAGATGTGGAGCAATCCTACTTCTATCAATTTTCTGGCGATGATATACCATCTATTGATAGAGATATATTAATTATCCCCAATAATATCATTGACTCTAAAACAGGACATCCAGGATTTTCTTTTAAAATCAGAGAAACAAAAAATCCAGAAGATACAACAAATAAAATGAAGTAACCTTTGGAATTCTTAACCTGCAGGGGTTAAATGACCCCCTTGATTTTCTTTTCAAAACAAACTATTTCACCCAATACTGATAAAAGCCTTACTAGCATTAGGTTTTAAAATAAAATTCCAGATGACTTTTGACCCCTTTCATTCCTCCAGAATTTTAATGATAATTATTTCCAGATGAGCAAGAATTCCAGCATTAAATTTAAAGCTGAATTATATAAACATTTTGGCTTTGTGTTATGCAGTCCATTATGCGGAATAATATTTAATGCTCTAGTGTTCAAAATATCCTTAGATGATACAATGATTACTAAGATATTAATAAGCTTAGCTCTTGCTGCTATAGGCTTATCATACATAATCAAAGCAATAGCAATGATGGAGGAACCAAATGCAAGTAATAATAAACTATCTGGACAAATATTTATTTCATGACGAAAACGCATTTATTTATTTTATTACCATAATCTTTGTAGCAATGATAATGCAAGTTCTGAAGAGATGTGACATCAAAGAACACAAGAAAGAACCAGTTCCATTACTCTATCTATAAATCACCCCAGTAATCTATACTCTTAGCCTTCTTCAAAACCTCTTGAGAAGCAAAATCATCATTTATTAACTTATAATACCTAGCCCAAAGCTCATAAGTAAAAGCATAATGAGGAGCGAGTTTCACTAATTCTTCTAGAATCAACTTCAATTCATCAAAATTAGCACCATTAAATTCATCCGCCTGTTTTTCTAGTTCTAAGTATTTGATTATTAAATTATCCTCAATGAATAGCTGATTATAAATGGGGTTGAGCTTAGTCAACAATTCAGGATCCTTGGTCATTAATAAACGAGAAATATTCTTAGTATCATCTTGCACCATACCAAAACAGCCGCGCTGCTTTGAATAATTTAGCAAGAAATCATTATCAACCTCATGAGCAATAGAGTTACCAACTACGGCAAAACGAAAGTTTCTTTCACGATTAGGGATGATATCTACCGACAAGAGGAATCCATCCTTATCTAACAAGCGCATTAAATTATCACAAGCTTGCAATGCAGCATAACTATAAAATATTTCTTTCTTAGAATTAGCATAATATTCTAAGAAATAAGGCTTATAATATTTCTCAGCTATGCTCTGTTGATGCCAATCATAAGGACGCCACTCTTCTTTATGCTTTAATCTTGCTTGCAAGAAATCATTCTCTAAAACATCAGCCTCTTGATCTTCTCGCTTAGTTGTTGAAAGATATAACTCTTCTAAAGTGCCTTGCTGAGACCGTCTTAGTATAGTCATAGGCAAAGCATCTAATACATAATGTAAAAATATGGCTCTAATATTATTCAAGTCAAGAGTGCCATTAATGATATCCAAGACTAAGAGTTTATAATCTTGTCCTTCTTGAAACTCAGCTAATATTCCCTTAGACCTTATCTCATCTAAACTATGCTTAGAATAATCAGTAATTAATAATGTGACTCTATCTAGTATCCCAAGCTCTCTTGCGGCTAGTAAAAAATGCCGCGAAAACCTTCCTGATCCTGCACCACATTCAAGTACATTAACTCTAGTAGCATTTGAATAATCGAGATCAACTTGAACTAATTTAGCTAGAGCCATGGCACTTTGATAGTTAGTACCAATCTTATGGGGAATGATTTTAGGAGCTTTATTACTCCATGCCATAACACCTTTATTGCGGTAATATTGATCACTGATTTCCCAGATAATCGATTCGTTATAAGGTTTAAAATCATGCAGAGCTTCATATCCTGGTGAAGCTAATAAGTTTTCAAAAGGATCGTAACGATTTGTAAATTCTTCATCTGACATTTTACAAATAACTCGCAATGTCTACATCAGTGTTAGCAATTACTTCCTGAGTAACTGGATTTAATAACATCAACTGATATTTATCGCTTTTCTTCATAGAACCTAAACTGAAAGCAAGCTTGATTGTATTAGAGTTCTTCAAAGGAATAGAACTCAATCCAGCACTAGAGAGCAATGGATTATTTAATATTGGCAATATATGTCGTTCAGAACTAAGTATAAAATCTCCCATAAAAAGATCATTAGCACTGTTATTTGCAAGCTCTATATCTACCAGCATAAACTCACCATAGTCTCTAGATTTAAATTTAGAAATTTGTTTCACATGAATATCTATGCCTAATAATTTAGCGCTAACAGGCTCAAAGCCCTGCGCTAATATAGGTATCTCTTCAAGAAATGCAAAATCAGAATCAAGTTTAAGATTAATAGGATCAAAGCCACTACTAACAAGCTCTTCGCCCTTAGTAGTAAGAGCACCAGCCAAGCCCAAACCTAGTCCTAGTCCAGCTCCTACCATAGTCGTAATACCACTAGTCGCAATAGCTGCACCAATTCCTCCATACTGCAAAGAATCTACCACACCAACTAAAGTGCTAGCAGTAACAGTGCTGCTATGTTTGATTAATTTTCTTGCTAGGGTTTTAATATCACTAGGATGCTCATCAGCTTGCATGCTCTCTTTAGAACTAAAATCTGCACTAACTTTTACCGTAGAACCATCAGGGAACATTAATTCATTAACATGAATTTTCAAACTAGCTCCTCTGCCTAAAGACTTAGGTTTATTAAGCTGAATAATCTCTCCTATCAATCTAGTTCTTTCTGGAACTCTAAAAATCTGGGAAGCATTTTTAGAAAGAAAAGCACTAAAGTAATCACCTGCAAGACTCAGTTCCGTATCAACTATAGTTTCGGGTACTACCTGAATATTCAATCCTCTGCTTTCAAAAGCCTGGACGCTAGCCTGATAAACAGGGGTAATACTCATTGCTTTTAGCGGCGAAACTAATATAAA
>CAZKAT010000013.1:0-10267 GCA_964551135.1 uncultured Gammaproteobacteria bacterium | reverse complement strand
CCTTTATTGCTTCGTTCGCGCTACGCGCTCACTGGCAACTGAGCCAACCGTCCTTGAATTAGGAGCAGGTGTCCTTTATTGCTTCGTTCGCGCTACGCGCTCACTGGCAACTGAGCCAACCGTCCTTAGGAAATCCATATTAGCAAAGAACACCTAAAAAGCCTTTAAAACCTTGTTTTTCTTAAAAACCGAAGCTGCGGCTATACATATTGACTCGTTATATTGTATCATTTGAATCTGTATATATAGATCGATTTGTTTAAAACAGACCGGTCTAAGTTATTTCATATGGCCATAACTAACACTACTCCACATATACCAGGAATTGCCCCAAGCAAAATAGAAAGTGTCGTCAATAATAATTCTGAACCTAAACCTGATGCTCAAGAATTTGAAGCTATACAAGTACAAAAAACTCGAGATCACCCAATGGAGCAAATTTTCGAACCAATAAAATCAGAACCAGTAAAAAAAGAGAATGTTCTTAAAAATTTTATTGGTCAAGAACTTATAACTTTTACGACTTGCAGTTCAGCGCTGATCAATATGATTAGTGCACCGATACGTTTGTTTGACGACAATAATTTACTCAAAAAAATTATTAATCAAGTCAGCATGTTCTTCACGAAATTACATCTGGGAGCCTATTCTGTAGCTGGATTGATTTCTTCCATAGAACAAAAGAACCCTCTTCTAGTATTTTCATTTTTCACAGAAGGTGTAGCAGCTTTCTTAGGGTTAAGAAGCATATATTTATTTAGAGGAATTGCTACTGGCATAGATGGAGCAGCAGCAGGGATTAAGGATAAGCATAAGAGATCACATTTTTTATCATATGCTGAAGGATGGCAACATTCTACTCAAGCAATTAAAAATACTTTTAAAGAATTTTTACATAAATTTTTTCAAGACCCGATGCATATATTTAAGTTAAATGGTAACGATATTGCTATCTTTGCTTCTCTCTTAGCTGCTTGTGGAGGAGTAATAGGCATGACTATTCATGAGAAAATTGGTGCAGCTATGCGTGATGTCTGTGGTGCTGTGGGTGATTACGGTATTTTTAAACTTGATAACCCTATAGCCAAAAAATCTGGCTTCTTTTATTGGGGTGGCAGTGTTCTAGATCTTTCTGCTCGTATTTTCAATAAAGGCATGGCTAGTTTCATTGGAGTTAAAAATGTTAATGCTTTTGAGAAGTTGCGGGATGCTTTCCATGAAGCTGCTATTGCATTTGATAGAGCGGGACAATTCTTCTTCTTGAGATATAACCAACAAAGTGATGAACACTTAAAAAATAGGACTAGAGATGATAAGCATGGATATTTAGATTCAATTAGATCTACGAAAATAAAAGCTCCAGAAGCTAGTCTAACAGCAGAATTAGCAAAAGAACGTAGTTACACTAGATCCGCGTAAAAGCTTCTTCTCTATCTAAAATTCGTTTAGGTTTATTAAATTCATCCACTAGAAGAATCTGTGGTTTGTGGTTAATAAGTTCAAGTTCATTCACTTGAGCGTAAGCACAGATGATTACGAGATCATCCTTACTAACTAATCTTGCTGCAGCACCATTGATGGCTATGTCTCCTGAACCGCGCTTACCTTCTATGACATAAGTAGTTAATCTATTACCGTTATTAATATCTAGTACATGAACCTGTTCATTTTCTACTAAGCCTACAGCATCCATTAAATCGCGATCAATAGTAATACTACCAACATAATCAAGATCACATTCTGTAACCTTGGCTCTATGAATCTTGGAGTTCAGTACTGTCTTCAACATGGTTTTTTTCTTGCCTTGCAGCTTCTTCTTGTTTCTTCTTGATTTTCTGTTTATCAGCTCCAGGAATAATATACACTATGATTGATCTACCTGTCATTTTATCAGGTGAACCGTCTAAAGTTCCGTATTCAATTAAATCCTCTACGAACCTTTTAGCAAGATTTATAGCAAGACTAGAGTGTTGAATCTCTCTTCCTCTTAGGGTTATATTCAATTTAACTCTTTTATTTTTCCCTAAGAATTTTTTAGCATGATCTATTCGGGTATTATAGTCACCAATATCAATGTTGTAGCGCATTTTAATCTCTTTAGAGTCGCCACCGGTCTGTTTTTTCTTTTGACCTTTTTCCTTTTTACTTTGTTCAAACTTATACTTACCGTAATCTAGAATTTTAGCGATAGGCACTGTGTCAGTCTCAGAAACAACAAATAAATCTAATTCAACACTTCTCGCTCTTTCTAAGGCTTCTTCTCGAGACATTTCTCCAAGATTATTTCCCCCTTCATCAATAACTCTGAGCCTTCTTACTCTTATATTTTCGTTTAATGGAATAAAGACTCTTGGCCTTCTCCCTCTGTAATTACTGTTACCTATTGACATGAATTAAATATGTTATTGCGCCTCCAAGGTTAAATTCTTCCCCGAAACTCCAATATTATCACTAATTTGACTGTTCAGCTCTAAACAGTAATTCGTACAAGCATATAAACCCTCAGGATTGGCTATATTTTTACCTACTATGTCAAATCCCGTTCCATGATCGACACTCAATCGAATATAAGGCAAGCCTGAAGTTAGATTGATGGCTTTTAAGCCTCCGATGCCCTTAATAAGGGGCAATGCTTGATCGTGATAAGCAGCTATATATAAATCATATAGGCTTGATGCAGAATGCTCAGCTAAATAATTTTGTGCTGCTTTAGCAAATAAAGAGTCAGCAGGATAAGGACCTGAGATATCAATTTCAGGATTGAGTTTTCTAAACTTATTAATATTAGGTTTGATAAATTGATTCTCTTCTTGACCTAATATACCGTTCTCTCCTGCATGGGGATTTAAGCCAGCTACTGCGATACGTGGTGAAGAGATATTCCAGATTTGTTTTAATGCTGAAACACTGTTGCTGAGTACTTTTGTGAGCCTATCTTTGAGAACTGCTGATACTTGCACTATAGGCACATGTCGAGTTGCAAGAACTACTCGTAACTTATCCAGAATAAAGAACATTTCAATATCTTCTCGTGACAAGTTGTTGATTTGAGCTAAGAGTTCAGTTTGTCCAGAACATTGAATCCCAGCAAGCCAGAGAGATTCTTTAGCAACAGGGCCAGTTATTAAGTAATCTAAGTCCCCATTCTTAATTGCTTGATCAGCATACTCAAGTACTTTATAACTATGTTCTCCAGCTCTGGCAGAGGCTTTGCCAGGTTCTATTGTTTCTTGGATTGTTTTGTAATTTAATTTTTCGTCGATAAGAGTAATTTCAAGCCAAGAGTAATCTTTATACTCTTGCAAAAACTTATAAAATATCTCTTCACCAATACCCGCAAGATCACCAAGAGTATAGGCAATTTTTAATTTTGACGTAATGCCAGAATTGGCTGAATGTCTTTGCTTTGTAAGTTTTTGAGACACTGAATACATATTAGCATATTGAAAATGCTATAATTATTCTAATAAGTTCACAGTTTGACTTTTATCGTTCATCGTGGAACGTTGAGTCTGTGTGGGTTAAAGGAGAATAAATATGACAGTAGGCGCACGTACTATTATCGAAGGAAGAAATATAGAAATAACTGATGCTATTAAAGAATATGCAGAAACTAAATTATCAAGAATACATAAACACTTTGATTCCTTAATTCAGAATCATGATATTCGCATTGTTTTATCAGTGTTAAAGAAAAATAGAGACAAAAATCAAAAAGCTGAGATCACTATAAATTTAAAAGGCGGACATGTAATTAGATGTCAATCATCTGAAGACAATGTTTATGCCAGTATAGATACTGTCACTGACAAGATCGAAGCTCAAATGAAAAAGTATAAGACTAAGATTTACAGTAAAATTTATAATGGTAAAAGTGTTAAACAATATGGTTTGGAGGATGATTCTGAGAGGGAAGCCCTTCCAGCAGACCTTTTAAGCACTGGTGAAAAATATGAAGAACCTAAGATCATTAAAGTGAAGCGCTTTAGAATGAAGGCAATGGAGCCAGAACAAGCAATAGAAATGCTTGATGATTGTGGTCATCCATTCTATATGTTCTTAAATATTTACTCTAATAAAATTGCTTGTGTTTATGAAAGAGACGACGGTGGCTATGGTTTAATAGAGCCTGAATTCTTGCAAGTAGATAACTAAAATACTAAGAGCTATATTGATTTCTGCATCTGCTAGGTGTAATCACCTGGAAGATGTCACATTGTGTAAATATAGATCCATGCTATTATTATATTGTACATATATATTAAGGCATAGCTTCGGTTAGTACTGAAGCTTGGCCTACTTGTATGCTGGAGAGAAGAGTTGCTTAGCGCAATACCACCTTCAATTAAACCAGAGAACCGTATTCAGGAATTGGATACTGGCTTTGTTCCTTTGGAAGATACTAAATCTATAGCACAAACTTCATCAGAAGAATTCAACAGAAATATGCATAGTCCAGATTATGCTGGACCAAGTGGTTTAGCTACCTTATTGCACGACGAATTACCTTTGAGAAAACTATCGATACTTGCAAATGATGTTGCTGAATCTTTTAAAGAGTCACTATATAATTGGTTCCCAAGTCCAATAGCAACACTGATTTATGGTGGACTTTGGTTAGCTTCCCTTGCATCTACTGCTATTAGAGTTTTAATTAATTATCAACATCATCATAAGCCAGAGGAAAAATTAAGAGCGGGTACTAAACTTCTAATTCATGAAAGTATTTCAGCAGTAGCTGCTCCAGTTGTTGTTGCTAACGTTACCAACTATATTCAGAATAAAATCTATAATCTGATTAAAATACCTAAGCGTATTAAACACTTAATTAGACCATTAGTTTCTTTTATTACTTGCTACTATTCGATTGATTTCTTAGATCCTCCAGCTAAACAATTCAGCTCATGGTTGACTGGTATTGTGGATGATCATCATAAAAAAGTTAATGATTATATGAAAGCTCAGAAGCCAGAAAGCGCTTCAGCATTAGTCTAAAGCTATATAACCGACATAAGGCAGTTCTCTAAAGTTTTGCTCGTAATCTAATCCATAACCCAGAATAAATTTATCATCTATTTGAAAACAAGAGTAATCTGGACTGAGATCTTTTAGTTCATTAATTCTTCTACAAGGTTTATCAAATAATGTTGCAATCTTTACGCTGTTTGCTTTACTTTGGTAAGTGAAGAAATTCTGTAGGAATTTAGCTGTTCTACCAGAGTCTATAATGTCTTCTATTATAAGAACATTTTTACTACTGAGATCAGGCAGTGTTAAATCATAAGCTTTTACGTCGCCAGTGCTTTCTGTGCCTTTATGATAGCTGGATAATCTTATAAATTCTATTTCACAAGGAATACTTAGTTTACGAACTAAGTCAGAAGTGAATATGAAAGCACCTTTAAGCACACCGATAATAACTAAAGATCCTTGAGATCTATAGTCTTGAGAAATTTTATCTGCTAATTCGTTTACTTTAGCTGCAATTTGCTCTTCACTAAAGAGAACTTGAATTTTGGATTTATCAACGAGGGCGGTCATTAAAAATAATTCTAGCATTGGTGTAAGCGGTTAAGGAGTTACTTCGTCGTCATCCTGAGGGAGGGCGAAGCCCGACCGTAAGGATCCACTATTAACTACTGTTGTTTAGTGGATCCTTACGTCGTCGCCTTCGGCTCCTCCTCAGGATGACGGCGACGGGTATCAGTTTACTTTAAGACTCTTCTAGGTGTATTTGCTTTTGCTTAATAGTGAAATATTTATTCTTCGTGAAATTAATACGATGAAATCCACCTATAGTTATGGCATTGAGGAAATCATTGGTAAAAGCAATATTAGTAGTAAATGTTCTTTCAAGTATTTTCCTTTGTATTGTAGACTTTAAGGTTCTAAATTTATTCAGCTGCCAGGGTAAGTTGCCTAGCTCCAGCATGGCTTCATCAACTATAGAATTAATCAATTCTTGTTCTTCACTAATTAATTTGGATAGTGTTTGAATATTGCTCAGATATTGTGGATTGATGATTTCTGCTTCAGGCATAATCTTCTTTCGGATACGATTACGTGAATATTTCAAATCATCATTAGAGCTATCTTCTATGAAATTAATGTTTTGTGATTTAGCATAGGCTTCGATAGTTTCTCGGGAGCTTGTTAATAAAGGACGATGAATAGTAATACCGTCAAGAATCTCTCTACTAGTAGGAATGCCTTGAAGACCATTAGTATTGGTTCCTCTAATAATTCTGAAGAGTATGGTCTCAGCTTGATCATTAAGATTATGTGCCAGAAATAAATTTCCTATGCCATGCTCTTTGCAAGCCTCTTTAAAAAAATCATAACGTGCTTCCCTAGCACTTTCTTCATTAGCTTTAATCTCTCCAGCTTGAAATTCTTTTACAATAAAATGAATATCATTAGCCTTACAATATTCTTGGAGAAATTCCCTTGCTTTATATGAGTCAGTTCTGAGACCATGATCTAAGTGAAGACAATATAGATTAGCAGTTAGATTTTGCAGAGCTCTTAGTAGTGATAAAGAATCAATGCCAGCTGAACAGGCTACTGCAAGTTTGATATTGGAATAATTCGCAGATAGTTTTAATAAATATTGTTCTAGATCTTGTTCCAGACTCATTCTTCTTCTATCTCAAGTTCTAATTTTTTGACTTCTGCTTCTAGGGATTTCTTATCATTTTTAACAACAGGTGCTTTGGCTGTAGCAAATGGTTTGTTTACTATGGTTTCAGGTTCTGCTTTTTTGGTTTCTGATAAAACATTTACTCGTTTAGAGATATAAAGTATTCCATCTAATTTAGGTTCTATAATGCCCTTAGAAAGTATGATAGTTGCGCTAACTAGCTCATTATGATTGGTATTGTTTGCAGTAAATAATCTTTCGAGTTTATGATCATTAACTACTTGGAATGACTCTTCAATGCTGTCATTGTTTGGTTTTTGAATGAGTTCTTTATTAATAGTTGCAGTAGCTTTGATATTCTCAGGTAAAATAAAATATAAAGTACCAGAATATTGATCTTCTGCTTTAACCTGTTCTGGGCTACTAAAGTAAATTTGATGTTCGTCTAGATATTCTTTTGCATTGCCATAATAGACAGTTACTAACTCAAAATTAATACTATCTGATTCAATCTTCCATTCCTTGCCATACTTTTGCAAGAAAGTTTGTCCTTGGGAGATGGCATTTAAAATACCATTTTTACCCAAATCTTCATTAGGTTCAGCACTTGTACCATAGAAGAAATCGATACCAGAAATTGTTGCATAATTGTCTTGACTGCGAATGGTTTTCTTCTGATTTTCCATTTTAATATCAGGATAAGTTTTCCAAAGTTTCTCAGTTAATTCTCTATATTCTTCTTTATTAATTCCATCCCCAGTAACAAAACTCTTACTATAATATGAGAATAATTTATCGGCATTATGTGCATTCCAAGCATCATAGATATCTTGAAACACTATTTCAACAGGGTCTACTTCCTCTGCTTTAACTATTGGTGTTAAGCTGAAGAATAATAATAAAACAACAAGCAAGTTACGCAACATATAAAATAAATAATAGCAGGTAATTTAAAGTACAAAGGTAGAGAGGCAAAGAGATAAACACAGTGGAATTAGCCAAAGTCTATAGAGGTAATGCAGTAGAAAGCATTCACTATGGCATCGCAGTACTAGCTAAGCAAACTGGAATTAAGCAATCTTGGGGCGATGCAGACTACTCTTGCTATACCAGATCTATTATTAAGCCAATACAAACGAAGGTTTCACAAGAATTGCTCGGGATGAAATTATCTAGTATGGAGCTTGCTATGGCTACAGCCTCTCATAACGCTGAAGCTGAACAACTAAAACAAATTAAAGCATTGATGACTAAGTTTGATATTGCAGAGTCAGATTTGCATTGTGGTTTATATTCTTCACCACATCATAAGTTAGATTCTCCTATTAAACACAATTGCTCTGCAAAGCATACTCTAATGATCGCTGCTTGTAAAAAACAAGGATGGGATAGTAAAAACTATTACAATTTACAGCATCCTCTACAACAAGCAATATTACATGAATTAATAAGACTATTTGGAGATGAAATTTCTCCGATAGATTTTAAGACTGCAACAGACGGTTGTGGTATTCCGACTTTTTATTTAAGTCTAAAACAGATGGCAAGGATTTTTACTAATATGCTTTCTGATCCAGCTTATCAATTAATAATTCAAGCAATGAGAGAATATCCTTTGCTTATTGGAGGTACTAAACAAATTGATTCACTATTGATGCAGAAATCATCAAACCTAATTGCTAAGGGTGGTGCAGAGGGTTTGATGATGATAGCTAATTTAGATAAACAAGAAGCTTTAGTAATTAAAATTATAGATGGTTCTAGTAGAGCCAAGGCTGTGATTACCCTTGCTTTTGCAGAGAGTTTAGGTTGGATAGAGAAAGATCTAATACAAGTTAATAACTCAATTTATAACAGTAGAAATGATATCGTTGGATATATCAGTTTCAGTCTCCGGTTTCAATGAATAAGAAACTTGATCATCTGCCATCAATACACGAAGCGGTAAGGTGAGATGAGCCCAGAGAGTATCATGCCTACGTGATTCTTCTAGATCTTTATTAGAGGCTTTTTCTTTTTCTTTCTCTTTTTCAGATGAATGGAGTACTAATCTATTGTATGAGAAGAATAATAAGAAGAAATGTCTTAATGGTTTGTCGAATTTGTCTAGTATTGGTTTGATCTTAATGAAATCCATTAGCTTGTTGAATATTGGTAGAGTTTTGATCCTATTAAGCATACCTAATACACCGATAGCAAATACATAGAGGTTTCTTTTATCAAATATTCCTTCGTATTTTTTCTTACGAATAAATTCATTTAAGTTGGCTGGTACTTCTCCTGTCAAATAAACTAAGGACATTAATGAATTTGCCCAATCGGTACATTTATCTGAGAAAGCTCTGAGTTTTTTAATATTAAATATACTGCCAATCAAATTTAAACCGATACCAATACCATTAAATACAGCACCAAAAGTTCCTGCTGGTAAGCCTAAACATTTGCTTATAATTTTCATTCTCACATACCATTTTTGATTTTGTGGTTCTTCTTCGCCTACTCTTTTTTGAATTCCATCTTCATGAGCGCAGCTGTATGTTTCAGCTAGAATAGATTTACAGTTGTTTTTGAAGTTGTCCCACATCTCACTTTTGATTCTTTTGATTTTTTGTTCTGTTTCTTCAGTAAGAATATAATTTAAGTTAGAATTCGGACTTAGGTCATTAGGCTTGAATATACTTCTGTAAAAAAGACTCAAGTATTTTTTGATATATTGATCCCAATAAAAACTTATAACGTCTCTCACCTCATTTTGTTTATCAGTAAGGGCTTTAGATTTAATACCACCATCATAAGCTACAAAAGCTTTTCCAATACGCCTCATATTCCAAAAAATATTAGTCAGTTTACCCATAGCATTATCAGCAGAATCAACTAAGCGAGGTAAGAAACCCATGATCGGATTTTCACTATAAGGAAAGAACATTTTAAAAACTCCAATCCAAGGTGCAATGAAAGCATGGAAATTATAAATATTTCTGCCAAGACTAGCAGTAACCATGTTCTCGACCATGTCTGCGGTAATATCATCTGGATCTCTTAGATTTAGTCCTGGTTGAGCGTGAATAGAATATTGCGCTTGTTGTCTTAATTTATGTAAAAAATCGTCTACAACATCTAGAGATCTAGTTTTACTGGTGCTAGGGTCGTTAGTATTAAAAGAACCAGTAAGAGCTGATAATATAGAACGAAGTATTTGAGAGTAATATCCAATTTGAGCAAAGCTTAAATCAAGATTAATGAGTTTGATAATAGGTTGATCTTCTATTTTAAGTACGTTTCTTTGACTTTCATGAAGATTTATATTTTGCTTAGTTTCACTTATCCGCTTCTGTCGCAGATCCTCCTTAATGATTTCATCGAAAACATTTATAGGCGTAGCCTGCTCCGTACTACCGAATACAGTAGTACGGCCAATACCGACTGAGTTGTTCAGTTCTTGGCTAATATGTCTCCTTATATTTAGATATTAGTAGCTAATATCGCCATACAATTATAGCGTATATATACATACTAAATTGAGGCAAAAGGGACATTTTAACCTGAATCTTTAATAGTGTATTAATGTTATCCCGTGCTAGAATTCTCACCTATGCCTAAGCAAAAAACTAATAGATCAGCCAAAAA
>CAZKAT010000012.1:0-12424 GCA_964551135.1 uncultured Gammaproteobacteria bacterium | reverse complement strand
GCAATCGGCTGTTAACCGATCGGTCGCTGGTTCGAGCCCAGCCCCGGGAGCCATTAAAAAAACAAAGAGACCTCCGTACGGAGGTCTCTTTGTTTTTTATAGGTCTGGAGGTGGATTTGAAGCCAACTCCCAGCAAGCTGTGCTTGCGGGTCAATGGTTAGCACGAACAACTATGAAGTGTTGTTCGTGCGCTTTCAATTGAAATGAAGAATCATGACTTTTTTTTATGATTTACACGGCAATAGTATGAAGAGTCTGAGCTATTTCTCTGGAAAGGATCCCATTAGCATTTGTAGCTAAAATTTTCTGAGCTCGTTCTAGACTTAGTCTATCTTCATTTTGACCGTTATTAAAAGTAAATTGTGTATCAATGGCATATTGACCATTAGTCAATTTTGTAATGCTCATACTATGATATTTTTCTGGGGCTAAACATTGAGATGCTGGTGTCCACATTGTTGCATGTGTGACTGAATTATTTTTAATATTAATATAACCGAATGGCATTCTAGGATCATCTAGTCTTGGAGTCTCAGGATAGTAGCTAATTGATTCTGTTCCTCCTGGTTCTTTTCCAATTACGAAACGCATCTTAATACCGTTATCAAGGGCAATAATGCCTTGACCTTCACCAGGTTTATCAAACGTAGTACGTCTTAACTCTTGTGTTCGCATATAAGCTAGTCTTTTGCTTTCTAGTTCTGGTTTCAAGGCGTCTAATTGTCTTAGCATCTCTTCAGCAACAGCACCTGAATGCCCATTATTGATTTGCCTCATCGTCTGATTAAAATTAGCAAGATTAATTCTCACTGCTTGAGATTCCGATGGTCTACTTATTGCGGCAGGTATGGGGAGCTTATGTCCATTAGCTGGATAAAGAACTTCTCTATGGTAAATAGAGTTGTGAAGCCTTAACATATATAGATAATCCTACCATTTCTGACAGCAAAATTCCATTTCATAGTTGTGAATCACGTCCCGGAGGTGGATGGATGGGATGTACAACAAGTGTATGTACAACAACACGCAAACGCACGTCAGGACTAACTGGTAATCTAACTCTTCCATCTGAATCTACAAAATCCACCATGTTTGGAAATGCTGATTTGAAATCTTCAATCTCTTTTTGATTTAACAAGCTGATATAAAAAGGAGTCTTGTCTATTGCAAGTTCTAATTTATCGACTCTCTTCCTTGGTGGTCTTAATTTGTTTGATATAACCTTCGCCATTACTATATTTTATAGCTTTTGATAAATCTTAGTTTTCTTCAAAACATGACATGAAGTGACATTGGATATTTATATAACTAAAATCCAAAATGTCTTTTATTCACACTTATAAACCCTTGGGAATACTTGATTTTATAAAAGCTTGACAAATGATACGTTGCTCAAACCCTCTCGTAGACAGTGGCTTAGGCCTGAGCCAAGGTGGTCAAATTGCTGAAATCATTTTTTTATCACCCCAAAGTTCGTCTAAATTTTTGGAGTTAGTAAGATCATCAAGCTTAATATATCGTGGTCCTTGTGGTTTGAGATTAGAATTATCTCCTAACTCTACTGGTTGTTTTAGCTCTGTTGGAGCTGCTTTTAGATAAAGCTTGTACTTAGTACCGCCTTCGTATGGTTCTATTCTCTCAACCTCTCCATAGTGAGTAATTGCAGAGATAGGAGCTACTTGATAAATTGCAAGGTATTTAATGCTATCAAGTCTGTTTTTATTGATACTCACCGCCCACCAGGCATGTTGTTCTAAGAACGCTGATTTGAACCCACCCTCTTTAGCAGCACATACTATAGTGTCCCAGTTAGATTTTTCAGTTGTTTTAGATTGAGATTTAACCTCTGTCTCCTCAATCCCTTCATTAATATTTTCATCAATACCCTCAAACCAATCATCTATATTAAAGTCTTTTTTCTTCCTAATTTGGAATCTTGACTTATATTTCTCATCCAGATCATCGAAATGTTTCAGTACTAAAGCTGCTAAATCCTCTCCATCAATCAGCTTTACTGGTACTTTACCACTAGCTTCAGATTCTTCTTCAGCGGGCTTAGAGAATTTAGAAAGAGTAATAAAGCAAGCGTGTTCACCTTGAGCTAAAGTACCACGCATAGCTAGTATGTCTTTGTTACTAATGGAACCACTTTTATAACGTTTCACCTGAACCCTTAGAGTAATCTCAGCGATGCCATCGACATCAAGAGTACCAGTTACATCTATGCCTTTATCCCCAGTGTACTGAGTAGCTTCAGCTTGAAAACCTATCAGCGATAGTAAGTGAGAAATAAACTCTTCAAACTCTCTACCATCTAACTCTAGTAATCCAGATAGAACTCTATCCCTTATGCCCTGAGGCTGTTCAGCGGGGGTCGCAGTCCTCCCAGCGATGAGATCAGCAAGTTCGTTGGTATATTTATTCAAACTGAAAATAGTTAGGCTAGAACCAAGTCCATAAGCTAAATTAGTAGACATATCATCTTTACTGAGAGTTTTATCGAGCCATTGTACTTCTCTGCGGTTGTAATATGGGCAAGTGCCTTCAGGATTAGAGTTATAGAAATATTTACCAGCAATCCCCACCGCATACTCACCCTTCCCAAGTGGCGATAGGACATAATCATCCTCTTGCATTTCATGAGCAAAACGATATAACTGTCCAGCATTGATACCTGCTTGAGCAGCTGAATAACCATCTGCATTAGTCGCCAATACTGTCTGCTTCAGATCATCAAAATCAGAACACTGGCTAATATCTCCCACAAAATTCCAGCCAATCGCTACAAAATTGTTCTTAATAGCTTCGGCTAAGTACTTGGAGCCTTCGCCAATACGGATGAGGTAGTAGGACATGACTAGAATTATACAAGAGTAGACCCAAAGATTGGCTTTAAGCATTGCAAACAGATAAAATGACTTATACATGGCTACTGAAGAAATAAATAAGAATAAATCAAATACAGCAAGTGTGGGCTTTGAGGAAAAACTATGGGCCGCAGCCGATAAAATGCGAAATAACATGGATCCTGCGGAATACAAGCACGTTATCCTTGGGGTTATTTTTCTAAAGTATATTTCTGACTCTTTTGAAGAAAAGTTTCACCAGTTAGAGAAGGATGAGCTTTCTGACCCTGAGGACCGTGAAGAATATGTTGCAGAGAATATATTCTGGGTTCCTAAAGCAGCTAGATGGACTCACTTAAAAAACAATGCTCGTAGTAAGGAGATAGGTAAGCTGGTAGACGATGCTATGATCGCCATCGAAAAAGAGAACGAGACTCTTAGAGGTGTACTTCCTAAGCAATACGGCAAACCCGATCTAGACAAAACTCGCTTAGGCGAGATTGTTGATCTTATAAGTGATATAGATATAGGAAACAAAGAAAGCCAATCTAAGGACATGCTTGGTCGTATCTATGAATACTTCATCGGACGCTTTGCTAGTGCCGAAGGTAAAGGTGGCGGAGAGTTCTATACTCCCAGCTGCGCCGTTAGGCTCCTAGTAGAAATGCTTGAGCCATATGAAGGTAGAGTGTTTGACCCTTGCTGTGGCAGTGGTGGAATGTTCGTACAGAGCGAGAAGTTCGTCGAAGCTCATGGTGGCAATAAAGACAACATCGCCATCTATGGACAGGAGTCTAATCCTACTACCTGGAGACTAGCCAAGATGAACCTGGCTATTAGAGGCATCTCTGGTAACCTTGGTGCTCAACACGCTGATAGTCTTCATAATGATCAGCACAAAAATCTCAAAGCGGATTTCATTATGGCTAACCCACCATTCAATATTAGTGATTGGGGAGGCGAGAGATTAGTAGATGATATTCGCTGGAAGTATGGTGTGCCGCCAACTGGTAACGCTAATTATGCTTGGATACAGCACTTCATACATCATCTATCACCTGCTGGTATAGCTGGCTTTGTGATGGCTAATGGTTCTCTCTCTTCTAATACATCAGGTGAAGGTGATATTCGCAAGAGCCTGGTACAAAACGGTCTAGTGGATTGTATAGTAGCCATGCCAGATAGGCTCTTCTATACGACTGGCATTCCTGCTTGTCTTTGGTTTGTGTCGAGGGATCGCTATAACAATAAATTTAGAGATAGGCATAATGAGGTGCTCTTTATAGATGCCCGCAAGATGGGAACTATGGTCTCTCGTAAGCTTAGAGAGCTGACAGAAGAAGAAATACTAAGAGTCTCTGACACTTATCACCAGTGGCGTAGTAAAAAAGGCAAGTACGAAGATATTAAGGGCTTCTGCAAGGCTGCAAATATCGAAGAACTAGAGAAGAATAACTTTGTGCTGACTCCAGGTCGCTATGTAGGTTTTGAAGCCGAAGAGGAAGATGATGAAGCTTTCGAAGAGAAGATGTCTAGGCTAACTCAAGAGTTATCAG
Source organism: uncultured Gammaproteobacteria bacterium (assembly GCA_964551135.1). Lineage (GTDB taxonomy): Bacteria > Cyanobacteriota > Vampirovibrionia > LMEP-6097 > LMEP-6097 > CAYPGT01. Next base: position 8,022 of record CAZKAT010000012.1, on the reverse strand, counting down.
AGCAGTTCGCTGAGTCTAAGGTGCTAGAAGAAAGGATCAGGAAGAATTTGGCTGGGATTGGGTTTGAGGTGAATAATGTGCATCGAATATAGTCCAGAATGTGATCTAGAAACTATTTTTACGGGTTTGACATTTTTCGCTGCCGTATATATTGGGTGGAAACAAAATCAAATTAACAAGCAAGCTCTTGATATTTCAAATTTTGCTGAGATATTTTGTATTCCAAGTGCGCCTGTGCAGAATATTGTTATCAGTGAATCAGGAGCTGTAAATATGAATACTTCAGGTAATTGGAAAATCCTGATAAAGAATGCAAGCTCTTATCCAATTTATATTAATGACTATACCTTAAATGGGACCAAGCACATAATCGGCAGTAGTGCCCTGCCAAATAACCCAGATAGCTGGTATGGAGTTGTTATACCAGCTACTGTTCAAGAACAAGGCGAGTTCTCACTGTTGGTAACATTCGAGGACTATTTGGGCAATAAATATCAAGCCGAAAACTTTGGACGTTTTAACGGTGGCTGGGAAGTGAGATCTCAAAAAAGGATAGCCTTGTAATGACTATAACAAAAGAAAAAACTGAATTTAAGGAAACTGAAATTGGGCTTATTCCTGAAGAGTGGGAGGTCAATGAATTGGGAGATATTATTGATTTTAATCCATCTCGGTCACTAAAGAAGGGGACCATTTGTAAATTTGTCACGATGGCAGATTTAAATCCTTTTCAAAGACAAATAACGAATTCCACTATTAAAGAATTTGCCGGAGGCTCAAAATTTAAAAATGGTGACACCTTACTCGCAAGAATTACGCCTTGCCTGGAGAATGGTAAAACTGCTTTGGTTAATATCCTTGAAGATCATGCTGTTGCTGGTGGATCAACTGAATTTATGGTACTGACACCTTTAGATAGTAATACTATTGACAATACTTTTATTTATTATCTATTTATATCCAGGTCAATTAGGAATATGGCTATTAAGTCAATGGTAGGGTCTTCCGGAAGACAGCGTGTACAAGAAGACATGTTGGCAGGCTATAAAATTTCACTCCCACCTCTCCCCGAGCAAAAATCAATAGCCGAAATCCTCTCCTCCCTAGACGAGAAGATTGAACTTAATCGTCGTATGAACAAAACACTAGAAGAAATAGGCAAGGCTCTCTTTAAAAGATGGTTTGTAGATTTTGAGTTTCCTAACGAAGATGGCAAGCCTTATAAATCCTCTGGCGGTAAAATGGTGAATAGTGAGCTTGGTGAGATACCAGAGGGGTGGAAGATTGGTTCATTGAATGAGTTCGCGAGTGTGAAATCTGGCTTTCCTTTTTCTTCGTCAACCTTAAATGAAACCAAGTTAGGATCACCCGTTATTAAAATCTCAAATATAACAGAAAATGGTCTTGATGTTCACTTTCAATACTCATCAGACATACCCAAAAGAGCACAGGAATTTCAATTGCAGCTAGGAGACTTACTCATTGCGATGTCTGGAAATACAACTGGGAAATTTTGTTTGATGACATATGATGAAATGCCATCATACTTAAATCAAAGGGCTGGGAAATTCTTCTTTAAAGACCCTATCTATAATAGCTTTGTGTACTTTTTCATGCTCAGCAATGATTTTAGAGCTTTAATTTTAGATATGGCTTATGGTAGTGCACAACCCAACATTGGCTCTAAAGATTTTGAAACAATATCTATTATAAAGCCTGCTAGAGAAATGGTAAAAGAGTTTGCAAAACATGCAGATATATTAATCAATCAATATGTTCATAATGAACAGCAAAAACTACATCTATCTAATCTAAGAGATAGTATTTTGCCAAAATTAATTTCAGGGAGGATAAGGATTAAATAATGAACCAAGCATACACTCTATCTGGAACTTCTAATAAGACTGCAACAGTATTAGAAGATCTTGTTATAAAAGAGACAACCACTACTAGAACTATCTTCAGAGCTGAAATAATTGATAATCCAAAAGACACTTCTGCTACGGTTAAAGGTGTTTTTGTTCATCAAAAAAAATCTACAAAGGCAGAATGGGAAGATATTGATGAATTGAAATTTAACACTTTGAAAAATGGAGAAGGTGCCAAATGGTACCTTTCTTGTGGAGACTTAAAACGTTTATATGATTTATTAAGGCAACTATATTCTCTGGATTCCGAAACACCGTGGGGTGAGCAAAAGTATCTGGTTATTACTGACGAGAATAAAATTGATGTGATTCAGCAATTACTAAAGCAAGGATTGTCTGAAGAATATTGGCAAGAGTTGCTTAGCTTTAAACCAGAGCTTGCACACCAGTTAGCTTATACTCACATCTATGAAGAACGTAAGAAGGTGATTTCGGAGTTTGAAGAATCTCTTTTTGATGAAACTAAAAATGAGAATTATTGGCAAACTTTTTTTATGGAGAACCCTTGGATTTTTGGTTATGGATTGAGGTATCAGTTCCTTAACATCTTGGGAGATAGACCATACGTTGGAGGGAAAACTTTTGAGAATAAAGAAGGAAGAGAATCCGATTTTTTACTACACACAGTTGCAGAGGTTAAATCGACAGTCTTAGTTGAAATTAAAACTCCTGCGACTAAGCTCTTAGAAGAGAAAAAATATAGAAACAGAACTTATAAGCTCGAAGGTGAGTTTATTGGAGCTATTTCGCAAATTCAATTAGCTTGTAAAACATGGGAAATAGAAGGCTCTCGAGATATTAATAATATTAGGAGCTTGGAAGATCGAAAAATATATACTTATGAGCCGAAAGGCATTTTAGTAATAGGTAATACCAAGGCTTTAGAAGATGATATTGATAGGTACCATACCTTTGAAACATTCAGGCAAAAACTTCATAATCCAGAAGTAATAACTTTTGATGAATTACTAGAAAGAGCTAAGCACATATTAGGCGACATTGATAGTGAGAGAACAGAGGTGCCTTGGTGAGAACCAGATATTCTGTTTAATTCCAAATCAATCACAACTATTCCTTTTCAACCATGACAAACACTCCCCACTACACCGAAAACGAACTAGAAGAACTTTGCTTAGAGTGGTTTGAAGAGCTTGGCTATAAATTTATTCCTGGTCCGGAGATAGCTCCTGACGGAGAAGCTCCAGAGAGGGAGGATTACTCACAAGTGATACTCAAGGATTGGGTGAAGAATGCAATCATACGTCTCAATCCAGATGTACCGAGAGATGCTCAAGAAGAAGCTCTTAAGAAGGTTGCTAATATTCCCTTTGAGAACCAAGCTACTCTGCTTAATAATAAATTATTCCATCGTTATCTAACTCATGGGGTGCCTGTAGAGTTCAGGCGAGAAGATGGCTCTATAGAAGGTAGAGACCTGAAGATCATTGATCCTACTAAGATGGGGAATAATGATTGGACTGCTATTAATCAATTCACCGTTATAGAAAACAAAAACAACCGTAGACCAGATATAGTAATCTTCATTAATGGTTTACCACTTGCTGTAATTGAACTAAAGAACCCAGCTAAAGAAGAGGCTACTATAGAGAGTGCCTATAACCAAATTCAAACTTATAAGAATGAGATCCCATCTCTCTTTGCTTATAACGAGATCATCATAATCAGTGACGGTATTAAGGCTAGAATCGGCTCACTGACTGCTAATCAAGAATGGTTCACCAAGTGGAGAACTATAGATGGCAAGAACCTAGCCTCTGACAATATAGAGACCATGATTAAGGGAGTCTTTGAGCAAGAGTTCTTCATGGATCTGATTACAAACTTTATTGCATTTAATGATAATGAAGGACAGTTCACGAAGATACTTGCTGGTTATCATCAGTTCCACGCAACTAACAAAGCTATCGCTAGTACTATTAAAGCCACTAGACTTAATGGTGATAGGCGTTGCGGAGTGATATGGCATACACAAGGCTCTGGTAAGAGCTACACTATGATGTTCTTCACCGCTAAGATCTCAAGTAGTCCAGAGCTAGAGAACCCTACCATAATTATGCTTACAGATCGTAATGATCTAGACCAGCAACTCTTCGAGAAGACTTATAGTAAATCGACCGATCTGCTTGGACAGACACCAGTACAAGCAGAAAGCTCTAAGGATCTAAAGGACAAATTACAAAGAGCTTCTGGAGGGATCATATTCACTACGATCCAGAAGTTTAGACCTGATGATAAAGATACGGAGTTCCCTTTACTTTCTGAACGCCGAAACATTATAGTCATAGCCGATGAAGCACACCGTAGTCAGTATGATTTGCTTGATGGGTTAGCTCATAATATGCGTAAGGCTTTGCCTAATGCTTCTTTTATAGGTTTCACTGGTACACCTATTTCATTTAATGATGCCGACACTAGGCAGGTCTTTGGCGAATATATTGATATTTATGATATTGCTCAAGCGATAGAGGATGAAGCTACTGTTCCTATTTATTACGAGGCTAGACTAGCCAAGATAGAGTTACCAGAATCTCAGCGCCCAAGACTAGATGCTGATATGGAAGAGATCACCGAGGGTGAAGAAACCACTATGGCGGAAAAGCTTAAATCCAAATGGGCAAGGCTTGAGGCTCTGATGGGCTCAGAGAAGCGATTGAAGTTAATCGCTAAGGATATAGTTAAACATTTCGAGAATCGAGTAGAGGCTTTTTATGAATTAAACCATAACACTGGTAAAGCGATGATAGTAACCATGTCTAGGCGTATAGCAGTAGAACTCTATAACGAAATTATCAAGCTTAAACCTGAGTGGCATAGCGAAGATGACGACAAAGGCCTTATCAAGGTGGTGATGACAGGAGCAGCTAGTGATCCTACTGAGATGCAAAAGCATGTACGCAATAAAACAAGAAATAGAGAAATAGCTAATCGAATGAAAGATGATAAGGATGAGCTTAAGCTTGTCATTGTTAGAGATATGTGGCTGACTGGCTTTGATGTGCCATCTATGCACACTATGTACATAGATAAACCAATGAAAGGTCATGGGCTTATGCAGGCTATTGCAAGGGTTAATCGTAAGTTTAAATCTAAGCAAGGTGGCTTGATTGTAGATTACCTAGGGATTGCATCGATGCTTAAAGAAGCTATTAGTGATTACACCAATAATTCAGGGCGTGGTGAAGTGGCTACTCAAATCGAAGAAGCAATAAACCTCATGATAGAGAAGTATGAGATAGTCAAAGAATGCTTCCATGGCTTGGATTATTCCAAGTACCTTAACTCAGAAGCCACCAAGAGAGATCGTTTTAGTTTACTAGAAGGTGGAATAGATTTTGTTTTCGCCAAAACTGAGGATCTGCAGAAAGAATTCCTCAAACATGCTACTGAACTAGCTAAGGCTTTCTCTCTTTGTTCAGCCCAAGATGAAGCCAGAGAGAGGAGAGCTGAGATTCATTATTTCCTTGCTGTCAAGGCAGGAGTGAACAAAATCAATGGCTCTGGAGACAAAGGTGGACCAACAGAAGCGGACTATGATTATGCGATTAGACAAATAGTCTCTGAGGCAATAGTCGCTGATGATGTGACGGAAGTCTTCACCATGGCTGGTTTAGACAGACCAGATATATCTATCCTTTCAGATCAGTTCCTGGAAGATGTCCGTAATATGGAGCATAAGAATCTTGCTCTAGAGACATTGAAGAAGCTACTCAATGATGAAATAAAACTAATTAGCAGGCAAAACCTTGTTAAATCCAGGAAGTTCTCAGAGATGCTGCTTGCTACGATCAAACGTTACCAGAGCCGTACTATCGAAGCTGCCCAAGTTATAAATGAGCTTATAGAGATTGCTAAGAAAATGAAAGCGGAGAAAGAGAAGGGTGCTGATTCTGGGCTTACTAGAGATGAGATGGCCTTCTATGATGCACTTGCTGAAAATGAGAGTGCGCTGAATGAGCTTGGTGATAGCACTCTCAAAGCTATGGCTCACGAGTTAGTAGCAATGCTCCGCAAAAGTACAACGGTAGATTGGAATATTCGTGAGAGTGTTAGAGCGAAGATCAAGATCTCAGTTAAGAAGCTACTACGCAAGTATAAATACCCACCAGACCAACAAGAGAGGGCTACTCAGACTGTGTTAGAGCAGACAGAGTTGATTTGTAAGGATTGGGTGAAATGATGTACTTAACTTTAGAAGTAATGGCTGAGGAGTTATAACTATGACAAAAGAGTTTTCTATAGATCAAGCTGCCGATGAAATATATAATCTTAGAACAAGAGCATACTTTAAGGAAGTTTTACAATCTTATACTAATGGGAATTATCGATCAGCAATAGTAATGCTTTGGACTGTTGTGGTTTGTGATTTGGTTTTTAAATTAGTAGATTTAAGAGATGCTTATGCTGACTCAAAAGCAAAATCTATCTTAGAAGAAATTAAATCCATGCAGGTAGATAAACCACAATCTTCAGAATGGGAGCTTACATTATTGAAGATGGCATATGAGAGGTTGCATATGTTTACTCATGCAGAGCAAACTAATCTTGCTCATATACAGCAGATGAGACACCTATCTGCACATCCAATAATTGACCAAGAATCTCTATATTCTCCAAGTAAAGAACAGGCTAGAAGCTTAATGCGTAATGCCTTAGAGTTTTTACTTTTAAAACCACCACTTTACAGTAGAGAGATTGTTGATAGGTTCTTTGAAGATATTGCAATAAAATTTGAACGTGGTATGTTTACAGCGACAGGAAAGGAAGATCTTTTTAGATATATAAAGAGTGCTTATTTGACTGGTATGAGTGAGTATGTTTATAAAAAACTATTTGAATCTGCATGGAAGCTTTGTCTCAAAACACGCAATGAGGATACTGAGAAAAATAAGCCAATCACATTACTTCTTCTGGAGATCTTATATGATAATAGACCAGATTTGTGTGACAGTAATATCAGAGAAAGAGTTGACTTCTATAAAGAGATCGATCTCGATTGGTCCTTGAATGATCTTGTTAACTTCCTTTCTATTCGGTATAAAATTTTTCCTCTACTTCCAGAGCCATTGAAATTCACAATAAGAGAGTCTGTGAAACGAGATTTTCACCTGTTGATGAAAGCATTTTTTCTTTTCGAAAGTATGGAGGAGCATTTTAATAGTATGAGAGAAGCATATTTAAATGGAGTTACATTAAATTACCAAAGCTTTCAACTAAGCTGTTCGACTCTATTAAGAATCAGTGGAGAACGGGATTGTCTCGATAAATGCTATGAGCTTTTGTGTACATTATATACCAGCAGCAATTCTTTTGATAATGCAAATATTGCTTTCAACTATGGTGTTAAGCCCAATCTTGATAGTTTCAACGAAGATCTTGTAAAGAGCATTATTGAAGCTTCTTTAAGTAATTCACAAGTGACAGGAAGAACAGCCTTTCACTCAAGTACAAAGACTGTTCTAGAACGGGTCAAAGCACTTGGTTTGGGAGGCTATGTACGTGAGCGTATAGAAAAAGAATATGAAGGGAGAGACTACGAGGCTGCTAGGAAAAGGTATGAATGGTGGATTCAACAACTTGATGCCCCAGAAACCCAAGAGATTTTATTACCACCTCCCATTCCGGCTACTCTATCTTAGTAATAGGGATTATAATTTCTGATTTTCTGATTCTGGGTATTTACTTGAGAACCTGTAACTACTACTCTGCTACCTAACGTAGTTGAACTATCAAGAATTTTCTTGACAGTTAGTCTAGCTTTCCTAAGCAACCCTATCCGCAAACTTCTGAATTAACACCATTTCCACCTCAAACCCATGCTCAAAGTTGCTGAATGCTGAAGTAATTCACTACAGGTCTGAAATCCTAACCAGTAGCTCCAAAATACTTGTTTACCGTGTGCATATTAACCTCAAATTGAACCTTGTGGTTGCTGAATGCATCTATTAAGGGGAGCCATATAAATCAAAGCCCTGTCTAACGATGGGGCTTTTTTATTGGGAAGCTATTGATAATCACCACGATTTCAGTAACTTAAACAGATCTTTGTTAATATAAAGATTTTCTTTCCATACTT
>CAZKAT010000011.1:0-14265 GCA_964551135.1 uncultured Gammaproteobacteria bacterium | reverse complement strand
AAGCTCATAAGGATCTTTTGGTCTATGATTTGGTGTCCGAAGAATATGTAAGGAAAGGGATACCGGTATCGTTAGACAAACAGACAAAAGAGGAGAATGGCAATCTCTCTCTTACTATAATCTTCAACCGTCTTGATGATACCTTAGAATCATTGTATAGATCGTACTCCAGAATCCTCTATAACTAGTCCATAGGGAACAAGAACCATCAAAATCGGGTCTTTTAACTAGCGTGTTAAAATTCTAGTTGCACTAAGGATAATTCTCTTACTTTGACTCAAAACAACCCAATCAACTTAAAAAGACTTTTGCAAATCCTCGTTTTGCTAGTGTTTGTAACGAACTGGTTTAGTTCAGCAAATGCTTCTTTCCTATGTGTTTGCTCAGATGGTCATACTTCTATAGAAAATATTTACTCAAGTGAGTGTCATAAAGCTGAATTTGAAGATTACGATAATACCTCTACTCAACTTCATGCTCAACATGACTGTGAAGATACTTTGTTATTAAGCGATGGCATAAATTCAAACTTCAATCACTTTAAAAATACTCAAGTACAGTACACTCACACCATAAACGATTTTATAAAAACAAATATACTCTCTACTATTCAAGATCAGTCTTGCTTGACTGTCTCTTTTATCCAAACTGATCATCGACTTAGATTATTTACCGATTCCGTTCGCCTAATTATATAAAATTTCCAAGCATTAGTTTTGCTACCTGGCATTTCAGGAGCTTAGTAATTGGCTTTAAAAAGGAAATTTTAATTGATAAAAATCTCTACACAATTATTCTCATCATCAATAACTAAAGTGGTTCTGCTAGTAGTTGCATTACCTTGTAGCATGAATCTTGCTTATGCAAATTCTGGTAACGGAGAAATTTTCTCAAACACGGAATTGACAGTAAGTTTTGCAACTGCTAAAGAACTCGCTATTAAAAACAATAAGGAAATCCAAGCTAAATTATCTACTTTACCAATCACACAAACTAACTTAATTATTGCCAAATACAGACCTAATCCTACTATAGCTTCACAAAATGAATTAGTAACAATGGGCTCCCTTAACCCTATTCAAATGGCTTTGCCAATTGAGCTTGGTAGGAAGAGATTTTATAGACAAGAAGTGGCTAAGGAAGAAATTGCCAAAACTGAACTTGAGATTAATAAACTAATTTGGGAAACGCATATCAAAGTACATCCTTACTATACAAGCGTAGTAGTTTTGGGAGATTTATTAGTATTAGCTCAAGATAGAAAAGAATTTTATGAGAAACTTTATGGAATTGCCAAAGCCAGAAACGAAGCTGGAGATGCTTCTAAATTAGATTTAGATAGATCGTATTTAGAAGTCATTGCAAGTGATAACTATGTTAATGAAATTGAAGCTAAATTATCTCAAGCAAAAATTAACTTTAACCAGCTTCTTGGATTAAGTCCTAAGCAGCAAATGATACTAGATGTAGATCAAGAAGATCTCAAGCCCACTGAAATAATCTCTTCGAAAACTGAAATGCAAGAATATTTGGATAAGGCATTAGAGAAAAGAATAGAAGTGGCAATTCTTGAAAAAGACTATGGCATTAAACGAGCTCAGCTTAAACAATCACAATGGGAAAAAATCCCTAATTTACAGATTGAAGCTGGAGCTGTGCATCCAAGTGTTGGGGAGGATAATTGGGGACCATATCTTGCTATGCAAGCTGAATTACCCATCTTTAATCGTAAACAAGGTGAAATTAAAAGAGCAAAAGCTGAGATTGAATATTTAGACAGAGAAAAAGATAGGCTTGATTTATCCATAAAGTCAGAAATCGAAAATGCTTTTTTCAATTTTCAGGTAAGAGAAAAGCAACTAAGAAGATTTGAGCAGAATGTATTAAGTCAGTCTCAAGATATTTTAGAGTCGATACAGTTCGGATATAAACAAGGACAATTAACCCTAACAGATATATTAAATGCCGAACAGAAAAACAGAGAAGTTAAGGAGAATTATTTACAAAGCATTTTGAATTATCAAATTGCCTTTGCAGATTTAGAATACGCTCTAGGAGCAGAGCTTGATGGTTTGATGAAAGGAAATGAATTATGAGAAAAATTTGTCTATTAGCTATTTATGTGAGTTTAATTCTGCCAGTTTTGGCTCATGGTGATGATGTTGGCTTTCAAATTAAAAAAGAAACGCTTCCTGTAACTGAAGCTGCAAGCCAAGCTTTAAATATTAAAACTGATATTATCAAAGAATTAATCGTAGATGATGTAGTGAGAACTACTGGAGAAATTCAAGAGATTCCTGAAAATCATTTCGATGTAAATTCACCAGTACAAGGCAAGGTTACTTCAGTTCAAGCAATGATTGGAGATAGAGTTGGATTTGGTCAGTCTCTTGCCATGATCCAGAGTACCGATGTTGCAAGATTGCAAGCAGAAATTGATCAGTTAGAAGCAGAGCTTGAACTTGCCAAGAACAACTTTAATCGCAGCAAATTATTATTCGAGAAAGGTATTATCCCAGAAAAAGAATATCAAGGAGCTAAAGCCATGCTGTCCAGTCAGGAAGCTAAGTTGAGAGCAGTTACTGGTAATCTAAAAATTCTTACTCAAGGATCATATGGACGAGAAGATGGTACTTTCTCTCTTAAAGCACCCAAAGGTGGAACTATAGTAGAAAAGAAAATTACAGTTGGTCAAATTATTAACCCTAATGACTTGCTATTTCATGGAATAGATTTATCTACAGTTTGGGCTAGTGCTGATATCTATGAAAAAGATATAGCTAAAATTAAACAAGGTCAGCAAATTACAGCCTCGCTTGATGGCATTTCCGATAAAACTTTTACAGCCAAATTAAGCTTTGTGGATTCAGTCTTAAACAAAGATTCTAGGACTCTTGCGGTCAAAGCAATAATCAATAATCCAGAAGGTCTACTTAAGCCCGGACAATTCTTGCAGTTAATCATACATACTGGTGCTAAAAGAAACTCCATAATCATTCCACGAACAGCTTTAGTGGAGATGGATAAAAGTGATGTAGAAGGTAAGCATAAGCATTTGGTTTATCTAAAGATCAAAGATAAATATGTACCTAGAGAAATTGAAGTACAAAGCCATGACTCAAACACAGTAGAAGTCATTTCTGGACTTAAATCTGGAGAAGAGTTAGTAACTCAAGGAGCTTATCAACTGCAATATGGTGAAGGAGAAGAAGAGCATGATCATGAAAAGAGTTCAAATAGCTTTGACCTTCAACCTTACTTTATTCCGTTGATAATTTTGGCAATTATAGTCTCATTAGCTGCAGGATATTTATTCGGTAGAAGAAAGAAAAAACATGATTAATAATTTAATTAAATGGTCTCTAACTAGTAGACTCATAGTCATTATCCTGGGGTTAATTCTATTTATTTTTGGTTCTATATATACTTACCAAACTCCTGTTGATGTTTTGCCAGAATTTGCCCCACCTCAAGTAGTAGTGCAGACAGAAGCACCAGGACTAGCTCCTGAGGAAGTAGAAGCATTAGTAACTATACCTATAGAGAGTGCCTTGAATGGTACTAGCAGAGTACAAACTGTAAGAAGTAGTTCTATTGAAGGTTTATCGTTTGTTACCGTAATTTTCAAGTGGGGAACTGATATTTATTTAGCTAGGCAACTTGTCAATGAAAAAATTCAATCTGTAGCAAGTTTATTACCCACATCAGTTAAAGCTCCAACTTTATCACCTATAACTTCCCCTATTGGATCAGTTTACTATTTTGCTTTAACTTCCAAAACTACTTCTTTAATGGACTTGCGTTCTTTTGCAGATTGGGAGATTAGAAATAAACTGCTTTCAATTCCTGGCATAGCCAGAGTTTTAACTTATGGTGGAGATCTTAAACAGTATCAAATCTTAGTTAATCCTAATCAATTAGCGAAATATGGTGTTGGTTTAAATCAAGTAGTTGAAGCTGCTGAAGGTGCAAATGTCATAGTGGGAGGCGGTTATTTAATTCAAGAAGATAGAGAATATTTAATTAGAGGACTTGGGCGCATTAACTCAATTACCGAACTTGAGGATTCTGTGGTAACGGTAAATAATGATGCTCCAGTATTTCTTAAAGATATAGCTAAAGTGCAGATAGGTCCAGCTTTTAAGCGCAGCTATGGCAGTGTTGATGGTAAGGAAGCTGTAGTAATAGCTATTAGTAAACAACCAGGAGTTAATACTTTAGAAGTAACAGAGAAAATTACTGCCGCAATTGATAGTATCAAGAAATCATTACCAAAAGATGTTCAAATTATTCCTACTTATAATCAAGCTGATTTTATAAATGTATCAATTAAGAATATTATTTCTGCGATTTTTGAAGGTTCAATTCTAGTAATTATTATACTTGTACTCTTCCTTGGTAACTGGCGTACTAGCGTTATTAGTCTTACTGCTATTCCTATTTCAATCATCATAGCTATTATAGTTTTAAGGTCTTTTGGTCAGACAGTTAATGCTATGACTTTAGGAGGACTTGCTATAGCAGTCGGTGAAATAGTAGATGATGCCATTATTGATGTGGAGAATGTTTACAAAAGACTCAGGGAGAACAAGCTCAGTACTAGTCCCAGACCTGTTTTAGATGTAATTTTTGATGCTTCAATTGAAGTTCGTAGTTCTGTTGTATATGGAACCTTTATTATTACCATAGTTTTTGCTCCAGTGCTTTTCTTAGGTGGTCTTGCTGGACAAATATTTAAACCTTTAGCTTTATCCTATATCATCGCTATTTTTGCTTCTTTGTTTGCAGCTTTAACTTTAACTCCTGCAATGTGTTTTTATTTACTTTCTAAAGGTGTTGATTTACACGATCATGAACCCAAAGTCGTTACTTGGCTCAAAGGAAAATATACAAAACTTTTAGATAATGTTTTGCTTAAACCCAAAAAGATTTTTATAAGTTCTATTGCTTTATTTTTGATTGCAGTAATCACTTTCTTTAATTTGGGGCTTACTTTCTTGCCAGAATTAGGTGAAGAGAATCTAATTGTTATGGCTTTTAATCCACCAGGGAGCAGTCTGAAATCCACTCAAAATGTAGCTTTAGCATTAGAAAAAGTATTTAAGAAATATCCAGAAGTAACTAGAGTAGGTAATAGAGCAGGTAGGTCAGAAAATGATGATGAACCTATCACTTCTAATATCAGCCATTTTGATATTACTCTTAAACCTGGTATTCCAAAAGACCGCAAAGATAAATTAATGGAATCTATCAAAGAAGATTTTGAAAGAGTACCAGGAATGATAGCTTTAGTTAGATCTTTTATTTCTGAAGCTATAGAACAAGTTACTACTGGGCAACGAGCTCCTATTGTGTTTAAGCTCTATGGTAACGATCTCAAAGTACTAAAAGAATATGCAACAAAAATTGCTAAAACTCTAAAACAGGTTTCTACTTTAACTGAGGTGCAGCTAGAACCGATAGTGGATATACCACAAATTCATGTCCAGATTAAACGTAATGTAGCTGCTAGATATGGTTTAAGTGTAGGAAATCTCTCTAAAACTATTCAAGTAGCATTTAATGGAATTGCTACTAGCCAAAAAGTCGTAGAAGGACAGAAGGCTTTTGACATCTATGTTTGGTTTGAAAAAGAATACAGAAATAATCTGGAAGTCATAAAAAACACTCTAATAGATACTCCTATAGGTATAAAGATTCCTTTAGGGCAAGTAGCTGAAGTTAGAGAAAGAGTTGGTCCCAATATTATTAACCGTGAAAATGTTTCAAGGCGTATGGTGATTTTAGCTAATGCTAAAAAATCTGACATCTCCAAATCAGTAGAAAAAGGGCTTGCCTTAATTGAAAAGCAAATAACCTTGCCAGAAGGATATTTACTGGATGTTGAGGGGGAGTATAAACAACAAAAAGAAACTAATCAAGCATTGTTGATGCTTGGCATTTTAGTTTTAATAGCAATTTTTATGATTTTAGCTTTTGCTTTTAAATCTTTCAGAATAGCAACTATAATAATGGGAAATTTACCCTTGGCTTTAATTGGCGGAGTTTTAGCCATTGCCATCAGTGGTGAAGTTGTGAGTATCGCTAGTATTATAGGTTTTATCACTCTATTTGGACTTTCTACTAGAAATTCAATACTGTTAATTCATAGATTCGTGGATATAGAAGAAGAGCAGCCTAATCTTCATATTGATGAAGTTATCAAGCAAGGAGCTTTAGATAGGCTTGCACCAATATTGATGACAGCCCTTACGGCAGCATTTGCAATGTTGCCACTTGCATTGTTTCCAGGAGCAGGAAGAGAAATAGAACACCCGCTTGCAATAGTTATTTTGGGTGGTTTGTTTAGTGCTACTGCTTTAACTCTACTTGCTATTCCTGTGGCTTATAAATATTGGCAAAGAGGTAAAAGTTAAATTATGAGTTATGAAGAAGAATCTGATTCTTGTTGTGATGATGAGCATGGCAGCAATCATTTCTTGCCAGTAATCATTTCTGGAATTTTAACTAGTTTTTTACTTATAGCCCAATGGCAAAATCTTTTCTCTTCCTCTATAAGAATATCTATTGCTGCTGTAGCTATTATTGCTGGAGCTTGGTTCATTTTCCCGAAGGCCATTAAAGCAATAACTCATTTTTCACTTGATATGAATGTATTAATGAGCGTTGCCGTAATTGGTGCTGCTTGTATTAATGAATGGGGAGAAGCAGCAACTGTTGTTTTCCTTTTCTCATTATCAGAATTATTAGAATCTTTAAGTGTTAGTCGTGCTCGCAGAGCAATTCAATCATTACTAGAGCTTTCACCAGATACCGCTTTGGTAAAAAGAGATAATGAATTTCAAGAACTGCCTGTTGAAGAAATCAAGATTGGAGATATTATTGTCGTAAAATCTGGAACTCGAATAGCTTTAGATGGAGAAATCGTTAAAGGTAGCTCGACTGTAAATCAAGCTCCGATAACTGGTGAATCAATGCCAGTAGAAAAGAAAGTGGGTGATACAGTATTTGCTGGAACTATAAATAATGAAGGTTCGCTAGAAGTTAGAGTAACAAAAGCTTATGCCGACACAACCTTATCACGCATAATTCATTTAGTAGAAGAAGCACAGTCGCAAAAAGCACCAACACAACAATTCATTGATAAATTTGCACGCTACTATACCCCTTCTGTATTTGTTCTGGCTTTACTGGTATGGTTTGTTTCTACTTTAATGTTTGGTATGGACTGGTCTACTTGGACTTATAGAGCTTTAGTTTTATTAGTAATTGCTTGTCCATGTGCACTTGTGATCTCGACTCCAGTTTCAATAGTATCTGGCTTAACGGCAATGGCTAAGCGTGGTGTATTAATTAAAGGTGGGGCATATTTGGAAGCTATTGGTAAATTAAAAGCTTTAGCTGTAGATAAAACAGGAACCATTACTGAAGGTAAACCAAAAGTAATTCAAGTTATACCTTTTAGTTCTAAATCTATTAATGAGATTCTTAGTATTGCTGCTGCTATTGACGTACATTCAGAGCATCCATTGGCTCAAGCGGTCATGGCTTATACTCGTGAACAGGGAATAGAATTTAGTCGTAGCGAAAACTATCAAGCTCAAATTGGAAAAGGTGCTCAAGCTGAAATTAATGGACATCATTATTTTTTAGGTAATCATCGTTTTACTCATGAGCTTGCTGTTTGTTCTGAAAGTCTTGAGCAAAAACTACAGGAAATTGAAGCTAATGCACAATCCCTTGTAGTAGTAGGTCATAAGCCACATGCTGATTGTAAGGGAGAGGTTCTAGGAATAATTGTCATCGGCGATGGTATTCGCCCAGAAGCAAAAGCTGCTATTCAATCACTTCATAAAGCAGGGATACAGAAAGTAATAATGCTTAGCGGTGATAATCAACGTACCGTCAATGCAATTTCAAAACAAGTTGGCATTGATGAAGCACAAGGTGATTTACTACCAGAGCAAAAAATTGAACAAGTTCGTAAATTAATGGAACAATATCATTATGTTGGAATGATTGGCGACGGTGTTAATGATGCACCTGCTATGGCTGCTGCAAGCCTGGGAATTGCAATGGGTGGAATCGGTACAGATACTGCAATAGAGACAGCCGATATCACTCTAATGAAAGATGATTTAGGTAAAGTTGCAGAAGCTATTAATTTAGGTCGCCGTACCCTTAGAGTTATTCAAATAAATATAGGATTTGCTTTAATAATTAAAGCTGTTTTTCTAGTACTTGCTTTAGTAGGTCACACTAGCTTATGGTTAGCCATTTTGGCTGATACTGGTACAACCCTGATTGTGATTGTTAATGCTTTGAGTTTGCTGAAAGGAGAGTCTACAAATGCTGTTAAATAAACGTATACCCATATCTTTCTTTTTTCAAAAAATACAAGTTGAGTTTTTCATTATTGTAATTTATTCAATAGGATTAGGCTTATTAGATCAGTACAATTTTTTAGGTGATATAAAGATTCCTTTGGCTATCGCAACAATTTTAGGTACAGCAATATCATTGCTATTGGCTTTTAGGACAAGTCAGGCTTATGAGCGTTGGTGGGAAGCTAGAATTATTTGGGGTGCGATTGTGAATGATTCTAGAACTTTAATAAGACAAGTTCAAGGATTTTATAAAGGAGATGACAAAGACTTCATCAAGAACTTTACTTATAGGCAGATAGCTTGGTGCTATTGCTTAGGAGAAAAATTGCGTAATTTATCAAGCAAAGAAACTTTAGAGAAATATTTTACTAATGAGCAAATACTAGAATTACAAAAATATGCCAATTTGCCAAACTCAATTCTTAATTTACATACACAAGACTTAAAATTAGCCTATGAAAGCCAATCAATAAATGATTTTCAACAAATCCAGATTGATAATACTATTGCTAGGCTTTGTGAATCAATGGGTAAGAGTGAGAGAATAAAGAGTACCATCTTCCCTAGAACATATAGCTCGCTGTTGCATTTTTTAATTTATGTTTTTGCTACTATTCTTCCTTTTGGCTTAGATCACTCTGTTTGTTTTACTCATCATCCAGTATTAATTGAGACTTGCATAATAATAGTAATTACAACAATATTTATGCTAATTGAAAAAATAGCTATCCACATGCAAGATCCATTTGAGAACAAACCAGTTGATACACCTATTACTGCCATTGCTCAAAAAATAGAAATAGACCTTTTGCAAATGATTAAAAATGATCAAGTTCCTCAGATCAATGAGACTAGGCTTTATTATGAAATGTAACAATTAATGTGAGTCAGAACTAGAGGATCGTCACTAAAATACATTGTCGAAACTGAGAATTGTTACTGGTCTGCTGCGATGGCTTCAATAATAACCACAGTAGTTACAAAATCTTTTAGCCAAAAGAATAGCCTAAGGGATGGCTGATGATTGATGATATTTAGATAGGATTGTGCTGATGTCTATTCGTTCAAATAAGGATTTGTTGATAGATTTAAAATCGAGGAGAATAAAATGATGAAAACGATGATCAAAGATACTCAGCATTGTATTGAAAACTGTATTAAATGTTACAAGGCGTGTACACAAGCAGTGAGTTACTGTTTGCAAAAAGGTGGGGAGCATGCCAAAGCTGAGCACATAAATTTGCTTTTGAATTGTGCGGATATTTGCCAAGCAAGTGCTAAATTTATGCTAAGGGGCTCTTCTCTTCATGGCAGTGTTTGCAAAGTTTGTGCTGAAGTATGTAATAAGTGTGCAGAAGCTTGTGAACGTATTGGGCACTGTGATGAGCAGATGAAAGAGTGCATAGAAGCTTGTCGTCAGTGTGCCGAAAGCTGCAAGCAAATGTCAACGTGAGGATGAGACGACCCTCTTGATACTGATTTGAGTCCGCTTAGTATGATGAAAAAGACTAAGTGGACTCCTTGCTATTAATGTGTGTTTGAGCTAACCTATAGATAAGGAGTAATTTATGTTTCCCTGTTGTTGGATTGCTGTTTTAGTGACTATTTTCTCAACATTTAGTGCTGTAATCTATAAAAAACTTAACATTAATAAATCAAAACCTTGTTGCTCCAAGAAGGGGTAGTATTTTTTCTTTCCTGATTGGAAAAGACTTAACCGATCTTTAAACTGAAAATGTTAGCTTTAAATAGCCCCTAATACAACGCAAAAAGGAAAAACTCATGTCAGTTAATCCATTATCATTACCATCATATAATTCGACTTCAATTTTCAGTAGCATACCGGCACCTTCTGCTGTAGGTTTCATACCAGGAGTTAATAGAGCTCTTCCCTTTGGTTATAATCCTATGCTCAATCCCATGTTTGCTCTAGCGCAAACTCTAGGTCCAAGCTTAGCTCAATTCTTAGCGTTATTACCATCATTATTTGGTGGTAACAGGAATGGATCATCGCCCGCAGCAGCTAGTAGAGGTGGTAGTGGACCACAATCAACTCCACCAAATCAACCATGGCGAGATAATGGAGCTGAAGGGTGTAAAGATGGTTGTGGAAGGAAGGATAGTCAAGGCCAAGGTACTCAAAGAACAGAAGACCCTATTAGAGATCGACCTGAATCACCACTGACACGAGAAGAAAATTCATCATCTAGATCGACAAGAACACCAGAGGAGACATCTGGCGGTGATGATCATGCAGGGCACAATCATTAGGCTTTTACGAAGATTTACTTTCAAACTGAAATCAGGATTAACTGAAGATTACTTAACTAGTCCTTAAGCTAGAAATGTTATAGTCACTCAGCCCCTAATACAAATATAAAAGGAAAATTTATGACACATCCAGTAACTCACCGACCTTTACCGTCTACTTCCTATGGTATAATACCAATGGGTAGTCAGACTACTACTGCTGAATTACCACCAGTGGCTACTACAAATGGCACTATTAATCAAGCATTAACACAAGCAACTAGTTTATCACCATCATTACCACCATCGTTGTTTCCTGGTGGATCAGCGTCAACTGCGGCAGCAACAACTCCAACAGGTAGTAATAAGCCTAGTGAACCAAGTCCTTGGACACAGGGAGGACCAACAGGTTGTGGCTGTGGAGCTAAAGGTTGCGGTGGAAGCCAAGGTAATCAAAGCCAAGGTACTCAAAGTCAGGATATTACTAAACGATCAGAAAATCCAGTCTCCAAAGAAGATTCACCTGGATCAGGAGCTTTACCACCTGCACCGCCGCCAAGTATCTTCAATAATTAAATAAGCAAATTAGTTTTTGCGGTCAAAAGCTCACTTCTCTTAACTAGGAGGTGGGCTTTTTATCTGACCGAGGATAATTTAACATAAAATCCTATTCATTTATACAAATTTTTACAAAAAAGATGTTGACTCTCAAGCTGGGTTGAGAGTGCATAGTAGGAATGTAAAGTCGTTTCAAAAAGGAGAAAATACATATGAAAAAATTCATATTAATGACATTGTTAGCCTCTAGTTTAGCTTCCGGTCTTTTCGTAACAACACAAGCTAAAACTAAAGGTTGTCACTGCGATAAATGTACTTGCAATCCATGCAATTGCAAGTAGAAGGTCTGTATAATAAAAGACGCCATTAGGGGTTGTTTTTTATCTACAGAGGAGGAAGGAGAATTTCTCTTCTTCCTCTTTTTTTACTTATGTTAGAAAACAATATTTATATCTGTCCAATGCACCAGGAAGTTCGTCAAGAAGGTCCAGGAAATTGTCCTATTTGCGGCATGGTATTAGAACCTGAAATAATTACTACTGATAGCAATTCAAATAACTCCGAATTACTTGATATGCAGCGTCGATTTTGGATTGCTCTTGTGCTTTCTATACCGATTTTTATTTCAGAAATGGGTGGTCACTTATTAGGATTCAAACACTTCATCTCTGCTTCTTTTGTAATCTGGATGCAAATGATATTAGCTACTCCTGTAGTATTGTGGTGCGGCAGTCCTTTCTTTTCACGTGCTTGGGAATCAATTAAAAGCCGCAACCTAAACATGTTCACATTGATTGCCATGGGCACAGGTGTGGCATGGATATATAGCATGGTGGCAGCATTGCTCCCTGACTTATTCCCAGATACTTTTCGTAATAACGGACTTCCAGAAGTATATTTCGAATCTGCTGCAGTTATCATTACTTTAGTTCTACTTGGACAAGTATTGGAGCTTAAAGCACGTGAGCAGACAGGTAGTGCTATTCAGGCATTGCTGAAACTTACACCAGAGAAAGCAACTCGCATCTTGGCTGATAAGAGTGAAGAAGAGGTATCTCTTGACCAGATACTTGAAGGTGATTTACTGCGTGTTCGTCCAGGAGAGAAGATACCTGTAGATGGAGAAATAATAGAGGGCTACAGTAATATTGATGAGTCTATGATTAGTGGTGAACCAATACCAGTAGTAAAAGAAGCTGGATCTAAAGTAATCGGTTCTACTATCAATCAAACGGGTAGCTTTATCATGAAAGCAACGCACATTGGCAGTGACACAATGTTGTCACGAATTATTCAAATGGTAAATGATGCCCAGCATAGTCGTGCACCCATTCAAAGGCTCGCTGATAAAGTCTCTGGTTATTTCGTACCAGTGGTAATAATCATTGCAATTTTAACCTTTATCGTATGGATAGTTTTGGGTCCAGAGCCAGCCTACAGTTATGCTTTGGTTACTGCTGTTTCTGTGCTAATCATTGCCTGCCCTTGCGCTTTAGGTCTTGCAACCCCTGTGTCTATTATGGTTGGTATTGGACAAGGTGCACGTAGTGGAGTCCTAATAAAAAGTGCAGAAGCTCTTGAGCGTATGGAAAAAATAAATATGCTGGTAATAGATAAAACTGGAACCCTTACTGAAGGTCGCCCACAACTAACTCAAATCTTTGTTTTCAATGGATTCCTCGAAGATGATTTACTTCTACTTGCTGCTTCACTAGAGACTAGTAGCGAGCATCCTCTAGCGCATGCCATTATCACTGCCGCTAAAACCAAAAATATAATACTTAAACCTGTGTCTGAATTCAACGCACCTAGCGGCAAAGGTGTTGTTGGTAAAATACAAGACCACAAGGTAGCAATTGGCACTCTGAATTTAATGAATGAGCTGGGAGTGAATGATACTGAATTTTCGTCTCAAGCTGATGCTTTACGTAATAGAGGTGCAACAGCAATATTTATGGCTGTTGATGGTAAGGCTGCCGCCATTTTAGTTGTGGAGGATCCAATTAAAGCGAGTACTCCTGATGCCATCAAGCAGCTCCAAAAAGAGGGTATTGAGATATTGATGCTTACTGGTGATAACAAGAAAACAGCCGAAGCTGTTGCCACAAAGCTTGGCATTAAAAATATTATTGCCGAAGTCCTACCAGCAGATAAAAGTCGAGTCATTACTGAACTTCAACAAAAAGGACATGTGGTAGCAATGGCTGGAGATGGAGTGAATGATGCACCAGCACTAGCACGAGCTGATATTGGTATTGCCATGGGTACGGGAACTGATATTGCAATTGAAAGTGCTGACATTACACTTCTTGGTAGTGACTTGGGCAATATTGTGAAAGCACATTCTTTATCAAAGGCAACCATGAACAATATTCGTCAAAATTTATTCTTTGCGTTTGCTTATAATGCCCTGGGAATCCCTTTAGCTGCTGGTGTACTTTATCCAGCGTTTGGACTGCTGTTAAACCCTATGATTGCCGCTGCTGCCATGTCTTTAAGTTCAGTTTCCGTTATCATCAATGCTCTTCGCTTGCGCTGGAGGAAATACTAAATGAAAAGAACTATTTTGATAATTTTATTTATCTCGTTATTTAATCAAGTAGCAATTGCTCAAGAAGTTTTAACTGAGGCTAAGGCTATCCAAATTGCTTTAACTAAAAATCCAGACTTACAAGTAATTTTAAAAGAAGCTGGATTAGCAAAGGCTGACTTAAAACAAGCTGGTATATTAGAGAACCCAATTATAGCAGGAGACTTTGCTTTCTATAATCTTAAAGATTCTTTTAAGCCATCTGTTTCCCTACAAAAAAATATCACGGATTTAATTTTAAGAGGTCTTAAGGTTAAACTTGCCAAAGATAAACTAGATCAAACTAGAAGTGAGATTGAGTTTGCAATTGCAAATTTAATATTTGAGCTTAGAGTACATTATTATAATTTCGTTGCAGCAAAGCAAAATTATGATTTATATCAAAAGATCGTACTTGCTGCTGAAATTGAATCTGAGTTTGCTATAGAGCAAAAGAAGGTTGGTAATATTAATGATAAGGATTTTACTAGTCATCAAATA
>CAZKAT010000010.1:0-17064 GCA_964551135.1 uncultured Gammaproteobacteria bacterium | reverse complement strand
AGTTAGATGTTTATAAATTTGCATTGATATCTCCTTATAAGCAAAAATCCCTCCGTTTGGAGAGATTTTTTGAGTTACTTAATTTAGATAAATTAAATAACCGGGAGTTTATCAATCGCCGATAGACGACTACTGTAATCTTTAAGCTCGGAAGCTCTGGACATACATCACAATCTCCCGGTTAAAAACCGGGAGACGTCGTATTAAACGGTCAGACATCTCTGTGACCGCTATCGGTGAGGCGATAAAACCCCAGAGCTATTTCTAGCTCCGTTATAAGGTTAGCTTCCTATGGGAAAGATTACAAGTATCAATCTTGCAAGAAGCAGTATTACCAATTAGACTCCAGTCTCATTCTCCCTAAATCTAGTATTACTAATTAAATCTTAGTCCCACTCAGTCTTTAATTAGCACTAGGAATTATGAAAATTTGGAGACATGGCGAGAAAATCAATCCCCTAAACACAGAGAGCTAATTTTCCAATCAAATTATTAGTTAGTAAAGAACCTGATATGATCTAAAAACATGATTACAGGAGAATTAAAATCACAGATAGACAAGGTATGGGAGGCATTCTGGACAGGAGGTCTTAGTAATCCATTAACTGTTATTGAGCAAATGACATACTTACTTTTCATCCGTAGATTGGATGAATTGCATACCGCTAAAGAGCAAAAGGCTAACTTACTAAAAAAGCCAATTGAAGAACCTATTTACACTGATGCTAACCAAGAATTACGCTGGAGTCGCTTCAAGAACATGGACCCAGAAGTGATGCATAAACTATTTACTAAACAAGATGGTGTTTTTGACTTCCTAAAAAACGTAGGTAGTAGAAGTGCCTCATTTTCTAAGTTCATGAAGGGTGCAACCTTTATGATTCCAACACCTCGCTTATTGGCATCAGTGGTGGAGATGATATCTCATATACCAATGGAGGATCGGGATACCAAAGGAGACGTTTATGAGTATCTTTTAGGGAAAATAGCATCGGCTGGTCAAAACGGACAATTTCGAACACCCCGACATATCATTCGCATGATGGTTGATATGGTCCAACCGACTATTGAAGACGTGATATGCGATCCTGCTGCCGGTAGTTCTGGCTTCTTAGTGGTTTCAAGTGAGTACATTCGTCAGCATTTCGAGAAGGAATTATACAAACCCGAAGTTCAGCAACATTTCCAAAACAAAATGTTTATGGGAATGGAGTTTGATCCAACGATGATTCGGATTGGCGCAATGAATCTTATTCTTCATGGCATAGAAAACCCACAACTCTTTGATGTAGATGCTTTGAGTGAAGCCAATACCGGATTTACAGATAAGGCTTCTTTAGTTCTTGCTAATCCTCCTTTCAAAGGTAGTCTTGATCGCGAGGCGGTGGACGGGAAAATACTAAGTGTCGTAGATAGTAAGAAAACAGAGTTACTATTTCTTGCACTGATTTTAAAAGGATTAAAGCTAGGTGGTAGAGCAGCAGTTATAGTTCCTGATGGTGTTTTATTTGGTAGCAGCAAAGCACATCAACAAATCCGTAAAGAACTTATTGATAATCAAAAATTACAAGCGGTTATCTCCATGCCAAGTGGTGTGTTTAAGCCATATGCAGGAGTGAGCACAGCAGTGTTAATTTTTACCAAAACTAATAGCGGTGGGACGGACAATGTATGGTTCTACGATATGCAAGCTGATGGATATAGCTTAGATGATAAACGTAACCCTATTGAGGTAAATGATATTCCAGATATTGTGAATCGTTTCCATAATCTAAAAGCAGAAGTTAAGAGAGCCAGAACTGACAAGAGTTTTATAGTCCCCATAAAAGATATTCGTGATAACAAATATGACCTAAGTATTAACCGTTATAAAGAGGTAGTGCACGAAGAGAAAACCTATGAGAAACCAACTGTGATTATTGAACAAATTGAAAATTTGGATATTGAGCGTGCTAAGTTACTGAGGCAATTAAAGGGTATGTTGGCATGAGTTGGAATAGAGTTAAATTAGGCAACATTGCAACTTTTGTGAATGGTTATGCCTTCAAGCCATCTGATTGGTCTGATAATGGATTGGAAATAATTCGTATTCAGAATTTAACGAAAGGTTCTTCTGAAACAAATTATTTTAATGGCAAAATCCCAGAAAAATACAAAGTTATAAAAGGTGATATTTTAATTTCATGGTCAGCAACACTTGATATTTTTGTATGGGGAGGGAATGATGCATGGTTGAATCAACATATTTTCAAGGTGGTTTTCGATAAAGTTGAAATAGATAAACAGTATTTCATTTATTCCATACAACACATTTTAGATGATATGAGAAGAGAAGTTCATGGTGCTACGATGAAACATATTACCAAGGGTAATTTCGACAATTTAGAAATCCCACTCCCCCCTCTTGAAACCCAAAAACGCATCGCCGAAATTTTAGATTCTGCGGATGCATTAAAGCGCAAAGACCAAGAATTACTCAAGAAATATGATGAATTAGCTCAGGTTATTTTTATTGATATGTTTGGTGATCCGGTTAAGAACGAGAAGGGTTGGGAAATAGAGGAATTCGGTAATTATATTTCAGTTCTTACAGATTATCATTCAAATGGTAGTTATGAAACTCTAAGAGAACATGTTACTTTGAAGAACACACCTGATTATGCTTTAATGGTAAGAACAACTGATTTGGAAAAAAATGATTTTACCAAAAATGTGAACTATATTTCCAAAGAAGCTTACGAACACTTAGATAAATCAAAAGTTTTTGGCGGAGAGATTATTATTAATAAAATTGGAAGTGCCGGTAAAATTTATTTAATGCCATTTTTAAATAGACCAGTATCATTAGGCATGAATACATTTTTAGTTCGTTTAAATAAAAACTTGGATACTGTTTTTACTTACCATTTTTTAAACTCTGATTTTGGTAAATATGAAATAAACAAAAGAGTTTTTGGAGCGGTCACTAAGACGATTACCAAAGAAGCTGTTAGAAGTATACCCATTTATAAAATTCCAATAGAACTTCAGCTTAAATATGTTAATTGTGTAAAGGTAATTAACGCTTTGGCAAACAGAGATAATTATAATAAAAGTGAACTCTTATTCGATTCTTTAATCCAAAAAGCATTTAAAGGTGAATTAGTGGTATGAGTAATTTTTCATTCATACCAAAGACTTGGGCTAATATAGCTGGCACTCCTAAAGAGGCAGAGCAACATGCATATGCTGCACCCTTATATACAGCCATGCTTTGCCGTAAAAGCCTGGAAGAATGGGTTCGCTGGATGTACGAGCATGACCAAGATTTAACGCTACCTTATGATACTTCGTTGAGTTCTTTGATTCACGAGCAATGCTTTAAAAATGTGGTTGCTCCAATGCAGTTTCACCACATTAATTTGATCCGCAAGCTTGGAAATACTGCGGTGCATACCAATGCCAGAATAAAACCTCAGGAAGCTTTGTACGCTCTCCAGCTGCTTCACGGATTCATTGGATGGATAACCACTGTATATAGTAAAGAAAAGCCATCGATTAGACCATTTGATGAGGCACTTATTCCTAGAGAAGATGGAAGGGATAAAACTAAAGAAGAGTTGCAACGTTTAGAATTAGCTTATCACCAACAGCAAACAGAGTTCAAAAAATTAGAAGAAGAACTAGCAAGTATTAAAGCGATTAAAGAGCATAATCTTGCTTTTATACCTCCTCCAATTGACCCCAATGAGAATCTAACCAGAAAAATATACATTGATACTTTATTACGTGAAGCAGGTTGGGACCCATATGGGACAAACGTTCCTGAATATCCAGTAAGGGGCTGCATGCCTCAAGCTGATGGTAGTAATGGTGATGGAAATGTAGATTATGTACTTTGGGGTGATGATGGTAAACCCGTTGCATTGGTCGAAGCTAAAAGAACTAGTAGAGACCCTCGCGTGGGGCAACATCAAGCTAAATGTTATGCCGATTGCTTACAAAAAGAATTTGGTCAACGACCTATTATATTTTACTCTAATGGATTTAAGACTTGGATTTGGGATGACACAAATTACGCTCCCAGAGAAGTTCATGGATTTTATAATAAAGACGAACTGCAACTACTTATTCAACGCAGAATATTCAAAAAACCACTTGTAAATCAAATTATCAATGATGCAATTACAGATCGTTACTATCAACACGAAGCCATACGTAAAATTGCTGAAGCATTAGAGAAAAATCATCGTGAAGCCCTATTGGTAATGGCTACTGGTACTGGTAAAACTAGAGTAGCTGCATCACTTATAGATTTTTTGAGTAAAGCTGATTGGGCGAAGCGAATATTGTTCTTAGCAGATAGGAATGCACTGGTTCATCAAGCCAAAACTAACTTAAACGATTATTTACCTCACCTTCCAATGGTTGATCTGACCAAAGAGAAGGAAGATGAAAGTAGTCGTATTGTATTCTCTACTTATCAAACCATGATTAATATGATTGACGGAGAGGCAGATGGTGACAATCGATATTATGGCGTTGGGCACTTTGATCTGATTATTTTTGATGAAATTCATCGTAGTGTCTATAATCGCTATAAAGCTATTTTTAAGTACTTTGATGGAATCAGAATTGGTTTAACTGCTACGCCTAAATCAGAGGCTGACAGAGACACTTACGCTTTATTCGATATGGAGCCAAATAACCCAACTTATGCTTATGAGTTAGACCAAGCTGTTAGTGATGGCTTTTTAGTTCCACCTAGAGCTATTTCTGTACCAATTAAGTTTCAGCGTAGTGGTATTAAATATGCTGATTTGAGCGAAGACGAGAAGCTTAAATATGAAGAGCAATTTTCAGATCCTCTTACTGGTGAATTTCCCGATGAAATAGATTCTAGTGCTTTAAATAATTGGCTATTTAATACAGATACTGTTGACAAAGCTTTGGGTCATTTAATGCAAAACGGTATCAAGATAGAAGGTGGAGACAAATTAGCAAAAACGATTATTTTTGCTAGATCGCACAAGCATGCCAAGTTCATTGAAGAAAGATTCAATCTTCAATATCCAGAATATCGTGGTGAATTTTTGAAGGTGATTGATTACCAAGAAGAATACAAGTACGATCTCCTAAACAAGTTTAAAGTTGGGCACAAGATGCCTCAAATAGCTGTATCCGTTGATATGCTGGATACCGGAATTGATGTTCCAGAAGTTGCGAATCTGGTGTTCTTCAAACCAGTAAGAAGCAGTGCCAAATTCTGGCAAATGATTGGTCGTGGTACTCGTTTATGCAAGGATCTCTTTGGTTTCGGGCGGGACAAAAAAGAATTTATCATTTTTGATTTTTGTGAGAATTTTGAATTCTTTAACAACAAACCTAAAGGCATAGAAGGAACCACAAGTAAATCATTGAGTCAGCGTTTATTTGAACTTAGATTACGTTTATCATTTGTTTTGCAAAATCAAAAAAGTTCAAATTTGAAAGACTATGGTAAAGAGGTTTTGCAAGTATTAATTAAACAAACACAGTCTCTAAATACTAATAGTTTTATTGTTCGTCAGCACTGGAAAGAAGTAGAAAAATATAAAGATCCAAATGCTTGGAATGCACTAACAGACCTTGATATAAAAGAATTATTCGACCATATTGCACCATTGATGACTGAAACGGACCAAGACGAAATGGCAAAGCGTTTTGATGCTTTAATGTTTGATATTCAACTTAGCATTTTAAATGATGAAAAGAAACAAGATAGTTTAATTAAAAAGGTTATTGCTACTGCTGGTAAGCTAAGTAAAAAAGCTAGTATCCCATCTGTTGCCAAGAAAATAGAATATATCAATGAAGCCCAAAATAAAACATTTTGGGAAGCTGCCGATATTCCATCAATTGAGAAACTTCGTATAGAGCTAAGAGACCTAATGAAGTTTCTTGATTTAGATAGTGCGCCTATATACTACACAGTATTTGAGGATGAGTTTGACGGTGATGTCAAAGAACATCAATTAATCTACTCCTTCAATGATTTAGATGCTTATAAAAAGAAAGTCGAACGATACCTTAAAGATCACAGTAATCATCTCACTATACACAAGCTGAGAAATAATATTCAAATATCCAAGAATGAAATAAATGAACTTGAGAGAATGCTCTTTGAACAAGGAGAGATTGGTACTAGGGAAGAATTCTTTAAGGCTTACGGAGAGCAGCCTCTTGGTAAATTTATTCGAAGTATTTTAGGGCTTGATGCGAATGCGGCTAAATTGGCGTTTGGTGAGTTTGGCAGTGGGCAAAACCTTAATTCTCAGCAAATAAGATTTATTGACCTGATTATCAACTTTTTGACTGTAAAAGGAGTAATTGAACCTTCGATGTTGTTTGAGCCTCCGTTTACCGACATCAGTTCTAGTGGGGTGACGGGTGTGTTTGATAGCTCAGCTTCAACTGAAATCGTTTCTCTAATAGAGAGAATTAACATTACTGCTGAGGCGGCTTAAGAAGCAAACTTTCACATAATTACTTAAGAACTGACTCTCTATTTTTACTTGCTTTCTCAATCCTTTCTTCCTTTGATAAGGTTCTCCGTTTCGCCTTGCTTTTAGCTTTTGTTGATTCAGGTGAAGATAAATCAAAGGTACTTCCCTCTAAAATAACTCGTAGAAATTCTTCAGTATTTTTGATAGAGTCTCCAGGTACCTCACTTAGGATGGCAGCATTATCCGGTATCAGTATTGCTTTAAAGTTCTGGCGATCATCATTTTTACTACAACTTAGACTATTTTCAAGAAGCTTTCTTGTTTGTTCAAGCCAGTTTCTACCCTCTTTGAGTAACTCAAAAACATGCCCAGAGCCACCAGTCATAGTATCAAATAGAACAATAGACAAATATGCTTGATCAGCCTGACTTGGAAAAGTGTTCAAGAAACCTATTTCCCTTGGGTCTATGTTAAGCAACCTTGCCCCAGTTACTCTTAAAGCTTGAGTGAGAGTTAATGCAATATCCTTATGCAAGACGTCACCCCTTCTTAAATAATTAACAAAATCAAGCATTAAAATATCCGTTATATGTCTTGCCGCTAGAGTTTCATGTTCAAGCATAGAGTGTCTTCCTGAACGCTCATCGGGGTTCCAACAGGATGTATTTTCATCTGTTTGAAAAATAGAACTGTGATAAAGAAAACTTTTAGGGATTTTATTACCCATGTCTTTAGGTTGACTCATTGCGTAGCCACACTTGAGACAAATCATAAAACCTTGACCATCATCACCTTTGTTTGTAGCTAGAACTTCTCCGTCGCTTTGATAGAGAGCTATTAGACCTTTGATTTCTGCATAATTTTCTATCTTGGTTATTTTCTGCTCATCTTTAGAGAACTTTAAACCTTGAGTACGTTGATAACCAACTCTTTCTAGATCAGAACCAATTCTACTCGGCGGATCCCACATCGCAGTCGTAAAACCAAATTTAGGAAATAATAAATTGCCTTGATTACAGCCAGTGCTTTCACTAGAGCTTGGCTGTAAAGCACCTATTGTATAATCAAATAACCCATCCTGATCTTCCTGGTAAAATCCTCTCAAACCAATGCCTTCGTTTATTGCTTTGCCTGCCCAATGTTTCAGTAGACCACGAGATCTTATTTGTTTGCCACCAGCAAGTATCGTTGAGCCTGGAACATATTCGGCTAGGGCCAGTGGGGCGCTTCGTTCAAACTTATACTTTTCATTTGAGCTAGGATATCCAATTTGTTTTGTTTTAGATTTTCTTTCATGAACATGCAGTTTCAATAGATCCACGGGGAAACCATAAGCCGGCAAGACTTGGTATTTGACAAAAGACTCAATGAGAGTTGTATGATAGAGAATCTTCATTTGATGATATAAGGCATTTGCTTTTCTGACATTCTCAGCAAGACTTCTATGATCTTCAAGTTTCTTCCAGCTATCAAGTAAAATTTGGTAATCACTAAGCCAAGCATCGATAGCGTTGGTAAAGGTTTCTGAAACAGTATCAAGAAGCTTTTCAAATTGATCCAACGCGGCTTCTAAAGGTGTTAGTTTTAAAACATTAGCTAACTTCAATTTGTAATCTTGTTTACGTTCTTCTTTAATCCAGAATAAGAATGCCGTAAAATGATCTTTAAGAGGCAAGTTCATATTATGGCTTAGATATTTATTCCAGGGTTTGTCTTCATAAGCGTTCTCAAAGGAATTTTCATTCAGTTCTGGTTTCCTGGTTTTCGAGTCCCAATAATCCACCTCGGGAACACCACAGAACTCACCTACCCGACCAAAGGCATTCATCGCACTTTTTTGCTCATTACTATTTTTATAAACCATTCTAAAAAACTCACCTAATAAAAACGAGTTGAGATGTCTTTGGACTATTCTGGACCTATCAAGAAAGACTTTAGGGTCCCTAAGTGGTGTAGATAAATATCCTTCAAAATCAAGAAAAACATTCCTATTGAATATGTCAGGCTTAGCATAACTCACTACTATTGCAGAGCCATCCGAACGTCTTCCAGCCCTACCAGCTCTTTGTAGATAGTTTGCTTTGCTTGGTGGGATATTACCCATAAGAACAGCATTCAAGCCTCCAATATCAATACCTAACTCCATAGTAGTTGTACAACTAAGAATATTGCGAACTCCTTTCTTGAAAAGTTCTTGGATCCTATTGTTTTCATCAAGGCTAAGCTGGGCGCTATGTTCTTCAGCCCAAAGCCCTAATTGAAAAACTTTTCCAGCTAATTCTTTTCTCTTAATCCCTATTCTTGGATCTGCATCCAATGAATCTATATCAATCTCTTGTAGATCTTGGTATCCATTTAGATTACAGTTAGCAATATGCCTAGAGAATATTTCTCTGGTGTTATTTGATTTATAACTTTTTGATATCCTTTTTAAATTTAATTTTTCAAAAACCAACTGTATCCCTATAGTATGTCCTTTCTCACATTGCCGGCTCTTGTTTACCTCTAACCAGTCTAAAGACTCAGACTCGTTAACCAGTTGATCAAAGACATTCCTAAGTATTAGTTCAACAAGTGTATCTCTAGTTCTAACATCATTTGTATATTGCTTTAAAATACTATCAACAAAACGATTAACTTTGGACCTATACAAACCTGTTGTTTCGACTCGATCTTTTGATCCATACAAAGGGCTAAGATCCCTGTAAGATTCATTAAATGACGTCCAAGAACCAATATATAAAGAAGATATAAACCTACTATCTTCGCCAGAATCTTCTTTGACAATGATTGAACCCTGCATACGAATTGCGTCACAAAGCATAATCAATAAATCGTGCCAATTATTTGTCAAAAGATCCCTTAGATCACTACTAATTAGGACTCCACTTAAGCCATCAGGAATGCTCAGCTTTTCTAAACCTGGATAACTCACCTCTAAATATCCTAAATTCTCTAATGTGAAAAAAGTCCAATTTGCTTTTTTAGCAAACTCTTTAGCCAATCGATAGAGAATCTCGTCTTTAATTTTACTGGTATTCGTTTCCCAGTTATTCTGCTGCCAGCCTTCTGCAAAATGACTCTCACCATAATCTTGGGCAAATAGCTCCTGGATCTGTGGTACAAGGTTCTTGTTCCCTAAAGCTTTGACCCATTCAGAGACAGGAATACCTTGACCAAAAGACTCAATTGTATTTTTTAAATTTTGAATGTCATTTTCAATACTAGTTCGTACTATTTCTAATGTAGTAGACATAAGGTCTTCTTCGGCTTTTAGAAGCTTTGATTGATAATGTTCTTGTAATTCTTTTGAAGCAGATTTAGTCAATTTGTCCATTGCCCTCAAAACACAACTTCTAAATAGGTATAATTCATGTTGCTCGGTAAGCTTTGACCCCAAGTAGGCCGCTTTGGTTCTACTGTCACTGAAAACAAGAAGGCGTCTACCTCTAGCTGGTAACCACTGATTTGATTTACTAGGTAACTCTGGCAGATTAACCAAAAGTGTTTCTGCCAAAATTTGCAATTGAAAATGTGAGCCAGAGTTAAAACACTTTAAATCTTCTTCTGAACGAGGCTTGTTAGAAATTGGTTCGTATAATTTAACCCATACCTCAACATCTGCCGATGGTTGTGATTGTAGAATTTCAGAAGTGGAAGGATTAAAATACCAAATCGGAATATTTTCTTCTTGTTTCTCAAGCATAAAAAGAGACAAGTGTGAGCCATTAGATTGCTGTTGTGCATCATTATCTCTGCTGAAATCGACAGTTAAAGATTCTAAAATTTTACCTTTCTCGCTGTCTCTCATTTTACCAACAACATAAAATCGCCCTGAATATTGGTCTCTAATGAGCGAAAGTGGATAAGTGAATGTTTCAAAGTGATTATCCAAATAAGGACTATTGGCAAAAATATAACAGTCCTCTTTGTAATTATTCTCTTTAAAGTATTTACTTAGATTTTTATCAAAGTAAACCTGTAGTCCATTTGGAGAGCTTACTGCGAAATGTATTTTATTTGGCACCAAAGGATACTCCTCTACACTTGCTCTTGCAATAGAAGAAATATAAAGAAGGTTAACCGTTGCCTTTAAGGCAGAAAGACTTGTACTTGAAAATATTTGACTTGCCAACGCTTCTAAGCTAATTCTCTTACCATCTCCGTGCCAAAGTATGTCTTCAATCTTTGCCAGCAGTGGAGACGTTTTTAAAATATCATACATTATAGGACCCAGTTGGAAACTGTGTTTTTCTACAATGCTATGCATTCTTTCACTCGTCATATTATCAATACAAGGCTTTGCAAACTCAATCAGTTCATCTAAGGTTTCTTGTGAATAGGACTTAAATATCTGCTCACCCTTTTCATCAATTTCAATACTTGGCTTATATATATCTTTCTCTAATCGAAATAAATTATGATCATAAGTGCCCTTACTACTTTGTTGTATAGAAAATCTTTTTATCTGCTCCCCTCTGATTATATGAACTTTATCTATTTCTTTAGAAAATAAATCAGATATAAAATTCTTCAAGATCAAATCTCCATCAGCACCTTCTCTAACTAAAGTTGCTGAAGTTGCTATTTGCATAATATCCCTTGAATGGACACCACACCTGTCGTATAGTCTTCTCAATAGCAAGGTGATCTCCGTTGCCAAGGTCCCTGTATATAAGTGTGCTTCATCTAAAATGATTGTTTTTAAATTTTTACCAAAAAAGCAAGCATCTTGTGGTCTAGACAACATATATTCAAGCATTGAATAGTTTGTAATCAAAATTGATGGAGATTTAACACCTGTAGCTTGGTCAAGCTTTCTTCCCAAGTAATCCTCTTTGCCTCGTGCTTGTTGTCTTGATCTAATAACATGCAGATCTTCGGTCTTGCTTACATTCCTCTTTATATCCTTAATATATTCAGGAGTGCGGCTGGTAAATTCAAAAATAGTTATATCTTCTTGTCCCCTCGTCCATTTGGTGATTCTATCAACTTGATCACTTACAAGTGCATTCATTGGATAGAGTATCAAACATGAAATACCCTCATCCAGGATAGGACCACCCACACTTAATTGATTTAAAAGCGGCAATAAAAAACTTTCTGTTTTACCAGAGCCAGTCCCTGATGACACAACGATACTGGGTTTATGGTCATCTTGGTAAGCATCTATTGATTTTAATAAGCTGTCACACTGATGGCTATATAACTGTCGGCTGATAGGAAAACTATTATTGCTTTTTAAAAGGTTATGAAAACTCTGATTCAACTTACCTTCTTTCAAAAGATCGTCCAGTGATTTACTGGATGATTTATAAGGGAAAGCCCCCTCCACCAAAAGATCAGTCATTAAGCCACCAGTTCTTGGCGAGGAAGACCAAATATGTTTACAAATTTCCAGTAACCGCTCATCATAAACAAAATTCTCATGCAAGGCGAAGTCTAGAATCCTCTGCTTAACATTTTCGGCTAATTGTAATGCATTTAATTCAGACATAATACATTTGTTTTCTCCATTAATTTCAATACTAATAAATCCCGAAACTCTTCATCCTTCAATAAAAATCTCAAATTATTTTTCAAAAGATGAATCCGCTTAACGCCATCGTCAGAGCCTTCCATCCTTTCTATGTAATATTTTCCTCCAAATACTTTTCCTTCTACCCCTACTTCTTGATTGATACGCACTGAATAATCTATGACGTCCTTTATGAAACCTTCCTCCATATAGTATTTATCAGCGATAAGATGACTAATTTGTTTTAATAAATCATTAGTATCAAAATCTTTTCCATATTCTTGCTCTATTCGATTTTTAAATTGATTCTCATAACGAATCTTCAAAAGCATATTTATCTGCTTAATATTGTCTTTTAGTAAGTCCTTGGAATTATTCAACATATAACTAGAGAAAAATGGCGAGATATAACTTAAAAGCATGAAGACTCCAGCCCACCGTTCAACTTCTTGCGAATATATTTGAGCTTCTGCTTGTAATTGAAGTATCAAATCTTCTCTGATACCATTAATATTCAAACGATTAAAATCAAAATGCCAAAACAGTTCAGAGAGTACGATATGCCAGTTCCTATCATCTCCGATTGGTTTCATTTCTATTAACACTGATTCAAGATCAAACAGGTCAGCTGGTGACAACCACGCAGATACAATATCTGTAAAATTACTTGAGATGATTGACAGTAATCTCCCTCTTTGTTTTAGATCATTAACAGAATAAAGTAAAGGAGCCTTAAAGCATCTATAAAATAACGCTATTCTTTTAATATGAGAATCATTCTTACTAATATGTTCAAGAGGTTCTATCCAGTTTTGCTTTATCCAGAACTGACCAATGATTTGGTATTTATAAACAACTCCAATACAAGCAAAATTTTCATCTGGGACTTCGATGTTCCACAATCCATCTTCTGAGGTCTGGATATTAGTAATCAAATGTAAATGCGAATCATTAGCCAAACAAATAATTTGATGATCATGCGTAGGAATAATACTTGATATAAGTTTGATGGATACTCGCTTTTTATTTAAACCTACTTCATCAATTACACCAGTATCAAGGACACACTTAGTGATAGAGACATCAGTATCATCTAAATTATTAATTGGATTTGCTCTAAGTCCTAATGAACCTCCATAACCTAAACACTTTTTAATCCCTTTTTGCAGCTTGTCTTTAAATTTATATAAGATATTGCCACCTTCAATGAAAAATAAATCACCAATATCATCAGAGAAAAGCTTATCCTGGTGAAAAATTTTAAATCTTGAATCTTTCAATTTATTAAGTGTGAGATGGTCGTTATGATTCAAGGCTTGATATTCTTGTCTTCGATAGGACGCTAATACTCCAGCCTTTGGAATTAAAAGTTCCTTCTTTAACTTATAAGATTGGTTCTTGTATTCATAGGTAATTTTGAAACTTTGAGTCCCTGCTCTTTGAGCTATTGCAAATACCTCACTCGTTGTTTTGGTAGCATTGATTGATTTAAATGGAAGAAATATTAATTCAGAAACAATCTCTTTAATAACGACTTCACTGGTATGCTCAATAGTTAAAACAAAACTATTCGGTTTTGAAGGATCAGCCTTCAATTCTATATTTTTTAAATTATTCTTTGCTTCTAAGCGTAAATTATGTTCTGCAAACAAATCTTCAGAAGACCAAACCAGACAATCATCTAGAAAAACTTCATACTTTTGAGTAGAACAATCCGTTAGTTTATAAATATTAAAATCTGATCCGCTTACAAATGGAATATCTGGTTTGATTTTTAAATCATTCGGCATAATTGCATAAGCAATACTGTCTGGTTTAATACCTCTATCTTTTTGATCTAACTGCCTACCCTGAATATCAAAGAGTGTCACTTCGTCCTCACTCCATAATTCAAATTCTTTTTCTGTGATTAAAACCCCTCTTTCGTCATAGACATAAATATCTAGCACTTCAGAAGCCTGAGCAAATGGAACGCGGATAGTATTAGAGTGCTCTAAGTC
The DNA here is from genome assembly GCA_964551135.1 of uncultured Gammaproteobacteria bacterium. Classification (GTDB taxonomy): domain Bacteria; phylum Cyanobacteriota; class Vampirovibrionia; order LMEP-6097; family LMEP-6097; genus CAYPGT01. The sequence continues at coordinate 3,082 of CAZKAT010000010.1, read as the reverse complement.
TTCATATTTACCTTGGTTATTTCTTAGGAAGCACTGTTTTTTTCCATTACATTCGATGAAAATTTTTGGTTCATTGATATTATCAACAAGTAGCTGTACTTCTACTAAAAACTCGGGCTTATCATCATAAGCTAATTTGACTTTAGTTAATAGGGAATTAGAGCAATGGAAACTATTAGCATTGGATAGCACTGTCAGAATTTCCGGAATCCAATCTTCCAGTATCCATGGGCTCGATGTAATTAGTTTAAGTGTATCCTCATCAATATCTCCCAGTGTTTTAATTTCTTTTAAGGCTGTATATAAATTTCTAAAACTTTCGCTATAATTCAAATCATCAGGATTAAGCAAAACTTTTTGTGCATAGGTTAAGTTAATGTTACTCAACCAGGTTGACAAGTTTTTAATGCCTTTTCGCGGAAAGCCTATTTGTAAAAAGAATGTATCAAACCAACTTTGAACATCCTCTGTATTATTAAATATATTTCTGATATCAAAGCGTATTACGACCTCTTTAATCAAGAGCTTATGTTTTGGAGTTGCATGTCCTAATGAATTAAATAAGCTTTTACAACAAGAGTCATGCATCACTTGAGATAAAGTTTGCCAAACTTCTTCGCACGAAGCATTTCGCCTAATGTATTCACACTCAAAAATAAATAAAATTAAACCAAATGCTTGCTTGTAAGTAACTCTTGTATCCAATCTTTTGTTTAAACTTAATACTGATTCTAAAAAACCATAACTCGGCTTGCTGGGAGATAATATAAGCCAGTTATAGATAAATTGATACTCTTCATCATTCAACCTTAATTCAGCAATTGACCAATTGCTTTTCAAACTATAAGTTAATCGTTTATTTACAACTAAGTCATATAAAATTTTGAGTGATTCCCAGGGATTAGTTGTAATAACTTGATTTAGTGATTGAATAAGAGGTAGAGTATCTTCTCTTCTTTCAGATAGCGCAGCCCTTTTTAGTTGATCTATTGAACCAACCAGTCTTTGGTCGTTCTTTTCTTTCGATTTTACTAATAGATCATCATTCATAAGGAACCGTATTCATTAAGAAAACCTGAATGATTGTATCATGTAAGGTTAATACATGTCTGGGTTATCTAGTCCTCAGTTTGGAATAGAACTTTAACACCATAATTAGGTTATTACTGTCAAAAACTCACAAAAAGATCATAAATAACAAGCCATAATTACTAATAATTATGAACCGATTTTTTTTACAACTAACTAATCCACTCATCTTCTTTGACATCGAAAGTACCGGCACAGACACGCGAAGAGATCGCATAGTTGAACTCAGCACGATCAAAATCACCCTAGATGGCAATCAAGAAACTATCACTCAAAGATTCAATCCTGGTATCCCAATCCCAGAAGGAGCTACAGCCATTCATGGCATTAAAGATGAAGATGTAAGGAATGAGCCAAGTTTCTCTGCTAAAGCACAAGAGATTTATGATTATTTTTTAGACTGTGATCTAGCTGGTTATAACATTGTCAATTTTGATATTAGGATGCTAGCTGAAGAGCTCTTAAGAGCAGGTGTTGACTTGCCATTTAATAACGAAACAAAAATTATTGATGCAATGGTAATCTTCAAAAACAAAGAAAAAAGAGACCTTGCTGCCGCTTACAAACTCTATTGTGACAAAGAACTGATCAATGCCCATCAAGCAGAAGCCGATACTCTGGCTGCAATGGAAGTCCTTGAAGGACAAATTAAAAAATATGGACTTGATGCTGATTTAGAACATTTAGCAGAGATGAGCAAATACGACAAAAATTCAATGGCTCTTGATTATGCAAGTAAGTTCGTCAGGAATACTGACGGAGACATTGTTTTTAATTTTGGCAAAGATCACAAAGGCAAAAAAGTCCTTGAGGAACTAGGCATGCTTCAATGGATGCTTGATAAAGATTTTGAGCTACATACTCTTTATATTGCAAGGCAGATTTTAGAAGGAAAGCTTAAGTGAAACTATGCCAATATCCAAATCCCAATACCTAAAAGGTCTCCAATGCCATAAGGCTCTATGGCTATTGAAGAATAAGCCAGAGCTTAAATCCAAAGTTACAGAAGCAACGCAAGCGATTTTTGATAGAGGTACTGAGGTAGGCAAATTAGCACAGAAACTCTTCCCTGATGGGATAGAGATAGAATTTGATCCTAAGAATTTTGCTGGCATGATAGCGAAGACCAGGGAACTACTACAAGCCAATCCAGCTATTACAATCTACGAAGCTACCTTTGATTACCAAGGTAATTTTGCAATGCTTGATATTCTAGTTCAAACTTCTGATGGGCTAGAAATATACGAGGTCAAAAGTTCTACAGGGGCTAAAGACGTGTACCTAGAAGATTTATCATTCCAGGTCTATATACTCCAGAGCCTCGGCTATAAAGTTACTAAAGCATCGCTCATTAATATTAATAACGAATATACTTATGACGGCGTAGAACTCAAGCTGAGAAAGCTTTTTAAGATTGAAGATTTTACTCAAGAGATGTTCGTTAAAGCCAAACACGTTCCAAATCTAGTTACTAAAATGCAACAGGCTTTAGCTGGAGATGAACCTGATATTAAGATCGGTCCACATTGTGATAGACCCTATGAATGTGATTTTAAGAGCTATTGCTGGTCGCATATCCCAGAAGTATCAGTATTCAGCTTAAGCAATGCGCGCGGCAAGGATTGGGATCTATATAATCAAGGCTATATCAAACTAGAAGATGTACCGCTTACCAAATCCGTACTCTCTCAAATCAGCAATAAGCACATACAGCAGATAGAGAGCTATGTGCAGAATAAAACACACATCAATCAAGAAGCCATTGCAAAAGAACTTGCTAAGTTAAAATTCCCTCTAGCCTTCTTAGATTTTGAGACTTACCAAGATGCTATACCGCAGCATGCCGGTACTAGACCCTTTGAGCAGATACCTTTCCAGTATTCGCTGCATATATTAGAGACACCAGAAGCGGAACTAAAACACAAGGAATTTTTAGCTGACCCTAAGCAAGATCCACGTAAGGATTTTATAACTACTTTGCTATCAGACTTGC
>CAZKAT010000009.1:0-17788 GCA_964551135.1 uncultured Gammaproteobacteria bacterium | reverse complement strand
TGAATAATTTAAATCTGGAAATGTCTTGTGAGGATTTTGCAAGACTTGAATCTTTGGTTTCAAGTTTAAAACAAAGAAACTCAGTTGGGCAAAACTACAAATATCAAAACCTATCAAAGCTAGAGTTGGAGCAGAAATTTATGCCAATCTGGCTTAGTTGGCTTCGCACAGGTAAGCTGGGTGGACGTCCGATTGGTCCTAGAACCATTGAGATCTATAACTATTACTTCAAACTATTCTTGAGGATTCTTCCAGAAGAATATACTTTGCCAGTAATATCAGTTGATAATTTTCGTTTGGTTCTTGGCGAGATACAGATAGAGAGATTCAGCACTAGAAGAAATGTCTATGACTCATTAATGAGCGCAACTAAATTCTTAATTGAGCATAATGAATACACTCTGGAAGAACGATCTAAATTGAGCAAGCTTAAACCTAGACGTTTCTTGCCACCAAAACGTCCTTGTATAAACCAAGAGCAGCTAAATGAGGTAATAACGTTTATCGACCTATTTAAGCTTGGGACATCTTATTCCAGGCTTTTGAATAAAACGCTAGTTTTGTTTATTTGTAACGCTGGGCTGAGGTCATTTGAAGTTGCAAATCTTACTCTTGATGATGTTGATCTTACTAATTGTATTATCAATGTGCGTCTTGGTAAGGGACGTAAGAGCCGAAGAGTAGGCGTGACTCAAGAATTGCGTGTGATCTTACAAGAATATCTGGCTGTAAGGCTTTCAAAATTCCACAGCCGTGAAACCTTCTTTGTAACAGGAGCTGGCACTCCAATGAGTAAGCATACTATTCATCAAAAACTAGAAAGACTATCTAAGAATTTCGACTTCCACTTCACGCCTCATGCTCTTCGTAGGGCTTTCGTGACAATCAACGTTGCTAAAGGTCGACAGCTTGTTTATCTGCAAATAGCTTGCGGTCATGCTGATATAACTACTACTCGTAGCTATTGTCAGACTAGTGAGGATGAGGTTTTGGATGCTATGCGGGGGTGGTGAGGGGAGGATTGTCTATGATACAAACGATAGCAGTTATGACTAGTATTTACGCCTCGCAAAGCTTGATAATATCAATGTTTCAAACAGTATTACCATACGAAGAAATGTGATCAATTATAATAGTTAAGTCCCAAATATGTATTATCCCTTAGCTGATCTCAGTACAGAATTTTTTGAAGGCTTAGTCGTTAATATCTGCACGCAAATTTTAGGAATTGGAATAAAAAGTTTTACCAAAGGAAAAGATGGTGGGAAAGATGCTTTTTTTGAAGGTGTTGCTGAAAACTATCCAAGTAAAGCAGGTCCTTTGAAGGGCAAATTTGTTATACAAGCAAAGCATACCAGTATACTAAATGCTTCTTTTTCGGATGCTAGCTTTTCTAGTTTCGATAGAGCTAGCAGTGATCTTAATATAGAGATTCCAAAGATTAAACGATTATTTGAAAGTAAACAATTGGATCATTACTTATTATTCTCAAACAGAAAATTAACAGGAATACAAGACCAAGTAATTAAAGAACAAATTACTTCAAAAACAGGCGTGCAATCAGTTCATTTATTTAGTCTTGATGATATAAATATATACCTGAAAAAATATGCCGAATTAACTGATGGATTATCCGCTTATTACACCCCTTTACAAATGCTTCCAAATGATTTAGCTGAGATTGTGATCAGCTTTCATAAGCATAGAGAAGTTTTTAGTACCGTTAACTCTAACTCAAAATCTAATTCAAATTCTTTAGAACCAATTAGTATCAAAGCAAAGAATGAGATCAATAATTTAACAGATGCTTATTTTAAGCTCATCAAGAAACATGCTAAAGATTTTGATAATATCGAAGAATTTTTAAATGAACCAAGCAATGAAAAATTATCTCAGCAATATATTGATACTATAGAAGAATTGAATAGCCAGATCGTTGCTTACAAAGATAATTTTGATAGCTTTGATAAAATTTTAGAACAAGTACTTACAGCTTTTTATAATAAAGATGTTGATCTAAAAAAAAATAAGCAATTGACTCGAACTTTTCTATATTTTATGTATTGGAAATGTGATGTTGGAGAAAAAGTTGGATGCTAAAACCGAGAAAATACATGAATTTCAATCAATCATTACTTTCAATTGCTTTCAAAATTTTGAAAGCATTAAGACGATATAGAATCATGCATTATGACGAAGTTTTTGAGAAAGTAGCTTCAATATTTAAAGATCAATCTAAAACACAAACTTTTAAAAGTAATTTCCTACTTGCCTTAAGCTTCCTATATTCATTAGGTTTAATTGAATATCATAGTCAGTCAGATTTAATTACTATCAACAATCCACATGCAAATTAGTAGTATTTATTCAAATATCATTGATAAATTTTCACGAATAGATTTTCTATTTAATACTGTCAATGTAATTTATGCAGAAATACGATTACCAGAAAATAAAGATAAAGATACGCATGATCTAGGTAAAACCATCCTTGGTGAATTGATTGATTTTATGTTTCTAAGAGAAGTTACAAAGAAAGACTGTTTTCTTTTGAAAAATCCTGTGGCTTTTAATGAATTTACTTTTTACTTAGAAATAAAACTTGATAATAATAGATTTATCACTATTAAAAGAGCAGTACTTAATAACACCAAAATATCTATTAAATTACATGATGAAGAAAAAGAATCTATGATTGATCTGCCTGATACTGACTGGGATTTTACAGAATTACCAATTAACCGTGCTAAAGAATTTTTAAACTCAGAAATAAATTTAGAGGGAATTAATCCCTGGGATTTTCGCAAAGGAATTAACTATTTTTTGAGAACACAGGGCGACTACAATAATGTTTTTCAATTATCAAAATATATAGGTGAATATAAATATTGGAAGCCATATGTTGCTCAATTACTCGGTTTCAATGGAACAAATATTGAAGATAAATATAATCTAGAAGCCAAAGTTCAATTTAACCTTGATACCATCAAAATTAAAGAAGAAGAGCTTACTTTGTCAAAAGACGAGAAAGACCTTACTTATCTATTACAACTAAGAAGTCAAGAAATGCTGAATTTGGGAAATCAACTTGAAGAATTTGACTTTGGTCCAATAGAAAGAAAAATAAACCAAGAGTTGGTAATGGAGGTTGATACTAAGTCATCAGAACTTAATAAAAAGCAATATTCAATACAAAATGATATACAAAAAATCAAGAAATCATTAGAAAATGGACAGGACTTTGATTTAAATGAAGTTGAGAAATTATTTGCCGAAGTAAAAGTATATTTTTCAGATCAAATTAAAAAAGATTACGGAGAAATAATTGCGTTCAACAAAGAAATAACAAAAGATAGAAAGAAACACCTCAAAGATGAACTTAAAAGTTTAGAATTGGAATTAGATAAAGTTACAAATGAATTATTCTATATTAACCAAAAAAGGAAACAGCTCATTGGTACAACTCAATCAGAAGATTCATTTGATAAATACAAAAAATTACATGACCAATTATCGATACTCAAGTTGGAATTACGTGATATTCAGAACCAAATAGAAATAGTGCAAATTTGTAATAAATTAAGAGAGTCTAATGAGAACCTAGACATTCAGATTAATGAGTTAGTAAGACTCATTAACTCGCAACTTATAAAAGGTACAGAACGTTTTAATAATATAAGGGAAAATTTTAACAAGATCGTTAAAGAAATTATTGATGAAAATGGAATCCTATCAGTTAAATTAAATGGAGAAAGAAATATAGAATTCGATGTCCGTATCACGAGACAAGGATCTTTGAAAGGGTCAGATACTGGATCATCTTATACAAAAATTTGTTGTATTGCATTTGACTTAGCTTTATTATTAGGCTACTTAGATCAAAATTTCTATCGATTTGCATATCACGATGGCATTTTTGAAGCTTTAGATGACCGAAAAAAAAGAAAACTATTAGATTTAATGCTAGAGACAAGTGAAAATTTTGGGATACAGCATATTATTACTTGTATTAATAGCGATTGGCCTTCAGATGAACAAAATAGTACATTTAAATATAATTTTGACAAAATACATATAGCGAAGTTACTTCATGATGAGGGAGAGCAAGGACGCCTTTTTAATATGCCAGCATGGTAAATCTTCTCTATGACTAACAATTAAAACAATATTCGATATCGCTAATTTAATCTTTACTTCCATACTGTTAACTAAATTCATATACAATTGTCATGAGAAAACTAAAAAGGATTTTTAATATCTAATCCATTAGTACCTTAGAACAAGGACGAAAATAGTTTTAGTATCAGCGACCCTTAATTCCCTGTTATTCCTCTTAGGAAATTTACCGCTCAACCCCTTATAAACACTGGGCTACAAGCCCTAAAAAATCACTGGAATCTCAAAATCTCCCTACAAACGCCATATTTAATAGGGAAATACCGACACTAGAGCACTCGGATTGCCGACCAATCGGTTTGTCGTTGAAATGCAGTATGTGTTTTATACTTAAAACATAGGGTATTGTCTTATATCTCAAGTATAAAACGCATAGATTTGAAGCCTTAACCCAAATACAAACTTTTTTGGGCTACTATGCAAGCAATTGTAGGAGCTACTGCGGATGCGGGGCTCTTTTTATTTTTTATTGTCTTGAGCTTCATCTAACTATCTGAATATTTACCAAGTTCATTTTCAAAATCTTCGATGCTCGGCAAACTTCCCTTGAGATCATCTGGTATCGCTTCCGTAAGTCGATATTCCGAAACACCAATGGGCTTAGTCACATCTCTTAATGCATATTCTGCAATCAACTTGTTCTTGTCCTTGCATAGAATTATACCTATGGAAGGACTATCAGAACTGGTTTTGAGCTGTTCATCAATGGCGGAAAGATAGAAATTTAATTTGCCAGCATACTCTGGTTTGAAATCACCAACCTTAAGCTCTATAACGACATAAGAATGTAACTTGGTGTGATAGAAAAGTAGATCTATATAAAAATCTTTATTAGAGATTTCGAGATGATATTGCCTGCCTATAAATGCAAAACCTGCGCCTAACTCCAATAGAAATTTTGTAATGTGATCAACTAGAGCATTTTCAAGATCACGTTCATGGGCTTCTTCACCAAGTCCCAGAAAATCAAGTTTATATGGATCTTTAAGCATCTCATGAGCAAGATCAGATTGAATCACTGGAAGTGTTTCATGGAAATTATGCGTTTTAGTACTTTGAATTTGTCTTTGGTAAAGGTTGCTATCAATTTGGTGCACCATTACATTGCGCGACCAACCATTCTTTGTAACAGCATTTATATAGAAAATCCTTGTCTGGGGATCCTTGACTTTGTCTAGCAAAGTCGTATTGTGGTACCAAGTGATTTGTGCAGGCAGCTCCTGCACAAATTCAAAATCAGTATAAGTCTCAGCAAAAGCACGCATATACTTCAAATTACGAACTGAAAAGCCCTTCATATCAGGAAATTCTGATTTCAAATCTTTTGCAAGATTATCAATGACCTTAGTACCCCATCCATGTTCTTCTTGTTGTGCCAGTATTGACTTACCAATCTGCCAATAAAGTAATATCAGTTCTTTGTTGACAGTTAGGCTCGCTCTTAAACGAGCTTGCCTAACTTTGGACTTCAAGTCTTGCAGGAGATCTTTATACTGATGTGAATTTATCACTGAAGACATGATTGTAATATTATAGCCTACCTAGTTAGTCTCCAGCTCATCATAAAGCTTCTTACGCTTCTTGAACATTTTATCTAAATAGTCTACATGAATGTCTCTATAGTCATAGATTGATCTTATGCTCTCTTTGGAGTGAAGTATTCTTCCCATGTACTGAATTAATTTACCCTTAAAGGAAAAGGGGTAAACAAAAAATAAGCAATTAATGTTTTCGAAGTGTGCACCCTCACCCACATACTGACCTGTAGCTATGATGACTTGATAGTGACCTGACTTAATTTGTTTTTCTCTTTGTTGCTTTTGCTTGACACCCAAATCTCCAGTCAGAATGATGGTTTCAAAATCTTTTTTGAGATATAAATTAAGCATATCCACATGTTCTTTTCTTTCAGTAAGAATTAAGCATCTTTTACCGACATTAATTTCTTTAATAACATCGCTGATGATTAGTTCATTTCTGACAGTATCAAAGATTAGAGCTTTGGATAAAAATTGATATTGTTTAGTAGCTATCTTGAAAGGAAATGCCAGGGAAGTATCTCTAATAGTGATCTCTACAGCCTCATCTTTAGTAGTAGTAATTTCATCTGCAAAAAGCTGCTGCTCATTAGTAGGCATGATGACAGTATTTTGTTTTCTGATTACAGTATGGAGGATAGATCCAAGGTAGATGAATATAAGCTTCTCGTCGTTATGTTTTCTTATAGGCGTGGCAGTTAAACCATAAAGATAGTAAGGGTTTATTCTGGTTATAACAGCTCTAAACATTTTTGCTGGTACATGGTGGCACTCATCTACGATCACAGTTCCAAATGATGAGGCTAACTCACTATAATCTTCCATCTTAGATAGTGATTGCACCATAGCTACTGTTATCGGACTCTTGATTAATTTCTTACTGCTAATTATTTGTCCAATTTTCTTCTTGGGTATATCTAAGAAGTTTTGAATCCTTTCAACCCATTGATCAAAAATTTGCTTTCTGTGTACGATTATTAAAGCCGGCTGAGCTAGTTTCGCGATCATGGATATCCCGATAATAGTTTTACCTGCACCGGGTGGTGCAACAAGAATGCCACTGTCTTTTTGAAGCATTGCGCTAATAGCTTCATGTTGATAATCAAATAGTTCAAAACTTGGTTTGAGTTTAACTTTTTCGTGTTTTGGTCTTTTGTCGATAATGGAGTATTTAATTTTTTGCTCGTCTAGATACTTAATCAAATCTTCTTGAAAACCTCTTGGTATCTGGACGGTGTCATCATTAGTTTCTATGGTTTTGAAAAACTTTTCTATTGTGTAAGTAGGCAGCCCCATCCTTTGCTTTATATGCCACTCAGTATTGAAGAAATTAAGACTGTCTGTCAAGAAGCTTATTAGCCCAGGGTTCAAGTGGCTTTTTGGAATGGATATAGTCGAGCTGAGAGTTATAGGAATAATGTCACTACTGTAATTAACAGTTCCAGCAGAGTGATTCTTACTATCAGAGAATTGATTATATAGTTGATCTAACTTTTCAGTTCTGATGCGTTGAACGGATTGCAGTAGGGACCATTGATCATCAAAGGCTTTGAAGCTGTCTAAGGCATCAACGAACACGCTGTTCCCTTGCTCTCTGGATTTGCCTTGCAGCGGCAAAGCAATCAAATTACCAAAACCCTTCTTAGATAAATAATCTTGATTTGGAAATAATCGGTCAAAGCTTTCTTCCTTATCAAAAGTATCTATTAATCCAGCTTCTTTTATAATTCTTAAAAATATTCCCCTGATTTTATAAGCAGGGTATTTCTCTTCAAGGAACCACCAAACATGAGCACCATTACCAGAGCGTGATCTCTCTATATAGCAAGGAAGCCCGTGTTTAGCAGATTCAGCAAGCAAAGCTAGAACGTCATCCTGCCAATTAGTACCGTCAAAATCAGCCGCAACAAAATGAGTATTGTTGTCCTGAAGAATTGTATAAATCCCTATAACCCTATTGCCTCTTAGGTGATCCTCTATAAGTCTATCTGTGAGCGGTATACTGGACATCTCATCTTTATTAATATAGGCATGGTAATAAGCTGATCTAGTCCCGTCGGCACTCTCCCATCTTTGGGAGAAAGCATCATCTCTACCTTTAAAGAGCGAACGGAAAATCTCTAGTTTTTGTTCTTTAGAAAGTTGCTCTGATTTTTCTACCATGTTTTAACCAGCAGAGGCAAATTGTTTAATTCCGGCTTTATTGATGCAGCATTTTAATTTATCCCTAAGTTCTTCAAAGATTGTGACCATACTATTAATTGCCTGTTTAGGTCAATAATAGAGGATTTTAGTTAGATGAGCAAGGCTTCTAACTTATTGTTGCTAATCTGCTTCAATTTCAGTTTTCCCAAGATCTGCAACCGAATCACAAGGTTCGTAATCAAACCATTCTTTGAATAATTTAAAATCCACATTCTCAGGATAATCACTGGCTTCTGTGTGCCAAGAAAAAAGTTCTCGATAGAATATTGATTTGGAATTTCGTTTGAGCCAGTTCTCTATATCAGCTACATCATCTTTAGCATCAATCAGATAGATACAAGGATGATTCACATCTTCAAATTTCACTGGGCTTTCACTTTGAACGGTATTTAACCACTCCAGGAAAGGGAGTTTAGGACGAACGGTAATCCCAAAACGATTTATTGTTCCCCACCCATAGGAATCGTATAGCTCGTCTTCTTTCATTTCTCTCCTAATGTTTACGCTCGAAATAAATAATATATTAGCAGAGCAACATAGCTTTTGTGACTATTAATGTGGTTATTAATTTTTTCACCCCAATAATTACCCCCAGGTAAATAAACCCGTATTATTAAAGAATTTTAATCACATTATTACTATAGACATTTTCCAAAAGCCTTATAAATAAAAGGTTTCTGGCTTCAACGTAAATTACGCAATTTTTCAGGTTTAGGGAAATTCGATGCTAGGATAATTCACCATTATTTGATTAATCTACTCAAGGGGACTATATGAACAATCGTAATCATCTTTATTTATTTTCTATCATCGCTATGTGGCTGTGCTGCTCTGGGATGGCTTTAGCAGGAGCAACTAAACAAGTGGTCATTCATAGAGTAGGAGTTGGACAGATACGCATAGAGCAAGGTCACGCTGATATCACACCAGCACCAGTATCTCCTCCTCCCACTACTAATCCACCACCTACAATAGAACCTCCCGTGATCACCCCACCACCTGTAGTCATAATCCCTAACCCTCCACCACCAGTTCAACCCAAGGTTTATGAGCAGTTAGAACTAATCTTACGTCTGATACCTAGTGATACGCTTGCAGACGGCAAGCCACGCTTAGGCATATACTACGATTCAAGCAAGCCTTTCACTTTAAGTAACCCGGTAAGAATATATAACAAAGAGAAGGGTGGATATTATTCTGTGTACTTTGATAAAGATGATTACCTGCAAATCACAGTGGGAGCGGTTCCTAATGGTCTGAATAACTTACGACCGCTAGATCCGAACGAGCGAATTGATATTAATAATTTGAGTTTCCAAAACAGTGCAATTCTAGATGTGCAGTATGGTAGACGTGACACTGCTAACTTTATTATCTCAGAGAATGAATCATTGACTCTAGATGTCTTACCACGTGCTCGCACTCGTTATGGCACAGTAACGACGACATTCAGCTTTAATAATATTTATATCCCAGTAGGTTCGATTGTAGTGGGTACTCGTGATGAAGGCTTAGAAAATATTGGCAGACCGGAACTTAAGGACATGGAGAATCTTAGATTCTATAGTCCAGATGGAGTCTTGCTCAATATTATTGGCAATAATGATAAGCCAAATATTGATTGCGGTAAAGCTACTAAGGCAGAGTGCTTTGACTTTGGGCAGTTTTATAAACCTGAAGGTAGTACTGAGTTTGGTGCAAGGGTATTTGCTACTTATAATCCTAAGGATCTCTTCCCTGGCAAGACTGCTCAGCAAGCGAACAAGCTCTGGCTAGATGTGCAAAAGGATCTAGAATCTAATACTCTGCTGAACATCAACACCGGTAAGGAACCTTGGAACGATCGCATACTCAAGGATCTCAACGACCAAGAGAAGGTATATATCATGAATCAGTCTAGTAACATGACCGAGCTAGAGTTCATGGTGAAAGTACTTGGTTATCAGCTAAGAACCTCGCTTAATCTGCAAGATCCTAATTCCATTAATGCAGTCTGCGGTAGAGACCTAGTGATGAAAGATAGTGACGATAGAGACACTGCTCTGAACAAATCCTACGATGATATGTTCTGTAAACTGTCTGGTCTCGCACAAGCAAAGAAAGTGAAATGGATTGCCGAAGATAATCTAAAATTTGTTGCAAATAAGGATGATCTGAAAGATAAACAAAATACCTTGAATGGTCTAATTAGCAAGCAACAAACCGCCAAGGATAAATTTGATAAAGCAAAGATTACATATATAGATGAGCTGAAAAACGGTGCACTTAACCACAAGCCCCTAGTCATAGCTCCACCACCAGTTCCTGTGACTCCTCCAGTAGTCATCGATGAGGATGCTGGGCTAGATATGCCAACTAAATGTGCTAAGCCTAAGAATAAATCCCTGAAAGTATGCCGCCCATACTATGATCCACCGGCTGACTGTATTAATAAGAAAGGTAACTTGAAAAATACTCCAGAGTGTGAAGGTTATAAAGAACCTGCTCCTATAATTGAGCCACCGCCTGTGATAATACCAGCACCACCTCCAGTAGTGGTGACACCTGCACCTAAACCAGCTCCTGCTCCAGCACCAACTAAGAAGAAAAAATAGTTTAGAATAAACTTATGAGATACTCAACTTTACTTGCCAGCATATTGGTATTCATCATAGGATATTCTGTTAGTGCTAAACCTAAGAAGGTTATTAACCTAGTTAATCAAGGCATCACAGATTTATCTTCTTATGAATTTAAAGAAGGAGTCGTGAAGATTAATCTTCGAGCTAATATGATTAGTGATCTAAGTACTTTAACAGTACCAAACTCGCTTAGGAACTTGGTTTTAACTAATAACGATATAGAGTCACTTAACGGTTTGGTTTTGAATGATGGCTTAGAAAAATTAACATTTGGTTTCAATAATATTGATGATATAAAGGACTTTGATTTACCCAATAGTCTTAAAAGCTTAAGTCTCACTGAGAATAATTTAGTTAAATCAGATCTGAATGGTTTTGCCTTAGACAATAATCTTGAGGTGCTTGATCTTTCAGGTAATTTTATTACTGATATTAATGGAATTGTATTCAATTCTAAGATTAAGTTATTGAATCTTATAGGCTGTAATATAGAGCAGCTTTCATGGAGCCTTTTACCTAGTTCACTTGAAGTTTTATATATTAATGGCAATCAGATAACTAACTTTAATCAAAGTACCTTTCCTTTCAATCTTAAAGATCTAGGATTAGGAGTAACCTTTATCTCGGATCTCTCAACGCTAGATCTCCCAGATACTTTAGAGACACTATTCCTAAATCGCAATCTACTTAGTAACTTAGAGGGTCTCATCCTTCCACCCAATCTCAAGAAGCTAGATTTGAAGAATAACTTCCTCACAAACATCGATGATATCGAGCTACCTGAGACTATGCGCCTGCTGAATCTCAGTGGTAATAATATTAGCCTTAAGGAGCAACGTAAGATACTCAGAAAATATAGGCATATCAAGGGTTTGAAGATACTGTTTTAATTAAGCTTTCTGATAAAATATGCTTAATTTATCAGTTTTAACCTTGACATGCTAGGCATTTTCACTCGATGAAACGTAATGACATTGTTCATAAGCATTTCGTTATATTCTTTGATATAATATTAGTGAATTTTCATTTAGAGGTTAGATCATGAAAACACAGACGGCAACTCCATCAAGAAGAGATTTTTTAACAGCTTTCTTTCCCAGATCGGCCGAAGCAACTGGGAGAAACAGTTCAGAGTTTTTACAATCATCTGAAATTGTGGCTTCGGATAGTGAATTAATGAATCGCAGAGATTTTGGACGTAGGTCTGCGGTTGGGTTGATAAGTTTGGCTTTGTTGGAAAGAATGTTTAATAGGACAGAAGCAGCAGAAAGTACAACTGGTACTAATGCTTTTACCGCAAAAAATGTTGCAAGTAAAGGTATCAATACGCAAGAAGGTTTAATTAATCTAGCAAGTGATATGGAATTTTTACCAACAGAGAAGGATAACTCTAAATTTAAAAGAGCTGACTTTAGTGTTATTGTAGATCAGGTGGGCTTTGATGACCTAAGGAAATTTTTTAGGTGTCTTGAGATACTAAAAAATGAAGGTTACCTTTCAGTAGATAGTGATACTAATGATATACACAAGATTTTAGAACAAACTAAGTCTATTAAAGCCGTTGACAGAATACTTTTGGGTTCAGCTGGGTTTCGAAGAGATAAAACTATAGTCTATGGATTGACGAAGGACGAGACATTCGCAGCTCTTGAACATTTAAACTCGAATTATAAATTCCCATATAATGATCCGTCAGAAAACACAAAACAATATCAAAAATTTGATGATTACGTGGCTCGTGCTGTTAATGTTAGTTTGAGTGATCGCAACTTATATCGTATTGCACAGGAAATTATTGCAGCTAATCTTAAGGGTGCTACTGCTAGTAAATAATCTTAGGGTTAAAGCTTGTTTCTAGTGTTAATAATTTAATTAAGTTCAAGTCCTGTTGCTGGTCCGTTTGTCGTGCTGCCTGGAGCGGCTGTTGGTTCTTGAGGTGGACTTTGCAATAATTGTTGCTGTATTGGTGGCTGCTCCATAATCCCTAGACTACTACCCTGAATATTAATCTGCTGTCCAATTTGCTGTAAATTTTGTTGACCGTAGTTATTACCTACGCCACCGCCTAGTCCACCAGGTCCATAACCAGAAGGCGAGTTAGCTCCCTGACTAGCTCCCGAGTTATCACTGGAAGTTGTATTTCTGTTTGTAATATCGTCTTGTGAATGCCCACCTATAAGCTCACCTCTAGTGTCAAATGCTTTTTGTGCAGCTTCTCCAGTAGGCATTGTATGAGCACTTTGAAAAGCAGGATTGTCTGTTGTAGTTTGTGTATGACTCACTGCTTCGCCAGTCGTAGTTGGCTTGGTATCAGTAGCGGCAGTTGCACCAGCTTTTTTCTCCCATTCACTAATACCGTTTAACACCTCAGAAGTTGAGATCTTTGATTGATTGGGTGCTGGTGTAGCAGTATCTTTGACAGCCTTGTCGATGCCAACTTTAGCTTGAGCTTGCTCTCCTGGTTTAGCTTCTGGCTTTTTACCTTCTTCAGTTTTTGCCTTACCCTCTTCACCAGTACTTACTGAAGAGTCTGAATCAGAACTATTCGTAGCAGTCTCTGCTGATGTGCCTTGCGTAGAAGTTATGGCAGGTCTAGTTGCACCAGAATTAGCAACTAATGTTGCTGAACCAGTTCTAGGTTGGCTAATGCCAGTAATTACACTACTCGTATTTATTGTCATATGAATCCCTCATTAACGTTACTATTTATGCATATAGGAGTTATCATTGGGTTAAAATAACATGCTAATTGATAAGATGGTATTCTAAATATTTTAAGACAATTAATCCTTATTTATCAAGTATTTTAGCCAAATCATAATCTTGCTATGTAATCTATATAATACTGTCGTTTATAGGGGTATTTTTACGTATGCAAGCTAATGATGAATTATTTCCAGAGCCGGATACCAGTATTTCTAGCTCAATTTTTGCAGTGGATAATTATGAGCTGAGTAAGAGCTACTACAAAGAAGTTATATATCAAACGATCAAGATTCTCATGGATGAATACGGTGCTAATATTCATCGTGATTTAACGTTCCTACTAAGACAACTAACCTTATCCAAGATTGCTTACACTAGATTTGTTAGTGGTAATTTAAGCAAGAACTGTAATCTTACAATTAAATTTCTGCCAATCCTAGATCCTTATGAAGCACTTGACATGCTTATTGTCCTACCTAAATGTCCCAACTATGATCCTAATAATATATTTCTGAAAATTACTTGTGACTGGGAATTTAGATATGGCAAGAAGATTCTACCCCATATCGCCAAGCTTTCTATGGCTCATGATAGATCATTTGTTTATCAGTCACAAAAAATATTCAAATATTTAGAGAAGGCTTACGGTGAAAAGTATGATCTCTCTAAAACTTTCCATACCCCAGATCAAATTATCGAAAAGCTTACTCAAGCTACTAATCCCAGTCCTGATGAAGATTTGCCGTTTGAGCAACAATTAGACAAAGTGTCGAAGCAAGAATTCTATAAAAAGTACTTTGGGATATTATACTCAGAGCTAATGAATAAGCTTTCTGAAGAGGATCAAGGTAGATTATTAGATTTATTGAGTTGCTTGGGTAGAGTCAATGATTTCTCTTTTAACCAAACTGTCTCTGGTATCAGTCAAAACATTAATCAACAAATTAAAGCAAAATTCGGAGAAGAACACAAGGCTGAGTTAGTTCTTAAGTTGAAGTATTTAAACGATGTGATCAAGCCAACCAATGACACTCAGGCACAGGGCTACCAAGTAGCTTCTTCGTTTTGGTTTGAATTTAATATTAATAAAGAAGAGAGTAAATAATGGAACTGGTCAGTGATAGCCAAGAATTAAATAATCTATATCTGAGTTTTGATTTATATATAAATCATCTCAACACTGCCTGCAAGCATTATAGGCAAAGCACTAATGATGAGGTTCTCAAGGCGATAGCATGGTTTGAAAGACGTACTAAGTATTTATTCTTGCATTGGTTGAATTCAGAACATAATAAAATGGTCTCATGCTATAGAGCCAGGGTAGAGCTTGATTTATATAAGTTTGTGGATTTTTTTGAAACTATTGATATATGGATTAGCCAAGTCTACTTAAAAGAAGATGTTAAGTGGGATAAACAAGTTAATGTGATGCTGAGTCACTACACTAAGCTTGAATGTTCACAACTGAGTATCTTGCATCATAGTGCTAATAAATTAATTAAAATTGCAAGAAGAATTGTTCATGAATTATATCGTGATCAATATTCTATAGATCCTTATTTTCATGCAGATATAAGTTATCTCGCTGAAGACTCTGTTTTGAACGAAGAGATGATTTATGCTTACTGTCTTAAGGGACAGGACTCTAAAGCAATCTCTGAGTATATTAATGCCCAAGAGAAATATAAGACTATCTTAGATAGCTTTCAATATTACCAAAATGCATGTATCCAGCTAATTGAATTTGTATATAAAAACAACCCTGATGTTGAATCGCATTTAAATCACATA
Organism: uncultured Gammaproteobacteria bacterium; assembly: GCA_964551135.1. Classification (GTDB taxonomy): domain Bacteria; phylum Cyanobacteriota; class Vampirovibrionia; order LMEP-6097; family LMEP-6097; genus CAYPGT01. Next base: position 2,751 of record CAZKAT010000009.1, on the reverse strand, counting down.
CTTCAGTACTTATTTATTATGAAAGTAAAATTCTTAAGAGAATCAAAGCAAGTTATTAAAGATACTTATGACGCAAATACTGACTTTAGTTACCAGGATTTCTTTAGCTCCTTAGAAGCATTAGAATTCCATATAGTATCAGCTTCGAAGTTCAGTCCAAATTTAGGAGAGGAATTAACACCAGAAATAGTATTAAGTATGTCCAAAAAATGGACTGAATATAACGGTTGTACAGAAGAGACTTTTAAATATTTAGCTTCATACTTAAAACAAATAAACCACCTAATGCTTCAGTATGCCTTTGTCTACATGCATGAAAGATATGGCATAGTCAAAGACTCTTCGCATCTATCGTATGCTAAGGCTTTGGAGTTTGCAGGGTTGCCCCCTAGTCCTGATCATTCATTGCATCTGACACTTTGACTCTTATGCGGATGCGGGGGCTCCTATTTTTCAGAGTTGAATCCCTAACTTATATTCTTGCTGTAAAGCAACTAAGGCTTCAGCATTACCCATCGCATCATCTACAGGACAGTGAGTATGTTTAGTTTTGCGCAAGTGTTTAAAGTTTTGAAAAACATCACGCACTATTCCTTTGTAAAGTGAACCTAGGTTTGTGGAACTGTGCCCAAATGGATTTTTACCTAGAAAATTATGGAAGTAATAGTTTATATACTGCCAATCAAAACCATTATTATCAGAGATAAACATTGGTTGTTTTTCACTAACTTTTTTAAGCCATAGATCAAACTCATGCATTACATCTTCAGGTTTACCAATAGCTTCAACTTGTGGTTGAACAATATCAACTCTATAGTCTTTGTTTCTTTTGCCATCAAGGCTATCTAACTGACCATAGAAAGTTTTATCAAGTACCATATCTACTACCACCGCACCAAAATGAGTCATCTCTCCGACTCCAGGAGCTTGACCACTTGCTTCGATATCTACCATGATATAGACCATTGTTTAATCCTCTAACCATAAGAATAGCTTATTTATATAAAACCTGTTATAATAGTTCTTAACTGGGTATAAAACCTATTATAAGGAGTTTTAAGTGAAAAAACGAGCTAATTTACCTATACCTGCTTTAAGGGCCTTGCGTAAGCTTGGAAAGGATATAAGCGATGCTCGTCGCAGGCGTCGAATTACTATTGAGTTAATGGCAGAGCGTGCTGGACTTTCACAAGCAACTATTAGCAAAATTGAGAAAGGTGACCCAACTGCTTCAATGGGAGCATATAGTACTGTACTTTTTGTATTGGGTTTGACAGAGAGACTAAATGAACTTGCAGATGCTTCTCATGATTTAACTGGAAGGCAACTAGAGGAAGAGAAGTTACCACAAAGGGTACGCCTACCTAAAAAGAAAAAAGGTGCTAAAGATGAGTAGTAAAGAAGTTATAGTTTGGATTTCACTAGGCAAAGAAAACATAGCTGTAGGTAAACTATGGTTTCATTTACGTAAGGGAAAAGAAACAGCATCTTTTGAATATAGCCAAAATTGGCTTAAGCATTCAGAACAGTTTGCTTTAGACCCTGCTTTAAAACTAACTGAGGGTGCCTTTCATACAGCTGCTGAGATGAGCATTTTTGGAGCCATTGGTGATTCAGCACCTGATCGTTGGGGACGTGTTTTGATGCGTCGTGCTGAAACTATTAAAGCTAAAACAGAGAAACGAACACCTGTGACACTTTTTGAAGCTGATTATTTACTTGGAGTTAATGACGAAGCACGCCAGGGTGCTTTGCGTTTTTCTCTAGAGCTTGACGAGCCAATTTTTCTAGCTGCAAAAGATTCAAGCACAATCCCACCACTTATTGATTTGCCCAAGCTACTCTCTGCTACAGAGCGATTTTTGGAAGATGATGAATCAGCAGAGGATCTTAGACTCTTACTAGCACCTGGATCATCACTAGGTGGCGCTAGACCCAAAGCTTCAGTACGCGATCGAGATCATAGCCTCGCTATTGCAAAATTTCCACGTAAAGATGATGAATACAATATTGTGGTCTGGGAAGCAGTCGCACTTAGCCTTGCAAAATTAGCTGGAATCAGAGTTCCAGATTGGCGACTAGAAATTATACTAAAAAAGCCAGTCTTAATTACAAGGCGATTTGACCGTAACTTTGATGAACGCATTCCTTTTCTTTCAGCTATGAGTATGCTTGGAGCTAGGGACAATGAGGATCATAGCTATCTTGAAATAGCCTATGCCATAATCCAAAATGGTGCATCTCCGAGCGATGATTTAGCGGAACTTTGGAAGCGTATAGTGTTTAGCATTATGATTTCTAACACGGATGATCATTTAAGAAATCATGGATTTATATATGAACGAAATCAAGGCTGGAGATTATCTCCCCTTTATGATATAAATCCCACTCCTATAGAAATCAAGCCAAGGGTCTTAACTACTGCTATTGATTATGAAGATAGATCCGCATCTCTTGAAACTGCCATGAGAGTTATTAATGAGTTCAGGCTCAGTAAAGATGAAGCGGCTAAGATTGTTAAGGATGTAGCTAATGCAGTAAAACAATGGTGCAAGGTAGCATCTAGTTTTGGCTTATCAAAAAGTGAATGTGACAGCATGGCATCAGCTTTTGAGCACGAAGATATGGAGAGAGCTTGTTCAAAGAAAAGCCTTTAACTTTGAATAAAAGAACCCTTATTAAAAGTTGACCTCTATTACCCTGTTTATAGCCAATTACAGTGATAATTAAATCTATAACTGATAGTAAATA
>CAZKAT010000008.1:0-123829 GCA_964551135.1 uncultured Gammaproteobacteria bacterium | reverse complement strand
TAGTTATTGTCAGACTAGTGAGGATGAGGTTTTGGATGCGATGAGGGGGTGGTGAAAATCTGAATGTTAGGTCATTATAGGCAATTACACTGCTTTGATGTCAAATCTTTATAGTAACGCCGCTGTATAGATCCAGAACATTTACAATCATATTTGAAACAATCAGCAATATCATCAACCTTATTAAGTATGTCTTTTAAAACATGTGGTGATAAGCTATTGACATTATTTGTTGCATAATGTGATATCCAATTTGAAACGAGATGTGGGACTAAAGTATTGAGAAAATTTTGAGTGTTTGTATTATCAATGATCAAGTCACCAGCTGCTTTATGAAGATTGACTGCATTTTCAATTGCATCTACACAATTTTGTATCATTTTCCTATCATCTCTAATTGCAAAGTCTATGGGTACTGTAATATTAACTTTTCGAATAATCTCTTGTAACTTAAACTCCAAATATTGTCTTATTAGAGGAGCAGCTGAATCTTTGAGTCCAGAGTTAAGAAATTTCTCAGCTTCGGTGCGTATGCGACTTGCATCTTGAGAATTGCATAGAACATTACCCATCGGTGGTAGTCCTTGCAATTTTTGATGATGCCATTTATCAGTGTTTGATAATGTGTCAAAGTATTTTTCTAGCAAGGTATCATGGCTTAGTATGATAACTTGTGGTCCATTTGGATCAGAAGACGATGCTATTTGATTTTTTAGAATCTCCATTATATTAAATTGGTGCCCGGCATCGAAGCTTGATGTGACATCATCAAGAACAATAAATCTAGCCGAGGAATTATTGCGTTTAATAGTACTCATAAAAATTGAAAATGCCAAAGCATTACGATAACTTTCTGATAACAAAGTAGTCGCACTTAAATTCTTTTGACCATAAAATTCTTCTAAGCGAAGGCTTAATTCCTCTGTCTTATTTGCTTTTTCTAAGATAGGGACAATATCTGGATTATTGGTTATAGATTGATATAAGCTCTTATATTCATTGGAGATAGAAATCGTTTCTTGGGTTGAAAATGCAGTTTCTGCTTCTGAAAATACTTTTTCTGCTGTTTGTATAAAAATTTTCCATTGATTTTTTAAATCAAGCAAGGTAGTGACTTCAAATAGCTCTTTTTGTTTTTTTTCTATGGCAAGAATAGTATCATTTAGCTCCTCTGCAGTATTTATGACATTAGTTAACTGTACTAATGAAGGCGGTAAAGTTTTTTCTAATTCACTTTTTTCTGTTTCCAAAGCTGACAATTTTGTTTTTAGAATGACTTCTAGTTTATTTAAATGTTGTACTGCCTTGGAGTAATCATTAGAACAAGGTTGCTCTTGTATAAATGTTTGATTTAGTTGAATATATTGCTTAGTTGATTCATCTATGTTTAAAGTTTTATTTCCTTCCAATATCTTAATTCTTTGAGCTAGAACTGACGAAGACCAATCTGCTGCTATCTTCTCAAATAACTCTTGTGATTGACTGAAAGCATTTAAGGCTTCCTTTATTGTAGTTATTAAAGGTTTTGTATCGATAGCCTCACAAGCTGGACATTGATTGGGGTTTGACCATTGCTCTGATTCCAATACTACCTTAGTCGTTTCATATAATTTTTGAAATAAAGGTCCTTTAGTTAATTTTAGTTTCTCCTGAGCTGATTTTATATTTTGCTCTATTAGATCTTGACCGTTTTTTATACTTTGATCAATTTTAAGTTTATTCAATTCTGCAATATCTCTATTGATTAATGTATATTTTTCTTTTGTTTCACCTCCTTCTTCAGATGCAATTTTGGCTTTAATTTTAGAGAAGTCCATTTTCAAGAGATCATTCTTGCTCTCTTCTGCAAAAGGTTTTACTAAATCAATATTAGAAAGTGCTATTGTAATTTCTGAATTTATAACATCCAATTTAATAGGTTCTACTGGGTATTGTCCTTTGATTTCCTTATACTTGCTTTTGATTGTTGTTAACTGAGATTGTATATTCGACTCTATATCAGCTTTCTTCTGTTCATCTCTCGCCAGATCAAAATCATTACTTAAATTACCATTATTAGCTAAGGTTTCAAGAACTCTTCTATATTCTGACAAATTAGAGTAACCTAGAAGACCAGAAAAAGTGCGTCCACGATTTAAAGGAGATTCTTCGATAAAACTTTGAAAAGAGTTATTGTCTAGTAGGATAACTTCTCCATCTAGATTCTTCAAAAATTCTTCTGGCTTTATAGCGCTTGTACTACTTGCCACAGTCTTACTTCCAGTATTAGATCGCTCTATTGAAATTTCTATATCGTCTGAACTATCATCAGGTTTAAATTTAAAAATTATTCTTGCTATATTCTGTGAATGAAATTTATTACAATAGTATTCTTTCGCTTGCTCACTATTATTCAGTTGAGAGAGTTTTGGTATTTCTCCTTTAATTGCATAGCATAAAGCATCAAATATTGAACTTTTGCCGCAGGCATTACCACCAAAAATTGAATTGACCTGATGCGTCTTAAATTTTAAGCTCAGTGGAGAATTTTCATTATTGATGCCACGGAATCCTTCAATAGAAAGTTCTTTGAGGAAATATTTAGTCATTTAGCTCCTCTTTTTCATTTGTATCCTTAAGCTCTTGCAGGGATTTAAGCACGGCATCATTAAAAGCTTTTCTTTTTAAACCTCTTTGATTACCTTCAGGTAAAGGAACCAGCATGTCAATGTGCTTTTTGAAAATTTTAGTCATTTCAGGATTTATTGTTTCTAGATGATTTATAAAATTAGATATATTGTCTTGAGAAGAATGCTTAGGATCAAATTGAAAATCGTTCATGCTGTAACTCCTTCAGCTGGTTTTAGTCTTAAGTTCATCATCTTTTTGTATTCGTAATACCAATCTGTTGAATTGAAAGTAATAGATTTAGTTTTCCTTAATTCATCTTTTAAATCACTTGTGTTTGAGACATTATCTAATAATAGTAATAATTGTGGTATGCTCAGGACTCTGCAATTAAAAAAACAATGATCCATTAATGTGGCATCATATGAAGAAATCTTTTCGCAAATATCCTTGAATTTAGAGCGAGTTTTATTGAGATCCTCGAGTTTTGCTCTATTGTCTCCATCTTCAATAAACTTAAACAGCAAATGTGTTTCTAAATATTTACTAACAAGCATCCTATCCTGCATAGTTCCATAATCAAATAGGGTTATAGAAATATGTTCAACTTTTTTACCATTAAGACAAATAGTATCTCCATTCTCTAATTGAATTTGCCCATCTTTAAGCAAAGAATATTGATGCTTAAAAGCTTGTATTTGTGATTCTAGAAGGCTTTTGCTCATATCAATTAAAATTTCTTCTGTATAACCACTCCTAGATTTACGAGTGAAGCTTTTTTTCTTTACTTCCATAAAAATAATTTGACCTTCAAGTTCAATGGCTATATCTATTTCACCATCCTGTCTTTCCGAATTAGTATAATTGCCAAATTTGAAACTTACATTATGATTACTTAAGTTTATTCTAATAAGATCTTCGAGCTTGTTTCCTAAGTGATCATCATAGTTTGGTATTTTTTTCCTATAATAGCTCATGAAAGCTTCTATCAAAGTATAAGCACTAAATGATGGTAGGGGTATGAGAAGTTCATCTTTATTTATTCTTATGAACGGTTTTTGAAAAGCATTTACTTCGATATGATCAAGAGGTGAAACAAAATTTTCATTAGGAGCGCTTGAGTGAGTGAGGATTTCTAGAATAAAATCTAACTTCTCTTTTGATAGCTGTTCCTTAGTTAAATTTTGCAAATAACTTAAATTAAACGTGGTGGAATTAAAAGACTGAAATAAAGCTAGACATTCATTTGCAAAATAGTTTATATCAGTGTATTGGATTTCCCAAGAGTCATTCTCTAACTCTTGTGTCCAGGCAAATAACCCTTGTATCAAGGTGGGGATATCGGAGTATCGGATCTGAGGTATCTTGAAATTACTTTCAAGTAAACCAAAATTTGTTAATAGTTTAATTACATCGTTTCCTTGGATGGATATATTTTCATACGCAGAATAGGGTTCAATCTCTAAAAGAGAAACAAGGTGTGTAGAGGTTTCAATTATATTTTCCCAAGCTTCTTGTTTTTTACTTTTTTTAACCCTCCCGTTATGAGGATATTTAAGTGCTAAATTAAATAGATAACCCCAAGGTTGGGAAGCCTTTAGTTTTTCTCCATGAGTTAAAACTGATATCGGGAAAAGAAAACGACAAAATCTTTCATTATATTGTTGATTTTCATATAAATAATTATAGATTCCTCTAATAAAACAACTGCCACCAAAAGATTGCATTTGCTCCGACAAATCGTTTCCTATTCTTGTTAATTCATTAGAGCTAACGGAGATCCCCCCATCTTTAATTAAATACACAATATTATATCTACCTTGCAAAAAACATATTGCATTGCAAGTGGACCCCAATTTCCCATCAATTCTATCGATATGATCTTGGCAAATCTTAGAATCATATATGCATTGATGATCTCTTAAACAAAGTAAGGATACTTTTAGTTGATCAAGATCAGGATTTAGTATTTTATCTTCATTGCCAAATTGCTGAAATAACTCCTTTGCAATATTGCAGAATAAGCTATCATTTTTCTTTTCTATAGTAGTTAGTAAATAATAAGTTTTATAAATTTTATTAAAAAAGGTTCGAGCATATTCCTCTTCTCCGTACAAAACTTCAAGAATTCTTTGTTTTATCAATTTTGCCAGTTCAGAAACCTGTTCATGATTATTACGGTCAAATGGTTTATTTGAATATTTGGATGCGAGGTCAGTAAACTCGCTATCACTAAGTTCTTTGATATTCCAATCTATTCCAGAGCAAGCCTCCCTGAAGATCCTTAGGGTATTTTCACCTATAACCATGTTCTAAAAGAATTCTAGCAAAAATGCTCTAAAATTAGTTAAATCGCTTTAGTCGTGCAGAAAATATTGGATATCCTAATTCCATGCATTTCCCTGTTCCCACCATTAAGAATTCCTCTCAAGCTCTGCTACAGTCTAGCCATTACCCGACCACTCGGTTTATATCTGCCAATCAAAACCATTGTTATCAGAGACGAACATTGGTTGTTTCTCACTAACTTTTTTGAGCCATAGATCAAACTCATGCATTATCTCTTCAGGTTTACCAATAGCTTCAACTTGTGGCTGAACAATATCAACTCTATAATCTTTGTTTCTTTTGCCATCAAGACTATCTAACTGACCGTAGAAGGTTTTATCAAGTGCCATATCTACTACAACTGCACCAAAGTGAGTCGTCTCTCAGACTCCAGGAGTTTGACCGCTTGCTTCAATATCTACCATGATGTAAACCATTGCTTAATCCTCTGGCTATAAGAATAGCTTGCATTCCATTAATACCCTGTTTATAGCTAATTACAGTGATAATTAAATCTATAACTGATAGTAAATACTCCCTGTTAATTTTTAGGGAATTGCCTAGTAGAACCCTGCTACAGTGAGGCTTCTGTGCCAATTTGTGCCCTTATAAACTACCCAAATCTCAAAATTTCCCTGCAAATACCCTATTTATCAGGGATTTGACCGGCACTAGAGTGCTAGGTTGCCGATCTCGTTAGTCCACCGCCATTACAAAAAGAAAAGAGGGCTTAAGCCCTCTTTTCTTTTTGTGGGAGATAAGAACTTGGGGTCGTAGTGTCAAGTACCCATTCCTCCGACCCCATTCCTCAATCCCCTAAACCAGGCTTTATACTTTAGATCCACTTGCGACAAAGTTTTGTAAGCCTTCTACTATAAGGTCTACATTTTCTTTAAATTGTCTAAAGTGTCCTTTTATTGGTCCTTGTTCTTTGTAGTTATCAATATGTGTTTGCATATGTGTAAAAGCTTTTAGAAATAAACGTACTGTAATGTTTTTAGCACTATCGAAACCATAATTTCTCCTACAACCAAAAGAGTCTTCAGGATATGCATATAGACTCCTTCCAAATACTTCTCTAAAATGTTTAGGGTCTGTAATTCTTTTATCTAATGGTTCAAGGATTTTTGTTCTAGTTTCCAAAGTTACTTTGCCTAAGTTGGTTAATAAATCAAATTGAAGACCATAATGGATCTTAGTCAAATTGACTACTGCTCTTGCGTCTGCTGCATCAAGGTTTTTAACTCCTTCCTCACAATCCAATTTTCTTTGTTCTTTTTTTTCAAGAATCATTTCGGGACTATAGTTTGAGTTTTTATGATTAACAACCGCCATAAAAAAATTTCTAATGGCAGAGGCTAAATTAATTCGCTTAGCTTCTCCAGAAGAACTATCTGGCTCACCAGGTATTGCTTTAGGATAAGCTTCATGAAGAATTCTTCTGAAAATTACCTGGGCTTCTTCTGATAAAGCAATACCACTAGAATACTGATTCTTTTTTGGGGTGCTTGTAACAATCCCTGATTTAGCAAAGAATTTACCTAAAATTTTCGCTGCGTCTATAGCTTGTTCTAAATTGACCATTATATAGCTTATTTTGACATAATAAGATAATAGAAGTCAAATTTAGCTTTTCCCTAGCTAATAGCTTAGAATTATAGTTAACTTAAGGAAAATATTAATTGACTAATCTGTTAGTAGACCACGAAATTTCTACTAGTAGTTCTCCAATTGAGAGAGCTCTATTTGCTAATGGAGATTTACCTGAGAAATTTGAGCAGGTTTTATTAAAGCATAGTATTTTAGAACGCGAACAAGAACGTGAGTTAATTAGGGAACATCATGAGGCTCAAAACAAATTAGATACGATAGTAAGAGAAGAAATAGCAAAGAATGGTACGATACCTTTATCACACAAAGATGAAATAAGAGCACTTGAAGCGCAAATACTTGAAAAAGAAACTTTATTTCTCAAACATAGTTGGCGTTTAATTTTTTACAGTGCCAAAGACTTTTTCCGTAAACTCGGTACTTATAAAAACTTATCAAAAATCAAAATTTTGTTTGAAGGAGCTAGGGGATTACTCTACGCTTTAAGAAATTTCAAATTAGAATTAGATGATAGTTTTACTACTTATAGTGTCCCATGTATAAAGGGTTATATTAGAAATTTATTCAAAGCAGAAAGAAAGATCGCTTTTAACATTCGCAATATAAGTGATAGAAATCTATATGATCGAGTAATGAAGAAATTTTGGCAAAGAAATAATAGAGAGGTTGGTGATCATTCTCAACTTGCTCAGGATCTTAATCTTGATCTAGCTAATTTAAAACTATTTGTTCAACAATTAAGGCTAGGAAAATTTCGTTCATTAACATCTACAGTTGGAGATTCAGATACTAAATTCTCTGATTTGTTTGCAGTTATTAATCCAGAAGATCCAACACTAGAACCTGATGAAATCAAAGCTGCTGTTGAAGAACTCAATCCAAAACAAAGAGTAATTCTCTCATTACGATATGGTATTAAATATTTAGTAACTAATGATGATATAGCAGCTTTAAAAGAAAAACATCCTAATATACAATACGCTGATTTCTCTCTGAGTCATGATTCGGTAGAAATTAGTGAAATATTTGGATATACTCTATATGGTATAAGAAAAATAGAAGAAGGGGCTTTAGACAAACTTGTTGCAAGGCTAGAAGCTTATAGACCTAAACTTTATTGGATTCCAGAAAAAACTAATATAGAGGGTTTGAAGCAACTATTAAGTCATCTTTTTGATCATAAACAAAACTTATTTAATAATTACAATGAATTCACTTCTTCACTTTTACATAGATTAGCAAACCAGAAGTTTAATTATCGATACAATTCTATAGCAGTAATTAAACCAAATGAAGAAAAAACTCTGCGTTTGCGTTTAGGGTTAATTGATGGTTGCTCTGGTGAGCTCACTGATATTGGAATTTTATTAGCTAATAAACAAAGTCCAGATAAAGTAATTGCACAAATTCGCAAAACTGAAACTGAGGCTATACGAAAAATTTATGCATTCTTTAATTCAAAAAATCCAAGAGAGTTGAGAGAGTTCTTTTATCCTGAAACCAAAAATGAAACAGCTACAGAGCCTTACTCTAGAAAGTCCATAGTAGAAGCTTTTGAGCGCTATTTGGAAGAACGTATTTCATAATTAAACCTTAGACCCCTCATCCTGAGAACTTCTCCCAAAGAATAAATAATCCAAAGAAAACTTACCTGGTCCAATTACTAGCAAGATCAAAGATATAGAAAGATATACTATTGCTAATTCTGATGAATGTCCTCCAGTCATGCTTACGAAAGGATCATGAAGTACAAAGGTATGTAATGATGCGGCAACTATCATGGTAAATAGTATCCCTAAAGATGCAAGCCTAGTGAGAAATCCAAGTATCCAAGCGATACCTCCACCAAATTCAGAAACTGCTGCTAAACATTGTAAGAACTCTGGTACTGTTGCATCAGGTCCCATCCAGGTCATAGGATTTTGGATCTTGCCCCAACCATGATAGAGGAAAGCGATACCAGCAACTAATCTGAGTATTAGTAAGACCCACGAAGCTGAACATTGTGTATTCTTTGAAGGACAAAAAAACTTTGTTATAGAAGACATAGTAAAAATATTCTAGCATTGATTGTTTGAATATGTGATCTTTTTTCTTAATCCCAAGAATGCTATGAGACTTGATGACGAACTTGATAGCTATTGCATAGCTGTGATTTCTTTTACTACTTTAGTAACATTCTCTCTGGTAAAAGGTTTGAGTATATAATAAATAGCACCTTCTTGGATACATTCTGCAATTAGTTTCTCTTCACCATTAACAGAGCACATAATGACTCGTGCCTCAGCATCATGATTGATAATCTGTATTAAAGCGTCTCTGCCACTAAGTTCTGGCATATTAATATCTAAGAAAACCAAATCAGGTTTCTTGGATTTATAGAGTTCTATACCTTCTTTGCCGTTTTCTGCTTCTCCCATAACTAGCATCCCCAAGCTAATAAGAATTTCACGTAACCTTGTTCTCATAAATGGCGAATCATCAATTAATAGGACGGTTTCCATATATTACAACATAGAATAGTATGAGCTCATGTCCTCCGTTGCTGTGGTCATAAGACCTTTCATCACATTAATATTTGCTAGTAGATGATCTAATTTTGAGTTGACATTATTGATACTTGTCGTAATGAGTTGATTAGAATTGCTCTGCATTCCTACAGATTCCTCAATAAGAGAGGAAATGCTACTAATAGAAGAAGAAGTCTTAACTAGCATTTTAGTTGTAGATTTAAGTTCATCTTTTATTGAAGTAACTTTCTCACCAATCATATTAGTAGAATCAGTTGACTTAGTAGCCAGTTCTTTTACTTCCTTGGCTACTATTGCAAAGCCCTCTCCAGCTTCACCAGCCCTATTAGCTTCTATTGCAGCATTAAGCGCTAAAATATTAGTTTGATTAGATATATTGGAAACTACATCGATAACCTTGCTGATTTCCGTACTCCATCTCTTAATATTTTCTACTAGCTCATTAGTTTTACGTGAATCATTCAAGGTAGATAGTGTAGTGTCTTTGGTATTACCAAGAATTTTCTTAGTACTAGCTACCATGGTATTTACCGCATCACTGATATTATGTACTTGTAATTTTAGTTCTTCTGATAACGATACTACTCCTCGTTCCATTACTAGGTTAAACAACTCTGTCTCCGATTGTTTCTTAGCCATGGTTTTCATTTCTTCTTGTTGTCTGCCTACTGAATATAATAAAAATATCAATTCAAAGATTACCCAAGCACCATGTTCAACCCAACGCCATTCTTCTGTTGCCACTACTCCAAATACAGATTGAGGATAATATAGACCTCTGATTAAGTGATCAAGTGTAGTGATACTAGAAGCCACATATAGTACATTTTTGTCTCTATATACCGCTAAAAATGCAAGAGAGCCAAATATATGGAAGTGAGTCTCTATCCTACCTCCAGTTAAATGTATTAATAATGCAGAAAACAACATTTGTGCTATGGCTATGCTCATTCTTGTAGCAAGAGATCCACGTTTAAGGAAGAATAAAATACAGGGTACAAGACAAAAAATACCGCCTAGAAATATGGCAGCATAAACATGTAAATGAATTGAACTCTGTACTCCTATCCATGTTTTAGGAGATATAAATATGGCACAAAGAACAGAAGCGATCCATTCTGCCAAAAGTAGAATTATGAAAGCAAGGTCAGTTTTATAATAAATCGCATTTTTATAACCATTAAGAACTTCTTTGCTTCTTCTTAAGATATCTTGCTTAATCTGTGTTGTTTTCTTTTCCATATTAGACCAATTGTTTATCTCCCTTATAGTCACTGTCCCCTATTGGCAATAATTTACCTTCAGTGAGTAAGGAAGTTCTTAGATAATCTAAAAAATAATCCAAAAATTCCACTGAACTTAAATCTTCTGTTTTATATATAAGTTCATCAAATCTAAAAGCTGAAGTATCTCTATCATCTTGTAATTTAACTTCATAATGGGCGTAAACTTTCTGTTTAAACCTAGCGCTTGCTGTCCCTATATCAATATTTGCCTTAAATTGGTCATTAGGAAAGCTCTGAATCTGAGTAACTATTTCAGGATGATTATCATAGAGGTCTACTAAATCCATGGGAATTGATGCAAGTATAATTATCTTAGGATGTGATTGTAATTTATATATAACTTCATTGAATTTTTTTAGTCTATTATTGTTTGGGAGATTATCGTTTGGATTATTTAGCATTTTGAAAATATTTTCTACATAGATTAAGTAATTTTGATTATCTTTGATATGTGATAGAGTTTGATCCATTTGATCAGGAGAGAGCATAAGCATTGCGCCATTGATATAAATGAAAGTTCTTTTTAATTCTTTAGCTAGTAATTCAGCTAAGTATAATTTCTCAACCTCAGCTCTACCTGTAATTAAGAGCATTTGCTTTTTTAATTTTCGTGTTTGAACAGCTAAATTATTGTAATTGCTCTCTAATATTTCTGGTAAATCATGGGTAATATTTTGCTCATAGATTTTAATAATTGTATCCCTATACTTATACTTGGATAATATTTCTTGATTTTGCTCAGTTTCCTTTACAAGTGTTAGTTCTTCATTACTTAAATTAAATCGGTGTGCCAATGCATCACTAAAAATATTTTTTAACTCAGGATATGATTTCAATAGATGTGATAATTTGTCAGTGCTAATAATAAAATCAGAAGATTTGATTTTAGTGCTTAGAGTTTGAGCTGTTATAGAGTTTAAGACCTTGTGAGCAAGAGCTTGACACCATAGTTCCCATATTTCATCACTATATTTCTCTTGAGTAAAGAAAGCTAATGTATGTCTTAAAGCTAAGCTATATACATCTAAATCATCATTATTAAAATTAAAATCTTCTTTGGATAAGAACTTCAGTAAAATACTGTTTAAGCATGAGAGTAATTCATCATCAGAGCAGTTTTCTTTTATAGTTGAAATTGCTTTGCTGCGAATATAGAAACTATGCTGACTATCAAGGCAAATATCATTAAAGGTTTCGACTAAGTCGATTTTATTAGTAAGATGAGTGAGAGCTGCTAATATACTATCTTTAATACTATCAACTTCTGGGTTGTTTTTGATTATGCTAAGTTCATCAAGTAAGAATTTTTTAGCAAGAGCTTCATCCAGTTTCATAATACCAATAGCAGCCTCTTCATAAAAACAATTGAGAGCTTTATATTGTCCCCATTTGATTCTGGAATTAGTTAATAATTGCGTGAGTACTTCATAGCTACTAGTATGTTCAAATGCTATAACAGCACGGACTACCTCTAAAGTAATTAAACCCAATTCCTTAGGTGGTTCTTGCAAATAGTCAGCAAGTCTAGCAAAAGCTCTTTCCTGCTGTCTTAGATTCTGGGTTTTAATCCAATTGACCCATGAAGCAGTATTTTTATGATCAAATCCATAGAAAACTTTATAGAGGGGCTGTCTATTGATGCCAGCAAAGAGACGACTAAATCTTTTTTCAAGTTCAGCTTTTAGGCTTAGAGTAAGTTTTTTATAATTTGCTGCAATAAACCAAACTGCAAGCACTATCATCAATAGGCTCATATACATATTGAATTTGGTAAAACCTAGTGTAAAAAATGATGCAGTATTATACATCTTCCCCTCTTGGATCCTTTATGCCCATTGGTCTTTGTTTGAAACTACAAATCATAAAATATATACTTTAGGATGATTACTGATTACACCTATTCTTGATTAGAAGTATGCATAATTGGGAAGACTGTAGGTAAAGTTATGCAATTAAGTACTGAAAAATTCCTTGAGAAATTGGACAATCTTGCCACTATTTCTCCTGTGGCAGTGGAATTGATACATAAGCTTGCAGATATTCATACTAGTAGAGAAGAAATTGTAAATTTAACTGAACGTGATGAAGTAATTTATGCCAATTTATTTAAATATATCAAATCAGCTGCCTTTATTTGGCCACACTATCCAAACAACACTCAGCAAGCCATAGAAGTTCTTGGGCAACATGGTTTAAGAGATTTAATTTTTATGATTACTGCCAGAGGAGTTTTTCTAGATTTAAAGTTATGGCAGAAGAGTTTATTAATGGCATTTCTAGCTAAGTCAATTGCTGAGAAACATAATTATGATCTTGAGTATTCAAGTGATATTTATATTTCAACTTTAATGTGTAATTTTGGACAAATGATTTTTAAAACATTTTATCAGCAAGAATATTCTAAAATTCGAGAAGGAATTTCATATGCAGATCTACTTATAGAAGAAAAATGCATCTTTGGTCTTAATAGCTTAGATCTCTCTTATGAGATTGCTAAATCTTATCAATTGCCAATTAATATTATTAATCTTATTAATAGTCAGAGATTAGCTTTGTATGATCCAAACTTTTTACAAGGAAATGCCATTATCTATACAGCTCAATCAATTATTAACAACGAATGTCTTGATTATGAGGATATAGAAGAGGCAATTGATAAAGATTTATTACAATTGCATAAACTTGAGACAGTTAATATAGATACTGCCCTACTTAAACAATGTAAAAACTTAGCAAATGCTTTCAGCTAAATTATAAAGTGCAACCAAAAGCATATCCTTGTTTTTCTTTAATAGTACCGGTTCTAAGATAGTTTGAGATTAAGGTTCTACCTTTGTTATCGCCTTCATGACCACGTGAGGCAGTAATACCACCATGATAAATAAGCTTGCCATTTATATTAAAAAGAAGAACTTCACCAGAAGTATCTACCATGAAATTATGGGTTTCTTGATTATCATTATCTATGTATACAGTCACTTCAGGTAATGATTGAACCTTGGTCCATAAATTACCTTTCACCCAAGATTCACTTTGTCCTTCTGGTTTAATGAAAACTACAATAGTTCTTAGCCTGTCATGAAAACTGGTTAGAAGTCGGTCTAATTCAGCAATAGAGGCTTTACTGCAAGGGCATTTGGGATGAACAAATATTATTAAGGTGTCACGCTGTGGATCAAGTTTTAATTGAGAATTATCAGGCCAGGCTTGTAAACTAGTGATTTGAGAATTCGGTTTAAGTTCGTAATGTATAACTAAACTATAACCATAAGCAATGATACTTAGCCAGAGAATTAATCCTAATGATAGTAGTAGATTATTTCTGTTCATATTCCACTCTTATCAGCTTATATACCCATAGAATGTGGCATATATGAATTATGGGGGACGAATTAATATTAGAAGAATTTCTAAGTGAAACCCATACTAATATAGTTGCTTTTGATTCAGAATTATTGGAATTAGAAAAACAACCAAATAAACTAGAATTATTACAATCATTATATCGTCGCATGCATAGTATTAAGGGCATGGCTAGTTATTTCTCCTTTACTAATTTTCAAAATTTAGTACATGATACAGAAAATATTTTTAGTTCACTGTTGGAGAAAAACGAGATTGAGCGAACTGAATCTATCGTTACTAATAAGCTTATAGATTCATTCTTTAAAGTATCTGATAGTTTAAAGCAAGAGTTGGTAACTATACGTGAAAATAATCTACCAAAAAAGAAAGCTAAATTGAGCGCTTTACAGCTGAAGGCATTGGAAAGCTTGCAAGCTGATAAGACTAATAAAACAGATCTGGAACTTGATCAAAATATAGTAATTGATAATAAAACCTTGGAAACATTAAATGCATTAAGTTCAGAATTAATATTATTAAAAAATCAGTTAGAAGTTAAAATTGCAGAACGTATTCTTGATAGAACCGATTTAGAATCAGTCTCTTATAAGATAGATATTCTAACACAGAAGATTAATAAAAAAATATTGCAGATTAGAATGCAGCCCTTTTCATCAATCAGTAACAAATTAAAAAAAATGCTGCGTGATATTGCACAGCAACACAATAAATTAGTTGAATTTATAATAGAAGGTGAAAATATTAAAATAGATCGTAATATTATGGAACTGATTAAGGATCCATTGATTCATATTTTACGTAATGCTATTGATCACGGCATAGAAGATGCTGAGACTAGAATTGCTCTAGGCAAGAATCCTATAGGGCAAATTAAATTGAAAGCTTTATCTCGTAAAAATCATATTTGGTTACATATTATTGATGACGGGAAAGGTCTTTCAACTGTTGATATAAAGCGTAAGGCAATTGAGAATGAACTTTTACCACGAGCTAAGCTAGAACAGATGACTGACAGGGAGATTCAAGAGCTAATTTTTCTACCCGGTTTTAGCACTAAGGAAGAAGTTACGCAGATCTCTGGACGTGGTGTTGGTATGGATGTTGTTAAGACCAACATTAATAAGCTAAACAGTACTATCGAAATTAGCACTGAGGATGGCAAGGGAACCGAATTTATAATCAAGCTGCCATTAACATTAGCTATAGAATCTGCTTTAACTGTTACCATAGGTGGGATTGATTATTTGATTCCAGCTAGTTATATTCAAGAAGTTGGTAGAATCGCTAAAGATGAAATCGATTCAGAAAAACAAATTACAATCAGAGACAAGAAGATACCATTAATTTATCGTTCGGAATGGTCATCTAATCCACAGGATCACGAAGATATTCCATATATTGATTTTGTAATTATTGATTTGTTTAATATTAGTTATGCATTTGTAGTAGATAGAATTAAGAGTCTGCAGAATGTTGTTTTTAAGTCATTACCAGAAATTCAAGATAGTTTAAATTATTTTACTGGTGCTGCTATTGAAGCAGATGGTTCTGTAGCATTAATTCTTAATATGGAGAAAATTTATAAGAAGCCTAAATTACTTGAGTCTTATAAAATTGCATCTAAGAAAGCTAAACAACACTCGGAAACTATTGAGGAGACCATTCCTGTTACTGTATTAAGCTTTAAAATAGCTGATGAAAGATTTATTGTTGATTATCATTTGGTGAAAGAAATTGCTACAGAGAAAGTTATTACTAGTATTCCTGGATCGAAAACTAGTGGTGTTTTTAATTTGAGAAATAATATTCTTCTTGTAAGACGTTATGCTCAAAATGACAATATTATGATTGTATTAGACCTGCCTCAGCAAGGATTGATATCCATAACTGTCGATGAAGTTGGCAGTATTATGACTATGAATCAGGCTATTGAAGAGGAAATTAAAATTTTTCCTCTATCAAGTCTTTGATATCATGATGCATTTTGCGTACTTGGTAGGCATTTAATTCTGTTAGTCTGAGATTGAATTTAATGTACTTGGGTTGAGACATAAGTTCATCTATGTCATATTCATCAGCATATTCTAAGAAAGTTAATTGATTAGCCATGTCTATTAATGAATTAGTAATCTGATAATTGGACTCTTGCCAATCTAAGGATTGAGTTTTAATGATATTCAAGATTACTTCAGGTAAATTACAGTCCAATAAAATTTGATAACTAAGTTCGATACCCCCAAAATCATACATTAGAGCTGCAATATAAATATTGCTAACTTGCTTTGGTTCTAAACCCATTTTTTGAGCAAGTTTCTTGGCGCAAAAAGCCCTAAAAACGTTTTGATACCAAGTATCTGGATAGTAACTCATTCTTCTTGCAGCAATGAAAAATATTAAATCTCTTAAACCATAAAGTCCTAAGTAATTTATAGCTTCTTCCAAGGTAATCGGACTCCTACGTAGTGTAAAAGCAGCAGATTTAGTGTATTTCATGATATTGGCATATAAAACTTGGTCTAGCAATATCAAATCAGTAATAGCTTGCAAGCTAGTATGAGGGCGATCAATAATGTTTAAAATTTCAATTGCTGCAGGCGATAAAAAGGATAAACTATCCAGTTCATTCATTCTCTTAGTAATTTCCCCAGCAATCCCCATAAAGATGATATGCCCTATAGTCCATGCTTAGCTAACTAGGTGGAATCAATGTAGAAGAGCAATCTTAGTTGATTTAATCATTGCATAATTTAAAACAAAAAGCGAGAGCCCACTCATAACCCTCGCTTTCTATTTCGTTCTCTATCTCGCTTCTGAAAATCTATTTAGATTTATGATATTCTTTGTTTTTCTCTTTCCAATGAGACTTCAGTTCCTCTTTGCTAACAAATCCATCCTTGTCTTGGTCGATTTTAGTAAACCTAGAAGCTACATCAGTTCTCACATCATTTAGAGTGATGACTCCATCGTTATTAGTGTCATGATCCTTGAACATTTTCACTGCATTATCGGTCATTTCAGCACTGGTTACTTTACCATCACTGTTAGCATCCATATAGCTAAAGAACTTGCCCTTGCCATGATGATCTCCATCTTTACCCTTACAAGCCATAACTTAATTAGTTAAAGAATTCAACATAATTATAATTAGAAGCGACATTGTTATTTTTCTCATTATTTACTCCTTTAATAAATTTACCTATTAGTTAAACGCCTGAACCAACAAAAACCTTCGCCTGAAAAATAAAATTTAAAAATATTTATAACACAAGCTTATTTGTTAAAATGACAGTAAGAGAGGTCATGATTGTTTAAATTATTTATAGTAACCATTGTTTTCATGGGTTTAGCTGTTTGGGGATTAGATCCTATGGAACCAATCAAACTTAATGACGATATATATTATCTACAAATCGAAGATATATATTTCAGTCCTTCTGAGACGATTATTGAAAAATCATATCCCATGATGGATTGGAATGAATTTACTTTTAGAAAGTATGGTCCTTTAGAATCTAACACTGTCAGTTATTATGGTTTGCCTGGTTATAATACTTATGGTGAAAATGATTCGATTGGTATTCAATTGAATTTAATTGATAGTTATTCTTGGTTGAAAACCAAATATAAATCTCACAATGATTAACCTCCATTGATTTCCACACTCATTTTATGTGGATCTGGGCGAAGATTTAGAACTAGCTCCATTGCGTTTGTGGCAATGAAATCTACTACATCACTAATCGATAGCATATAATTAATCTCGTTATTGTCAGACTTGATAGGAATATTTTTAATTATTCGATTAGCAAACTTATTTAATGCAAATGACAATGGATCATCAATATTCAAGACTTCCGGATCGGAAGCCATATAATCCTTTATGCATGCCTTGCTTATGTCAATATCTTCCAATATAATTTTTTTCACTAGGTCAGTTTCAGTAAATAATCCAACTATATTATTTTCATCATTTGCGATTAATACCGAACTGATATCATTATCTTTGAATATTTTCAATACTTCTAGGATAGTCACTTTATGATTCACAGTAACAGTATGACTTAGAGTTAACTCTTTAAGTGGCATGTTTAAATTGATCGTAAATAGATTTTCTTTTTTGCGAATAGCTTCGGTCTCTTCCAATCGTATTTGATCTTCTTCATCTAAGAGTCTTTTTTCTACCATGATAAACTCCTATGCAGGAACCATATCGTTCTTCTCTCTGTTCCAAAATCGGTGTGCTGCTACCGCATCTATAAAGCTTTTGCTAATTGCTTTAGAATAGGCTGCGGCTGCAACGACACCATCTTCCTTGTCATTATTAAGATTTTTACCCTTAGCCCAAGAGCTTGCTTGGAGTAGTTCAATTCCCATACCAGTTGCTGAGATTGCTTTACAATGCTTATAAGTTTCATTTATAAACAGGATAGCATCGGGATTTTTGAGAAGTATATCTATGCTCTTCTTGCCACCAGGAACATATACTGCATCAAATAGAACTGATCCAGCTGTAGAGAAGGTAGCATCAGCTTTAACTGTTTCGCTGCCTTCAGCTTTAATTAAACCACCGCGAGTGGCAATAATTTTAGCTTGAATACCTTCAGCTTTTAATTCAGCAATCATTCTATTAAGCTCTGGAGCTGCGAAGCCATCTGCAATAAGAACAGCTACCTTACGGGTTTTTGCAGTTTTAATAGTGTTTGCCATACTAAGTGCTGGTGAAGGATTAAACTTCTTAAGAGCTAGTGGTTGATTATCTTTTACCGAAGCATCTGCTGGAATACTTTGGTTGACAGGCGTTGCGAGCTTCGCTGGTACTTTTATTCCTAAAGTTTCTGAGACTTGATTTGCTAAACCTTTGTCTACTTGAGCTAGTAAATAGAGCATACGTTCTTTAATAGTATCTGTTTCAAGCTTGCCTAATTCAAAACGTAAGGCTTTGACTATATGTAATTTCTCTGTCTCAGATTGACTATTGTAGAAAAGTGCAGCTTGACTAAAATGATCAAAGAAACTCTTACTACGTCCTCTTATTTTAGTTGCATCTATTTTTTCAGCGTAGCTAGCAAAGCCACCCATCTTAGTACTAGCTTGTTGCGGGAATCCTTTGCCTAAAGTATTTGGCTCATAGCTAGTACGACTTTGATTAATCATTTGGCGCATATGTCCGTCACGCTGATTGTTATGAATCTGATTAATAGGGCGATTGATAGGAATCTCATGGAAGTTAGGACTGCCCAATCTTTTAAGTTGAGTATCGGTATATGAAAACAGACGTCCTTGTAATAATGGATCATTAGTGAAATCTATACCAGGAACTATATGTCCTGGATGAAACGCAACCTGTTCAGTTTCAGCAAAGAAATTATCAGGATTGCGATTTAAAGTTAGCTTACCAATTCTTCTCACTGGTACTAATTCTTCAGGAATAAGTTTAGTTGGATCTAAAAGATCGAAGTCAAACTTATGTTCATCTGCTTCTGGAATTAGCTGTACTCCAAATTCCCATTCTGGGTAATCACCGTTCTCTATGGCTTCCCAAAGATCGCGCCTATGGAAATCAGGATCTTTACCAGAAATCTTTAAGGCTTCATCCCACATTACGGAATGCATTCCTAAAAGCGGTTTCCAGTGAAACTTCACAAAATGTGCCTTACCTTGTTCATTAATAAAACGAAAAGTATGTATACCAAAGCCTTCCATCATGCGTAAGCTTCGTGGAATGGCACGGTCTGACATTGCCCACATAATCATATGCATAGATTCAGGCATTAGCGAAATAAAGTCCCAGAAAGTATCATGTGCAGAAGCTGCTTGTGGCATTTCATTATGAGGTTCTGGTTTAACAGCATGAATTAGATCTGGGAATTTAATTGCATCCTGAATAAAGAAGACTGGCATATTATTACCCACAAGGTCATAGTTGCCTTCTTCAGTATAAAATTTCACGGCAAAGCCACGTACGTCTCGAGCTAAGTCAGTTGATCCGCGTGATCCTGCTACTGTGGAAAACCTTACAAATACTGGAGTTTGATGTCCAGGATCTTGAAGAAATTTAGCGGTCGTATATTTTGCCATTGACTCATAGACTTGGAAATACCCATGAGCACCAGAACCTCGTGCATGAACAATTCTTTCTGGAATTCGCTCATGATCAAAGTGCGTGATCTTTTCACGTAAAATAAAATCTTCTAAAAGTGTTCCACCGCGCTCACCTGCTTTGAGTGAGTTTTGATTATCATTGATCTTTAAACCTTGATTGGTAGTTAAAAACTGATTAGAACTATCTTCTCTATTAATTTTGAGCTCTTGAATTTTCGCATTGTCTTTTGGTTTAGAATTTTTGAAAGGACTTGTTAAAGAGGGAGCTTTTTTAGAGGGCTTTTTTTTCATAATTAGTGTTCCTTGTTTAATAAGGGCGAAACACGGGAGTGGACTCCCGTGTTATGTCGGCATGAGGCGTCATGCATTACGCTTTTGGTTTCGCCATTCCCAAAAGACCAAAGACTAGGCTTACAACAGCCACTGCAAGGAACAGCCAGAAAGCAAATAGGAACATACCTATATTAGCTGTAGCTGATGCAGCTCCACCGTAACCAAAGAATGCAGCGATAATTGATATGATAAAAAATATAATTGATAATTTAAGCATTTTGAACCTTCCTTTTTTGTTAATTTAATTTGTTCTGAAATCATTATACCACAAATGATTGCAATATAAACTATTCTCCTGAGTAAATTTAATCATTGATTGTGGCTATTATCTTTTAAATAAATTAGTAATGGTCGGAATGACTATGATGCTAATTAATCCTGCTAAAACCATACTAGTTATCATTGTCAGCCCAAAAATTTTCATTGGCATAAAATTGGAGAAGTATAAAGTTGTAAAACTTATAGTTGCAATCAAGATAGAAGCAATTATTGGATTGAATTGTTCATCTAAATCAGATTCTTGTATGGCAACTACCACATGGATCATGATGTCGATAGCTAATAGAAGGCAGACTATGATTATAGGAGACGAGTTTATATCTATAGCAGTTCCTGTAAAGGAAACCCCTCCTAATATACCTAGTATAAACAAACCTAGACTTAAGATCAATGCGAAGCTTGTTATTAGGTTACGCGAGACAAAAACTGCAACTATTGAAAAAGAAATTAATAAGAAGAGTAAGCTTTGTTTTAAACTAGAATTTACAAGAACAGCTAAGCGAGCTTGTAATGAATAAGGACCACCTTGATGATCAATTTTGAATCCATATTTAATAACTATTTCTTGTATCTCTTTTATAATTTCCGCCTTAGATTTATTATGTTCTGATTCTTTCATTCTCAATATAAATAAAGCATGTCTTCTATCTCTGGTCATAAAGCGATTAGCAATATTTTGATGTGAATCTCCTGATAAAATATCTAGCATTTTATCCCAAGACAAGAATTTAGTTATCCAGCGATCTCGCTTACTCTCTTTCATTAATAATGGTAATGATACGACTGCTCCAACATCTTTATGATTAGCAAGTTTAGTATGTAAACTATGCATTGCTGCATAGGCTTGATCGTTATCCAAGGTTCCATAATAAGGATGTGAAAGAATAAGTCGTAAGGTGCTGCTGCCGCCATTTTCATCTAAGGCGATCATACCTTTTCTTACTTCACTACTTTTAGTAAAATAGTTGATTATACTTGGATCAGTATTAAACTTAAAAAGACCTAAGCCTAAAAATATACATAAACCAGAAATAATTAAACAACTAAGATATCGGGGTTTATTAATAGTAAATTTCGAAGAAATTTGCTTTTGGTTTCCTTTCGAATGTATAAATCGTAAAGTTACTGGATAAAGCAAATAAGCAAAACTTATTGCAATAATAGTACCTATCATTCCGCTGAAACCAAATTCTGCTAAGGGTTTAGCTTGAACCATGCTTAGACCCAAGAAGCCCCAGAATATTGCAATCATACTCCATAATGATGCTGAGAAAGTTCTTTTTAAAGCAGCATCAACATTATGCATATGAAAATAATTAGATGTCAAGAAAATGATATGCATTTGCGTGATTAAAAATATCACTATCAATAGATTTGGAGAAAGTATGCCAAAAGGTAACTTGAAATGCTGTAATAATATAAGCAATAAAAAAATAGCTGAAATTGATGTTATAAAACTACCTATCAATATTTTTAATGATCTAAAGAGCAGTAGCAACATGATTGCTGAAATTGATAAAGTGGTTAAAACTAGGAACTTGAGATCTTTATATAGATATCGCTTAACCATTTCAACTACATAAGGTGTACCTGTAAGTTTAATTTCAAATGAATCTGATTGATTGTCTTTTATTAATTTCTCGAAATCCTTTATTATATTAGGATTGATTTTTTTGTTTATTACACTGGTAATTAATGTTGAGCTCGTAGGACTAGGTTTATTCGATTCTCCAAAAATAACTTCTTTCCATATTAAATTCTCATTAGCTTCAATTGGATCTTTAGGACCATGGCTAAGACTATATACGTTCTCAACTCCCTTGAGTGCCAAAGCTTTGTTCGTTAATTTTACAATTTGCCGATAATAGGGACTAGACTGTATTGAATAAACCTTAGACTTAACAACTAAAATTACTGATTCTTTTGGTGGAAATATATTGGATATGGTTTTATATTCTTGATAAACAAGATCTGAAGATGAGAAGAAATAATCACTGGAAATTTGCGGGTTTAATTTAACTTTAGTAAATAATAAAGTTATAGCTATGACAATGATAATTCGTATTATTAGCCCCAAGGTGTATTTAAGTTTACTATTTAATCGATTAGAAAAGGATACAATTGCTTATTAAGGAATTAATTATGAATATAAAGAAATCAGAGTCTAGGGGTCGAACTGAACTTGATTGGCTTAATAGTTATCACAGCTTTTCATTTGGTGACTATATAGATTTGAATAATAGAGGTTTTGAGAATCTCAGAGTGATTAATGAGGATGAAATCGCTGCTGGAACAGGTTTTGATTTTCATCCACACGCCAATATGGAGATAGTGACTTATGTTCTTAGTGGAACTTTAGAGCATAAGGATAGTATGGGAAACTATTCGCTAATAAATACTGGTGATGTTCAGAGGATGAGTGCAGGAACTGGAATATTGCATAGTGAATACAATAATTCGGATACACAGATAGTTAAATTAATGCAGATTTGGATATTACCAGAATTAAAAGATATAGAACCAAGTTATCAGCAGGAATATTTTTCAGATGCAGAGAAAACAGGCATACTTAAGCTTATAGTTTCTAAGACTGGTAGAGATGGTTCTCTGATTATAAATCAAGATATAGATATTTATGCAAGTATTTTAAATGAAAAAGATCTTAGCTATCAAATAGCTAAAGAAAAAGCCTGGGTTCAAGTTTTAAACGGATCCGTAGCAATTAATGGACAGAGTCTTAATGCTGGTGATGGGCTTGCTATTGATGAGGTAATAACTATAAAAATTACTAATGCAAAGAACGCTGAATTCTTAGTATTTGATATGAATTCCAAAAAACGATAAATTAATGATTTTTGCTAATAATCTTAAAGTCCTTGCTATTATGCTGCTAATATGAAGACTATGAAAGACAAAATGCTACATGATACTTTCAGTAAGGCTCCTTGGGGTTCATGGCAAGTATTGGATGATGCAGATCATTATAAGGTAAAACGAGTAATAGTAAATCCAGGTCAAAGATTAAGCTACCAGAAACATTTTAAAAGAGAAGAGTTCTGGATGATAGTTCAAGGTGAAGCTGAGGCGACATTAAATGGCAAATTACATAAACTGAGACCAGGAGAATCAATTTTTATTCCTAAAGAAGCAGCACATAGGATAGCAAATAATCAGAATAATACAGAAGATGTAATTTTTATTGAAATCCAGAGAGGAGAATACTTTGGTGAAGATGATATAGTCAGATTGGAAGATGATTATGGCAGAGTCTGAACAAACATCATGTCATATTAGTAAGTTTTTAAAGATACATGTTGTTAGTGATGTTCATTTGAACGATAAGTATTATGATAAAAATGTTTTTGCAGAAAATCCTGAGAAAAAACATTTTCGTGAGTTTTTGACTTCGTTAAATAAAAGCTATGCAGTAAATGATCAAGTGATTCTAATATTAAATGGAGATATTCTTGATGTAACAAGTTGCTGGAATGAATCAACGCTTCCTTGGGATACTAATACTGAGAAGGTTGAAGCTATATTAAAAAATATAATCACTAGAATAATAGAAAATAATATAGCCATAATTGAAGAGTTTAAGCAGTTATTGAAACACCCTTTATCAAAAATTGTATATGTAATAGGAAACCACGACAATCTCATTGGACAATATAAAGTTGCACAAGAACTAATCACTGAGAAGCTTTTTGAAGAACTGATTCCAGAGATGAAAAACGATAGGATAAGTTTTGTAAATTCTTATGAATATCCTGAATTGGGATTGTATTTAGAGCATGGGCATAGATTTGATCCGTTGAATACAAGTGATAATCATCAGCCTTGTTTTGGAGATGTAATAAGTATTTTAATGGTCAATCATTCAGTTGAAGAGATTATTACGCGCTTAAAAACTAATGGTTACAGTCCAGGACTCATTGCTAATATTGAATCGAATTTATACGATATAGAATATATACGTCCACTTTCTCTCTTGCCGTTCTGGATTGAGTCTATTGCTCATATCTATCGTAATCATCCTGAGTGTCAAGGTAAGGCTGAATCTATTCAAGCTATTTTCAGAAAAGTTATTCTGAATTTTCATGATAATCCATGGGCAATTAAATACTTATCCAAGAAAATGCATATCTCAAAACATTTTCTTATGTTCTGTCTTGAGCTAATGATGCGTTGTCCACCTATTCTGCCAGCTTTGTCATTTATGATGTCTAAGTTACTAAGGCGTACTCACTCAAATAATTTTCAGAGTCAAATGGCTAAGAAGCTTTATGACGAGAAAAACTATCGTATGATTGTTTTTGGACATACTCATATTCCTATTGTTACCACATTAGGTGTGACTGGACATTATTGCAATACAGGGAGCTGGACTCCAGTAATTAACCTACTTAAGTATTCTGAAAATAAATCATCTTATATGGAGTATTTAATTGCTGAGTCTGAATTTAGTAGAATTGAACATAGTGGTACTTTGAATATAGAGTTAGATTTAAGTATTCCAAATGCTAAGCCAAAATTTTGGTTGAAAACTATACAGAAGGGATCTGAATAAAATCACTCTTTATCTATAAAATTTAATCTGAAATTATTGAACTTTATTCACAATATGACTTGCAAGTTGTGCCCAAAATTCTATAAGATTTTTATTACCAGGTCCTACCGTTGCTTTTAGAGCCTCATAAGCCTTAAGCAATTTGGGTGGACAGAAACTTGCATATACAGAAGATTTTGGAGCTACTGCAATTATTTCCTTGTCTCTTAGGTATTTAATAATGCGCTCGCTTAACTTATTTAATATTCTTTCAGAATCTTTCTCATTCAAGTCTGTGAAATATTTTCGTGTATATATTAATCCGTTATTAGTAGTACCTATATTTTTAAGAGCATTTTCTAAATCTTTCCTATTAGTATGTTTCTCTAAGCCTAAATCTGTAAATAACTTATCCTCATGTCCTCTTAATTTACGATCTAGCTCAGCTTGCTCAAACTCCTTTATAGGTATGCCTGTTATTTCAGGTGAGGGTTGAGGCTTAGTTGGTTTAGGACTTGCTGGTACAAGAATACTTGGACCTGTGTATATCTCTGGAACCAAGTCCTCTGAAATATTTGGACCTGTATATGGCTCTGGTAGCTCTGGAACTAAATTTTCTGAAAGTTCTGAATTGATAGTTGTATTAGGTGAAGTATCTTCTATCCTTAAGACAATAGAATCATCTCTTCTTGATATGACAGGAATATCAAGCTCAAGTTCTACAGCAGGTAGCTTAATAAATAAATCTTCTACTAATAATTTTTGATCATTTGCTAAGTTTTCAGGTAGAGCACGGCGTATCTCTGATATAAGATCTTTTGCTCTTGGTGTATCTGAGAGTCTTGGGATAGAATTTATTTTTGAGCTTAGTAATGAAGCTGAAGCAAACTCTATATGCTGAACAGTATTCATCGCTCTGTCGGGACTTTCTTTCCCGCCTATTTGTATATGAACTTGCCTTGCTTCTTTAAAGCTTAGTTCAAGTTCTAGGACTCTTTGATAATCATTGCCAGAATATTTATAACTTATGTCTTCAATCTTAGTCACATGGGGAAGCAGTTTTAATAAATCTTCTTTACTCGCTACTCCTGCTGTAATTTTCCCTAGTAATGAAAGTTCTTCTGCTGGACTTGAAGCTTGTCCTGATTTTAGACCAAGAGCTATTAATAAGCCTGTGGCTCCTCCAGCACCTAAGGTGGCTCTAGCAAAATTAACATCCCTTTGCTCTGATTGAACTCGAGCAGCATCTTCTTGAGGGTCAATGGGTTTACCATTTTGATCATATTCGGTACCACCCGCTCCGACAGTCGCCACTTTGGCAGGTTCAGGATTTGGGATTGATGGAATTTTCCCTAAACAGGCACCAGAAAACGCTGCTAGACTTGTTTTTATAAAATCTCTTCGTGTTGGTAACATATATCTATATTACAACGTTTAATATAATTCCGTTTTGACTATTATTTAGTCTTAATAGTATTGCTTTCAGTAAACTCTAAGCCTGCATTAGCTATAAGAGTTTGTAAGCCTGCAAATATAGAACTGTAAGTATCTTGCTTCCTGTTCTCTGCTAAGAATTTTAAGTAACGGTAGGCATCAGAATTATAAACTTTAGTTTCAGATTTATTGGCAGACATGATACGTCTAGCTGAATCTTTTTCTGCATTAACCCAAGCAGTTTCAGGATTAGCACCTGAACCAATCTGTAACATTAGTAATTTCTCGCCTTTGCTTTCTTGATAACTAATTCTATGGGCAATTGCTTTATTAGAACTAGCATCATTGTATATAAGACCAAGGCTTTTATCATTAGTGTTAACTCTCAATACTTCATCATTGCTAGCATCCAAAGCACCCCAATTAGTGAAAACATTTCCGAATAGTTCGCCTTTGAATAATTCTTTATCTGCTTCAGAACTTAATTTGTTTAAGCTTTCTAAGTCAGAATTACTCAGGGTACCAGTCTTAGTGAATTTCTCTTCTTGAACTTTTGTGGGATTAGGATTTGTTGTTGCTTGAGGTTTTTTTGCTTCTGGTTTTACAGTTGGAGCTTGTGGCATAGTTGCTTTGGGACTAGAAGGAAATTCTATTTTTAACTTTGCAGCTGTAGTTTTTTTAGTTCCTGGTTTAAAGCTTGATATTATTGCTCTATCTTCTTCTATATCTATGGAAGGAAGTGGTGCTTTAATACTAATATTTGAGCTAAATTCCGGCTTTGCTTTTTCAACTTCTGTACTAATTTGGCTGGAGACTCTTTCGCTTGTCCTAGTAAAAGTTACAGCAGTTTTTATAGTAGGATTCTGGTCTAAATTTAAAGCTTCTGGTGCTTCAGAAGCAAAGGTTGGATCTAGTGGTTCTTCGTCTTTACTATTTTTTGATAGAAGAGGATTAGTACTTAGTGTAGGCTCTGAAGCAAAACTTGCATCAATTGGTAAATCTTCGTCTGTTGCAAAAGTTGCATCAAGTGGTAGATCTTCGTCTGTTGCAAAAGTTGCATCAAGTGGTAAATCTTCGTCTATATCTGGCATCTGAGGAGTCTTTGCGGGTTTATGGTTTCTTTTTAAATCTAAATCTTGAATTTGTGCTTTAGTTCCTTTGGAAGCGGGAATTGTTAGAGCAGCAAGTTCTCTAAGTTTAGTTGATTCAAAACTAGGTTCTGTTTTATCTACTGAAGCATGCTTTTCTAAGCTTCTAAATTCATCTCCAGCTTTAATTTTCTCTCCAACTATGATTGGAAATCTATCATTTATTGGTTCTGCTGTTCTTTGAGCTTCTAATTTATTCACTGTAAGCTTCCCATCGAGCTTAAGCGGTTTTGGTAAAGGTTGAATATCGCCTGGGTTTGTTTTTTCTATTAGGGCTTTCGGAGCTTCTTTCCACCAAGCACTAGCTTCACCAGTTTTCTCACCAAACAAAGTACCGCGCTCTTTTAAAACTTTTTCTGCGACATCCTTAGGTACAACTCTTAAAGCTCTAGAAGCAACTGCGCCAGTGTCTCTACCATCGTGAAGGACTAAATGTTTTACTCCATTGATTTTTGCTTCATAGAAAGATAGACCCTTATATTCGCCTTCCTCTAATCCAAAATTTTCAGGAGAAGCTTCTTTAAGATCTGCTACTGAAGAATTATTGATATAAGTGTCATTATTTACTATATTAGTGCTCGGATTTGAAGATTTAGAGCTATTAGGTGTTTGCACTGGTATGCAAGGCTGATTGGCTGTTTTAGTTGGTTTTTGCCAGTAAATAACTGGCTCTTGAAAGCTTTGGCGACATCTTTTACCCACGATAAATTACCCCTTTATTGAATTGAACCTTATATTATCTATAAAGCATAAAAGGAGGATTTTTTGATAGTAAATTTACTATATTATCTCGATAACGCTATAGCTGAGTAATCTTTAATCTAGAATCTTGATAACGAAGCTTGAGCCAGTTGCTGATGCCTAGTATGATTAAGGCGATATGAAACAAATTAAAAATAGAGATGATGTAATCAAATTGTGTAACGCCAATGATGTCAAGTTTATACGTTTGCAATTCTGTGATATTCACGGATTAGTAAAAAACCTTTCTGTACCAATTGGGCAGTTAGAGAAAGCTTTAGACAATAAAGTGATGTTAGATGGTTCATCTATACGAGGTTTCAGAACTATTGAAACTTCTGATATGTTTTTTGCTCCTGATATAAGTACATTTAGAGTGTTGCCATGGAGACCGCGTGATGGCGCTGTTGCAAGGATCATCTGTGATATCTATAACCCAGATGGCACGCCGTTTGATGGCTGTCCGCGTAATAATCTTAAGCGTGTTCTGAAAGACGCTGAGAAGCAAGGTTATAAGTTTAATGTTGGTCCTGAATGTGAGTTTTTTCTCTTCGATTTAGATGAGGAAGGTTTCCCTAGTACTAATCTCAGTGACAAAGGTGGTTACTATGATGTAGAGCCTACTGATCTTGGTGCTGATGTACGTAGATCTATCATCATGACACTTGAAGAGCTTGGATTTGAGATAGAAGCTTCTCACCATGAAGTGGCTCCATCTCAGCATGAGATTGACTTTAAGTATGATGATGCTTTAGTTACTGCTGATAATGTGATAACTCTTAAATGGGCATCTAAAACTGTAGCGAATGACTATGGTCTCTATGCAACCTTCATGCCTAAACCTCTTCAAGGAGTTAATGGTAGCGGTATGCACTGTAATATGTCATTGAGTGATCCTGATGGTAAGAATCTTTTCTATGATGCTAGTAAGTCTGATGGTATCTCTGATCTGATGAGGCACTTCATAGCGGGAATCTTGAAGCATGTTAAGGACTTCAGTGCGGTAACCAATCCTCTGGTGAATAGTTATAAGCGTTTAGTACCAGGTTATGAAGCACCTGTATACATTGCTTGGTCACAATTGAATCGTTCAGCTTTGATCAGAATCCCTGCTTCTAGAGGATCGGGTACTAGAGTAGAACTTAGATGCCCAGATCCAGCAACTAATCCATACTTAGCGTTTGCGGTATTGCTAGAAGCTGGTCTAGATGGTATTAAGAATAAATTACTTCCTCCAGAAGAAGTGAATGAGAATATCTATCACTTAGAAATGCATACTATGGAAGAAAGAGATATTCATGCTCTTCCTGGAGACTTAGATGAAGCTCTTAAGAATATGGAAACTTCAGATCTAGTGCGTAGAGCTTTAGGTGACCATATCTATAAGCATTACATTGAGACGAAGTATAAGGAATATCAAGACTATAGAGCGCAAGTTTCTAAGTGGGAGTTAGATCACTACTTGCATTGTCATTAATCAACCTATGACATAATTGTCATCCTGAGGAGGAGCCGTAGGCGACGACGTAAGGATCCACTATTACTACTGTAGTTTTAGTGGATCCTTACGGTCGGGCTTTGCCTTCCCTCAGGATGACGGCTAACGGGTATCCGTTTGCTTTAAGATGACGGTTAAAAGGTGTTGCTTTGTTCTAATGAATAGATCTATAACGATATAACTTCTGTATTTGCAGCAGCTACTTCTTCGTTAGCTAATTCTTTAGCGTGAGTATAAATATCTTTTTCGTAAGGAACGTTGTTTTTCATTTCGGTGATAGCTACATCTACTTTCTCGCTTGTATATTTGTCAAGCGTAGCTTGGTCTGCTTTAGATGCTTCGATGCCAGCTTCTTCTACGGCATGATCCATCTTGGATTGTGCTACTGCTATACTATTCTGGATGCCTGATAGATTGCTATTAATAGACTCTAAATCTTCATCCATAGCCTTGATTTCATCTTCAAGGCTAGACATTAACTTACTTACTTCTGACTTACCTGAATCTAGTTCTGCAATATGCTCTGAGTGCAGCGCAGATGCCTCATTATTTAGTTTATTCTTCTCATGGTTCATGAATATTAGAGCCTGAGCGGCTATAAACGAAGTTAATATTAAAACTAGACCTAGGGTTACAAGAATCCTCATGTTAGAACTTAGTCCCAGAAAGGCTTTGACAAAAATCAGTGAAGATTTGTATCTAGTTGAAGATCGGTTGGATGATGTAGCAGGACTAGAGTAAAAGTATTAGGGTGTTTCTGTCATCCTGAGGAGGAGCCGTAGGCGACGACGTAAGGATCCACTATTTTAACCGTAGTTAGTGGATCCTTACGGTCGGGCTTCGCCCTCCCTCAGGATGACGACGTTACGCTACTTTTACTATCGAAAGACTCGGATTTAGTATTTGTTCTACTAACTTCCAAGACTTGAATTCCTTATGTATCCTATATTCTAAGTGTTTGTGTAAGAATTTTAGAGTATGCTCAATACTTTCAAGTCCAGCTTCATTGTTATTCTCAAACTGCAATAAGGTATTAAATACTCCAGGTTTAAGTTCTCTAATGCTGTCTTGATAAGGATTTCTGAGGACTAGGTTCTTATAAGCACTAGTACTAGTAACAGCACCATTTTCTAGATCAAAGTATTGTGGAATCTGATTAGAGGAACGTTTATTATTGCTGATACTGCAAGTGTCTAGATCAGGCTTATAGCCTAGGATACAAATCAATTGCCATAAGTATTTGCAAGTAATAGAGAATGTTTGCTGCAAATCACCCTTGACTTTTGATGACTGTTGACTTTCTAGTTCATTTAAATAATTAGTGATCAAGTTAAAGAGAGTTTCATAGCTATCATCATTAATAGCGACATGAGCAAGTACCTCAATTGCAAAACAAGCGAGAGTTAATGCTTCATAGTTAGAATTGATATAAGGAAGTGCTTTTACTAAGCGAGCTTCCTTGACTATGTCTAGATTCCTGCCACTCGCTAGTAATAAATCTAAGCAGTTTAATACTTGAACTTTGGCACTGAATTTACTATTGACTCTATATGCACCTTTCGCAATGCATTGTATTGGTCCATGTTCTTTACTATATAGATGTAGTATCTTGTCAGATTCGTTCAATCTGTAAGTTCTAAGGACAATAGCTGTACATTGATAGTCCACTCTTCTAGTTTATATGATAATTTTTAGCCTGATATTTGCGTCAGTAAAACCCTTGCTAATATCCATTTACTAAGCTGCCTGTGGCTTAATTTTTTGATTTAGAAATATGCTATAATACTATACTAATTAGGGAGAGGCTTTATGGTTGAAACAGTTTCAGGTTCGAGATTAAATACAAATGTTGGCCCAGCTATAGTTGGTCAAACAACTCCAGCTGCTAATGTACAAGATTTACTTAAACACTTAAATGCAGCTGTTCAAGATGCTAGACCTAATCTTACTGAGAGAGATGTTAAAGAAATGTTTCTGAAAAGATTGGGACCTAGTTTAGAGGCTATGACAAATCAAGCGGAGAGCATTGGTAAGACTGTCATTGGTCAAGTTCAGGGTGATTTATTAGCGCAACAAGAAGCGCAACTTGAAAAAACGAGAGTGTCTCTTAAAAATGGAGTTCTAGATTCTTTAATAAACAATATTGTTGGATTTTTTACAGCTACAGCTGATGTTTTTAAAGGTGCTGCAGAGCAAGTACAAGCACTTTACACCCAAGATAAAGCAGGTGTTTTAGAGCTTGTGACTCAAATGTTTCATACAGTCAAAAGTACATTTGAACAAATTATAAGAGTTGATCCATTTATGAGAATGGCTTTGATGAATGATTTATTTAAAAATCCTTTGCCAGCTAAAGATCTTAAAACTATTAATGCTGCTAATAATTAGAGTTTTAACAGTTTAGCTCCACGGTAATAATATCCAAGAATTTCTTCGTAAGTTCTACCATGTTCAGCTAAATATTTAGCTCCGTGTTGTGACATGCCAATGCCATGACCATAGCCTGAACCTGTGATTAATATTGAGTTTGCTGAGTAATAGATATCAAAGTTAGTACTGCGCAAACCAAGCTTATGACGAAACTCTTCGCCTGTTAGTGATTTATGTTCAACTCCTCCTGATATGAGTACATTCGCTACCCTACCTTCTAAAGATCTACTAAGAATTGTTATTGCATCTATAGATTTGAATCTTAAGTCTTTTAATTTTTCTTCTAACTGGGTTTTAGTGAATTCAATCTGCCATTGAGCATTTAGATTTGAGCGTTGAACTTCTTTTACTGGGATTAAATATGCAGCAGAATTGAGTCCCCAAGCTCCTTCTGGAGTATTGGTGTATGAGCCACCGTGACTTGAGAAATAAGCATCAACATACAATCCTTGATCATTAATTAATAATTCTCCTTGAGTAGCTTTAATTGCAGCAGTAGTAACAGGATCTTCTTTCTGGTAACCTAGGTACATTTGATCTTCAACAGTAGATTTGAGATCATAGCCAAGAGCTTTTCTTCTACCAAGCATTGCCATACTATAGGTTCTTGCAGCTACGCTTTGTGCTTTAAGTGCTTCAAAACTCCATGATGACGGCATTTCAGCTGGTACTACTCCTTTCAAGTAATCTTCTAAATCTAGATTGTTAATAACAGTGAAACTATCCTTAAAAGGTTTAATAATGATGGAGCCTCGATAAATCTGG
The DNA here is from genome assembly GCA_964551135.1 of uncultured Gammaproteobacteria bacterium. Classification (GTDB taxonomy): domain Bacteria; phylum Cyanobacteriota; class Vampirovibrionia; order LMEP-6097; family LMEP-6097; genus CAYPGT01. The sequence goes on along the minus strand of CAZKAT010000008.1, from coordinate 90,824 downwards.
CTATGTTGGTATGGAATTTTAATTTTAAATAAGCAAGGTAATGTTTTGGACTGATTATCAATTGCCTGCTCTGTTTCGGTGAATCCGTAACGTTGAGCTGTAACAGCTTCTGGAGCACATTCGAACTTAACTAAGCGACTGCTGGTTACTAGATCTGGTTCTGCTGCAATTAATAAGGGATTAGCAGCAGCAGGAGAAGATCTTATTAAAGATTTATCATTAGCATTTTTTTCAAGTAAGGTACGTGTAGTAGTGAATTCTTTGGCTTCTGGAGCAGTTTGCAGATATTTATTCCAATTCTTAGGTTGATGAGAGCTAAGTTTATTAGGACCAAATCCTGTAAGAGCTAGATCCACCATTTTCCTAGAACGCTCATAGCTAATGCTTTCTTTAGGCAGAGGCTTCTCGGTGAGATCTTCGATAACCTTGTAATTTTGGTTTGCAGTTAAATAAAGAGTATTGATATTGTCATAGAGTCCAACAGAGATGTTTTGGGCTGTAGCAGGTAAAGAGATTAATAGTAATGTGGATACCTTAGTAATAGTCCCCGTCATCCTGAGGCTGCGAAGCAGCCGTAAGGATCCACTACAAAGATTATTCATAATAGTGGATCCTGACGGTCGGGCTTCGCCCTCCCTCAGGATGACGTCATGATAGTAGTCCATCTAATTCCTTTTCTCCAATAACCTTAACCCCTAATTCTTCTGCCTTATCTAACTTAGATCCAGGATTATCACCACAAAGCAAGTAAGAAGTTTTAGCGGATATAGAAGAACCTACCTTGCCACCGTTTTCTTTAATGATCTTTTCGTAATGAGAGCGGCTTTCACTTAGGGTGCCAGTTATCACGAAGCTTAAGCCTTCAAGCTTCGTTCCAAGCTGTTTATTGACCGTATCTTGGATCTTAAGTAGATTTGGATGAATATCAAGTTCGGTCTTAAATTCTTTGTATTGCTTGCTAGAGAAAAATTCTTGCAGTGATTCTATAACCTTAGGACCTAAGCCATCTACCTTAACTAAGTTAGTTCCTTTATTCTCCATGATTTCGTTCTCAAGAGATTTAAGGTTAGGATAGTAAGTCGCTATAAGTTCAGCAGTATTGATTCCTATATGTTTAATACCAAGAGCATAGAGTAATCTTGCGAAGTCTCTATTACGACTGGCATCGATAGAGTTAATCGCATTTTGTGAAGACTTCTCTGCCATACGCTCAAGGTCTACTAATTGTTCTACTTTCAGTTTATATAAATCTAGTGGAGTTTTAATTAAGCCATCCTCTAGTAGAGTCGCTACCAGGGCTGGTCCTACGCCATTAATATCCATAGCACCCTTGCTACACCAATGCTGTATTCTTCTTAGTACTTGTGCAGGGCAGCTAGCTATATTAGTACAACGATAGCTAACATCATCACGTTCTATTTCAGAATTGCAGATAGGACAAGCATTAGGCACTTGAATAGTTACTGAATTTTTAGGGCGCTTATCAAGGTTAACACTGATAATTTCTGGAATAATTTCCCCAGCCTTACGTACTAATACTGAATCTCCAATCCTTACTCCTAATCTTTCTACTTGATCAAAGTTATGTAATGTTGCGCGTTTGACAGTAGTGCCCGCTAATTGTACTGGGCTGAGATTTGCGACAGGTGTTATAGTCCCTAAGCGTCCTACTTCGTAAGATACTGATTCTATCTGGGTTTCAGCTTCTTCAGCTTTGAACTTCAGAGCAATAGCCCAGCGAGGAGTTTTAGCGGTAGACCCAAGAGTGTTTTGTAAGCTTAATTGGTTGATCTTAATTACAGCGCCATCTATCTGGAAGTCTAATTGATCTTTCTTCTCTTCCCATTCTTTATATAGGTCTATAACTTCTTCTATGTTTTTACAAAGTTTATTAAATTTACTATTGGTTTTAAAACCCATTTGTTCAAGTTTAAGCAAGCTTTCATGGTGAGTTTTGAAGAGAGTCGCATCACTTTTAGGAGTTTCTACTAATGACAGTTGACCTGATTTATTTGAACCTAAAGCATTTTCGGTAAATAAACTATAAAAAATCGCATCGAGGTTTCTAGTTGCTGTAACCTTAGGATTAAGCTGTCTCAGTGAGCCGGCTGCAGTATTACGTGGATTAGCATAAGTTTGTTTGCCAAGTTTGGCTTGTTCTTCATTGATGTGTTTGAAGTCTTGCTTGCTTATAAATACTTCACCACGAATAGAAATATCACCCTTATGTTTAATAGTTTGTGGCAGAGTTTTAATAGTATAAACATTAGCAGTAACATCTTCCCCCATCTTACCGTCACCTCTAGTGGCTGCCTTAGTTAATTTACCGTCATTATAATCTATAGCGATACTTAATCCATCTATCTTGAGTTCAAATACATATTCACGAGGAGTCTCAGCACCAATGATTCTATTAATGCGCTCTTCCCATTCTCTGATATCGTTTTCACCAAAAGCATTAGCAAGGCTAATCATAGGGATAAGATGCTCTACTTTAGAGAACTTAGTAGTGGCAATATTAGTTCCAGCATATTGTGAAGGGCTGTCACTGCTGATCATCTCTGGATGTTTCTTCTCGATAGCGAGCAACTCTTGCATATGCGCATCATATACAGCATCATCTACTTCTGGTGCATCATTAAGGTAGTAAGCATCATTCCAGCGCTTTAGCTTTTCTTTTAGTTCATGGTATTTTTTTTCTAGAGTTGTTGTTTGCATTACAGAATCTTTCCGCTCCAAAGCCTTGTAATAAAATCAGTGTAATTTAGGATTTCTATACCATCATCTGTTAGCCTACTTGTATCAACCAAACTTACTACTATACGTTTTTTAACAGTTTCTTGGTCTTTAATTAATTCTCGCAGACCATGTAACTCATCTTTCTTAATTTTATCAGTGCCTTTAGCTTCTATCGCACACTCCATATCATTGATTATAAAATCTACTTCAGCGGCACCGCTAGCAAGCCTCCAGTAGCTCAGATCCCAGAATTTTTTATGATAAGAATTATAAGCTCTTAATTCGTGATGAACCCAATTCTCAAATGCTTTACCGAATAGTTCTGATTTAGGTTGAATATCCCCTCTTTTTGCTAAATGATTAGTAATTCCTACATCGCAGTAATAAAACTTAGGACTCTGGACGACTTTACGCTTAGCTCTTCTGGTGTAAGCTGGTAGTAGATTGGCAATCAAAGTATCTTCAAGTATTTGGAAATACTCTATTACTGTTGGCACAGATATGCCACACTCTCGTGCAATATTACTGTAATTTACAGCTTCAGTATCAGAGAATGATGCTGCCCAGAGTAACTTAGAGAAAGGTTGTATTTTTCTTACGGCAGCTTCAGCAATGATTTCTTCTTTTAGATAGTCTGCGACATAGAATTCAAGTAAATCTTGTACTTTATCGCTTAAGTAGTGACGTGGTAAATATCCATGATTAAGCATGCGCTTTAAATCAAAATTATCTCCAAGTTCTGCAGCACTTAATCCTCTAAGTTCATAACGTATGGCTCTACCACCAAGTAAGTTAGCTTGTCCTCTTTTCAACTTTCTTGCACTTGAACCACAGAGAGCAAATTTTACTTTTAGATTTTCTATGCACCAATGTACTTCATCTAGTAATGCTGGTACTTTTTGGATTTCGTCAATAATCACTGGTAAACCAGCTTCGTACTGAGTCGTTTTGATGTAATCTTTCATTTCCTCACTAAGTAACCAAGGTTCTTCAAAGTAACGCAAGTAAGTTTTGTTTTTTAATAAATCTAGGTACTTAGCTTGAGGGTAGGTTTCTTTAAGCAAAGAACTTTTACCAACTTGTCTTGGTCCCCAGAGAAAAAAAGTCTCTGTTGGTTTAAGGGGTAATTTTAGTCGACGATTTAACATTTCTAATTTAAAGTAGTACTTTAAAAAAATCGAATTATTTAAGATAGAACTTTAAATAATTCGGATAATCTGAAGTACTACTTTAGATTATTATACCATTTTTGGTGTATTATCAGCATTTTTCTCTATAAATGGCTTAAACTTACAATAATGCCAATCCCCGCCGCACTCAGAATCGACACTGCTATTAAAACCCAAGCTTGTTTCCACCCTATAGCCTGCTTGTAAACCATAAGACTAGTGATATTTACCCCTGGACTTGCAAGCATAAAACTAATAATAGTCCCTAGTGGTACGCCCATCTTAAATAATTCTTGACTAATAGGAATATCTGCCCCAGCACAAAAATAAAAAGGGAATCCAATCACTGAAGCTATGAAAGGAGAAATAATAATATTATCCGATTGCAGAATAATATTGATTAATTTAGTATCTGAGCTTTGAGCTGAAACTAAGCTAGCAATTACTATGGCAAGAAGAATCCATGGCAAAAAGCTTACAGACATTGAATATACATCAGCAAGAATTTTACTAAATAAGGATGGTTTATTTTCGCAACAACTATCTTGCGATTCATGATGATCTTTCGCATGGAGTTGAAGTTTAAAATCTTGAGGACTGATGATGGCTATAATATACGTCACTAATACTCCGAAAATAACAGAGCTAATCAATCTTATCCACATCACTTCATAACCCATAACTTCAGTTAGTATCAGTGCTGGTACGCTACAAGCATTGCCTGCTACTAGGAAGGCACAGAGTGTTTTCCAATGCAGACCTTTCTCGTGAAGCTTTACAGCAAGAGGTATCATGCCACAGGTACAAATAGGTAGTAGTGATCCCAGGAAACTTGCGATAAGTATATTAGTAAACTCATTACCCCTATTAAAGATCTTCTCTATATAATTATCGGGCAGAAATCTATCGATTAATGATGCTGCGATAACAGCTACAAGAAAGACAGGGACTATCTCCTGTAAAAGTTGAAGTGAGTGATTTATCAAAGCTGGAAGCATGAAATTTTAGTGATGCTCTGCATGAGCATGAACCAAATGCTCAGCATGTTGTATAGCAGTACCAATATAAACTGTAGAGAGAATAGTAAACAAGAATGCTTGTAATAAACCAACTGCCATCTCAAATCCTAGAATAGCTACAGGTAAGACAAGAGCTACTAATGATATGAAAGTAGTTAGTAATATTTCACCAGCAGTGGTATTTGCAAATAGTCGTAGAGATAATGTTAGTGGTCTTACTGCTACGTCCATTATTTCAATTAAACACATTGGATTAAGTGAAATACCCTTAGAGCTAAAGTTGATAGGTAAAAAACTTTGAATATATTTAAAGCCACCAACAAAGGCACCAGAGAGAAGATAGGTAATAATTACTAAGACAGCTATCCCAGCGGGAACGTTAAGATCCGCACAGGGACTAGCTCCGTGCCATGCATGACCATGTGCTTGAGGCCACCATGATAGTAAGGAACCCATCTTCCAAGGTATTAAACCAGCATAATAATTAACCAAGATAAAAATAAAAATAGAACCAATGAAGAATATATAATGATCAGCACGTTTGCCAATCTGGTCTCTAGCTAAGTTTCTTATGAAATCATAGATAGATTCAGCGAAATGTTGTCTCATGCCATATTTAGCAGTGTCTGCTGATATACCTATAGTAAAAAACAAACCAAACAAGACTATCAATCCCATGCACGACCATGCAAAGAATAAAGTATCAATGTTTACTGTTTTACCGAGAAGCTCTCCTGTTATGTGATGCATTTATATAAATTCCTACCCCTATAAATATAACCTGATACAGCAAGAAAGCTATGCCTAATCCTATAAGATTAAGCTTAAATTTCATAATTAGTATAGATAAGATGGCTGCAGTAATTAAGGCTCTTAGTGCTGAGAACAGGCTGGTATTAGCTTTGGAAGCTTTAGTATCTGCTACCGAGCTAAAGCCATGACATAACATACGCAAGTAGATATTGAAAGTTAGACTACCTAGGAGTATGGCTTTGGCAAGTTCAGAATTATAAAGATAGACCAAGAAAGAAACCGCTATAGCTATAAAGCTATGACTTAAGATCAGCAGATTAGAATTATTTTTTAGCTCTTGATTCATTTATTTGATGACTTATTTGATGTTCTGGGCAATTACAATTCTGCTCTCATAACTGTTCTTAGTAATAGATTCTACTTGCCATTTAGCTTGATCGAGTAAGTTGTTTAATTCTTCATCTGGATAGTTGCGTAATAGCATGCCATCTCGGTATTGATCAGTGTATTGATGACTACCATCTTCTAAGAGCTCAAAAGTCCCACGCTCACCGCTGGCTACCTTATCGAACACTCCAAACATTATGCCGTTAGGTTTGATACAAGCTTTGATCTTTTGTAAGAACTCCTTGCCCCTTGCGTAATCTAAATGTTCAAAACAAGCATTGATAAGTATTCCATCGAAATGATTATCAGGAAAGTTCATCGCAAACATATCTGCTACTTGGAAACTAATATTGTTTAAGTTAGGTTCTATTCCAGTATTGAATAGTGTTTCTTCTGGATTAGCTTTTCTTTCTGCTAATAATTCATTAGCAAGACGAATCGCTGACTCAGAGATATCGATACCAGTAACACTAAAGCCATGTTCATTAAGATAGAAGCTTAACCAACCTGAACCGCAGGCTATATCTAAAATATTTTTAGAATTATATTTTTTGAAAACTTCTGGAATCTGAGGAATATAATCTAGTACATCTGGAATCTTAGTGCTTGCTTTCTTGACGCGCAACCAAGCTTGCTCCCAGAAATCAATATTCTTCTGGAAACGCTTCTGGTCTATGGCTTGATGATTAGGTTCTGTTTGCATGCTCGAGTGATTTTAGCATGTTTGGAATTAGCCTTGACATCCACTACTTGCTTTGTCTACAATCAGGTCTATGACAACAGAAACTAAAGGTACTGCACGTAATTTCGAGGCTGAAGTAAGTCAGGTTCTCGATCTAGTAATTAACTCACTCTATTCTAATAAGGATATTTTTCTTAGAGAGTTGATCTCGAATGCGGCTGACGCTTTAGCAAAGTTAAGATTCGAGTCACTAACTAATAGTGCGTTAATTGCAGACAATGAAGAACTGAAGATTGCTATCTCTCTTGATTCGGAAGCTAGAACTATTACTATTAGAGATAACGGTATTGGTATGAATGAGCAGGACTTAGTTAGTCATCTTGGTACTATCGCTAAATCTGGTACTAAGGAGTTTATTCAAGCGATTAAAGACAATCCTAATGCAGGCTTCAATTCTGACCTGATTGGACAGTTTGGTGTTGGCTTTTATTCAGCGTTTATCGTAGCTAGTGATGTGAAGGTTATATCGCGTAAGGCTGGTGAAGAGAAGTGTTACTTATGGCAATCTCAAGGTAAGGGACAATATGAGATTGAAGCTCTTACAGAAGCTGATATGGAAAAATACAAGCTTCAAGGAACTAAACAAGGTACAACTATAATACTGACGCTGAAAGATGAGGAAGATATAAACGATTACCTCTCTGACTGGAAAATTAGATCTATAGTTAAGAAATATTCTGACTTCATCGAATACCCTATTAAGCTTGAAACTAAAGATCCAGAGACTAAGGAAATTATATGGGAGATACTTAATTCACAGAAAGCTATTTGGACTAGAAATAAGTCAGAGATTAAAGAAGAAGAGTATGCGGAATTTTATAAACACATTAGTCATGATTACAATGATCCTTTGACTTATATTCATTACCAAGCTGAAGGTACTAATGAGTTTACTGCGTTGCTTTATATACCGAAGAAAGCTCCTTTCGATATGTTTATGCCTGATAACCAGAAAGGTTTGCAGTTATATATTAATAAGGTGTTTATTAGTTCTGAGCCTGAGTTACTTGCACCGCAATACTTACGCTTCGTTAAAGGTTTAGTAGATGCTAGAGACTTGCCTCTGAATGTGTCTCGCGAACTCTTGCAACAAAACCCAAGAGTCGCTGCAATTAAGAAAAATATTACTAAGAAAGTACTTAGTGAATTAGAGAATCTCAAGAAAAACAAGAAAGAAGAATATCTAAGTTTCTTTCAAGAGTTTGGTAAGGTGATTAAAGAAGGTGTGCACACTGATTATGCTAATAAAGACAAAATACTAGACTTACTTCTATTCCAAACTACTAAGACCAAAGAAGGCGAGTATATTAGTTTGCAAGAATACTGTGATAGAGCAGGTTCTGAGGCTAAGAATATTTATTACATTACAGGTGAATCTAGAACTGAACTTGAAACATCGCCTTACCTTGAAGCACTCAGAGAAAAAGATATCGAAGTCTTGTTTATGATGGATGTGATAGACGAATGGGTGGTGATGTCGGGCGCTGAGTTTCAATCTAAGCACTTTAAATCTGCAAGCAAGGGTGAGATGGATTTAGACCAGAAAGCTAAAGAAGATACTAATGCTAAACAAGAAGAGCATAAGGACTTACTTGCCAAGTTAGAATCTATACTTGATGGTAAGGTTGCAGCAGTGAAATTTTCTGATCGTTTAGTGAATACCTTATGCTGCTTAGTTGCTGGCGAACATGATATTAGTGCTCATATGGAACGCATTTATAAAAATGCTAGCCAAAAACTACCTGAGTCTAAGCGTGTTCTTGAGCTTAATTGTAATCACAAAGTAATTGCTAAATTAGATGAGATATTTAAGACTGATCCTCAGAATTCCAAACTTAAGGATTATGCAGATCTAATCTATGGGCAAGCACTCTTATTAGAAGGTTCAAAAATTGATAATTTAGGTAGATTTACCCAATTAATTAGCGAATTAATGGTATAAGCCAGTCAGTAGATACATATTCTGCTATTATTAATAGCTGTAAATACGCCAGACCTGTTCTGGCTTATTTATTGTGATCAATAATGACAGTCGCTCAGGCCACTATTCCGTCGCTTGAAATTAAGGACCCAGCTCTATCTGAAGTTAAACACTCGGTAAGCAGCAGTTCTATGGATGAAGCACGTCCAGTTGTAAATAAGCCAAGTGAAACTATTGGTGAAAATCGGCTAGCTGCAGAAATTTTGTTTAAGGAATTAGAGAAACCTAATCAAGCTACGGCTAATAATGACATGTCATCATGGGGAGATAAGTTTGAGAAATTTTTTTATGAAGGTCCCAAGTGGTTTCAATGGTTTAGAGATAAATTTTGCTTATCACTTAATTCATTTGGTATCGCATTTAACACCATAGCTGTAATTGCTACTAACTCTTCTTTCTTTAGTGAGAAGACTGCTAAATTTCTAGACGAGAAATCAGAAGCATTTGCTAAATATATTATTCCGTTTAGTTTTGGTTGGAATGGAATAGAAGCTTGGATGGGTAAGCGTCCACTGGAAGCTGTTTCTAGGTTGACGCCTGCTGCTTTATTCTGGGTACTTCCTTTTTATAATTTAAACTTAGCTACGGGTATTAGCTCAGGCTTGAATTATCTCTTCGAATGTGTGAAAGATAGACACGGAGGCAGAAATCCTGGTGAAGGTGATAGATGGAAGAATACTACGGAAACTGTAAAAACCTCGTTAGAGGTATTTAAAGATATGCTGAAGGGTGATCAAAGTAAAGAGGATTTACCGAAGCAGCTTGCTACTCTATTCTTATTAGGGGGTGGTTTAGGTGGATTTGCTTTTGCAAGAAATAGTAGAGACTCTGGCTTAGCAAGGTTCTTTGGTAATATGCGTAATATTGGTGGAATTATTGCTGATTGGAAGTTAGTGTTTAATGGTGATCCAGATCCTAAGCGCTCGAGTGATTTGAAGATTGTGGGTGGTAGCTGTAGCGTTGCTTCTATATTAAATATTTTAATGAGATGGGTTGATCCTAAATTAGCAAGAGCATTGAATCACATATCTATAGCTGCAGATGACTTTGGTCTGACCTATTGGGCACAAGGTTCTAAACGAGATAATGATCTGGCAAAAAAAGCTGAACAGGAAGCAAAAGCAGAAAAAATAAAAACTAAATCAGAAGTAGCGAGACCCGATCTACATAAGGTAGAAGTACCTGTATCATCAAAAGTTTTAGCGTTATAATCGTAACTAGTGAGCGTCGATAAACAAATAAGTCAATTACCATCTAGTCCTGGGGTCTATCTCTTTAAGGATCAGAGTAATAAGATTATTTACATTGGTAAGGCTATTAATCTTAAGTCTCGCGTTAGATCTTATTGGAATGAATCTTGCTGGCCAGATCGCCCTAAGCTTAAGGTCATGGTTCCTAAGATTACTAATATTGAAACCATTATCACTAAATCTGAGAAGGAAGCCTTAATACTTGAATCTAATTTAGTGTTTAAGCATCAACCTAAATATAATGTTTTGCTTAAAGCAAGTAATAAAACTTTCCCATGGTTAGTTATTACTTATGATGAACCTTTTCCGCGCTTAATTCCAGTACGTGATCCTGAGAAATTTAAAGCAAAGGTCAGAGGTCGCGAATCTAAGAATAAATTCTTTGGTCCTTATACTAATATCTCTGCAATGTATGAGAACTTGAATTTGGTTAATGAATTATTTCCTTTACGTAAAAAACGTGTGCCGCCATTTAAAGACAGACCTTGTCTTAATTACGACCTAGGTAAATGCTTAGGACCTTGCCAGAAGCTAGTCACAGAAGAAGATTATGCATATATGTTAGAGCAAGTAGAAATGTTACTAAAAGGTAATTATGGTGATCTCAAGTCAATGCTTGTAACAGAGATGCAGCGTTATAGTGAGGATCTAGAATATGAAAAAGCTGCTAAAGCAAGAGACCGCATTAATGCACTTGAGACTTTTAATGAAGTACAAAACGTTATCTCTGATGATATAAATCTAGATCAAGATGTGTTTGCGCTGATATATACAGAGGATCGTGATACTGCTTGTGTGCAAGTATTTAAGACTCGCGCAGGTAGGTTGATTAATCGTGAGACTATCGAACTTGAATTGAATGAAGTTGATACGAGGCATCCTGCAAAACGAAGTTTTGCTAGTGATGCCGCTTTAAAAAAGGTGGCAACCGCACGAAGTGCGCGTTGCCAGGATACTGATGATTTTAATACGATGTCACTTGATGACGAAGTCTATGAATCTGCGCTGATGCAATATTATTCTCAAGTTCCTGATTCTGAATTGCCAAAAGAAATCTTGCTGAATAAGGAAATATATTCTATGGAAGTTTTCTCAGATTGGCTTTCTGAGCGTAAGGGTTCTCGGGTAAAGATCTTCAAGCCGCAGCGTGGTGATAAATATGCTCAGCTCAAATTAGCAGAACGTAACGGTAAGGTAATTATTGAGAAAATTAAACTAGAGCAGATGGAAGAAGCTTCTAGGAATATTAATGTTGCATTGACTAACTTGCAGAAATATTTAGATATGCGCACTGAACCACAACGCATAGAATGTTTCGATATCTCACATATACAAGGGCATGCAACAGTGGCTTCTATGGTTTGCTTTATTGATGGTATGCCTGTGAAGGAGCAGTATCGCCGCTATAAAATTTCTCGTGATCAGAATAATGACTTTGATTCTATGCGTGAAGTTATAACTAGGCGTTATAAAGCTAATGTGGCATCTGATTCTCAAGGACATATAGAGAGCTTTGGTGATTTACCGAACCTCATTATCATTGATGGTGGTAAGGGTCAGCTCAATGCTGCATATCAAGTGCTTAAAGAATATGAATTAGATCATATTAAAGTAGTGGGCTTGGCTAAGAAAGAAGAAGAGTTATATCTTCCGGGAGAATCTAAGCCTATTATTCTTGATCGTAAATCTCCGGAATTGTTTTTTGTGCAACGTATTCGTAATGAAGCTCATCGCTTCGCTATAACTTATCATAGACAGCTTAGATCTAAGCGTTCACTTGCTAGTGTTCTAGATTCCGTTCCAGGATTGGGTCCTAAGAAAAAGAAAGCTGTATTAAAAGCCTTCCCTAGCTTAACAAAAATAAAAGAAGCCAGCTTGGAGGAACTAGCTTCTTTATCGGGTGTTAATGAGGGGTTGGCTCAAAAAATCAAGTTAGCTTTGTCGTGAAAGTTCGATAACTGCGTTACGTTGAAAATTTACGCTACTATCTCTTCATCCACTTCTGAAGCGTCTGGTGACTCTGCATCAATCTCTTCGTCCATACCAGCGAAGTCTTTAAGATTAACTCCTGCTTGTGCTGCACTACGAGCTTCTAATTCAGCTTTCACTTTCACTTCTATTTCTTCAAGTATCTTAGGTTGAGGTTTGAGTGCAAGGAGAGTGTTCTCTCTGCCTTGACCAATCTTCTCTCCGTTGTAGCTGTACCATGCACCTGCTTTCTGGATTATATCCATATCTACAGCAGCATCGAAAATACAACCATCAGTATTGATTCCTGTACCAAACATGATGTCGAATTCAGCAAGCTTGAATGGAGGAGAAATCTTGTTCTTCACAATTTTCACTTTCACTCTGTTACCGATACCTTCACCATCTTTCTTGATAGTCTCAACACGACGAATATCCATTCTCACACTAGAGTAAAACTTAAGTGAATTACCACCACTAGTAGTCTCTGGAGATCCAAACATCACACCAATCTTATGACGGATTTGGTTAATGAATATGATTGTAGTATTGGTCTTAGCTGTAATAGCAGTAAGCTTACGTAAAGCTTGTGACATCAATCTAGCTTGCAGGCCAGGTAATTGATCACCCATCTCACCATCTATCTCTGCTTTAGGAACTAGAGCAGCAACTGAATCTACTACTATAAGATCTACTGCAGCAGAACGCACTAACTGTTCTACTATTTCTAATGCTTGCTCACCAGTATCTGGTTGTGAAACTAATAGGTCATCAGTGTTTACACCAATAGCTTTAGCGTAAGTCGGATCTAAAGCATGTTCAGCATCTACTATAGCTGCAATGCCACCTTTCTTCTGTGCTTGCGCGCAAATAGTCATAGCAAGAGTAGTTTTACCTGAAGACTCTGGTCCGTAGATCTCAATAATTCTTCCGCGAGGAATACCACCGATACCAAGAGCGATATCAAGACTCAATGCTCCTGTAGGAATTACTTCAAGGCTTACCGCTGGCTTATCGCCAAGTCTCATGATCGCGCCTTTACCAAAATTCTTTTCTATTTGTGCAAGTGTATTACCCAATGTTTTGAGCTTTTCATTTTTACGATTTAATTCTTTAGTCATTTCTTTGTTATCCTTTATTACTATATTTTTCTCTGCTGCCATTTCTATCTCCTTTGATTCTAACTCCATGCCTTGCACTTAATGAGTAATATACGTTTAAGGATAGATACCCTTACTGATTTATGCCTCATACAAAGATACTAGCATGGATGTAAGAGTGTTGCAATGGTCCTAAAATAAAATAGTTTTAAGATTAGGGAGATAGTTGAGGTTGAAATGAACTGAAACTTAAAATCCTCTAAGCAAAGCTGCAGCAGCGACTCTCTCAAGTGCAATAAAGTAAGCAGCTTGTCTTGGACAAATATGTTTAGCTTCTGCCATATTAGCTACATCCCAGAAAGCCTTCACCATACGTTTATCAAGTTCCATTACGGTATGGTCGTACTCCCAATAGAATTGTTGTAAGTTTTGTGTCCATTCAAAATAGCTGGCTACCACACCGCCAGCATTAGCAAGAATACTAGGAATAATATAGACGCCTTTAGCATGAAGAATAGCGTTCGCTTCTGCAGTAGTAGGAGCATTAGCTGCTTCTATAAGAATCTTGGCATTAGTCTGAGTTGCGACCTCCTTGGTGATGGCATATGAGAGAGCTGCAGGTATAAGTATGTCGCAGTCTATGACTAATAAATCATCACGAGGAATTTCAGTAGCACCACTAAATCCATGTAGATCACCTTTCTGTTTGTCTTCATAGTGTTTCAAGGCTTCTACATCAATACCGTTAGGATTGACTACTGCGCTGATGGCGTTACTGATGCCGACTATCTTTGAGCCAAGTTCAAGACTAATAATTTTAGCTGCATAGTAACCTACATTACCAAATCCTTGAACAGCAACTCTCATAGTTTTAGGATTAATATTCTTAAGCTTGCAATATTCACGAAGCATTATTGCTACGCCACGTCCTGTAGCTTCGAGTCTAGCAGAGCAACCACCGATCTCGACTGGCTTACCTGTGACTACAGCAAGTGGAGATGAATCTGGGTGACCCTTTGCATATTCATCATAGATCCATGACATGATTTGTGGATTAGTGTTAACGTCTGGAGCAGGTATATCTACATGTGGTCCAATATTTCCACCAAGGTGAGATACTAGTGCTTGAGTTAATCGGCGTAATTCATGTTCAGAAAGTTCTTTAGGGTTAACTGCGATACCACCCTTAGCTCCCCCAAACGGAATGTCCACTAGTGCAGTCTTCCAGGTCATTAGGTTCGCCATGTTACGCACTTCTGCTAGATCCACGTCCTGGTGATAACGAATCCCACCCTTAAAAGGTCCGCGAGCATTATTGTGCTGTACTCGATATGCTTTAACTGGCATCAGCGTTCCATCATCACGACGTAAAGGAATCTCCATGATGATTTCGCGCTTACAAGTATTGAGATACGAGAGTAAAGTATCGTCTATCTTCTCGTTAGTGTGTAAACCTTGTCTCCTATTCAATGCGAAGCAAGTAGCTGCGTTGTAGCAAGTTTGTCCTTCTAAAGTATATTCAGGCCATTCTTGGTTAGTATCCATAGTTTTCTCTTCTATATTCTTTATTCCCTTGTCCAGAGGCAGTGTTTCTATATTCATTTTTAACTTCCTTTTATAGAGTCATACTGAAAACATCATTTTCAGTGACACCTCAACGACTTTGTTGAGCTTACAGATATAATGATAGCAGCTTTGAAAAAATGCGTCTACTTCTTTACATTAAAGAAAAATATACTGATCTAACTAATCGTGAGATCAAACGAGCACTTGAACGTGGTGCTTGTCTAGTGAATGGCAAGATTGAAAGATATGCATCTCGCAAGATTGATCCAACTAAGGACAAGGTTGAGTTCACTTATATTAAAACAGAAGCGCAAGCTAAATTAGAAATTAAAGCTTCAAGAATTGTTTATGAAGATGATTATATTCTGGTCTATGACAAGGAAGCAGGACATCCAATTATGGCAACTGAAGCTAAAGCAGAAACCAATCTACATCATGAGTTGAAGAAGTTTACAGGACATAAGTCTTTTAATCCAGTTCATAGACTTGATAGACAAACTAGCGGACTTTGTATTTTTGCTAAAGAACAAGAAGCACTCAAAGAACTTACACGCATGTTTAAGGATAAGGAAATTAAAAAAACTTATGAGGCTATTGTCGATGGTAAATGGCAGCATCCTAAGCAGGGTAAAATAGAGAACTATTTAAAGCTCAAGCAAAAAATTAATACTATGCAAATATGGCAAGTGGTTGAGAGTCCGAAGTATGGAGCGAAGCAGGCAGTAACTAACTATAAATTACTTAAAGCTTACGATAAATATTCTCACCTAGAGCTTGAGCCTTTAACTGGGCGTACTCATCAATTACGTTTGCATATGGCGCATCTGGGTTATCCGATTCTTGGAGACACTATTTATGCAGAGAATTTTAAATTTAAGAAGATCTTGGACAGGCATTTATTGCATGCTGCCAAGCTTGAGTTCCAGCACCCTATTACTAAGAAACGGTTAAGGCTTTTGGCGGAGATGCCAATGGTGTTTAAAGAGCTGTTAAGTTCGTCATCCTGACGGCTCCCTTCTTTAGCCTATTCAGCTTCCCTCGCAAATACCGATATATCAAGGTGAATGCGTAGAATTTCATTAGCGTTCATATTGGCGTTAAATTTATTGGCTCTCAAAACTAATAAAGTAGATGCTACTGCATTTCAATTGATAGCTAGTAAGTCTGAAGTAAGATCAGAGCTAGTGGGTGAATGGAAAGTAGCTACTAAGGTTATTTGGTCTGATTGTGATTATGTTAGTAAAGGTCTTGAATCTGAATCTGAGATTGTGATTCATAATATAAGTGGTAAGCTCTTCCCTGAGTGGAAAGCTTATGAATGGGAATTAGTTAGAAATAAGGCTATAGATTTTGGTTATGATGATTCTCTACATTGGGAGATAGAGACTAAATTAGAGAAAGATGGTGATTATTGGTTTGTTAGAGCTATTAATGATTTTAAGCTTGATAAATCTGGCCATATAATTGGTAAGGGTACAGTGAAACAATACCTTAATGGTGAATTTGTTGGTTCCTATATTACTGAGTCTGTTTTAAGTAAGCTCCCTGAAGAGAACGTTAAGCTAAGTTCGTTATAGATTACTTCTGTGCTGCGACAATTGCTATTGTACCAAGCATTAAATCTCGGTAATAACTACGTGAGAAGCCTAGGTCATAGAACCCTTGTGCTAATTGCTTTTGGCGAGGCCAGTTATTTAATGAATTGACTAGGTATTGATAGGCATCTTTGTCACTAGCAAAGCCTGATCCAAGTGCTGGAATAATTTTCAAGAATATTCTTTTATAAATAGCATCTATAAGAGGAATATTAGGATGTCCGAGATCTAAGCTTGCAACTGTACCGCCGGGCTTCAGTACTCTATGTATTTCCTGAATCGCTTTCACCAAGTCACTTACATTCCTTAATCCAAATCCCACTGTTACTGCATCAAAGTAGTTAGCAGGGAAAGGGATCTCAAGTGCATCTCCTTCAATCATTTTTAATTTAGGAGGAGAACCATGATATTTTTTTTCTAAGTTGCTATAACCTACTTTAAGCATTGGCGCACAAGAATCTAATCCGATGACTTCACTAACATTAGGATTCTTAATCCAGATTTCAGCAATGTCTCCCGTGCCAGTACAGAGATCTAACACTTTTGCACCTTTCGTTTTAATTCCAATAGCAGCATCGTTGACTAATATTTTCTTCCACTGGCGATGCAGTGATAGGGTCATGAGATCATTGAGGAAATCATATTTCCCGGCTATACGACTAAAGAGATTGTGGATGAACTCTTGCTTTTGCACAATAATATTCTACTAGACTTCCTTAAAAACCATGATATCTTTATATTAATGCTAATTCTAGTTTCTAGTTTTGTAGTTTGTTTAATCACCATTGGTATTCTGTTTCACCGTAAACTTGAAGTCCATATACCAATTATGCTCAGTGCTTTTGTTATTGATGTAGCACTGGTTTTAATTATCGAATTACAAAGACATGCGGTAGAGACTGTTATAGATGAAGTTGCCGCGCCCAGTCCTAGTGCATTTGTAATTTTTCATGCTTGTGTTTCTCTTCTCGTCATTCTTTTTTATATAGCTTTGGGTATTACTGGTGGTAAAACTATTATAGATAGGAGTAATTTACCTAAGCATAAGGTTCTTGCAGTAATTTTTATAATATTACGACTGACAAATTATGTTACTAGTTTTTGGATGGCTTAATACCAAAATTAATTTAATACTTCTTGCATAGCTGGTTTGTCATTAGGATTCTCGTTGTCACTAACTGTTGCCTCGTCATCTATGCTCTTAATATTCTCAATTTTGCCATGAATCATTAATGATTTCTCTAGGAAATCAATGAAGAATGATAGAAATTTAAGTAGCGAGATATTTTCAGTTTCTTCCAGTAAGGCATCTAAACTAAATGAGTCATCTATTTTTTCCAGGCTAATTTTCTTAAATGCATCCTGCATCATTTCTTCTCTAATTTTACGATCTGGTTTATCAATGTTCATTAATATTTTATAGCTTCCTTTGCCACCAGTATTAATTGTTGTAGACAATCCCTTGTGTTCTGCTATTTCAGATTCTGCTATAGAAAGACCACCGAAGAAACTTACAGTTGGTAATATAGAAAGCTCTCTGACTGATTTGAGGAAATGTTTTAATCCAATTTCTTCCTCTGCATCTAGATCTTTCTTAAAAACCTCAAGAAGTTTATCGATATATACTATTGAAGGTTTGCTGTTGCTAATGGTACTGATTAATTTATTAAGTTCAGTTGAGCATAGAATCATTTGAGCTAAATCAATATATACAAAGCTTCTATTGCCGTTAGCAGCAAGACCTCTGAGTATGTATATTTTTTCATCGTTACCAGTTCCTGTTATTAGGCTGATTGCATGTTTAGACTTACGCTCTGATTTATTTGTTTGATTAAGTTCTTGATTTAACATCTCTTCAATTTTGTAGTAAATAGGTAGCAATTCTACCGTAACAACTTTGGTTTTTTTGGATTTCTCTAAAACTAAAATGTCTTGATTAAATGTTATATCTTCAGGTTTAAGTTTTGATCTAAAAATACTTAGTTCATTATTGGTTACTTTAAATCTTTCAGCTAATGCTCCTCTGAAGCCGTCTCTCACTGGGTCCTGAGAATTCAAGAGATCCATAAGCTGGTCTTCATGAAAGTTCTCTTGGGGATTGATGACCATGTTAATAATTAGACCAGTGAATAATTCTCGAGTAGAATCGTTGTAGCAAGATTTGATTAACAGATCCCATACGGTTTTATTATTCTTGCTAATAAAATGTTTGAAACTATTAAACAGCTCTTCTAGAACGGTCTGATGATCTTTGTTGAGAACTTGTGAACTAGAGTCTAAGTGTGATTCTAGCGCACGTACATAGATGTATTCTGTGAGACTGTCTTCGCGATCTTTTAGGGCTCTTATTAATTCCTTTCTAATTAATCCGCCAAAGTTTCTATCAGTAATAATCTTTACAAATATTTCTCTAAGTTCATCATTGACAACTTTGATGCTACCAAGAGCTTTAATGATAGAAATTTTAAAATCCTCTGTAGCTAGTTCTTTGCTTTCTCTTTGCTTTAATACTTGTAATTCATTGGTTAAAACTTTAGTGCCTCTGTTTGTATCCAACTCTATGATTCCTTTGCATAGGTCCAGGTAAAATAAATCTATGCATTGAAGTAGCCCCAAGTGAAGTCTGACATTGATTAGTAAATTACTTAATATATCAAAGCTATTTGGGTTTTTAAACCTAATTACAGCTTTAATTACTTCCTGGGTTGCGATTCCTAATTCCTCAGGTGATCCTTCTAAATATGATTGCAATTTATCAAATGCTTTATCCTGAGTATCTTTATCCTGGGCTAATATCCAATCAATCCAGGCATTGGATGAACTATGTGCAAACTTATAAAAAACCTTATAAAGTGGTTGTAATGATTTATTAGCAGAATCCTGATCTCCTCCTAACATACTATTACTGTCTAACATTCCTTGAATCTTAGGTGCAAACTGAAATAAGGCCCAAGATCCTAGGCTTACCACTGAAATACCAAAAATTGTTATTAAGATCCCTAGATTTTCCATTTATTAGTGGGCTTTTGACAAGCTTCTAATAATATTCCATGAGGCTAAATGAAAATAACTAAGATTAAAGCGAGTTTATTTATGTTTTTATGATAGGTAGAATGTGTTTTATTGGTAAATTAGAACTATCGTAATCACTAAAATGCCTTTCACCATCAAGTTTATGAAGTTTAATCTCAAAATGATCTCTAATTCTTGCTGGAAGTTTAGAGATTTCAAGTTTAATCCTTTGTTCTAGTGCTTCTGCCTGGCTTATATGTACGATAGGATCTTCAGTGCCATGCAGTAAATGAATACGTAATTTGCGCTCTTCAGGTATATGATATTTTTCTAAATATTGAGCAATATTTTTTATAGCAACAGTCAAATTAGTACCTGTGTCCCAAACATTTGCTCGTGTTTTTTTATTATGAAGCACTTGGTAACTGTACCAGCTAAGAAGCGGAGCAAGAGGTTTCAACCAAGGACCTGGATAAGTTGTGATAACGTCAGTAAATGTATCCCACGGAGACACCATGACTATATCTCCAAACAAGTCTGCTGGCCTGGTTTCTGAGAGCTGAGCTAAGACTCGTGCTGAGACTGCGCTGCCAAGTGAGTGTCCTATAACGCCAAGTTTTTTGTATTTATCAAGTTCTTTTTCTATGAGGAACCTAGCATCTCTAGTAATAGTTGAGTGACTAATATTTAGTCCGTAACTCGAACCTACTCCACTATAGTTTCCTAAAATTACTGGTATACGTGATTTGAGTAATTGTTCTACTAAGGGAAGTTTAAACTTTGCGCTACTTCTAATTCCTGATAGCACTACATATGACTGTTGTGATGAGCCATCTCTGGGTTTAAGTTCATAAGCAATTAAATTTCTACCGGGAGCTGTTTCGATTTCAACATCCGTTATTTTTGCACCAAGTTGTTCTTTAATGAATTTAAGATCGTTAAGGGTCAATGGCACTTTGGCGTAAGGCGAACCAGCATAAAAAGTTTTCTCAAGACCAATGATTCTCTCTACCCATGAACTATCATCTTCACCAAGCGGAGGAGGCTTGGCTTCTACTAAAGTGACTTTATGTAAATCTTTAGCTAGTTCTCGTTGTTTCTCCTTGTCAACTTTTTTTCCTAAGCCAATCTTTTGTAACAAAAAAGAAAATGTTACTGTCACTTTGGACAGAGCTCCGTAAACAATATTGGATGCAATAGAGGCTATGGACATTATAATTAGTATTTATATTATAGCAAATTAATGAGAAATATGAGAGAAATTTCATTCAAGAACTGTTCAAATCCGCCGATAATAGTATTTAGTTAATGAAAATTAATCACATTTAATCTTATAGTGTTATCTTATCCACTGATCTGTGTATATATACAGTATCGGGGGATTTAAGGGATGTTACAGGGGATAGGATTCAGCGTTTACGACGCTGCTATTAGTAGAAGTTTTACGCAACAGAATAAGGGTTTAGCACAGGCAATCGATCGCTTAGCAACTGGTCTTAGGGTTAATAAAGCAGCTGATGATTCAGCTGGTATGAGTATTGCGGAGACTTTAAGGTCTTCCATTAGAGGTTATGAGGTAGCAGAGAAGAACATTGGCGATGGTGTTAGCCTGGTACAGACAGCAGAAGCAGGACTGAGTTCTATCAGTGATAATCTGCAAGGTATTAGGGCTCTGGTGATACAGGCTGGAGATAGCTCGCTGAGCGGTACTGAGAAGCAGGCTCTGCAAAATGAAATTAATCAAAAGCTCAGTAATATTGATGATGCCGCAAGTGACACAAGTTTTAACGGGAAGTCTCTCCTCAATGGTTCTTCGGGGACTCTCAATATCCAAACCGGCAGCAATGCCGGTGATACTTCGGGGATAAATTTAAGTGGAAACTTTAGTACATCATCTACGACTGGCAGCGGTAATATCAATGAAGGTAATTCTGGTGGCAGTGCTGGTGTGTCATTAAACAATATCGATGTAGTCCATGGTAACCTCGATGACATCTTAGCCGGTGTCGATAATGCCCTGGACAATGTCTCTGCAGCACAATCCGCAATGGGTGCTAAGGAGAATGCTTTCACTGCTAATTTAGAGAGTTTAAGTGTGCAGAAAGAAGATGCACTAGCTAGTAGATCCAGAATTATGGATTCAAACTATGCCGCTGAAGCGAGTGCTGCTGTTAAGAGTTACATCTTAAGAAGTAGTGCCGCTACTTTAAGCCAGCAGTCGAACATGAATGCCAGACTGGCATTGAACCTCTTACCTCTAGTGAATAACTAGAGTGCAATTCTCGCCGACATCCAGCGACCTGTCTTCACCCGGAGCCAGGTCGCATCCCTTTTAGGGGTCTTAATTGAAACTTAATCAAGCTATGTTTAAGTGATTACTAGAGATAGTCTATGACTTTTAGTGGATCACAAATAACTAATGGCTTGGGAGCTAAAGCCGGTAATACTGCTAATGGTGTTACTGCTAAGGCTATTAGCAATGTTGCAAGTAAAAATGATTCTAAATCTGAGAATAATATTGCAGATGAAGTTGCTGCAACAGGAAAGGGTGAAGAGAAAAACCAATTATTAACAGCGGATCATAGTGGATCGAGACTTAAAGCTGCGCTTGCAAATGCAAATAATTTAGGATTGGGTACTGCTTTACCTCCTGGTATGTTTGGATCTAAGTTCAATCCTTATCTAAGTCTCTTCCCTGGTGGTTTTGGTATGGGTGCTACAGGAGGCAATGGTTGGAACGGACTAGCGGTTGCAAATGGAAATATAAATTATAGAGGTCCTGGTGGAGGTTCTGATCCTGCAGGAGCTGGCTACATGGGAGCCATAAAACTGTTTGAGGGTAAAGAAAAACCTAATAATGTTACTGTTTTAGGTGCTTCAGATTCAGGAAGTGTTGCTTTTGGTACAGGAGCTGGAACTATTATTGCAGAACAGATTTCTGCGAGAATAGCTAGAGGACAAAGTTTAGGGAGTATTGTAAATAACTTAGACGGTAAGACTATGTCTGTTGGTGATGGTCAATATCAAACACCTCACGTTACTAATACAGCAACTCTTAGTGGAATTGGATCAGGTTTGAGTGATACTACAGCTGCTGCAAGCAGCAGTAATCGAGTTACTGGTACTGGGATTATTTTAGTTGGTGAAGATGGATCTGGTTACTATCATGTTGGTACTAGCGAAGGTGCAGACAAAATGGAAGTAGCAATGAGGTCTATTGGTTTGAATGTTGTACGTGTAGGTAGTGAAGCTGCATATGAAAAAGCAGTTAAGGATGCAGATGCAAGTGCTAAAGCAGCAGGAGGTAATCAATTATTATGGGTGCATGCAGAAGCACATGGTAACTCTAATCGTAATGATGGTGGACATAGCATGCATGATGAAGGATTTGTGAGTGTAGGAGGAGCAATTCATGAATTTAATTTAGTTGGGCGTGCTGCTGAAGCTAATAAAAGTCATCAAGACGTTCTAGTGACTACTGGTGCTTGTCATTCTGGTGCCATAGATGCCCATGGAGCTTTTAAACATTTAGATGCTGTATTGAGAGCTCAAATTACTAAAGATCCTCTTCCAGAGAAAACGAAAATAACTGAAGCTGAACCTAAAAAAGAAAACCCAACAACCCAGCCTGTTGCAGAAGAGAAGAAGGTCGCAGAACTAAAACCTGAAACTAAAAAAGAAGATACTGCTTTAGTTGCAGAACGCACTAATGATGAAGTGCGCAAAAAAGAATTAGATAAATTACAAGTAGAAATTGCTTGATTTCTGTAAATAGAATTATTTAAGAAGATATATTTTCAGGACCTATTATTCTTGTTTGAATGGTAGTTTTTTGTTCTTCAATAGGTTTTGATGTTGATGATTGATCTTCTTTAGAAGGTTTAACATCTTTAATATCACTAGTTTCATGTGATTTAGGAGGATTAGTAGGGTTTGGATTTGTGTTTTGTGAATTAGGTGGTTTGTTGTTTGAATTTCCATTGCCATTATTGTTAGCTTTCTTAAACATGCCAGAAAGCAATGGACCTATACCACTTAATGCTTGCCATGCCATCATTGCCATTTGATTTGGTTGTTGTGGCGGTGTTGGTGCTGTGACTGATGCTAGAGCTTGATTAGTCCTAGCTGTATTAGCTGTTTCTGTTTCACTTTTAACTTTAGTCCAATCAAGTGCTCCAACTGCTTTACCTGTCTCTGCGGCTGCCGTTACTACACTTGTAGCTCCTCCTGTTACAGTATTAGTGACTGCCGTTGCGGCAGCTGCTGTTGGATCTCTTTTAATGCCAGTTGGGGTTGCTGAGCCACTACCTTGTACACTTACCATAAATAAATCTCTAGCTTTTTACGCCTCTATTGCTTTTAACAGTTTTGCGTTAAGATGAAGTTAAGAAACTCATGAACGCTAGACTAGAAGAGCTGAAGAAAGATGTAGACACTAAATACCTGTCACAGAATGGTATCCCAGAAGATTATAGTGCTCCTGATAATCCTAATATCAGTTTTCATCAATTATCTAAGTTAATAGAAAAGCTTATTCGAGACTTCTCCCATTCTAAGGATAATCCTCTGCCTATATTTTTGCTAGAGAAGCATGAAGGTGATGATGATAAACCTATCGCGATTTTAATTGGTGAACAACATCAAGGAGATAATTTTAAAGGCTTAAGTTATTCTCGAACCAGTAGAACTTTAATTGATTTCTTGATTAACCTCTATTCCAATCAGGAGCTAGCTCTTGGTGATGCTCTTAAGGAAGGTTCTTCTAAGTTATTCTATTCTGATGATTATAAGAATTATTCTAAGGATGATTTTGCACTAGGAGGACATCATCCACTAGAAGCTGTTCTACACTTACTTAAGACTGATAAGCCGTTTTTGCATGTCTATGCTTCAGAACCGCTTAGTGCTATCTTGCAGTTTATAATTTATGCAGTTCTCTATAATTCACTGATTACTGAGTCTGTGATTCCAATGAAAGAGAATGACAGAATCCTTAGAATACTCTTGCGGGATTGTGATGAGAAGAAGTTAGAGCTTATTGATTTGATTGTGGAACAAGTGATTGCCGAGCTAAATCTAGCACCATTGATAAACCAGCGAGTGATTATTCGTAGTCCAATAGCTTCACTTTATAAGCTTATGAATACTGAGCTGGATAAATCTCTGCAAGCTGCTGCTGAGCGCATAAAAATCCCTCGCTTATACGCTACACTCGAAGCGAAACAATATCCTGAATTAGAATTTATCACTACTAAGATTAGAATTAAGACCCAGAGCTGGAGTGAATTTCGTGATAAATTTATTGCTGATGAGTTTCTCAAGTTCAAGTCTGGACTACATCCTATCGTCATTGGACATAAGCATTTACGAACCTTGGCTAAATTACTCGCTGAGAGAGGGTGCAGTGTGTTTGCTATGAGTACGTTTAGGGATTAGCGTTTACTGAAACTTTCTATCAGAGCTGCTTGCTCTTGAGGACTTAATGAGAATTTCTCCATTCCTGCTAAGTGTCTTTGTCTAGTGATCTCAAACAATATGATAGCTGCTGTAACGGAGAGATTAAGACTCTGGATCATGCCAGACATCGGGATGGTTAATAAACGATCTGCATTAGCTATAGCTTTCTCTGAGAGACCTCGCTGTTCACTGCCAAAAGCAATAGCAAGCTTCTCAAGAGTAAAATCAGCCTTGAAAATAGACTCTGCTTTATCGTTAATTACCGTCGCAAAGATTGGATAAGCTAAATCACGAACTGCTTTGTAGCATTCTTCGGTAGAGTTGAAGATCTTATAATCTATCCACTTATTAGCAGAGCTAGAAGTGAGCTTGCCGATTTCGGTGGGATTAAAAGCTTTCTCCTTCTCAAAAATAAAATAGACAGTCTGCACTCCAAAACAATCGCAGGTTCTAATTACCGCTTGTGCGTTATGTGGATCATGGATATCTTCCAGAATTACAATGGTCTGCTGCCTTTGAGCTATGACCCTTTCTATTTTGCTTTGTCTGGCGTTCGTTAGCATAGTTTCAAGTATTTAGTGTAGTACAAATAGTCTAGGGTGTATATTTATTTGAACTTTAATAGAGTTAATTTCAATTTAATCTCCCCATAATAGGTGACATTCTAATTCTAAGAGCCTACAAAATAATCGAGCATCAAGGGTAGAAAGCTTTAGAGATAATTACCGATTATAGCTATAGCTGACTTATGTACAAGCCACCAATACGCAAATCTAAATTACCCATTCCTCACTCATGGCAAAAGGGCACAAAGCTCAAGCCGGGATATGGTGTCATAGAGTTTTTATTAAGTTTCGAACCTTTCATAAATCAAAAACCAATACCCTTAGCAAATCCTGCTTTAGAACCTCGGATGATACCTATGAAAGCTATTCATTGTAAGGCTGGTAATGGTTCGATTGGTGTTGCTGAAGCTTCTAAAGAAATAGGTTTCATAGTGTCTAGAGTCTACTATATTTATGGACTTAGAGAGAACGAACTAAGAGGATTTCATGCTCATAGAGAATTACATCAATTGATTATTCCTATATCTGGTAGTTTTGAGATTGATCTACAAGGTTATGGCAATAGATATAGTTTCAAACTTAACAATCCAGAACAAGGTCTTAGATTACCTCCTGGATATTGGCGTGTATTAAAGAACTTCTCTAAAGATGCAGTTTGTTTAGTTCTTGCTTCTGATGAATATAGCGCTATGGATTATATTCGTGATTATAAGGAGTTTTTAGAATTCCAAAAAGAATCAATTACAGTTAAAGAAGTCTCTTACTTGAATATGGATAGAGCTTATGAAGATTCAAGATTAGCATTAGATCAAGCTTACGCGCGAGTAATGAAATCTTCGAATTATATTCTTGGACAAGAATTAGCTAAGTTTGAAAATGATTTTGCGAGATACTGTGGAGTTAGATATGCGCTAGGCGTGGCTAATGGATTAGAAGCTATTGAATTAACATTAAAGGCTTGGGATATAGGTCCTGGTGATGAAGTGATAGTTGCTGCTAATAGTTTTATTGCTACAGCTCTAGCAGTTTCTAAACTAGGAGCCAAACCGGTTTTAGTAGAAATAGATGAGAGAACTTATAATATTAATCCTAATCTTATAGCAGCAGCTATTACTGATAAAACTAAAGCGATCGCTCTGACTCATTTATACGGACAGCCAGCAGATATGGATCCTATTATGGATCTGGCTAAAAGATTTAATTTGAAAGTTTTTGAAGATGCAGCGCAAGCTCATGGTGCTACTTACAAGGGACGTAAGGTAGGATCTATAGGACATGCTGCGGGATTTAGTTTCTACCCTACTAAGAATCTTGGAGCTTTTGGTGATGGCGGTATGATTACTACTAGTGATGTTGAGCTTGCTCGCAAAATTGCTAAGTTGAGAAATTATGGCTCAGAAATAAAATATCATCATGAAGTTCAAGGTACTAATTCAAGACTGGATGAATTGCAAGCTGCGTTTCTTTCTGTGAAACTTCCTAATCTTGATTTCTGCAATGATAGACGTCGCCTGCTAGCTAAAATTTATCATCAAGAATTAGGAAATATTCCAGGTTTAGTTTTACCTGCTGTGCTTGATGATGTGAAACCTGTTCACCATGTCTTTGCTGTTAGAGTGAAAGATAACAGAAGAAAACAATTGATAGAGCATTTACAAAAAAACAAGGTAGGATTCAATATTCATTATCCATTACCTTTCTATTTACAAGCAGCTTATAAAGATCTAGGTTATTTGGTGGATAGCTTTCAGATAACAGAATTACTCAGCCAAGAAGAGTTAAGTTTGCCGTTAGATGCGCATCATAGTGAGGAAGAAATAAGATATAGCTGTAAAGTAATCAAAGATTTTTTCCAAAACTATGAGCTCAACACCATCTAATAATTATGAAGGAATTACATATGAAAGTTTTAAAGATCGGGCTAATAATCCTAGCCTTAGTCGCTATGAAAAAATTGGTTTTCCCGATGCTTACAGGGAAGGCAAAGAAATAAATATCTTTAGAGATATAAATTCTAAACTTAAATTAAATAGAGAAGGAATCACGGTACTTGATATTGGTTGTGGCTGTAGTGATCTTGCTGATCATATGATAGATAATGCAGAAGCTTACAATCAAACCTTGTTATTGAATGATTCTCAAGAGATGCTGAATTTGCTTCCTAATAAAGCTTGTATTAAGAAAGTACCAGGTAAATTTCCTGAAAATTTTCAAGACTTTAAAGATTATTACGGTAAGATTGATGTGGCTGTAGCTTATAGCGTTATGCACCATGTGACTATGGATTCTAATCCATATAATTTTATTGATAAAGTTCTAGAGTTGCTTAATTATGGAGGACTATTTCTAATCGGAGACTTACAGAATCTTACTAAACGTAATCGTTTCTTTCAATCTAAAACAGGACTTGATTTTCATCATGTTTTTACTAAGACGACTGATACTCCGCCGCCAGAAGCTACTAAGTTCCCAGATTTCTATGAGAAGATTGATGATGGTTTGATTTTTGGTATTCTCCAAAGATATAGAAGCTTTGGTTTTGAAACATATCTATTACCGCAAGCTGAAGATTTACCGATGGCTAATAGAAGAGAAGATTTACTTATACTCAAGAATTAATAAAACAAGGAAATAAGGTCTTAGGAGTTGAATTTGACTGTTGTGGATAAAACTAAAGAAATCACAGTAGTCTTGTACGAGCCTAAATATAAAGCTCTCTGGGATAACTTTGTTATTAATGCCCGCAATGCTCATTTCTTCTTTAAGCGTGACTATATGGAATATCATGCTGATCGTTTTAATGATCATTCTTTGATGGTTTATGAAGGCGAGAATCTTATTGCTTTATTTCCTGCAAATCTGAAGAATGATATTGTATATAGTCATCAGGGATTGACTTTTGGAGGTTTGATTATTAGTGATGATGTTAAGACTCTGAGAATGTATAATATCCTGAAATATTTAATAGATTTCTTGAAATCCAAGAGCATTAAAGAGCTTGTATATAAAGCTATGCCGCATATTTATCATCGTAGACCAAGTGAAGATGATGTTTGGGCTCTGAATAAATTAGGTGCAGAACTTTTGAAACGAGATATTACCAGTATTATTCGTTTAGAAGATGTGATTAAATTCACTAAGGGGCGTAGAGGCTGTATTAAGAAAGCTAAGCAAGAAGGTCTTGTGGTTAGAGAATCTAATGACCTGAAAACTTTCTTCTCTATGATGGAAAGTTTACTAGAAGAGAAATACGATGCGGTCCCTGTCCATAATGTAGCTGAAATGCAGCTTTTACAAGGTCGTTTCCCTGAGAATATTAAACTCTTTGCTGCATATAAGGATGAACTAATGCTTGCAGGTGTTTTGGTTTATGAAACTGATCTAGTAGCTAAAACTCAATATATCTCTAGTACAGAAGCCGGTCGCCAATTAGGGGCTGTGGATTTGATTATAGATTATTTGATTAGCGATTGTTATAAAACTAAGTTATTCTTTGATTTTGGTACTAGTACGGACAATTCAGCTTTAGGATTTAATGAAATGCTTATAGCTCAGAAGGAGAGCTTTGGAGCAAGATCTGTGGTAGTAGATGTATATAGGCTTAGGATCCATGAATAAATCAGAAGAGAAAACTATAGTATTTGTCGGTGGCAGCATTATTTCGCTAATGATGGCTTTGCACTATAAAGAAAAAAAACAATCAAAACATCGCATAGTAGTTTTAGAGAAAGCTAATGAAATGGGAGGTTTATATAGAAGCCTTAAATATGGCAATGATATTGTCTTTGATTATGAAGTTCATATTTATACTGAAACTAACAAGCCAGAAATCGATAGTTTGTTCATAGATATACTTGGTGAAAATGAGTGGGAGTATATGTGTGGTGGTTTACGCGACGTTTCTGGTACTTATTATAATGATAAATTACAAGTGCATACTCCTTTCGTCGACCTTAGAAGCTTAGATGATGTAACTAAAGCTAAGTATCTTGGTGATTTATTTTTACAGTTAAAGAATAGCGTTGATCCAAAAGATTATAAGAATGTCAAGGATTTCCTGCTAGGTAAATTTGGTAAGGCTCTCTACGAAGGTGTTTTTAAGGGTATAGTTGAGAAGCATTATCATACTGATCCAGTTAATTTAGATCCTATGGCTACTCATGTCATCCCTGTAGGTAGAGTTGTGATCTTTGATCAAGCTGAAGTTGAAGGTTTGATGAATGCAACTGCAGTAAGACCTCGTATTGCTTTCCCTGACCAGTTTTCATTGCCACCTTGTTATTTAAGACCAGGACGCTTGATCTATCCTAAGAAATTTGGTATGTATCATGTTATTGATGCTTTAATGGAGAAGCTGAAGAAGCATGGTGTTGAATTCTATACTAATGCCAATATAGATAATATTCAATTAGATGGAAAAGATTGTAAGCAAGTAAACTTCACTCACGAAGGACAAAAACATAGCATTGATAATATTGAGAATTTATATTGGAATGGAGGCTATCCAGTCTTAGCTCAGTATCTTGGTTTAGAAGTAGCTAAACGTAAACCTGAGTTTATTAAATCTGCTTTCGTAAATATATTGCTTGATAAACCACCAGAAGTTTCTAATCTATATTATGCATATTGCTTTAAACCCGGAATGCATACTTTTAGAGTTGTAAATTACTTTAATTATTGTCCTGCTTCAGTTACCAAGAACGGTTATCCTATCTGCGTTAGCCTTTGGTTACATGATTATCAAGGTGATCCTTGCAAACTTGCTCTATATGAGTTGAAGGCAATGAAAATTATTACTGATGAACATAAGGTTAACTTTATTAAAGCAGAATCTACTGATAGAGGTTTCCCTAATCTTACTGTTGATGCTATCTCTCATATTGATGAATTAAGAACCCAAATTCGTAACCAAAACTATAGCAATATTAATGTCATAGGTATGCTTGCAGAGAAAGGACATTTCTATCTTACCGAAGCACTTGAGAACGGTTTTGCACAGATCGAGTAAGTTTCTTATTCAATTAAAAGATTAGTTCGTCATCCTGAGGGAGGGCGAAGCCCGACCGTAAGGATCCACTATTTATTGAGAATAAATTTATTAGGAGTGGATCCTGACGTCGCCTGCTTCGCAGGCTCCTCAGGATGACGATTTTTGATACCTCGTTGCAGTCTAGAAATAATTATTTCTGGCAACAATCCTTCCAAATAAAATCAAAAGCATCTTCTAGGTCTTTAGTAAAAGTATCTACATTCAATGAAGATTGATAAGACTTTGCTCTAAGTGTTTTTCTAAATTCTTGTAATTTCTCAGGATCATTTGCTAGCTTCACAGCTAAGTCTATATATTCTTCATCAGTTTGAGCAATAAATTCATCTAGCTCTAGAGTCTTAAGTATACTTGCAGTACCGCCACCGACAACAGTATCTCCATGCTTAGTTATTATTGGAACGCCCATGGTGATTGCGTTCATGGCAGTTGTAACACCAATGAAAGGGATGGTGTCTAGGGCTATATCAATTTTATTGTAAGAAGTTAGGAATTCAAATCTTTTACATGGTTTATATTCAAATTCTACTCTATTACCATCACAGCCATGAGATTCCAGTTCACTGCGAACTCTTTTGCTGATATATTCTATTGGTTGTAAGGCGTGTTTAATGAGTAGTTTTGAACCTGGTACTCTATTCAATAAATCCGCCCAGATTTTTAATTGATGTGAGTTGAGCTTAGTAGTTCTAGCAAATGATCCAAAAGTAATATAGCCATTTTTCAAAAAGGGACTTTCTTCTATATCTGGTAACTTATCTACAATACTAGAATGTAATAGAGCATTCGGAAGTCTATAAACTTTTTCGGTGAAATATTGTTCTTGATCTTCAGGAACAGCATCTTTAGAGGTAATGAAATAATCCATTTCTGGGAAACCAGAGGTGCCCCAAAAGCCATACCAAGTGATTTGTACAGGAGCTGGTCTATAAGCAAAAACATTCATGCTTGGATCTAGAGAATCAAATCCATAGACACCTGGTAAATAACCAGATAGATCAATTAATATATCAATATTATCGTTGTGAATTAATTCAGCTGTTGCCTGAGTGGATAATTCATGACAATAAACCCACTTATCGCATTTTCCCCTTAAGTTTTGTACTGAAGGAGTTTCATAGTCTAGTCTTTTAGGTTTGAGGTAATTGTAGATCTCAAAGTGATCTTTATTCATTCTAAGAAATACTTGTTCAAGAAAAGGCCAAGTTGGAGTATCAATATGCTCTCCACAAAAGAATCCTAATCTTAATTTGGTTTTATTAGGATCAAGTCTTTCTTTAGTATATGTATACGGTTCAATTTTATGCTTGGCTTTAAGTGTTTGATAGTATAGAGTTGCAACTTTTTGGAAGTCTTTGTTTTTATATCTAGGATCATAATATATATAATGATTTAGATCTTCCAAATATTTTAGATTAGCATTGATACTTATTGCATTGATGAATAAATCAATTCCTTTCTCCATCTCTCCTAGACTGCAATAGGCAACTCCAAGATTATATAGTGCTTCGTGATAATTCACGTCTAGTTGCAATGCTTTAATATAGTAATTAATTGCACTATCGGTTTTAACTGCATCTCTAATCAAATTGCCCATTAAAACATAGAACAAAGGCTCATCTGGTTTCATTTTAATAGCTTTCGACAGATATTCATTGGCTAATTTAAATTCTTTGACACTTTTTAATCGAAGAACGCTGAATCCAAAATATGCGCACATATATGGATTTTTTAAATCCTGTTTGAGATATTGATTGCAGAGCTCTATAACCTGTATGTATTTCTGCTGTTCAAAAGCTTCTTTAGCTTTAGTTTCTAAAGTTTTTAGGTAATTATGTTTTAGACTTTGTCCCGTCAATTTACTTAACCTTACTAAGCCAATATTCACAAATACATTTAATAACTAACGTCCGATTATCTTATACGCTTTTCGGTGTATGTAGTTAAGCTCACTAGTTAGTGAATATTTTAACTAGTGCCTGATATTCAACTAAATCAAGAACATGATTTTGTTGGGCAAGCCAAAATGCTTTTTAATCAAGGCAAGCATGAGGCTGTTGTTCAACTTTTGCAAAAGCATGTAGAGAAACAAGGACTTGATCCTTGGGCTTATGCCTTATTTGGTTATTCATTATTTCAATTAACTGGTAGAAAATATCAGGACATGGTGATGCAAAGTCTTGAAGTTGCAATCAAAGCTAAACCAGATCAAGCTGAGTTCTATTATTTTTTTGCTACTATAGTTCGCTTTCTTGTTAATTTACAGCAAAGCATTCGCTTTTATACAACAGCACTCGAACTAAACCCTAAGTTGGGTCAATGCTATATGGATTTGGCTATGCTTCATGTTGTCTTAGGTGAACCTGAAGAAGTTTCTCGTGTTTTGAAAGAAGCCTATCGTCAAACTAATGACTTGGTTTTTATTGGTGTTCTACTTCAATATATTTATTATGATCCAAACAGTAATATGCAGGAAATATACAAGTATTCCGATCTATATTATAAAAAACATTTAGAGAAGTTTAATCCGAAAATATTTAGTTATGATTCTGCTAGATACAATATTAATAAGCCTCATCTTAAGATAGGATTCTTTTCCTGTCAGGGTTTGACAGATTGGGCTGGTGTGAGAGCTTTATGTCTATATTTAGATAAAACAAAATTTTCCTTATATGGTTATGCTAAAGCTCCAGCTGCAATGACCCTGGAAGCACATAGAAAAAATATTAAAGCTAGCTATGTTGATGATATACAGAAGAATTGTGTGAAATGGCAGGATTATCCTGACACGTCTTTGGATGATCTGGCACAAATTATTCATGATGATGAGATTGATATATTTATAGATTTAGCGGGTTATACTGCTTATGATTTATCAGTTGAATCACCAATGGGATTATCTATTAGAAAACCTGCTCCTGTAGTTGCTACTTGGCTTTCTAGTAATGGTTCTACAGCAGTGAAACAAATGGATTATTTCATTACATCTCGCCATCAAATATTTGAAGGTGATAAAGAATTCTTTAACGAGAAGCTTTGTGGTTTAGATAATGGATTATTTCAAGTGCAATTGGAAGAAGTTATGGCTATGCCAGAAGTCAATGCTGCACCATGTTTGACTAATTCATATGTTACCTTTGCTTCCTTTCATCGTCATATTAAATTCAATAGTAATTTATATAGAGTCTGGTCTGACATACTTAAGGCTGTACCAGGTTCTAAACTTATGCTCAAGTATGCGATGCTAGATGATTCTGCTATCGGTGAATGTATCTATAAACGTTTTGAGAATTATGGTATTGATCGAACTAGAATCATTCTTGACGGTCCTGCAGATAAATATGAATTCTATTGTGCTTATCATAAAGTTGATATAGCTCTTGATCCATTCCCTTATAGTGGTGGTACTACGACTATCGATTGTTTATATATGGGAATACCTGTGATAACCAATTTGGCAGATCGCACTTGCAGCCGTGTTGCAGCTGGAATGCTTATAGCTAATGGATTAGATGAATTAGTGGCTAAGACTGAACAAGAATATATTAATAAAGCAGTGGCATTAGCCAATGATTATGAACGTATAGTTGCTTATCGCATGAATCTAAGAGAAACAATTTCTACTGGTAAAATGTCAGCTAAGAATTTTGCTATGGATCTTGGTGAATCGTTAAGATGGATGTGGGAGATTAGTTGTAAAAATGACAGAGGCTAATATAAATTTAGATATGCAATTAAGTCAGAATGCTAAGCAGTTATTTAATCGAAGAGATTTTGTTGGTGTTGTTAATTTATTGAAAACGCACGTTGAACAAGCTGGCTTAGATCCTTGGATATATGCATTATTTGGTTATTCATTATTTCAAATATCAGGTGCTCAATATAGAGATATGGTTGTCAAGAGTTTGGAAATAGCAATTCAAGCTCGACCAAACCAAGCTGAGTTCTATTATTTTTTTGCAACAATAGTACGTTATACGATAGACCCTATTCGCAGTATAGAGATTTACCAGTCTGCAATTGATCTTAATCCTAATATTATTGCAATACATATGGATTTGACTTTCCTTTATTTATATTTAGGTCGGGCTGAAGATATGATTGCTACTCTAAGAAATGCTGTTCTTAATACTAAAGCTGATAGTTTTACTTTACTTGGGATGATATTACAACTTTGTCATTATGATCAACATACATCAATGCAAGATATGTTAGATTACGCTAAATTATTTCATAAACGCTATATTGAAAAATATTCTCCTGCAATTTTTCAATATGATGATACCCGTTTTGATATTAATAAGCCCCATCTTAGAATTGGTGTTTTTTCTTGTAATGGTTTGACAGATTGGGCTGGAGTAAGGGCTCTCTGTGTGTATTTGGATAAGAGTAGATTCTCTATATATGGTTACGCTAAGGTTCCCGCTGAGAATGAATTGCCTGCCTATTGCAAGGATATTAAAGCTACCTATGTTAATGAAATCATGGATAACTGTGTTAAATGGAATAATTATGGTGATATATCTTTAGATGATTTAGCTAAAATAATTCATGATGATGAAATTGATATTTTTATAGATCTAGCTGGTAATGCTGCTTATGATTTACGAAAAGAGCCATTCACTGGGCTTGCTATACGTAAACCTGCACCTGTAGTAGCTACATGGCTATCTTCTGATGGTACTACTGGCGCTCCTGAAGTGGATTATTTGCTTACCTCTAAATATACTGTGTTTCCTGGAGATGAGAAATACTATACAGAAGAAATTTGTGGGATTGATAATGGTTTGTTTCAAGTTCAATTAGATGAAGTTATGGAATTGCCTGATATTCAAGAGCCACCATGTTTAACTAATTCTTTCATTACATTTGGTTCCTTCCATCGCTATCTTAAGTTTAGTGAGAAGGTCTATGAGACTTGGTCCTCAATACTTAAGAGTGTTCCTGGATCTAAGTTAATGTTGAAGTATGCTGATCTGAATGAGCCTATCGTGACTGCTACAGTGAGAGCTCGTTTTAAGAAATATGGTATAGAAGAAGATCGTATTATCATTGAAGGCGCTGATTCTAAGTTTAATTTTCAAAACTCCTATAATAAGATAGATATTGCTCTTGATCCGTTTCCTTTTAGTGGAGGTACTACGACTATCGATGCAATTTATATGGGAGTGCCAGTTATTGCTAATACCTCGGATCGGGTTTCTAGTAGAACGGCTTCTAGTATGCTTATGGCACTTGGTTTGGAAGAATTAGTTACTAATAACGAAGCTGATTATATTAGGACGGCTATCGAACTTGCGGCTAATAAGGATAGGATCCTTGAATATAATAGAACTTTAAGAGATAGAATTAAGAACGGGAAAATGAATGCAAAGAATTATGCTAAAGATTATGCAGATGCTTTGAATTTTATGTGGTCTAATAGTTGCATTAAGAGACAGCAGCATGAAATATAGATGCTTAGGTAATTCCGGACTTAAGGTTAGTGAGATTTCGCTAGGTAGTTACTTGACATATGGTGATACTGTTAGCGAGACTGAAGCTTTTAACTGTATTAAGACTGCTTTAGATCTAGGTATTAATTTTTTTGATACTGCTGATAGCTATGCTGATGGTAAGGCTGAAACTATCTTAGGTAAAGCATTTAAAGGCTTAGATAGAAGTAGTTTTGTGATCTCTACTAAATGCTTTATGCCAAGAAATGATGCTATTAATGCAAGAGGTCTGTCTCGCAAGAATATTCGTGATTCAGTTCATCAATCACTAAAGAATCTTGGTTTAGATTATATAGATATTTTGCTGTGCCATCGTTTCGATGTAGAAACTCCACTAGAAGAAACTCTTTCTGCTCTTAATGATTTGGTTGCACAGGGTGATATTCTTTACTGGGGTGTAAGTAGATGGGATAATCAGCAAATGCAATCAGCTAATGATATTGGAATGTCTAAGCAGCAATATCTACCCATTGCTAATCAATTTTTTTATAATATGCTGAATCGTAGTGCTGAAGATATTTTTACCAAATCTAAGGATTTAGGTATTGGAATAGTTGCCTATTCTCCTTTAGCTCAAGGAGTTTTAACTGGAAAATATTTAAATGCAATACCACAAGGATCTCGGGCGAGTAATGAAGATCTCAAAAAATCAATGTGGCATTTAAAAGAGTCTGATTTATTGATCTGTGCTCAATTAGCTAAAATCGCTGATGATTTAGGTATCAAGTTATCACAGTTAGCTTTGGCATGGATATTGCGTCAGCCAATTATTTCTTCAGCTTTAACTGGTGCAAGTAAAGTAGGTCAAATAGAGGATAATATAAAAGCTATTGATATTGAATTATCCACTGATATTATTCAAAAGATTGATCTTGTACTTTCAGTGAATAAGATTTAAGGCAAGCTTGTATTAAGGGGAATAAATTACTATATGAGCGAAGTTCAGCAAGAAAGAACGGTTAGTTTTTTAATTGAAAATAAACAGCTTGAATTTCAAGTAGATAGTGCTACTGCTTATGGTGAAGATTTGATTCTGCTTAATAATGAAGATGATTTAACTGAGAATAGCAGCTTTAAGGATACTGGCTATACTATAGCTCCGTTTTTAGATCATGATGTTAACAATGAATTAAAACAAGATCTAAAAAAAATTCTATATGAAATTTTAACTAAAATAAAAAAGATTGAAACCAGCTTTGAAGATTTTGATTTAGCTAAATATCATCATTATGTAAATGATGCTGAACATAGAGTTGCTATTGCTCCTTTTCAAACTTGGCTTGATGCGTCTAAATTTAGAGTAGATATTCTATTGATTGAACAACGAATTTCAGAAATTCTAGGAACAGAGGTAACTTGCCTAGCTCCAGATCGTAATATGAGATCTTATGCTATTCGCATTATTCGCCCACACAGTAAGGATTATAATCCTCCACATCGTGATCCTTGGCTTGATATTCTTAAGAATGCAGTGAATATTTATTATCCTATTGTTGGGAGTTCTATTGATTCAAGTCTTCCATTAGTTCCAGGTAGCCACAGATGGAAAGAATCAGAGATAGAGAGAACTCTTATAGGAGCTAAAGTTAATGGCATTCCATATACGGTACCTTCCGTTACTGGCAGTACTCGTAATATGGATATGATCAGACCAGATCCAGGTATTGATGAGGTTCTAGTCTTTAGCCCATATTTAATTCATGGTGGTGCTTATAATTTTCAGAATGATTTGACTCGTATGTCTCTAGAGATGAGGTTTTGGAGAAAATAATGGCTGAGCAAATTGATAAAACTTATCAAGCATATATTGATCAAGGCAATGCATCGTATTATGCAAATCGTTTTGATGAGGCTTTGGAGAATTATGCAAATGCATTGAAACTTAATAATAATGATCCGATGCTTTATAGAAATTTTGGAATTATTTATTACAAACAAGGTAAAACAGAGTTAGCTTATAATAATTTACTTCAATCATTGAAATTATATCCTCAGCAAACCATGCTGAACTATTTAGTTGGAATAATCTTGCAAGATTCAGGATATAACTTAATGGCATCTAATTATTTTAAAGTTGAGCTAGAGCTTAATCCTGGCCTTCAAGATGCTTGTATTCGTTATGGTGAAACCTTATTAATGGTAGGAAGAGCTCATGATGCTGTAGAACCCTATAAGAAAGGAGTTCGCATGCAACCGACTAAAGAAAGATACAGTTATCTTTTGAGCATGATGCACCATGATCGTAATAGTACTAATGAGCATTTCTTGGAGATTGCAAAGGAATGTTATGAACTGTGTGTGTTGCCATATAAGCAATCGACCAAGGTAGATGATAGACTACGTAATAAAAATACTGATCCTAATAAGAAATTAAAAGTTGGATTTATATCTAAAATGATGCGTGCCCGTTCTGCTGATTATTGGGCTTTA
This sequence comes from uncultured Gammaproteobacteria bacterium, assembly GCA_964551135.1. Classification (GTDB taxonomy): domain Bacteria; phylum Cyanobacteriota; class Vampirovibrionia; order LMEP-6097; family LMEP-6097; genus CAYPGT01. The sequence goes on along the minus strand of CAZKAT010000008.1, from coordinate 52,548 downwards.
GATGTTTTTAAGGTAATGAATAAAGAAGAGTTTGAATTATTCTTTTATTGCGATAATCAAACTAAAGATGAAGTTACTCATGAATTCCAGGATGTGGCTGATAAATGGCGAGAAATTAATGTATTAAGTCATGTGCAAGTGTTTGAAATGATGTGTGCTGATCAAATTGATATTCTTATAGATTTGCATGGTCATGTGGGTGGAGGACGTCTGGAATTATATGCACTAAAACCTGCACCAATACAAGCTTGTTGGCTAAATTACTTTGGTACTACTGGGATTCCAGAGATGGATTATGTGATTGCCGATTATGATGTGGCACCGAAAAAATGGGAGCCATATTATGTCGAGAAGCCATATCAACTTCCGCAGTTCTTTAATCCCTTCAAACCATTGATGGCAGACCTACCTATCACCGATAAAATTCCAGTTGAAATTAATGGCTATGTTACTTTTGGATCTTTCAGTCGCTTTTCTAAGCTTCATGATGAGGTTTTGGCTATGTGGGCGAATATTATGGTAGCAGTTCCTAATTCAAGGTTCTATGCTTGTGCGACCAGTCTCAAAGATCCAACCTTATGCGATTATGTAAGAAATATTTTTACTGACAAGGGAATTGGAGCTGAACGTTTGGAATTGGTTAATCAGCCTCCTATAACAGAGTTCTTGATGAAATTTAATGAAGTTGATATTGCTCTGGATCCATTTCCGTTTGCAGGTGGTTCTACAATGATGGATGGTTTGCATATGGGAGTACCAACAGTAACCTTAAATGGGGCTACCTGGGTGGGAGCTTCAGGAGCTTCTATCATCAAATCAGCTGGCTGTCCTGAATTGGTAGCTGATACTAAAGAAGAATACTTTAGAAAGGTTGTAGAGCTGGCTAATGATGTACCAAGGCTAGCTAAATATAGAAGAGAATTAAGATTACAGTTTACTAATTCTAAAATATGTAAACCGGAGGCTTTCGCAAAAGTTTTTGAAGAAGCCTTAAGATCTATATGGACCGAACATTGTTCAAATTACTAACTTAATTTATAAAATTATTGGTTCTGCCAAGTTTAATATGCACATAAACTTTTTCACCGTTCTCATCCTTGTAATAAGCAAACCCTCTATTACCAAAAGTTCTTGCCTTAAGTATGTTCAAAAGTTCTTTAGCAGTGCAAGGCTTGTCAAGATCAATACAATCAAATTTGTCTACTTCTTCTTTCTTACGATAAATAGCTTTACTGTGATCCTGAGGAGTCAGTTGTAGTTTACCATCCTTAATATCTTCCCAATGTGTTTTAAACATATCGAATATCTCACGTTCAAGTCTTTTATAAATATCACTAGCATTATCAGTCTCATCAGGTATAACCTGCTTCTGTACCCAAATAGGACCGGTATCGGCACCAGCATCCATAGAATGCAAAGTAACCCCAAATGGAGTACCATCTAAAAAGCTATGTACATGAGGGTACCATCCTCTATTAATCGGTAGCAATGAAGGATGGAAATTTATAGTACCAATTTTTGCTATATTTAACAAAATAGGTTTAAGTAAGTAAGCCCAATAAATAGTAATAATAAAGTCAGGCTTAGCATCATTGAGTGCTTGAATAGTATCTTCTGAATAAGCTTTATCCCAAGTAACCACGTCCTTGTTTTTTACTTGAGAGTTTGTAATGATCTCTGGTACACAGAGCTGTTTAGCTGGCTCATGAAGATAGAGCTTAACGATCTCATCGCCGTTATCAATCAAATATTTAGCGACCTCAATACCAACCGCACCATTCGCAAATAACGCAACTTTAGCCATGGACTACCTTTATAAACATCATCACTAAATCAATATACCAGTTATTGAAAATAGTAAGATACACCTTCAAATCTAACTATAATGAAGGAAAACTCATATAAATTAACTAAAATCAAGATATTTGCGCGAGTATAAATAATTAAGACAAGATTTTGTAGAATGTTGATCTAGCTAGAGCTTAATTTAGTGGTTTCTGGTTTCTTGTAAAAGAATGCATCCATAATCCCTGAGCAGTTCCTGCAAACTTGTTCTATTTCATGCGGTTCAAGTACAGTTGCATAATTACCAATACTAGAGTCTTCTCGTGGGTTTTTGTACTTGTCTGTCAGCCAACCGTGTTCTAGCTTGAACTTGGAAGACTTCCAAAGATTATTGAGGTTAATTTTAATACCAAAAAATTGATTAATTGTTTCATCAAGCTCACCTGTAACAAACTGTTCATAACTAATTGGTAATAGTTTACCTTCGAGTATATTAAAATTTTCAATTACTCTACTGTATATAATATTAATTTGAGAGCAGATAGTTGCAATATACTGTGCGTTGAAATTTTCGCCGTTTTCGTATTTTTTATTAACGTTTCTCATGGAAGCTACTATGTCTAGTGGATTTCTGATACTGAGAGCAAATTTGGCTTCTGGAACTAGTTTAGACATTAGTCCAAAATATGAAGCAAAACCTGGAGATTTGAGTACTAGATTTTTGGGCTTGCCAAGTTCTTTCCAGACGTCATTCAAGATTCCTCTAATTAAATTGGCATGGTACAGATTAAACTCATCTATATTTTGAAAGTATGCGGTAGTAATATCATCATATGCTTGATGGCTGGGAAAGAATGTCTCTATGATTTCTAGTAAATATGTAAACTCCCCTACATATTCATTAACATTATTGTTCTCGGTATCACTACATAGAGCTGCATGTAATAAAGAAGTACCACTTCTACCTGGACCTCCAACTAGTATTGGAGTGAATTCTAATGGGATTAAATCACTATGACCACGGAATAACATTTAAACAGACTCCTTATCTAAGATGGGGTTTTCATATCCAAAATATTTCATAATATCAGCACAAATAGAAGATACGATTTGAATTTCTTTGTCGGTTAATTTGTTTTGATAACGACCTACGCTAGCATCAGTACTTGGAGCGTTATAGAGTTTGGTTAGCCAACCAGATTTGTCTTGGTAATTGTATTTATTAGATTTCCATAAATTATCACGATTAATTTTTATCCCAAGAAAGTTATAGATCTCTTCATCCAACTCTCCTGTGACTAAATTTCTATATTTGATAAATATAATCTTATCCTTGAATAAATCTAACCTGGTTAATATTGTTAGATAATTAGACTTAATATCATTGGCTAGTTTAATTAGATACTCAGCATCAAATACTAGGTCCTTTTCATACTTCTCAACAACTGTTTTCATCGAGGCCGCTATATCAAGTGGATCTCTAACGGAAACGACGAACTTGGCTTCTGGAAGAATTTGTGCAAGCAAGTCAAAATTTAAAATTAAGCCAGGTGCTTTAAGAATTAGGTTCTTAGGTTTGCCCAAATAAGTCCAAGTGTCGATTAAAAAGCTTCTGATCAGGTTAGAATGATATAGATTGAAATCCTCTAGTTTATCGAAATATGAGGTATATATTGAGTCAAAATGGTTGGTTACACAATAAAATGTCCTAAGTATATGCGTAAAATATGTACATTCACCTACATATTCATTGGTGACATTATTTTCTAGATCAGTACATAGGGTTGCATGTAATACAGAAGTACCACTTCTACCTGGACCAGCTACAAATATTGGCGTAAATCCTAGTTCTATTACTTTATCAGTGTCTTGAAAGATCATCTATAAATTACGTTCCACGTATTAACAGCATGCATCTACACCATATGTACTAGATTTGCTAATGGGATATATTAGAACCATTTCTTTATCTTAAAATATAGTAACATTCCTATTACAATAAGCAGCATTATCAGTAATGTTATGGGATAGGCCAATTGGTGATTTAATTCAGGCATATATTTAAAATTCATGCCATAAACTCCAGCAATAAATGTTATCGGAATAAAGATAGAAGAAATGATCGTGAGCAATTTCATGATCTCGTTCATTTTATTATTGAGCGTAGAGCGACTCGTCTCTAGGACGCTTAGGGAGATCTCACGCATCATATCTATTGAATCTAAGATCTGCACAGTATGATCCTGTAGATCTTTTAGAAATATAACTGTTCCATCTTGTATTAAATCTGACTCTTCTTTCATCAACGCAAGAATCATTTCTTTAAAAGGTAGAGTATATCTGCGTATAAAGAGTATTCCTTGTTTGAGTTCATGTAGTTCCTTGATATACTCCATGTCGTGTTTAGATTCAATCTCTTCTTCTATATGAATCAATTTTTCATTAATAGTATCTAAGACCAAGAAGTAATTATCAGCAATAGCATCGAGAAGAGAATACGTTAGATAGTCAGCCCTCATCTTACGAATACGTCCTTTATTGGCTTCTAATCGTTTGCGAATGATGTTAAAGACATCACCATCATGTTCTTGAAAACTAATTAAATAATTCTTTCCAAGAATGAAACTAACTTGTTCATTAACGATTTCACTCGAACTATTTATATAAATCATTTTTACTACAACATAAATATAGTGATCCCAATCTTCAAATTTGGGTCTTTGGTGAGTATGTGTAATATCTTCTAATACTAGAGGATGTATATTAAGATTCTCTCCAATAACTTTAATTGCGTTTAGATCAGTAAGGCTATTAATATCTATCCAATGTATTAAATCAACTGTTGATTCTTTTATAGAGTGGATTTCTGCTTCTAGTTCATGTATATTAAAAAGTTTATATTTTTTGAAAATATTTTGATCAAAATTAATCTTATTAATAGGAAATTGTAGAGAATGTTTATTGTGGTCAATTGAGTCAGGTAGTGAGCCAGGAGGAGCCCCAATATCTCTATTCTTATTAACAAATAGTTTTTTTCTTTTTGACACGCCTTATTAAAAGTTTAACACGAGCAATTTATATCGGTTAAAATTACGAAAGACTGATGAATATCACCGAAGAGCTTAATAAAATCCCTTTTTTCTCTAAATTATCTAGTGGTGATTTGAACAGTTTGGAATCTTATTTATTAATCCAAACTATTCCTAAGGGCACAGTGATAGCTAAGCAAAGTGATAGTTGTAGATCATTGTATGCAATCATTAAAGGTCATATTGGAGCTAAGTTATCAGAAGTTTCTCATGCTTCTGAAACTGAGATTGTCTTAACTGCTGGGACTGTATTTGGTTCTATGTCATTAATCGCTAATATTTCAATGTTTGCTACATTGACAAGTATTGATGAAGTTGTTTTATTGACCTTGAGTCATAATAATTTTAATGAGATCTATGATAAAGCCCCACGTCTTTATGAATCAATAATGAAGGAATTAATATATAGGATTCAATATAAATCTGTATTGGGAATGCATAGATTTGAGACTAGATGTATCTTTATCACTTGTGATGAACATGATGATCTAAGTAAGAATATTACAAGTTTACTTTGCCAGTCTATTAGTTATTATGCTAATCAGGCTAGAGTCATTAATGAATATGATGGTACTGATATTGTAGAAGAAGTGAAACGTTGGCGTGATGAAGGTTCTATTGGTCATCCTTTGATAGCTATTGTCACTAAATTTGGACTTAGTAAAATTTATAATTTGATGCATGATAAAGATTCTGTGCTTTATCTCAATAATGCTTTACAGCCAGATCTTACTGTTAAGCAGAACTGTGGAAGAGCAAAATTTTCCGTTGTGAAATTCGATCAAGCTACTGATAATGGAGAATTTTGTTATGAACTTAGTAATGAGAAGATTGAAATGATTTATGACAAAATCATTCATCATGGTTATCAGCCTGGCAAGTCTAGAATAATAGACAGTATTACCAGAAGGCTATTGAATCGTGAAATTGGTCTTGCTTTAGGAGCTGGTGCTGCTAGGGGTTTCTCGCATATTGGTGTTTTGCTTGCTCTTGAGGAGAATAATATTCCTATTGATTTCCTTGCTGGTACTAGTATGGGTGGTGCTATAGCTTTAGTCTATGGTTTTACTGGTTCTGCTACTAAAACTAGGTCTATGATTCAATCTGTACTTGGCGCTAGATACAAAGTTCAAGATCTTTCTTTATTTCCAAGACGTTCTCTACTCGCTGGTAAGAAAATTCGGGCATCAGCTAAATATATTTTTGACGATGCAACGTTTGCTAATCTAAAAATTCCTGTAGAAGTTGTAAGTTCTGATATAGGTAGAGCGGAGAAATTTGTACTTAATTCTGGATTGTTACGAGAAGCAGTGCTTGCGACTTCTGCTATACCGGGGATCTTCCCCCCTATGCTTAAACCAGGAAGAGTCCTTGTGGATGGTGCTTTGATGAGTAAAGTTCCTGTAGACATACTTAGAACCAGATTATGTGCAGTGAAGATTGCTATCAATGCAACTACGACTAAGGGTTTATATACTGGATCTATGGTTGAAGAGGATTTTCTCTCTGAGTCATTAGAAGCTAAAATTGCTGATATTGAACATACATTTCAATTAAATAGAGGTTTAAACTTAGGAAGTATTATTAATTATTCTTGGGATTTGCTCTCTGGCTCAGAAGCTGGTGCTGAAGCAGATCATGCAGATATCTCACTACATCCTGACACCCGTGCTTTCTCTAATTTTGATTTTAATGATTTTGACTTACTGGTAGATATTGGTTACCAAGCAGCTTTAAAGAAAATGCCAGCGATTAAAGTGGCAGTGGCTAAGATACTTGAACCTAATGTTTACGTATAATGTCATTTATTGTACATCTGCTCAATAAATTTTTTATACTTTTGAGCTACTACATTACGTTTAATCTTTAATGTTTGAGTTAATTCTCCATTCTCGATAGATAGAGGATGTTCTAAAATATGAAAACATCTAATCTGTTCAAAATTGGCTAATTGTTTGTTAGCTAAGTCTATTTCAGTTTGAACCATTGTGTTTTGTTTTTCTGGTGAACATTGATCTGGATTAACGCTAATAAGAGCAGTTAAGTATTTTCTGTTATCTCCAAATACTACTACCTGATTAATAATTTTACTAGTTTGAAACATTTGTTCGATTTTATTAAGAGCGATTTTTTTGCCATAAGAGGTTACTATTAATTCTTTTTTCCTACCTGTGATTTTTAAATAGCCGTCATTGTCTAAAGCTCCAAGGTCACCTGTTCTAAACCATTTGAGAGTATTACCCTCTATCTCTGGGTTCCAGAGAGAATATTCTTGAAAATTCTGGTCATAGAAAGCTTCGGCATTAGCTATGTCATTCTTGTAATAACCTTGAAACACACTAGTCCCTCGACAAAGTATTTCATTGTCATCGGCAATTTTAATCTCGGCGCCTTTAAGTGCAGGTCCAACAGTGCCTGGTTTATTAGTTTGGGGTGGATTAACGGTAATACCGCCAGTGGTTTCTGTAAGTCCATAACCTTCTAATACAGGGATATTAAGCTTCAGGAAGAATTTGGCTATACGTGGATTTAGTGGAGCCCCACCGGAAATAAATGCTGTGATACTTGGTGCAAGCTCAGATTTAATGCGATTAGCAAGAATGTTTTTGATAAAAGGTATATTTAGCAGTAAAGATTTATAACCTAGTTTTTTGAGCGTCCCTAAATATATTTTTTCCAGTAGCCTTGGTACTACCATTGAATAAGTTATCTTCTGATATTTTAAATCTTGAGTATAGTTATCTGCCTTGTTACAGAAAAATATATTAGCGCCAATAGCAATTGCATAAAATTCACAAGCCGTACGTTCAAAGATATGAGCTAGCGGAAGTATTGAAAGGAATTTATCATTTTGGTCGAGCTTTATGCGTTCCTGAAAGGCTTCTATGGCAGAGACTAGGTTGGCATGATTTAACTGTACTGCTTTCGGTATTCCAGATGTACCAGAAGTAAAAATGATACTAGCTATATCCGTACCCTTAATCATCTCAGTAGAACTTTTTATTTCATTAAAATCCTGTGAACTAATTTCTGAATTGAAGATGTCCTGCCAGAGGTGAATTGTATATGGAAGATCTGAAGATGCTTTGCTGAAGTTTTCATCAAGCATGATGATATTTTTAAGATGTGGTGAATTGATGTTATTAAGTTCTTCAAGTTTTTTGGCATCTTCGACAAATATCGTTTCAATTTCACAAATATCGAAATAATTTATAAGATCTTGGCTTCTTGAGCTTTGATATATAGGGATACTGATTGCTTTAAGAGATAATATTGCTAAATCGATTACTACCCATTTGTATGTATTCGAAGAGAATATCGCCATTTTACTACCAGCTTGAATTTTTAAATTAGTTAAGTACTTAATTAATTGTGCTACTTGTGATCCGGTTTCTTGCCAACTGATAGATGAATAGTCATTGGAATCGGCTGAGCGAAATGACAGGAATGGAGATTCTTTCCTTGCTTGGACTTGCTGCCAAAAGATTTTGGGGATATTGGTGCTAGCTGACACAAATACAGTATATAGTAACTCTCTATTTTATGATAGAAATAATTGTCATTTAAAATTTTTGACAGTACTCCAGGACTAGAGCGGGCAAGGGGATGCTGGATTTCTCTTGAAACAACTTTAGGCTGCTGTGCCCGCTAACGTCCTGTCGTACTTGTCAAAAATTTAATCTATAAAATTATGAATGATTTTGAGCAAGTGCTAATTTCCTAAGTCTCTCGCCTTCAACTATAGGATAGGCTGCAAGCCCAGCAAGTGATAGTGGGATGACTAATTTAAGGCTGTGTTCGCCAGTGCACATTAGGTAGAACTGAGCAGCAGCAAATATAGTACCACCAATGCGCATCATAATGCTTTCGCGCATGAATCCAAAAGCAATCTTAGAAAGTCCATCAATAAAGCTAGAGAAAGCTAGTGCTCGAATCGAGATCGTTGTGATGATAGCAGCTATAGCAATATAGCCATCACTTTTAATATATAAATCTAAATATGCTGCTAATTCAAATATAGCTACAATGAAAAGTGGTGTTGCAGAAATGATACGCATTAATGATGAAAAGAATTGTGAGCGAATAGCGTCATGAATGAAGACTTTAAAATTGCCACGTTTGATCTCTCCGAGCATTTCTTTAGAGCGAGTTAGTATTTCTCTTACTATTGTTTTAAGGTAAATTTTTAGATTATGAATAAATTGAGCAAAGCTTAGTTTGTTACTGTCAGCTGCTGGTCTCTGTAAGAGTTCTGATTCATGTAGATATTGATCTGGGTGATATTTTACTAAAGCTTCGTAACTGTAATCTACTTTAATCATGCCAACAAACAGACCTTCACGGAAGGCATTACCGATAGGTAAAGTTGCAAAATAATTAGTGACTACAATACCTAAAATTCCTGTAGAAATTAAAATTCGCCATTGTGGGATATAAACCATAAGTAAAGGTACGTTTTGTAAACCACAGCTAGCCAGCATAATTTGGTCAAAGATTTGATATAAGGCTTCATTGCCAATAATAACCATCACTGCTGTAATAAGACCAGTAGTAAATGATAGATAACCAAAAAGCTCATTTAGAATAATGCGTGGGTCATGGAGGCGTATGCTTAACTCTTGTTTAATGCTCATAAGATTTAATATTACTTCATTTGTTTCTGTCTACGAGCATTAATTACGAGACTGAAAAATAACCACATTATTAGAAGGCAGCCACTGATTAATAAATATTCTATGCCTATATCTGATCCTAAGCTAAAAGTACCTATAAGTCCCGCTAAAAAAGTAATAGTATAGAAAAGATAGTTTATTTGTTTTGGAGTTAATCCTTTACGTAGTAATTTATGATGTAAGTGTTCTAGGTCGGGTTTCATTATGGGTTTATTCTTAGTAGCTCTGCGAAAAATAGCATAGATCATATCTATTATAGGAACCAAGAAAATTAAAATTAGAATTGGTGATAGGGTTACTACAGTAACTTTCTTGGTAAGTCCAATACAAGAGATACATGCAAGTGTGAAACCTAATAAATAAGCGCCATTGTCACCAAGAAATATTCGTGCAGGATTGAAATTATAACGAAGGAATCCGAAACAAGCTCCTGCAAGTGTGGCAGAAAGTATAGCTCCTGCAGGTTGGTTTAGAAGAGGGCTTAGATTAATTGCCCAGCTTGCTATACAGCATATCACTGTAACCCCGACAGCAAGACCATCTACGCCATCTATAAGGTTAATAGCATTAGTCATAGCTACCAGAAATAGCACTGTAATAATTAAACTGCTAAGATCATCAAGCTTGATTGCAGATACTCTAGCATGATCAATATAATGAATAGGATTAGCTAGAAACTCAATTCTTACATTCATTAGCCAAGCTACTAATGCTGCAACAACTTGTCCAATAAGCTTGATTTGTGCAGGTAAGGGTTTAATGTCGTCAAGTAAACCAATAAAGAAAATAATCAAAGCTCCAGCAGATATACCTTCTAGCTCCAAATGTTTAATTCCCGATGGAGTATATCTTCCGAATATAGCTAAATAAATTATTGTAGTTAGCGTTAAAGCTATAAGAATCGCAATGCCGCCTAATCTTGGAATATTACTGCTATCTCTGTCATCTCCTCGCGGTTCTAGTTTGAGTTTACTAGCTCGCTCTTTAATTAAAGGTGTGATCATGAATGCAATCACTAGAGCGATCAGAAATGCCATGGGTTGGGAATTAGCTTGATTAATTAAAATTATATTTCCCTCCTATCAATTCCCTTATAACTTCTCTGATACTTTGCATGCAATAGTTCAATGAATCCACGCTAATAGTATATGGTGGCATGAAATACAGAACATTTCCTAGTGGTCTTAAGAGTATTTGTTTTTCTAAGAAAGCTTTAGCTAGTATTGGTCCAATATTAGCTAAGTATTCTCCTTCTATGTCAAATTCTATTACACCAATAGCTCCGAGTATTCTTATATCCTTGATTATAGTTAGCTCTTCTAGCTTCTTAAACTCTTGATTCATTATCAGATTGATATACTGTACATCTTTAAGGCGATCTTCTTTAATATAAAGTTCAAGGCTTGCAAGTGCAGCAGCGCAAGCTAGTGAATTACCTGTATATGAGTGTCCATGAAAGAAAGTCTTAAACTTAGATTCTGAATGAAATGCTGAGTAAATTTCTTCGGTGGTGACTGTAAGTCCCATTGGTAAGAAGCCGCCAGTGATTGCTTTTGAGAGGCATATTATATCAGGTACTATAACAGCATTAGAGCAAGCAAAGTTCATTCCTGTTCTACCAAAGCCAGTAAACACTTCATCTGCAATCATGATGATGCCTGTATCGCTGCAAAGCTTGCGAAGTTTCTGTAGAAATCCAGTGCGATGAAACTTCATACCACCAGCGCCTTGCACTAAAGGTTCAATGATTAATGCTGCAATTTGATTAGGGTATTTATTTATAAGTCCTATCACTTGGTTTAGTGCATTATCCTCGGCAAGTTCCTTGGCTTCTTCTTTCACTAATACTTGTTGTCTGGAACTTAGACCACTATTAGGTTTGATTAATTGTGGGCTTGGGGAATCTACTAGATCTACTGGAAACATTAGCTGCTTAAATGGTTGATGTAAGATTGGTGTGTTGCTTACAGACATCGCTCCTACTGTGTCTCCATGATAGCCATCTCTAAACGCAATTATTCTCTGACGTTCTGGCTGCCCTTCGTTATACCAATACTGGATTGCCATTTTAATAGCGATCTCAGTTGCAGTAGAGCCGTTGTCTGAGAAAAATGCCTTGCTTAAAATTCTAGGATTGTGGACGTTATTGGTAATATCAGCACACGGCAATAATGGTAATAATTTGTCGATGAATTGTATTGCGGGCTCATGTGTGAATCCTGCAAAAATTACTTGCTCGTGTTTATCGAGCTGCTGCTTGATACGATCACTAATATAACGATTACAATGTCCGTGAATATTAACCCACCAAGAGCTAATTCCATCTATGATCTTCTTCTCTTCGCCCTTCTCGTCTATAACATAAATAAACTCACCCTCAGCTCTACTTACAAGTAGGGGTTTATCTGCGATGGCATGTTGGGTATAGGGATGCCAAATATGTGCTTGATCAATACTTAGAGGGTTGGATTTGTATGTATGCGCCACGGTTAGTCATTTTAGCTTAATTGCTATAATATTGTCATGATGAAAAGCTTATTATACGTGTTTCTTGTCTGTATCTTATGCACTTCGCTCGCTCAGGCTGAGCCATCGAAGAAACTGACTGCTGTCTTGCACAAGACAGGTCTTACTAAACAAGAATATAAATCTCTAGAATCTTACTCGCGTAAGCTTGGTAAGGAAATTCATAACAATTGGTTCCCTGCAGAGTACAACGGTAACTTTCGCACAGTAGTTAGTTTGAATATTTCAAGAGACGATGTGCCGCGTTATGCAGTGAGTGAAAGTAGTGGCAACACTGACTTAGATGCATCTTGTATTAAGGCTATGGAACGTAGTATCGATACTGCAGACCGCTCTAGACAAGCTAATCTTGAGTATCTATTTGAGTATAAGAATAGAACTAGCACTGCTAAAGCTAGTAATATACCTGTGCCATGGAATAGAGTCTTAGCTTACCCTTTCCAAGTAGGTGCAGCCTCTGTTACTAAAGCCTTGGGATTAAACACTTATGTGAGTGTGCCGATTTATTAACTAGGTTCTTCTATTTTATTTTCTGGTAATGGTGGTGGTTCTGGACTCTGAGGTTCTTCTTTAGGTTTAGGTCCTTCAGAGAATCCTTCTGGTTCCTTCTCGTTTAGCTTCATTGGAGTAATTGGTTGAGTATTAATTGATGAAGGATCTTGTTTATCTGAGTCTGGATATACTGGACCTCTTCCTAGCCATCTTACCTTTTCTTCTGGTTTTTCTTGCGAAGTTTCTGGTTTAGACTCAGGAATTTTTACATCAGCTACTTTAGTGTGCCCCTCTTGCGCTTCTTTGAGGCTCTTAGCTACTCCGATACTACCATCTTCTTTTCTGTAGGCATAACCGAAAGCAGGTATACTGCTGGTATCTACTCCTAATTGTTTTCCTAAAGTTTGGTTCTGATCTACATCAACTTTAAGAATAGAGTATTGTCCTTTATCATGTAATGTTGCGCCTGGAATGCCAGTCTGTTGTCCACCTTGGCTAATACCATTCTGTCTGTCAAAGTCACGACATGGACCACACCATGATGCGCCAAATTTTACTAACATTGGTTTGTCATTAGCGCCTTGCATGACACCATTTAAACTTGTTGCTGCTTGATTTGTTTTAGGATCTAATGTAACTCCGCTTCCAGAGCTGGAATCAATCGGTGGTGTATAACTGCCTCCACCGCCGCCATTATTGCCACAGCCACCTGGTCCACAGCCACCGCCCCCACCAGATCCGCCGCCACCTCTATTACCAGAAACTCCACTAGAGCTGCCTCCGCTAGAGCCACCTCCACCCATTGGACCAAATGCTCCCATTGGTAATTGTGCTTGTTGTGGTGTTGGTGCTGGAGCTGTTCCAGTGCCTGCTGTGCCTGGAACACTAAAACCTAATTTATTAATTTGTTGATTTGTTTGTGCTTGTGCAGCTGAAGCAGTTGTCCCATTCTTCAGTGCATTGGTAAGCTTACCTCCCTTACCTACTTCAGCTGAAGTAGTGCCGCTTGTTCCAGATTCAGTTCCCTGAGTGTTTGTTGTTCCAGTATTGCTTGTTGCAGCAGTACTAACAGCTGCGATAGCTGTTCTTGCGACATTTGAAGCTGCTCCTAATGATGCCAAAGCTATGTTCCTTCTAGTTCAGGCTAGCAGTTGTAAATTAAGTTTCGGTTAAGAGAGTGTTGTAACCCTATTCTAGTGCTGCTTTGAGTTCACCATTCTGGTGCATTTCCATGACTATATCGCAGCCACCAACAAACTCACCATTAATATAAAGTTGAGGGAAAGTTGCCCATTCGGAATATATTTTCATACCTGATCTAAGGTCTGGATTAGAGAGCACGTCGTAAGTAGTAAACTCTGCATCATTAAACTTAAGTGCTTTAACCACAGCATCAGAGAATCCACATTGAGGGAAGTCTCTGTTACCCTTCATGAATAATACGACTTTGTCTTTAGTGACTATGTCGGTTATTTTTTGTTGAAGCTCAGGACTTAATTGTTCGGTTGTCATAATTAACTATAATAGCATTTTAGTCCTCTGTTCCGCTAGCCTTAACTACCAGTGCATGTATAGTCTCATCTGTAAGCAGATCTTTTAGGATCCTTTGTACTAGCTGTTCACGCTTCACTCGTGATAGTCCATTGAAGTCAGTTGCGACGACGTTTACCTGCCAGTGATTGCCGCCCTTAAGGTCTATGGCTTCAACTGATTTGATGTCTAAGTTATCTTCTAATAATTGTTCTATATCTTTTGCTATTAATAACATATTTCTAACTTTTTACTCCTATCTAAATATTTTTACTGTTTGTTCTAGCGCTTCAATGCATCTATCTATATCATCTACATTATTATAGAAAGCAATAGAAATGCGTGTCGTAGAATCTATACCGAACCTATCCATAACTGGTTGCGCGCAATGATGTCCAGTTCTTACAGCAATACCGTGCTCGTTTAGCATAGTGCCGATATCAAAGCTTCCTATATCATCGAATACAAAACTGCTAATGCTAGCTTTATTAGATGCTTCACCAATGATTCTTAGACCTTCTATCTTTTGTAATTTATTTTCACAGTATAGGTGTAAAGCTCGCTGATAGTCTGTAATTTGCTCTATGCCAATATTCTCTATATATTTAATTGCTTCACCTAAGCCTATGACTTCTACTATAGGTGGTGTACCTGCTTCGAACTTAAATGGTAATTCTGCATAAGTAGTTTTATCATGCCTTACTCTCTCGATCATCTCACCACCACCATGATAAGGCGGCATAACATTGAGTAATTCTTGTTTGCCATAAAGCACCCCTAGTCCCGTAGGTCCAAAGAGTTTATGTCCTGAGAATACATAGAAATCTGCATCAAGATCTTGCACGTTTACTTTAGTGTGGGTGATACCCTGCGCGCCATCTATCAATACCACGGCATTGTGTTTATGAGCTAGTGCAATCATTTCTTTAATAGGATTGATAGTGCCAATGGCATTAGAGATATGAGTTAGAGCTAGGACTTTTACTTTGCCACTTGAAATCAGCTTCTTGTAAGCTTCTTGATCAAGTTCACCATTATCTAATACTGGGATTACTTTTAAGCTAGCTCCTATTCTATTAGCATGGATCTGCCAAGGGATGATATTGGCGTGATGCTCTAGTCCAGAAATTAAAATTTCTATATTAGCTTCTGTATATAAAGGACTACGAGGTTCATTACTTGTATTAAGATGAGAGCCAATTCCTCTTAGTGCTGAACAAAAGCTTGTAGCTACTAGATTGATGGCTTCAGTACTGCCTCGAGTGAAAATTATTTCCTTGCTAGATTTGGCATTGATAAAAGTTCTTACTTGCTTGCGTACAATATCAAAAGCTTGAGTAGATAAGGTGCTCAGATTGTAGACTCCGCGACGTACAGTGCCATTGGACTCCAGCATAAACTTACGCATGGCTTCGATAACAGCCAGCGGTTTCTGAGCAGTAGCAGCGCTGTCTAGATAGACGAGTTTTTTGCCATTGATTTCACTATCAAGTATGGGAAAGTCCTTTCTATACTTTTGCATCATTTGATTTATATTCAATTGATCGGTTTTTTCTGGCATTATTGATAGCGAGCTTTCTTGTATTTATTATTATCTGCGAGTGCTTCTAATGTGCCACCATCTGCATTGGAATTGTCATCGGATCTTAGGCTAGAGAAGGCTAAGTTAGTAGCATAGTTTTGAGCAGACTCTACTGCTATCTTACTGATTAGCTCTCGAGCAAAGCTATAAGTGAGAATTGCTTTAGCACTTAATTCATCTAGCCCTCTACTCTGTAGATAGAAGAGTTCATCAGCGCTAAGACTGCCTACTGTAGAGCCATGTGAGCATTTGACGTCATCGGCTAGTATGTTTAATTGTGGTCTAGAATCTATATGTGCTTCTCTAGAGAGTAATAAGTTCTTATTTAATTGCGTTGCATCAGTTTTCTGTGCATCTCTAAAGACTTCTATTAAGCCATTAAACTCTGCTCTAGACTTGCCTTGCAATAAACCCTTAAACAATTGTTCGCTAGTAGAGTGTCCTGCTCTGTGATTTACCCTTACCTTATGATGCGATTTGCGTTCTTGATTTAGTACATAGAGTCCATTAATAGAAGCATGAGCTCCTTCCGCATTAATATCTATGGTAATATCATCACGACTGGATTTGGCGCCAAAGCTAAATGAATTAAATTCAAACTTGCTATCTCTATCCAACTTGGCATCAAGAGTATAAAGGCAAGATGCTTGCTTAGATTCGTTTTGAATCTTGTCTAGTTTTATTTGTGCACCTTTGTCTAAGTGTAATTCTATGACGGCATTTGTAAGGTATTGGCTGTTTTCTAGTCCGATATAATTAACTATGATATCGAGCTTCGAATTCTTACCTGCGCATATTAATGAGCGCATTTGATTAAAGTTATTCTGATTAGAGATATGTAGAATTTGCAATGGTTTGTCGCTGCTGAAATTGTCCTCTAGATATAGCAAGAAGCCATTAGTCATAAGTAGAGTATTGATTGCTTTGAAATATTTAGATTCACCTTCAAGGTTTTCGGCAAATATTTTTTCGGTAATAGCCTTTGCTTGAGGTGTTAGTGCTGCTGGATCATTGAAATTAAGAATGTGGATACCAGAATTGTTGAAATTAAAATTAGAGAGTTGCGGTGAATAAGCACCGTTGACTGTAACTAATAACTGGTTAACTGTTTCTCTATGAACATATTTGTCTACTAATTTGTTTAGCTCTTGGATACTGAGTCCACTACTGCTTTCCACCTGTGAAACACTGATTGTATATTCTTTACTTAAAATATCACTGAAATCGAAATACTTCCAATCTTCACTTTGACGATTTGGGAAACCCAATTCCTGGAGTTTTTTTAGTGCAAGTTCTTGTTTGCGTTTAATGAAATCGATAGATGATAAAGTATAAGAACTAGACTTGGTGATGCCGTCTATAAATTTGAACTCTTTCGATTCTTTCTGTGGTTGGGTCATTATTGCCATCTTACTTTAATGCATATCCTGCTTTCTCTAATTCTAGTGCGAGTGAAGCATCTCCAGTCTTAACAATGCGTCCTTCTGAAAGTACATGAACATAGTCAGGTTTAACGTAATCTAATAAACGTTGATAATGGGTTATTAGTAGCACGGCATTGCCTTCATTTCTGTACGTATTAATACCATCAGCGACTATACGTAATGCATCTATGTCTAGCCCTGAGTCAGTTTCATCAAGTATTGCAAGCTTAGGATCTAATACTAACATTTGTAATATTTCGTTTTTTTTCTTCTCGCCACCAGAAAAACCTTCATTAAGATTTCTATCTAAGAAATCTGTTTTCATTTTTAGTATATTGATCTTCTCTTCGATAAAATCATCAAAATCTAACGGGTCCATTTCTTCCTTGCCCATGAATTTTTGTTTAGAGTTATATGCCATTCTGAGAAAGTTGAGATTATTTACGCCAGGAATTTCTACTGGGTACTGAAATGCTAGGAAGAGTCCAGAATTAGCACGTTCTTCTATCCCTTCTTTAAGTAAATCTTTGCTACAGAACTGGACTGAACCTTTAGTTACTTCGTAGCTTGGATGTCCTGCAAGAACTTTAGAGAGAGTGCTTTTGCCGGAGCCGTTTGGTCCCATGATGGCATGCACTTCGCCAGCTTGAATACTAAGGTTGAGTCCTTTTAGTATAGGCTTGATCCCATCTTCGCTATTGATTTGTGCTTCTAGATCTTTAATTTCTATTATTGTATTTGACATAATTATCCTACGGTGTTCTCCAATTTAAGTGACATTAGGGCGTTTGCTTCTGCCGCAAACTCTCCTGGTAGTTCTTTAAAGACATCCTTGCAGAATCCAGAGATGATAGTAGCGATAGCGTCTTCTACGCTGATACCGCGCTGTTGTAAATAAAACAATTGTTCCTCAGATATTTTAGAAGTCGAAGCTTCATGTTCTACCTTGGCAGTATTGTTGGCTACTTCTATATAAGGAGTGGTATTAGCTGCAGACTTAGAGCCAATAAGCATAGAATCACATTGAGTATAATTACGTGCGTTATCTGCTCCTGGAAGTATTTTTACTAAACCTCTATAGCTGTTTTCTGATTTCCCTGCTGAGATGCCCTTAGAGACTATGGTTGAACGAGTGTTACGTCCAATATGAATCATCTTAGTGCCTGTGTCTGCTTGTTGAAGATTATTAGTTAATGCTACTGAATAAAATTCACCGATAGAATTATCACCTTGTAGGATGCAGCTAGGATATTTCCATGTGATAGCTGATCCAGTCTCTACTTGAGTCCAAGATATTTTAGAATTAGCACCGAGGCATTTGCCGCGTTTGGTTACGAAGTTATAAATTCCACCCTTGCCATTCTCATCACCAGCATACCAATTCTGTACTGTAGAGTATTTGATCTCAGCGTCTTTCATGGTGATAAGTTCTACTACGGCAGCGTGAAGTTGATTGGTATCAAACGCTGGTGCTGTGCAGCCTTCTAAGTAAGAGACATAGCTATTCTCGTCACAGATTATTAGTGTTCTTTCGAATTGTCCTGAGCCTTCTGTATTGATACGAAAATTAGTTGATAGTTCTATTGGGCAACGAGTATTAGGAGGAATATAGATGAAAGTACCATCGCTGAATACCGCTCCGTTTAACGCTGCGTAGAAATTATCAGAATTAGGAACTACGCTGCCAAGGTATTTTTTTACCAGGTCAGAATGTTCTTTAATAGCTTCAGAAATAGAACAGAATATAATGCCGATTTCTGCAAGGGCTTTCTTGTGAGTGTTGGCTACTGAGACACTGTCAAATATTGCATCTACAGCGATTCCCTGTAAGACTTTTTGCTCTTGTATGGGTATGCCAAGCTTCTCATAAGTTCTGATGATCTCAGGATCTACTTCGTCTAAGTTGGCTTTGTTTACTTTACGCTTAGGTACTGAATAGTAAACGATATCTTGAAAATCAATCTGAGGATAATGCACTCGCGACCATTTAGGTTCTTGCATCTTAGAGAATTGTTTGTAAGCGTTGAGCCTAAACTCACGCATAAACTTTGGCTCATCTTTCTTGTCCGAGATCTTATTGAGTATATCTTCGCTCAGTCCCTTAGGAAAGAACTCAGTCTCTATCTCACTCTTAAAGCCATATCTATACTCTTGTCCTTGTAGTGTTCCTAATTGAGTTTCCATTATTGACACCCCTGTAAATTTCTTTCCGTGAAATCCTGCAGGACTTGAAAATGACTATGAATATTATTGCCAGAAGAACTTTCATCTTGCATAAGCTGCTCTAGAGTTATACTTGCAAGGAAATTATTAATTAACTTAGTAAGGTTAGACCAGACTGGTCTAACTGAGCAGTCACTGTTATGAACACAAGCATCCATAAGTCCGGTATGCGAATTGCAAAAGTCAAAATCAAAAGTACCTTTAGAAAGAGCATTGATAATATCGAATAGATTAATTTGCTGAGGAGTTTTCGCTAGTCTATAACCACCGTACTTACCCCTAACACTTTCTATAAGATTCGCTTCTCTTAGGTGTGAAAGTATTGCTGCAGTGTTCTCTATGCTAATACCTTCAGCTTGGGCGATATCGTGAAGCGAAACTAATTCAATACCATTACTGAGTAGCTTGGCTACTCTTAAAATGATCCTCAATCCGTATTCTTCATTTGCAGTGATTTTCATTGGACTTAATCAATTATCACTCGCTTTTTAACTATGGAATCTTAATCTTTAGTTTTTTCTCAAGATTGGAATGAGCTTATTGAGAGAGTTTCGCAATAAGAGTATTCTAAGCATTAAGCACTAAGTAAGTTGAGTAATTCTTGCCTATGTTCTCTTGCAGTTTCAACTAAACTTGGCCAGATTACCATGGCTTGAGCATAGCGTTTCATTTCTATTTTAAGTATATCTATTAGTTTTGAGAAATCTAATTTTGACCAATCTGGTGTGTCTTTGGTTTTGTATTCATTATCATAGAATTCGACTAATCCAAAATCAGTAAATGCTTTTCTTATCATTTCACATACTTCACGTTTTGGTGGTGATGATGATGAATCTTCGTTTGCTTTGAGTAATGCAAACCAACCATCAAATGCTTCATTATGATCTGAATCTGGTGTAGGTAAAGTAGAGATCATACTGAGGATTTTATTCATATATGAATCTAAGGTCTTTAGTATGAAATTCCCGACTCTTGATATTAAATCTGCTTTGTTTTTGTTTGGATCTGAAATTAATGCTTGAAACATAGATAAAAAGCTTTTTTCAAAAACTGTAACAGAAAATGGTTCTAATATTCCTTGTCTGATAATAGATTCAGTTATTTGGGGTTTTTCGATAGTATGGTAAATTCCGCCTGCTGGACTATGAAACCTACTTCTTGTAGCGAATGCTTGGCTTAAGGCTTGCCCTATAAATACAGCTACATGATCGTCTATTCTAAGATATTGCTCTGCTGTTGGAATGAAAGGTAAATCGATATCATCACCATGTATTGCACTTGCTAAAGTTTGAATACCACCACTAATACCATCCGGATTATAGTTTGGTTGACTGATATGTAATTCTGTCTCATCATCTATAAGGCTTTCTCCATAGTCACTATGGGAACTATAATCTTCATTATCTGCTATTTGGAAGAATCTACTGATCATATCGTCAAATGGTGCACCAGATTTACCAACATATGCAAAACTAGCAGAATGTGTATCTGAATGAGCTAAGCTTCTAGCCATAATACCTAAGAAATCAACCGGCATGGCTCTTAATTCATCAGCAAAATTTAAGTAGCAATATGGATGCACATCATCATCTAAAGTTATGGCACCAAATAGTATAGCCCAATTACGTTGTGCGCCAGGACCGCCATCATTACCTAATGCTGCTTCTACTAGTTTTCTTGTATCTTCTTCTGGAAGTTCAATATTTATTTTTTGTAATAAAAACTCTATTAATTTTTGTTTTTGTGTTTCGGTAATTAATTTTAGATCAATATTATGATCTTTATATATAGCTGCTTGTTCTTTAAATTGTTGGTATCTTGTTTCTTTAAGATCATCATTAGAATCATCTATAACTAGAAATGGGATTGGTTTAGTTCTTTGAGTATGTCCATAGCGAATCATATTATTCATAAACTCACAAACATTAGTTACAGCCGCTGCGCGATTATGGGTGATCATGGCTACTGCCGGAATAGACTGAGCATAAGTGTTGCGGTAATTTGCTTTGCCAGAGTTAATCTGTTTGAAATTTTCAATATCTTGCTCTGTTATATCAGATGATATTAGGGGATAGTCTAATTCAGGATGATGTAGGTCAGGTGACTCTGATCTTGTTAAACGATATTGCTTATCATTATCGTCTAAATAAATATCTAAAATATGATCACCATGCTCTATATGCAATCTCATATTTAATTCATATAGGAGTTTCAAGAATACCGGAGATGTGATTTGACTAATATCAGTATGCAATTCTTCTGGAATAGTATATGGATCAACTTTATTAGACATGATATGTCTAATAAATTCATTGTTATTAAATAGTGATTCGAAAATTGATTTGGATTTACCAGTTAACCTATGGAGGAAATTTCTACAAGTAGTAGCTTTTGCATAAGCGATGTCTTTTGCAATACTTTTCTCATCATCTTCACCACTGGTAGAAATCTGTTTTAATTTGGGGTTTGGTGCTTGATGAAAATTCTCAATATCTTCTCTATCTAGAGTATTTAATGTGTTGAAGGGGTGACGTTGTTTTACTGTATCTGTGACGGAATCCAATCCATATGGAAAATAGCCTTGTGTATCAATTTGAGTTGAGTTTGGAGTGACCATATTATTTAGATTGTATCATTATCTTAAACCCATTTTTAATAGAGGGTAATTGCCCAATTTAAAGTAGCTACAATGAATTAGGATGAAGTATTTTAAAACCTTTCAAACCTGGTCACGTATGATCAAACTAGAACATACCTTGTTCTCGTTGCCTTTTGTTATAAGTTCTAGTTTGCTTGCAATTTATTATAAGCACTGGGTTTGGCAGCCTATGACTTTTCTGTGGATAATTCTTTGCCTTGTGGGAGCAAGATCTGCGGGTATGACTCTGAATCGTATCTTCGATGCGGATATAGATGCTCTGAATCCACGTACTCAAACTCGCGAGATTCCATTGGGTAAGATCTCTAAAACTCAAGCATGGATTTTTGCTATTGCTTCGCTCGCGCTTCTTATATATTCAACATTTCAGTTGCCGCAACTTTGTCAAATACTTTTACCGATTGCTTTGATTTGGTTAATTGCATATTCATGGTTGAAGCGTGTCACTTGGCTTTGCCATTTATTTCTAGGAATGACCCTCGGTGGCGCTACGCTCGGTGGTTGGATTGCAGTGACTGGAGCTGTGGATAATTTAGCACCGATATATTTGTCCCTTGCTGTAACTTTCTGGGTATGTGGTTTTGATATATTCTATGCGACTCAAGATAGAGAGTTTGATTTAAGTCAAAAGCTTCACTCTCTGCCAGCACGCTTTGGTAACACTACTGCAATTAAGATCGCCAGAGTCTCTCATTTATTAACTCCTATATTCTTATATCTTTGCGGAGAAGAATTGGGTTTAGGCTTATGGTATAAGCTTGGAATCTTGTTTACTATAGTTGCTTTATATTATGAACAAAAACTTGTGAAAGAAAACAAAGTCGAAGCTGCTTTCTTTACTATTAATAGTTGGATATCAGTAGTAATACTGGCTTTTGTTATACTGGAATTAAGTGTATAAGTATCTCACTAAATACTATCCTGGTTATATTATCGGCACGCTACTTTTAGTAGTAACTAATTTACTTGGTGCTTATGTGCCGCAATTGATTAAGTCGGCGGTAGAAATTTTAGGCAAGCTTAATCCTGATTATGAAGCCATTGCTACTAATACTAGTGCTATCAATCAAATCTTAATATGGATTGTAGTTGCTACTTTAGTAATGGCAGTAGTGAGAGCTATCTCTCGGCAGATAATTTTTGGTATTGGTAGGCAAGTAGAGTTTGATCTTAAGAAAGAGATCTTTGATCATCTTATAACTTTGCAGCCAAGCTTTTTTACAGAAAAACGCACTGGAGATTTGATCTCGATTATAACTAATGATGTGCAGTCACTGAGAGCGCTTGGGGGTTTTGCGATGCTTAATGTGATTAATACGATAATTTCTTTTGCAATTATTCTGCCGCTGATGTTTAAATTACATGTGCAACTCACTTGGGCATTTTTAGCTTTAATTCCCATTGTGATATTTTTTATTATTTCGCTAAGTAGTAGGATTAAGGCTTATCAAACAACAGTACAGGAGATGCTTGGTGAGATGAGTAATTTTATCGAGCAGAATTTAAGTGGTATTCATATCATTAAAGCTTATGCTCAAGAAGTCTCTGAGATAAAGCGCTTTACTGCTTATAATGATGCACTAAAAGATGCTTATATGAAGCTAATTAGTGTTAGAAGTTTTATTGGTCCAGTGATGCGGGTCATAGCTTCGTTAGGTTTTGTTCTTCTACTTTATATTGGTGGACAATCCGTAATAAATCATAGCTTTAGTCCAGGTGATTTGGCTGCTTACTCTCTTTATATTCAAAGATTAATTTGGCCAGTAGCCACCTTGGGTTGGTTAATAACTATAATTTATCGAGCGCAAGTTAGTTATCAGCGTATATCTCAAATCCTCCATACTCCACCTAGTATTAAAGATAGAGCAGGAGCAATAGATAAAGTAAAATTAGACCATAGTATACAACTTAAGTCTCTAGGAATCACTATTAATAAGGGTTCTAATGTAGCGGTGATAGGTACTATTGGGTCGGGTAAGTCTATTCTGGCTCATAAATTAATGCACATTAAAGAGCTTGCAGATGATGAGATCCTTATAGATGGTATTGATTTGAAAAATATCAAACTCAATTCACTGAGGACTATGATTAATTTAGTGCTTCAAGAAGATTTCTTATTCTCTACTTCTATATATGAAAATATTGCTTATGCGAAGGATCTTAATGAAGATGAAGTTATAAAACTAGCTAAGCTAGTAAACATACATGATGAAATCATGAAGCTTCCTCATGGCTATCAAAGCATAGTTGGCGAGCGTGGTGTGACTCTCTCTGGTGGTCAGAGACAGAGGATTGCCATAGCTAGAGCTTTAGCTTTGGATTCTGAAGTCTTAATGCTTGATGATGCTTTAAGTAGTTTGGATAACGCTAGCTCTGCTCTGATACTCAAAAATATCTTAGCTATGCGCCAAGGTAGAACCACTATATTTATAACGCATAAAATTCCTATAGTTAAAGATATGGACCAGATTATAGTAATGGATAAATTTAAGGTCGTAGAATCCGGTACTCATAAGGAATTGATGAATGAAGGGACTCTTTATAAGGAACTAGTGGAGCATAGCTATCATGAATAATATAGGTTTGGTCAAGATCTTCTATCCCTTCCTCAAGCCTTATTGGTGGCAAATAATTTCTGCATTAATAGTCTTGCCTTTGAGTTCTTTTACTTATGCAGTTCAGCCCTTGATATTACAAAAAGCCATAGACGGTCCTTTAATGCATAGTAATTTATCTGGTTTATGGATTTATGTTTTAATCTTGCTGGTGGCCGTTGCGGCAAATTTTCTCTTGCAGGTTTATCAATTCCTGATTATGAATAAGGTTGGACAGAATGTGGTGGCTAATATTAGACTTGCCTTATTTTCTCATCTAGAGAAGCTATCTATGAGTTTCTTCGATAGAACTCCGGTTGGCCGTTCTGTTTCTCGTCTTACCAGTGATATGGAGCAGCTTGCAGAAAGTTTTGTTGGTGGTTTGGTTTTAATCTTATTAGATATATTCAATGTTATTGGAATCTTAGTATTTATGTTCTATCTAAATTGGCAATTGAGCTTAGCTGTTTCAGTATTCTTAATACCGATATATTTTATGACGAATTATTACCAAGAAATGTATCGTCAGGCTAACTTGGATGCAAGAAGAGAGCTTGCTAAGCTTAATTCCTTTCTGCAACAGAATGTAGTTGGTATCACGGTTGTGCAAGTACTTAATAGTGCTCAGAAGAGCATGGAGAAATTTGCTAAGAATAATTTGAAATATTTTAAAGCTAACGACGAAAGCATTAAAGCTGATGCTCAGCTCTCTGCTGGTATAGAAGCGATGTCTATGATTGCGATAGCAGCACTGATTCTTATTAGTTCTTGGCTCTTAGTTCCTGGTTCTCATAGCTCTTTTATTAGTGGTAGCTTGACTATGGGTGTGATTTTAGCGTTTATACAATATGCTCAGTCTCTATTCGAACCGATTAGAAACTTAAGCGATAGATTTACTGTAGTACAGTCTGCGTTTACTTCTATAGAAAGGATGCAGGAATTATTGGATGAACCAATAGGAATTAATGATCCAATAGAGGGGCACGGATCACTGATTATCACTGATCCTTTAATAGTATTTGAGAATATTTCTTTCAAATACTCTATTAATGATGATTACTGGGTTTTACGTAATTTAAATTTCCAAGTGAGACAAGGACAAAGAGTTGCGATAGTTGGTAGAACTGGTTCTGGTAAGAGTACCATTATCAAATTACTTACAAGATTATATGAACCCCAAGAAGGCTCTATTAAAATTAATGGTGTTGATATTCGGAATTATAAGCAGAATGATTTGAGAGAAATGGTGGCTGTTATTCACCAAGATTCTTATATATTTGCTGGAGATTTAGAAGAGAATATTCGTTTAGGACGAGATGTAGCTAAGCTTAATATGGATATTGTCAAACCTTTCCTGAAAGCAGCTCCTAATTTAGCTCTTAATACGGTTCTAAGTGAAAGAGGTGCAAATATTTCTTCCGGTGAAGAGCAAGTTTTAAACTTTGCGCGTGCCGTAGTTACTGATCCACCGATACTAGTTCTAGATGAAGCCACAGCGAAGATAGACCTTAAAACAGAAAGGCAAATTCAAAACGCCATGAAAGGATTTCTAGAAAACAAGACCGCGATCATTATTGCTCATAGATTAGAAACTATTCGTAACTGTGATCTGATTCTATGTTTAGAATCTGGACAAATAGTGGAATCTGGAACTCATGATGAATTGATGGCTAAAGATGGGATTTATAAGAGATTAATTGAGGCAGATGAGATTTGAGATGCCCGTCATCCTGAGGAGGAGCCGAAGGCGACGACGTCAGGATCCACTATTAACTACGGTTGTTTAGTGGATCCTGACGGTCGGGCTTCGCCCTCCCTCAGGATGACGTGATCAATATCCCTTTCTCTTAAACTAAACTAAATTCGCTCCAGCAGAGCCCCATTGCTCTTCATAGCTACCTGAACTAGCATCATCAATAAATACTTCAAAATCCTTACCTTTCGATTTAGCTCTATATTTACCTGTATGACTTTGAGATTTTTTATCGAGGAAATAATATTTAGCACCGCTTGGTCTTAAAAATACAATCTGTTGAGCATAATCTATTTCGATTTCAGCACCGGAAGCAAACTCATTTAGTACTACAATGTTTTTTAAACCTTCAGGACTTGTTTTGAATTCTGCCTTAGAGTTAGTTTTTAAACTTAAAGTTATATGGGCTGGATCATTAATAGTTCTTTGTAAATCAATTAATGCTTTACTGTTTTCTATAATGCTCAGCGTTGCCTTATTTGCATTGTTTTGTAAAGCTGTATACTGGATGAAGTTTCTAAGATTGTTGGGTAGTTTAAAATTTTCTGAGCTACCATCAGGATTTCTTTGTCCTGCAATAATAGAACCATCTTTAAATTGAATAGCTTTACCGGAGCCGATAAGCTGCACCCGATCATTATTGTTAATGACTTTACCAATTTCTCTCCTGGGTGTTATCTGGGTCATTTGTTGTTGTACTAGCCGAGAAAAGAATAACAAATCTAAATTAAGATTCAGTTAAACCGAAAGAAGCACTAGACGACTCAGCCATTCTTATATATTATGGATTGCGGGTGTTAAGGATATTCAATGGTTTCAAAAATTTTAAGTTCAGAAGAAGGTAGCTCATCAAAGTTCTTTATGTTTTCAGCCATAGTCTGGCTCGTTATAGGCATGGGTTTAGGACTCTTAGGTGCTTTGGAGTTTTCTTTCCCAGATTTAACTAAGGGCGTATCGCAATTGGCATTCACACACTTAAGACCAGCGCATGTAAACATGGTGGCTTTTGGTTGGTTGTCTATGGCCAACATTGGTTCAGCCTTGTATATAATTCCTGCGCTTTGTAAAACAAAACTCTACTCAGAAAAATTTGCAAACTTTGTTTGCTATGTTTGGAATTTTGTTATTGCTGCTGGTTGCTGGTCGCTTATGAATGGCTATACTGAGGGGCGTGAATATGCTGAGTTCAGAGAGCCTTTCGATATCTTAGTTCTTATTGGTTTATTTTCCCTTTCTTATAATCTATTCAGAACTGTACTTAATAGAAACGTCAAAAAACTTTATGTATCAGTTTGGTATATTATGGGTGCATTTTTCTGGATGCCATTAGTGTACTTAGTTGGTAATAGAACTTTCGTTGCGATGGACGGTCTTAATGACGGTATTCTTAATTGGTTCTATGGACATAATATTCTCGGTCTATGGTTTACAGTTCTAGGCGTAGGAATCGCTTACTATATGCTTCCTAAGATGAGTGGTAAGCCGGTTTGGAGTCATAGTTTATCGATGGTTGGTTTCTGGACTATTGCGTTTTTCTATGCACCGACAGGTACTCACCACTTGTTACAGTCTCCTGTTCCAGAATGGCTTAAAGCACTTGCAGTAATTTTCTCTGCAGCACTTTTGATACCAGTGATTACGGTTCTAACTAATTTTTATATGACGATGAAAGGTTCTTGGTGGATGATTACGACTAACATGCCTTTGCGTTTTGTTATGACCGGAGCTTTATTCTATTTATTCACTTGTATTCAAGGTCCATTTCAAGCTACTAGAGGTGTAAATTGGTACATCCACTTCACGCAATGGGTGGTAGGACATGCTCATGCGGCTTTACTAGGTACATTTACTTTCTTTGTGATTGGTTCTTTGTATTATGGAATACAAAGACTTACAGGTAGAAGAATCTACAGTGTTAGATTGGTGAAGTGGCATTATTGGCTACTCTTCATTGGCTTCTCAATTTTTTATTTGGCACTTACTATTGCAGGATTACAGCAATCAGTAGGATGGGCACTTGGTTATCCTTTGGCGCAATGGTCTTTAACTTTGGCGCCAATGTGGCTTACAAGAGCGATTGGTGGCGTTATGATGTTCACCAGTAGTTGTTTGTTTGCATACAATGTTTATATGACAATGCATACTAAACCAGACTCAAGTTCTGATGAACTTGATTTGGCTGTTCCAGTGGAGGGCAAATAAATGGCTGAAGGACCTAAAGGATATATACTCCCTGCTTTAGTAGTGGCGTTTTCTTTCTTGACTATATATACAGTCGTGGTATTAATACCAGACATGACTATGGTAAATATCAAGCCTAGTCAATATGCGATGGAGTATGTTGAACATGATGCTGATGGCAAAATACTTTTAGATGAGAAAGGTAAACCTAAGCTTAATGCAGCTGGTCATGGTAGAGCTGTTTATGTTAGAGAAGGTTGTTTTTATTGCCACTCACAGTTCGTTAGACCACAAGATAGAGATTTTGGATCTAGAGTTCATGCTGGTGATTACGTTAATGAAACTCCTAACGTTTTAGGTACTTCTAGAACTGGTCCTGATTTAAGTAATGAAGGTGGGAAGATGCCTGATGCTTGGCATATAGGTCACTTAGATAATCCTAGAGCTTATACTCCTGGGTCAATCATGCCTTCTTTCAGTTTCTTGAATGAAGAGGATAAATTAAATCTTGTTGCTTACTTACAATCTTTAGGACGTAAGCGTTTTGATGATCCTAAAAATAGAGGTATCTATGAAGCTTTCTATCCTGAAGCTGATGATGCGTTCTGGATAGCATCTGAACATCATAAACCTAATGTAGACAGTGCAACTGCTGCAAACGGTGGTGCTGGAATATTTAGACAGAACTGTGCTGTATGTCATGGTACTAATGGTTTGGGTAATGGACCAAATGCACTTGCTATGAACAAGAAGCCAGCTAATTTCAGCAGACCATTCTATAAGTCTTATTCTGATAAGACTTGGTACTATAAAGTAGCTGAAGGTGTGCCAGGAACACGTATGCCGCGCTGGAAGCTAGCTCTCAAGCCTGAGCAAATGTGGTACTTGGTTGCTTACTTAAAGACACTACCTCAAGATTCTGGTGAAATCATTCAACCTTATCAAACTATTGATGATATGGATTGGGAAACACAATCAGTTTTACCTGAGCAGCAAGTTGCTAAACAAAAACAAATTGGCGTAGCTAAATTAGATGGCAGTTTTAAAGCTAATCCTGGTGGACTTACTGGTACTGAATTAAATGAAGGAGCTAAGAGTGGACACTAATCTATTAGCAACGTTACATCATTGGATTCTAGCTACCTGTAACAAGGAAGGTATTGCAATATTTGTAGTATCCTGTCTAGGATTTTTTCTAATTGCTTCTTGTGTGGCTTTGTGGGCATGGAAGAATGGCGAATTTATTAATATTGAAGAAGCTAAGTATGAAATGATGGATGGAGAAGTACAAGTTTCAGGAGTTTAGAATATGGCAGAGAACGAAGATAAAAATAAAAGCGAACTTGTAATGGATGAGATGTCTCCAATATCGCCGGCGCTATCTCGCTCATTGGTTACGCCAACAGCCGAATATAGAGTCGGACATAATAAGCCACCTCTATTCTTGATAGCCCTTTACGTAATAGTTGTACTCTGGTGTGCGATTAGTTGGATACCTTTTTATGGATATTAAAATGCAGATGAAGAAATTGACATTGTTTTTATTACTAGTTCTGGCGATGCCAGCTTATGCTGTTACTCAGACTGGTTTGTCTTCAAGCTTAATTAAAGAATGGCATTCAGAAGTTAATAGAGCTAATTGCCCTGATTTCCGTTATCCTTCTCATAAGCCATCTATAGTCACTGGTGAAACAGTTTATAAAGCAAATTGTGCTAGCTGTCATGGTGCACCTCCAATTAAGAGTGATGAAGCTGTGAGCTTTATGCGTAAGAGCAGCCCAGAGAAGCAATTTGAGACCATGTGCGGTGGCAAACATAATTTTGCTAAGACTTTAACTATCGATGACAGATGGGATTCTCTCTTCTATATGAGAACACAGATATTAGGTTATTTCCCGGCAGGTTCTCCAGAAGCAGCTAAGATGGATGCTACTTTCGGTGGTAACTGTGCAATATGTCACGGCACTAGAGGACAAGGAGATGGTAACTTGCATAAGATGTTATTGCCGCCACCAGCTAACTTCAATATGTATCAAAGACTTTATACAAGATCGGATGAGAGGTTATTTAATGAGATCTCTTATGGTATTCCTTGGACGGGAATGCCTGCTTGGAAAGACAGACATGATTTTGATAAGCAAGAAGATTTCACACCAGAGCTAATTTGGAAGCTTGTAAATTATGTTAGAAGTTTTGGATATTCTCAAGAAGTAGATCGTTTAGATGTTGGACGTCAGAAGCTTAAGGACTATGAGAAATCAGTAGGAGAGGTTGAGAAAAAGTAACTATGAAGTTTGAAAGAAGAGATTTTATTAAAGCGCTATTAGCTATACCAGTGATTGGAGGCATTACAAGTCTTTTATTGTCACCTTTCATTAGATATCTTAAGCCAAGTTCTGGACCTCTTGCTACTATGGAGATATTTAAGAGACCTGACAAACCTTCTCCAGTAACGGAAGTTGCGTTTTCTGTTAGCGATTTCCCTACTCCTTGGTCATTTAAGTATTTTATGTTCCAAGAATCTAATAGAGAATATACTTCTGTTGGAGAACAAATTAAAACTATTCCTGGAGCAGTTGTAAGAACTCCTACTGAGGGTGGTTTGGCTGAGTTCGTTGTATTCAGTAGAGTTTGCCCGCACTTAGGTTGTGTATTTAATTTCGTTCCAGTGGAAGAAGAGGTAGCTCGTGGTTATAACTACACTCCTAAGACTGGTCAAAAAGTTTTTGCTTGTCCTTGTCACCTTTCAGTTTATGATCCAATGCAAGTGGATTCTAAAGGTAGAGGTAAAGTAGTTTCTGGTCCTGCACCTAGATCACCATTCAAGTTTAACTTTGAAGTTAAAGGTGACCAGATCGTAGTTAGAAGTCTTGAATCTGGAGGTATTTCGTAATGAGCAAATTACCTACTATCACTGTAGATGCCGCACTTAAGTCAGTAAATGATCGTCTTAAGAATATAGATTTTTTTGATGAGACTTTTGTCGATAAGCAAAGAGAGAATGTTTGGTATAAACTTGGTCCACTACAGTGGCTCACTTGGATAGTTACTATAGTTACTGGTGCTCTTTTAGTGATGTTCTATATCCCTACTGCAGAGCAAGCTTATGACAGTATCATGGTTATCCAAGAGCGTATTCCTTTTGGTTGGCTTATTAGAGGTATGCATAAGTATGGAGCAGATGCTTTCATCGTTATATGCACGCTGAAAATGTATCGTATGTTTATTTGTGCAGATTACAAAGGTAATCGCGAACTTAATTTATGGGTTTGTTTCTTTTTAATGTTACTTGGTTTCTACTCAGGTCTTTCTGGATATCTTCTAATCTGGAACCAGAGAGCGTTCTGGGCTACTAAAGTATTTGCTACTTTCCCTGGCTATATGGATCAGTTTGGTCTTAACTTAGCGTTTCTTGGAGAATGTGTAGTTAATAAATTATTAGAGTGGGGAGTCCCTACTTCTCTTCCTGGTAAATCAGTTGCTGATGGTGCTGGAATACTCTTGGATATGAAACTACTTAATAAATACGTTAACCTCAATCTTGGTATGGTAACTCAACAGATACTACTTGGTGGCAGTGCGATTGGACAAGCTACTATTACTAGATTCTATTCAATGCACATGGCACTTTCTACCATTGGTTTAATGGTTACAGAGTTATATTTCTATAGTAATAAAAAGAAACGTTTCAATCTTCCTTGGAAAGAGGGTTTCATTGTAATATTCATGGTGGCAGCAGCTGCACTTATATTCCCTGCTGAATATGGTGCTAGAGCGAATCCTTCAGTTACACCGTTACCAATACTTTCTGACTGGTACTTCCTTGCTCTATATCAAATGTATAAGTATATTGAGCCTGTACTTGCTACTTTCGTTACAATGCTTATACCTGCGACTGTTCTTTTAATACCTTTCTTTGATAGAGGTAAGGAGAAGAGTATTGGTAAGCGTCCATTGATCTTGGCTCTTTGTGTATTGGGTGCAACTAATACCATTGCTTTCTCTACTCTAATCATTTTAAACATAGCTAACATTAACAACGATCCTCCATATTGGATTTTTGGTTCTACTATGATTGTGGCTTTAGGAATTTATTTCTCTCAGCTACAATATGCTGGAATTAACAGATGGAGATTACTAAGTACTTATGTGGTATTTATGTTCTTCTATCTTGCAAGAGTACACACTCTTCCTTACTTTGGTTTACCAGTACTTAAATTCCTTGATGGCACTCTTTTTGCAGATTGTCCTTGGGGACGTAAGTGGATATTCTACGGAGGATTTTTCATTCTTCTTGTTTTAGTCTATCTTTGGGAGAATAAAAATCTTGCTAAGAAGGAGGCTAAGTAATGTACTGGTTAGTATTTGCAGTAGCTACTTACTCTATCACTCAATTCTTTGGTGGCTATAGATACTTTCAAGCTCATGGTGAGTTGATGGGATATCTTATAAACACCGCATGGCTTTTGGTTTTCGTTGTTTCTATGTTTTATATGGCTTATAAGATTTATAGCGAAGAAAAGCAAAGAGATAATTTACGTATGAGTTTTGCCCCATTTGATGTTATTTATCAATGGGTAAATCAAAATCAGAAAAGGATCAATAATGAAGGATAAGTGTTGCCCTAATAACAAACTTGATATTGGAATAACAATTCAAATACTGGTTGCTTTAGCAAATATTGCAATTTTTGGTGCTTTGTTCATGGTGATGAACTACTTTGAACTTATGGGAGCTGATCCTGCTTATTTCGATGAAGGTACTATCAACAATATTAGATATATCAATAATGTTATCGGACTATTTGGACTACATGTAGATCCGACTACTCAGCATAAGGTTTCTACCTTGCATTATGCAGTTGCCTTTGGTATTGCTTTTGCAATGAGTGGTTTGACAATAATGGTCGCTAATAGAAGATCTGATGAGTTTTATGAGGTTACTGATGCAAAATAGAGGTGATAATTAATGTTTACACGAATAGTTAGAGCAGGTCAGCTAGTGTTCTTGAGGATAGAAGATCTCCTCAATAAAATTTTCTCTTCTGAGCAAAATGTACTTTATTATCACGGTGCAATGCCTAATTTCTTCATGTGGATTCTTTTCCTTTCAGGATTACTTTTGTTTGCATACTATATGCCGACACTTGAAGGTGCTTATCAATCAGTAGAATATATTACTCAGAAAATTCCTTTCGGAGATATGATTCGTGGTATTCATCGTTATGCTGCAGATGCAATGCTTATAACAGTACTCTTGCATGCTCTCAGAGTATATTTCACTGATCGCTATAGAGAATACAGAATCATTGCTTGGTATTCTGGTATCGCTTTAATATTCATGATGACCCTTATTGGTATCTCTGGATATATTCTGGTTTGGGATGAAAGATCTTACCAAATCGTTATGAAGCTAAGTGAATTCTTGGCAGCATTTCCTATCTGGGGTCAAGCTTGGTCTCATGCGTTTATTAATGATGATGTGATTTCTAACTATACAATGGTCATGTCATTCTTTATACATACTGGTACTTCATTTAGTTTATTAGTGATGCTTTGGATACACTATATGCGTATCTCTAGACCAGTAGTGAACGTTACTTGGGCATTAGGTTGTTTACTTGGTGGTATAACTTTACTTTGTGCTGGTCTATATCCTGCGACTTCTGGCCCAGAGGCTGTGCTAACCCATACACCAACTTACTTTGATATGGATTGGTTCTATCTGTGGGTATTTCCTCTTATGGATAAGATTAGCCCTATCGGTACTTGGTTATTCTTAATAGTACTTATCACTGCTGTTGTACTTTTACCAAACTTCGTTGCTAAACGCGATGATGAGCCTGCTACAGTAAACAAGGATAAGTGCGTTGGTTGTAAGCTTTGCTCTGTAGACTGTCCTTACGAGGCTATCTATATGGCACCTAGAAATGATGGCAGCAAGTTTAAAGAGATCGCAATCGTTATAGATGCAAGATGTGCTGAATGTGGGCTTTGCGTAGGTGCTTGTAATTTTGATGCAATTGAATTGCCTGCAGTACACTCTCATAAAGTAATGGATGAGATCAGAGTTACATTAGAAGGAGCGGCTGTATAATGTCAAACAATCCTAAAGTAGTAGTAATAGCTTGTGAGCGCAGTGTGAATTTGGATAAGGAACTTGGTCCAACACACAATCTCAATGGTGTGGATAACGCTTATGTAGTAAGGGTTCCATGCTCGGGAATTATTCAGCCAAGAATGATAGAGGCAGCGTTTAATAATGGTGCTCAAGGTGTTATCGCTATGGGTTGCCAGATTGGTGACTGTCACTTCCGTGAGGGTAATAAGTTTTGTCGTGAGAGATTATTAGGATTGAGACCACCTTTGATTAAGAAGACAGTGCCTAAGAATAGACTTAAAGGTTTATGGATGTCTGAAGTTCAAGTAGGTACATTCAAAAGCAGAGTAAGAGAGTTCCAAGAGGAAGTAACTGAAGAGCTTAATAAAGAAGGAGCTAAAGTATAATGGCGGAGACTAAAGTTAAAACAGACGTAGATGTACTTTTTGATAATATAGTTTTTTACGTAATCGTTTTCTTGTGCATTTTATTAATTTCTAGCTTTGGACTTATTGCGGAAGCATAAGTTTAACTGTAGTGTTAAAATTCTTTTTACCTTCTTCTAAGTGGATGATCTTTATTTAGTAAATATTGAGCATAATCATCATTCGTTATATTTGGATGCTCAAGATCTAGTATTCCAGAAAGCTTTTCTATTAATGGGCTGAATTGTTTTCTTTTTTTCTTCATAGCGTATTTATTTATGAATTTTTGAAAGAAATCCGATATCAAAGAAGATAAACTTGAAGTTAATTTTGAGATCATTATAGGTCTAATATATCATTAGATAATAGTAACCGTCCATAGTCTATAATAGCTCTTATGCCAACTAAAACAGTAATCAAAAATGATCTGCTTCTTAAAGCTTTGCGCTGTGAGCCTACTGATAGAGCACCAGTGTGGATGATGCGTCAGGCTGGAAGATATCTTCCTGAGTATATGAAGATACGCTCGCAGATGAGCTTCCTAGATCTTTGTAAAAACCCTCTGAAAGCTGCTGAGGTTAGTATTCAACCTTATGAGATTCTTGGGGTAGATGCCATCATCATGTTTTCAGATATTCTTGTGCCACTTGAACCAATGGGGTCTAATGTTAGTTTTGATTCTGGTAAGCCGGAGTTTAAGAGTCCTATTAGAACTGCAAGTAATGTTGCAGCCTTGCAATCTCTTTCTGCAAGTGTGTTAGAAAACAAATGTAGTTTTGTCTATGAGACTATTAAAGAGATCAAGTCTCGTATTAATAATGAAGTGCCAGTCTTAGGCTTTGCTGGAGCACCTTGGACACTCGCTAGTTACATGATAGAAGGTGGCGGTTCTAAGGAATTTGCTGAGATTAAGAAGTTTATGTATCTTGAAACTAAGGCTATGCATAGCCTGCTTGAAAAGCTTTCAGAGACTATATCTGAGTATTTGATTCTTAAACTGAAGCACGGAGCTGATGCAGTGCAATTGTTTGATACTTGGGCTTCAATACTTTCTCAAGAAGACTATAAAGAGTTTGCATTACCTTATCAACAAAAAATTATTTCTAATATTCGTTCTCGGTATCCAAATGCAAGTATCACTCTCTACGTTAATGGTGTAGCGAATGTTTTAGATTACATGATAGAGAGCGGAGTGAATTGTATCAGCATAGACTGGCGCGCTAATCTTTCTGATGTGCGTAACTATGTCGCTGGTCGTCAGCTTGCAGTGCAGGGTAATTTTGATCCATGTAAACTTCTGGGGTCTAAACAGCAAGTAATCGATGCTACCAAGCGTATGCTCGACTCTGCTGGTTCAGAGCCGGGTTATATAGCGAATCTTGGACATGGCATATTACCAATGGTGCCTGTCGAAAATGCTAGAGCGTTTATTGAGACAGTGAAACAAGCTTAAATCTGAAAAAGTATTGCAAATGCTAAAATAATACTATGTCTGTTCTCATTAAAGACAAAGATAAACTACAGAGGCTTATAGAGAAGTACGGGGTCTCTGTGCCGCGTTACACAAGTTACCCAACAGCGCCTGAATGGAAGCATGAATATTCTCAGCAAGCTTTTGAACAAGCCATAGCTAGATCTAATCAAACAGAAGAAGATTATTCACTCTACTTACATATTCCTTTCTGTGAATCGCAATGTTATTACTGTGCTTGTAATGTGGTTATTAGTCCAGAGCATGGTATCGAAGAGAAATATATTAGCCAACTTAAAAATGAACTCTCTTACTATGGTGAGCGTATAGATTCTGCTCGCAGAGTAAGTCAAATGGCATGGGGTGGAGGTACGCCGACCTTCTTAACTCCTGATCAAATACATGATTTATATTCTCATATCCAAAAACATTTTAGTCTTTATCCAAGACAGAGTAAATCTCTTAGAGAATTAGCGCAAGAAAGTCAGAAGATTTTACAACTCAAGGAAGTGGATTGCGACGTCGCGCTGCGCGCTCCTCGCAATGACGAACTGGAACATGAATATTCTATAGAAATTGATCCTAGGGTGACTTCTGTTGATCACCTTCAAGCCCTTTACGAGTGCGGCTTTAACAGACTTAGTATGGGTATTCAGGATTTTAATCCTAAGACTCAAGAAACTATTAATCGTCATCAGAGTTTTGAATTAGTGGAGACTATTGTTGCACAAGCTCGTAGTATAGGATTCACCAGTATTAATTTTGATTTGATTTATGGTTTGCCATATCAGACTGTGGATACTTTTGTGGATACTATTAATAAGGTTAAACAAATTAATCCTGAGCGTATTGCTTTATTTAACTATGCTCATATACCTTCGGTGTTTGCCTTTCAGAAGAAATATATTGATGAAGCTACTATGCCAAGCACTGAAGCTAAGCTCAATATTTTTAATGAAGCTGTGGAAGAATTGACTAAGTTTGGTTATGAATTTATTGGCATAGATCATTTCGCCAATGCTAATGATGGACTGGCTATCGCCCAGAAAAACAAAACTCTTTATCGTAATTTTCAGGGCTATACAACTCATGCGGGTTGTGATCTATTTGGTATGGGCATTACTTCAATCAGTGATGTACAGGGTGTTTATAAGCAGAATCCTAAGAAGCTGAATACTTATTATGAAACGATTTTTGCTGCTGATAAATTTATGCTTTGCTCAAATGATGATAGAGAGAGGCGTGAAATCATTAAGCAAATCATGTGTAATAATTTTGCGATAATAAATGAAAATAAATATGCAAACGAAATTGAATTAATGCAAGAGTTCTTTAAGGATGAATTGCTGAGCTGGAGCTACCCAGACTTAACTCATCCAGAAGAGATTCAGCTTGAACTCACCGAATTAGGACGTTATTTCACCAGAAATATAGCTTCAGTATTTGATACTTATATTAGATCAGAAAATGCTCATAAGCTATTCTCGAAAAGTCTCTAGATAATAGTTTACTGAAGCCTCTCAGTGATTGTTTTACCTTGAAGTTCCCCTAGACAAGACAGTAGTATCTATAGGATAATTAGTATATCTAAGTATGGTTGATTTAGGAGCAACGAATACAGTTAATTCAGCTGCCACAGCTGTTAGTTCTGGTGCCAATGCTTCTCAGACTTATACTCCGCCAAGTTCAAATCAAACTCCATCTAACCAAGTCTTTAGTTTAAGTGCAAGAATACTTGCAGCTAGAGAGCCGTTACCAGCCTCTAATCCTAGTCCACAGAATATTAATCAGCAGCTTGACCCAGCCTTACTTGCAAGAATCTCGCTTGAAGAAGAATTGAAGAAACAAGGCGGTGGCGGAGGCGGTGGACCAAGATTCACTAGTCCAACTTTGTTTGTGCTTTATAGTATGAAGCTTATCAATGACGCTATGCGCGAGGCTTACGAGAACTTGCAGAAAGCTCTTGATCAAGGGGTTCTTAATGCTACGGCTCCAATTACTAATACTATTGCTGCTATGCAAGAAGCTGTCTCAGAGTTTATGGCTAATCCGGTGATGGCTAATTTAGGCACAGCTATTAATCAAAGCTTTGCGCAGATTGCTGATGCACTGAAAGATCCTGCTGCTACTGCTAGTAAGCTTGCAAATAACGTTGCACAATTTGGTTCTGTAGTTGCAAGTGCTATAGCTAATGGTTTGAAGCGTCTATTCTATGGTAAAGAAGAGGATCGTTTAGATCCAGACAATGAGCTATATCAAGGTGAAATTGGTTTGTTAGACAAAGCACTTAGCTTCTTTGGCATGATTGATAACCAAGGTAATGAGTCCAATGCGAGGAACATTAAGTCTCATATTGATAACCTTGCTAATCAAGTCACCAGATGGGCTGCAAGTATTAATTATCCTTTTAAAGAATTTACTAAGCGTTGGTTTAGATAAGTACTATACGAGTTGTTGCTCAGTAACGTTAAGCATGCTTTCACCATTATCAACACGTTTAATAGATGCTCCTACTGCTTTAAGTTTGTCTTCAAGTCTGTCGTAACCACGATCTAAGTGTTTTAGACCTCTTACTTCGCTCTTGCCTTTAGCGCTTAATGCTGCTACTACTAGAGCTGCTGTACTTCTTAAATCCTTGCCCTCAACTGCAGTTGCTGTAAGCTTTTCAACACCCTTAACTACGCCTACTTTACCGTTGAGTTCTACTTTTGCGCCCATACGTTTAAGCTCTTCGAAGTGTTGGAATCTTGAATCGTAAATATTCTCCACTACTACGCTAGTACCTTCGCACATGCTAAGTAGAGTTGAGAATATAGGTTGGATATCAGTAGAGAATCCTGGATACCAAACAGTAGTGATATCAGTTGCTACTGCTCTTTTGT
Source organism: uncultured Gammaproteobacteria bacterium (assembly GCA_964551135.1). GTDB lineage: Bacteria > Cyanobacteriota > Vampirovibrionia > LMEP-6097 > LMEP-6097 > CAYPGT01. Next base: position 13,160 of record CAZKAT010000008.1, on the reverse strand, counting down.
TTTTTAGTTCAGCTTTAATGTTAACTAATTCTCTTTCGTCTATAAACTTACCTGTATGATGAACATTAACAGAGCAACCAGTGTCTTCAAGCTTGCTTAGTAATGATTGTAAATCTTCTTCTATTGCTGACTTCACGGTAAGACTGCCACGAGTCATAATACCTGCTATCAAAAAAGTAGCAGCTTCAATTCTGTCAGGAATAGTAGTGTGTTCTACTGAATGTAAATCAGAAGCTACTTTACCAGTGATGTGAATATTGCTAGAACCAGCTCCACGAATGTCACAACCCATCTTGTTAAGGAAGTTAGCGAGATCTAAAATTTCAGGATCTTGAGCAGCATTCTCTATAATAGTGTCGCCTTCTGCCATAGTTGCAGCTATCATGATGTTCTCAGTAGCTCCATTACTTGGAAGGTCTAAATAAATTTTGGTTCCAACTAAACGTTTTGCTTTAGCTACTACGTAGCCTTGCTCTTCAGTAATTTCAGCACCTAGTGCTCTAAGTCCTTTGATATGCAGATCTACTTTACGTGAACCAATATTGCATCCACCTGGAAGTGCAACTCTAGCTTCTTTCATTCTTCCAACTAATGCACCTAAACATTGAAAACTTGCTCTTAGTTTACTTGCTAGACTCAGCGGTACGTAAGTGCTAGAAATATCTTTGCAATTAATTATTATAGTATTATTGTTTAATTCTGCTTCTCCGCCTAAGAGTCTAATGATCTCAATCATGTATTGAATATCTGATAAATCTGGCACATTGTGTATAGTGGTAGTACCGTTAGCCAATAACATTGAGGCCGCAATTTGTTTCAGTGCTGAATTTTTCGCGCCTGATACTTCTATCTCTCCATTTAATGGCTTGCCACCTTCAATAACTAAATATTTTGAATCTGAATCTAACACCCTTAACAACCTTTATTCTGAGAAACACTATTTGTATAGCACCCACTAGGGAGACGCTCTTCGTCTAACATTGTTCCATATAATCGGCAATTTCGCTAGACTTCAAGATATATGTTTACTAATTATTAACTTTATACCTTAACCAAGTCGCTATATAAAGGATGTCTTTGATTAAGTTTGACAACGCTAGTCTCTGTAAGGCTTCTAGTCGCTGCATCTATATTATTAGCGTTTTGAGACATAGAATGTAGCACCTTACTAATGATTTGGGCAATTTCTACACAATCAGCTTCGTTAAAGCCTCTGGTTGTAATAGCGGCAGTACCAATCCTAATACCACTGGTAACAAATGGACTTTCTGGGTCATTTGGTACCCCATTTTTATTAACAGTAATCTTGAGTTCATCTAGAACATTAGCGGCATCTTTACCGGTGATTTTAAGCTTTTTGAGATCTAGCAGTAGTAAGTGATTATCGCTACCTCCAGATACAAGGTCGATACCATTATTAAGGAAGGTCTCAGCCATAGCTTGAATGTTTTTGACCACTTGTTTTTGATAGGTTTTGAAACTTGGTTCTAAAGCTTCTTTAAAACAAACTGCTTTAGCTGCAATGATATGCATTAAAGGTCCACCTTGGGAGCCAGGGAATATCGCTGAGTTAATAGGTTTAGTGAACGCATCATCATTCCATAGAATAATGCCACCACGAGGTCCACGGAGGGTTTTATGAGTGGTGCTGGTAACTACATCAGCATAGGGTATTGGGCTTGGATGTATGCCAGCAGCTACTAGCCCTGCGATATGCGCCATGTCTACCATTAACTTAGCTCCACAAGCGTCAGCTATAGCTCTAAACTTCGAGAAGTCAATAGTACGTGGATAAGCTGAAGCACCAGCAATGATTAACTTAGGCTTCTCAGCTAAAACCTGTTCCTTAAGAGCCTCATAGTTGATATAGCCGTTAGCATCCACACCATAGCTAATTGGTTGAAACCACTTACCAGAGATATTTACTGGAGAGCCGTGAGTTAAGTGTCCACCTTCTTTCAAGCTCATACCGAGGAATTTATCTCCTGGATTTAGCAAGGCGATAAATGCAGCAGTGTTAGCGTTAGCACCTGAATGAGCTTGCACATTAGCGAACTTAGCTCCGAATATTTGTTTGAGTCTTTCTATCGCTAGAGTTTCAATCTCATCAATGAACTCACAACCGTTGTAATATCTCTTGCCTGGATAACCTTCAGCATATTTATTAGTGAGGCAAGAACCAGAGGCTTCCATCACTGCTTTACTAGCAAAATTTTCGCTGGCAATTAATTCTATATTATTGCTCTGTCTATTTAACTCCTGATTAATGAGCTTTGCTATCTCTGGATCTGCTTTGGTTAAGGACTGATTAATATCGAAATTGGACATAGTTTGATTTTAGCAGAATGGAAGGCTGAATAGTGGGTCTTTCTAGTCCAAATGGTCTAGTTAAGTTGATCTCGATACTGCACATAATTGAAATATTAGGAAGCAATTTTTATGGCACATGCAGATATTTTTGAAAGAATTTCCAGGAAAGATATAGCTAATCAAGAGACTCATTTTAGTTCAAGATCAGAGACAGCAAAGGAGCCCGCAATGGACAAAAAAGCCGTAGAAACAATTAAATTATTAGGCAAGCAGATTCTGGAAATTAGAGAAATTATAGAACAGCAAACTAAAACTATTAAATCCTTACAAGGCGAAGTTATTAGCCTAAAAAAGAAATGTGAAGATACAGAGGGCAATATCAAGCTTGCAATTATTGATCAGAAAGATATTAATAAACAAATACGTACACTGAAAGCTGCTGTAAGTAGTCATGAATATATTGATTCAAGAATGCCATCAAGAGAGGCTTTTAATCAGGCAGCTATTAGACCAATGCCACAAGTTCAACAAGCCCTCCCACAAAGACCTATTCAGCCAACTCAAGCAATGAGAACAGCAATGCCAGGTCCAATCCAAGCTTCAGCTCATAGAGCTGCAGAAACAAGTTCAGGCGCGCCAGAAATGAATAGTGCTTATGAAGAGATTACTGCTGCTATTAATCAAGCTAGGTCACAGCTTGGCTTAGAACCACATTCAGATTTAGTAGGAACTATAAAAAGACAAGATAGAACTTACGCTACAATTCAGCAAAATCAAGCAGCTCAAAAATCACAAGCTAAGCCTAATAATGAAGTAGCTAAGTCTATGCAAGCTGAAAACGCTGCTAAAGAATTTATTTTTGGAAGAATCCCTAAGATGCTGAATTTAGGCTAAAACGGATCTTCATCATCATCTTCGCCGTAATCTTCAGTTTCATCTTCACCTTCGTCATCTAAAGAATCAAGTTGCATTTGCTGCTGCATTTGTTGTAACTGCTTCTGTTCTTGATCACTAGTATTTATGGTATTCGGATTGACGGTGGTACTAGCATTGAAATTATTGAGTTGTTGCTTTGCGTATTCTAGATCGGCATTATCTTCTACTTCTGCTTTTTGTGTTTGATTGGGATTTGAATTAATTTGCTTATTAAATATTGCTGGGTTGGCTGCCCTTGGTGAATGGGTTTGAGCTTCTACTTGCTTTGCTGGCACTTGATATAAAAGTTGATCTATCCTTATGCCTTTAGTCTTAATACCTTTGGATTCAGGAATATAGATTTCCAGGAATTGTGTTGGTGTCTTGATTCTATCACCAAGGATTGCAGCTTGATCAAAATAGAAAGTTTTATTTATTATATGCTTATTGTGGTGTATCCTGTCGTAAGCTAGTGTAGGATTGTATTCCATTGCTAAGCTTTCAATGTTTTGATTGATAATTTGATCGATCTTAAAAGGCTTGACTCTAGTTGCTGGTTTCTTCTTGCCATTATCCACAACCCAAGTAATTTGCTCTATGGGATTGTCATTGATTTCGTCATAGAGGGTTGTGATAGTGAGATATTTTTGATCATGAGGAATGTTAATTGCTATTCTCAAATCAAGCGGAGGGTTTGGTATAGCTGCACTTGTTTGAGTATTAGTGAACTTTCCTTCAATCAAAATGTTCTCATTGATGATGGGTAATTGAGTAGTTTTACTTTTATGAGGAAAGAATTTGAATGCCTTAACTGGCGTTGTTGTCAGTATTAGAATTAATACTAGTAAAATCTTCCTCATTAATATAAATATAGCCTAATTTTTAGACTAGTATTAACGTTTGATTAACTAAAGGAGTCTAACGCAGTTTGGGACTAATATAGAACCACTTTATTAAGCTTATTTAATAATCTCTACCTTATATAACCTACAGAGCAGAAGCTTCTAAACCGATTGATTTAGAAGTGATCTCTTTGCGCAGAATATCTCTGACATTGGCTTTGATAAGCTTTTGCCTATTTATGGCCAATCCGTTACGAGCAGAAGGACAGAGATTGAGAAAATTAAATCAAGATAGTTCTAAGCCAGGTTTAAATAAAGTCTTCGATAAAAAACTTAAACGCATTAGATATTTTGGTGATCAAGTTATTGTTAAGTTTAAAAAAGATAGCCAACCTGCAGTGATGAAGCGATATATGGCGTTGAATCATTTACAACCAATCGCTAAATTAGGTAAAAGATCTTATACTTGTAAATTAATTACTACGACTGATGAAGATACAGTAGATAAACTAATAGTCACTAAAGGTATTCCAGAAGCAGATGAAGAAATTAAGAGTGAACTCGTGGAAGATATGGATATCGATGAGTATAGAGAACTAAAGTTTGAAGCAGGTCAGGTACGTAATCCTATAACTAGAGTAAGAAGAGCAAATAGTAACTTAGTGAGCTTAGAATGGCATATACAAAACGATGGCTTAAATGGTCTTAAAGAAAACGCTGATGCTAATACTCAGGAAGCATGGACTATTTCTCGAGGTGCTGGGGTTAAGGTAGCTGTTATTGATACAGGCTTTGATCTGGAGCATCCGGATATTAATTATGATGGAATTGGTTATGATGCACTGAATAATGAACCAGGTGCAGATGCTCCACTTAAATCAATTGAAAGACATGGAACCGCTGTTGCTGGGATAATTGCTGCTAAGGATGATGATATAGGAGTTGTGGGAGTGGCTCCTGAAGCTAAAATTATTCCAATACGATTATTGAGTGATGGTCCAGGAGGTAATGTTTCTTCTATTATTCTCGCTCATCAAAAAGCAATAGAATTAGGTGCTCAAATAATTAATAATAGTTGGGGTAGTGTAGGTTCAACAGATCTAACTCAAATGGAGATAGATTTATATAAAGAGCTTTATGAAGAAGCTAATAATGGTAAAGGAGTTCTTGTAGTCTTTGCTTCAGGAAATTCAAGTGCTAGTAATTTAGATTATGCACCAGAAGCAAGAGACCCATCTACTCTGGCTGTGGGTGCTACCGATAGTTCTGATAAACGAGCTGGTTATAGTAATTACGGTCCTGGACTGGATTTAGTTGCTCCTGGTGGTGATGGTACTAGAGGTATAGTTACTACTGATAGAACTGATGTGAAAATTAGAAAAGCAGGTAAGGTTAAATTACGTATTTTAGGCTATGCCCAAGGTGATACAACTCAAACTTTCACTGGTACTAGTGCGGCAGCTCCTGTTGTGTCTGGCGTAGCTGCTTTAGTCTGGGCTGCTAATCCTAATTTAAATGCTAGGCAAGTAAGAGAGATTCTGAATAGATCAGCTAAGAAATTAGACTCTTATCAATTTGATGCTACTGGACTTAATACTGAATTGGGACATGGTCGGGTAGATGCGAAAGCTGCTGTAGACCTTGCGTTAACTTATTAGAACCTTGCCTAATATCATGTTCTTCTAAATAAGCATGAAACTTATCCAAGAATTTATTCTTAAGACCATGATCTGCCCATGAGGGTGCTATAAGTTCGCCAATTTTACCCTCACCCATAATGCGTTGAATTGCGATATCTGGACGCAGGCGTGAAATGAATTCAGCGACTATTGGAATATAATCTTCAGCATTTGTAAACACTGATATATCATTATTGAGATAATCAATTTCCATAGCCGTACCTTTAAATATGCATAACTGATGAATTTTTAGATCATTAATAGGGTTCTGTGAGAGTCTTTCGGCAGTCTGATACATCATCTCAGGTGTTTCGCCTGGTAAGCCTAGAATAACATGAGTGCAAATTCTGAGTAGAGGATTCTTGCGTGCTGCTAGTCTCCTGGCAGCATCTTGGAAATCTTCAAAACTATGTGCACGATTTATTTTTTCTAGAGTTGAATTATGAGAACTCTGCACTCCAATATCTACCCAAACCTCCAGTCCTCTTGCAGTATACTCTTCAAGTAAATCAATCACAGCTTCAGGTACACAATCAGGTCTGGTGCCTATAGCTAAAACTACTACTTGGGGATGGTCTATAGCTTGATCATAAAGACCACGTAAGTAATCTACATCAGCATAAGTATTAGTGAAGGATTGAAAGTAAGCGATAAATTTCTCTGTTCTAAAACGTTGGCTTTGTTTTCTTATACCTTCTAATAGTTGCTGTTTAATAGTCATGCCACCATTCTGTGCACCTGACGAAGAACCATCATCAGTACAGAAGCTGCAACCACCTACAGACTTAGTTCCGTCGATATTAGGACAAGTGAAACCACCTTCGAGGGTAACACGTTGTACTCTGCCACCAAAACGTTTGCTTAGATAATCTTTGAGAGTATAGTAACGAGACATACCCTATATCTTAGCAAGGAAGCTCTATACAGTTCTAAAAGTCCATTCTGCTGAGTTCAACCCAGTCACCAAGTATTGCATCATATACTAAAGTGATAGTATCTTTGAGTCCAAGAATAAATGGTACGCTAGAGTCAAGAATTACTCCTCCACCATTAGCAATAGTTACATGCTTAGCATCACTAAGTCCTCTTATAACAAGGATTTGTCCATCAGTGCCAGCTGCAATTTGAGTAGTAGCATTAAGAGTAATTGGTCCACTTGCACCTTCAATCCTCATTAAGGAATAAGCTGCAGTTAATGTAGCATTATTAGCTAAATCAGTAGCTGGTGATGCTGATAAATTCATAGTACCAGTTAGGCTTCCTGCAGCAAGAGCACCAGTGACATTTAATCCACCCTGCACCTTACTATTACCAGTTAAAGTAGCATTTTGCAGAAATCCATTGCCCGTGAAGCTTAGAGTACCATTAACAGTATTATTGTCTAAAGTAGTACTTCTGATACGACCGCCACCTGTTAAGTTAGTGGCATTAGTAGAATTGGTTGCATTAGTAGCATTAACAGCGGTAGTAGCATTGGTTGCATTAGTAGCATTAACTGCATTTGTAGCATTTGCTACAGTACCAGTAACATTTGCACCAGTGATTTTAGTTAATCCAGCACCATTCCCAAAGTAATCGCCTCCAAAAAACTTAGCTGCAGTTACACCAGAAGATGCAACGAAGCTAGTAGCTGATACAGCACCATTGACAGTGAAAGGCTCTAATTTAGTATTGTTTGTAAATAAAACTTTACCGTTGATAGTAGTAGTACCGTTAAGTTTTGCATTGAATAATGAACCATTTTTATTGAAACTTAGTGTACCGTTTACAGTATTGTTATTAATCGTTGAATTGTTAACAGTTGTGTTGTTACTAGGAACAGTACCAACTATAGCAGCAGCAGGAATATGTAATAATCCAGAACCATTACCAGTGAATATCGATGAACTTTGGTTACCAGTTATACCAACACCAGCGCCTAAAGTTAAAGTGCTACCAGTATTGAAAGTCACTGCACCACCACTGAGCACATTGTGAGTACCAGATACTGAGCCAGTTCCAGTTAAATTGGTTGCATTAGTAGAATTAGTGGCATTGGTTGCGTTAGTCGCGTTGGTAGCATTAGTGGCATTGGTTGCGTTAACAGCGTTTGTCGCATTAGCTACAGTGCCTGTAACATTGGCACCAGTAATTTTAGTTAAATCTGCACCGTTACCTAAGAAATCTCCACCTTGGAATTTATTAGCAGTAACAGTTCCGTTAACAGTGAAAGATTCAAGCTTAGCATTGCTAGTAAATAGAACTTTACCATTAATAGTTGGATTGCTAATAGTTGCATTATTAAGAGTTCCTACAGCAAGTGAACGCCAAGTAGCTAAACCACTGGCATCTGATGTTAGTATGTAACCATCATGTTGAGTACCATCTTTAATAAGCATAGATCCATTGACCATTAATCTATATGGTGTGACTCCATAGCCCACACCTAAATTGCCAGTTATATATTCTGAGCCGCCACCAGTAGGTACTGCTTTAGCTTCCTTAGAAGTTAAAATTAGTAAAAATATAAAAGCGAATATAAAATATCTAAGATTTTTCATTAAACATACTCCACGAAACGAAGGGTTACCTTAAACCTTGTTCCCATTTGTAATAATATATGAACCTAATTTCGGAATTATCTATCTAATGAGAATTAAATTGTTTTAACAGCTTAACCAATCCTTAATTTAAATAGACTTTCTTCGAAACTTAGGAGTTTTCTTAGGGCGACACGTGCGTTCCGCACGGTCGCTATCTTTTTTAGGCGACCTCTAATCAAAACCTACGGTTTCGATTAGAGGTCTAATGGCGTCCCCGAGAGGAATTGAACCTCCGGCCTAGGCGTTAGGAGTGCCTCGCTCTATCCAACTGAGCTACGAGGACGTATATTTAATTGTAGCTTACTGATATCCTGTTAACAGTGACCTTACCAAATGGAAGTATTTCAAGCATTAATTTTAAAACTTATCCCTCTGTATTTCATTATTCTATTGGGTTTTATTGCTGGTAAGTGGCTTAAGGTAGAACGAGAAAGCATTGCACCCTTGCTTCTTTATATTGTTGTACCAGTAGTAAGTTTTAAAGGAATTGTAGAAACTGAGATCAGTTGGATCACTTTAAGTTATCCGATATTTTTTTTCGTAGTCAGTGCAAGTTTAGCTTTAATATTTTTCACTATTGGTAAAAAAGTATTCAATGATGGTGAGAAAGCTGCTTTACTCTCACTCTGTGCAGGTTTGGCTAATGTTGGTTACTTTGGCTTACCTTTATTGTTTCTATTATTTGATGAAAGTATTTTAGGAGTTGCAGTGCTATTGATGTTAGGTCTTGCTATTCATGAAAGTTCGGTAGGATTTTTCATAGCAGCAAGTGGTAAGCATAGTTTTCAAGAAGCATTGTTTAAGACTTTAAGACTTCCTGCAATTTATACTAGTTTGTTAGCTGTGATTTGTAACTTATTATATAAGTACTATCCAAGCTTGCAAATCTTTGATCCAATGATAGAGAGCTTGGATACTGCGATGGATAAATTTGTGGGAGCTTATACTTTGCTTGGAATGCTGATGATAGGACTTGGCTTGGCTAAAGTTAGAACACTTAATTTAGATTTCGAATTTATGAGTTTGGCTTTTCTTGCTAAGTTTATTTGTTATCCATTAATGGCAATAATCTTTATTGTTATTAATAAATATTATTTTTCAATATACGACGATGTGGTTTTGCAGATTTTATTCTTACTTTCTATAGTACCGATTGGTGCTAATACTATTACCATTGCTACGGAGCTAAAAATGGACACTGATACAGTCTCTATCACTGTTCTGTTGAGTACTTTATTTGCTCTAGTCTATATCCCTTTTCTGGTAAGCATTGGTAGTGTATTCTTGGGCTGGTTTTAATTTTAATCAGGTATAATTATTGGCATGAAGAACATATTAAATCTGATATTAATTTCGCTTTTAACATTTGGCTTGCCTAGTTTAGCAAGTGAGTATATTTCAACTTATGACCTAGCGGTAGTGGATAATAATGCTTATCTCGTTGAAATTGAAAATGGTCAAACTCTTTTAAAGCAATATAGTTTTCCTGAATTGGTTGCTGCTAATCAAATTGTTTTAGGTGATGATTTCTCTTATGCTTATGCTAGTGCAAATGGTGTCGTAGTTAGTACTTATACTTACGATATTCCTATAGAGACTTTCGTTGCTGAGCCTGATGGTTCTCAAACTAAAGCTTTCAAAGATATTCATACTATGCAAACTTATGATTTATCTCTCCAAGCAGTAGCAACTAAAACAGTCGAGAATCAGTACTATTATACTTATAGTAATAACAGTGAAGATTCTGTGACAGCTTCAGGCAAAGCTACTAACGTCGCTGATAACAAATGCTCTGGCAAAAAACACAAGGGTAAGAATAAAGCTTGTAGTAAAGTTTTGTTATAAAACGGGACGAAACATGCGAAGTGCTAAATATCTTGTACATTTTGTTTCACAAATTTATTAATTAAATAAGCGATATCTGAGGCAACTTGAGTGCCAGCGCCATCTGGTTCATAACATCTGTGCTGTATGTTTTTAACTTCTGTCATAAATGTTTGATCATTTAATCTTCCGTCCATGTAGTCGTTACAAAGATTTCTAAGATATTGGATTGCAGAACTTCTTTCTGGTTCACGAATAAATACATCTACCAAAAATTCATTAAATGCTTTAACCCTCTCGGCATAGTCATTACTAGCTTCTAAATTTAGATGAAAATCAGGATCAGATGTTTGAATTAATTTTTCGTATTCATTAAGAACTTTTTTGACATATTCATGAACAGGAATTCCTTGCATAGAGAATTGATATCTTCCTAGGTGCTTAGCAAATTGTTTAAATGTGCTTTCTTCTTTTTCGTATAATTCTAATTGACAACCAAGTGTAGCAGATTCGTTAACATAGTTTTTGGGATCAAAATCTCCATTAAGCTTTGGCATTTTTTTAGCTAATGCAGTTAGCTCTTTATGCTCACTCAACTTTTTTAAAACAGCTTCATAAGCTTGTTCTAGATTTGATAACTCTGTACCAAAGAAATTTACTAAATCTGGAGTATGATGAACAGTGTACTGAAAGATTGGCTTTAGTATAGTTAAAAGTTCAGCTTTAATTTCAGGAGACCTAAGCTGAATGACATAACTTGGCATATTAGCTAAGAAATCTTCTAATCTTTCTCTTAATGGACTTGATTCAGGTAAAGCTCCAATCATTACTGAAAGTCCGGCAGCTATATCTTTATTTGCAGGAGTATATTTATTGGTGTTGATTTCTGCTTTCTTATTTCTTCTCTGATTAGTAGTAGGTTCTTCAAGAAATCTTTCTAAGCTTGCTATAGATTGAGTGATTAATTCAGTTGTATTAGCTTGAGATGGAGCTTGATCAGTAAAAGTTGTATTGGGTCTTACTTCTAAAATTTCTATTGTAGATGCAGCCGTATTTTTATTGCTACTCTGAGGAACTCTTCGTGATTCTGAATTTATTTGCTTCATTGCATTGATTACTTTAAAATATCTTGATATCTGCTCAGTATAATAAAGTTCATTTAGTTCGACTGAGTCCAACACCTCAAACAGTTCTTTATATATTTGTTGCGCTTTTTCTGGATCTTCTCGGTAGGCAGAGCCAAATATATCTTCTAAAAGTTCTGGATCAGAATAAAGTTGATCAACAATAGTAATAAAATTATTGCTTATGTTATAGTTTTCCAGTAAATTAGCCATAAGCTGCATGCGGACTAAGCCTGGTAAGTTGTATGATTCCTGACCTGAGCTAATTAAATATTGTAATTCTTTCCAAAGTTTTATTTGCTGAGCTCTAGTAAATGTTTCCTCATCATAATTTCCCATAATTATGACTTGCGGCAATATATTAAGAAGCATAAAATTCTTGTCTTTTACTGCAATGTCAGATATATCTCTAAGAGCATCTATTCTTTGATTAAAAAACACTTCTGCAGAAGGATTATTAACATTAGGTACCAAAAACAGATCACGAACCATTGAAAATAAAAGCTTTGGATTTACTGGTTCTCCAAAAAGTTTTTTAAGTGTATCTTGGTGAAATAAATCAACTAGATCTTGATATCTAGTTTTAGTTTCTAATTCTTGAATGTAAGCTTGGGCTCTAGATTTATCTAGTAATGGAGAACGGCTTTGCACATAATTCCATTCTTGAGTATATATAAAATTAGTGACAGCTTCTTCCCTGTCGCTAATGGTTTCTTTGGGGCCTAATGCTTGGGTGGCTACAAGTCCTGTAGTTCTAGCACTTCTTGATAAATTTGAACCTAAATCTAAACTCATAAGCAATTATCATTATAGACAATTATCTAAAATTATGCGGGTGAAGTTAAAGTGCTGAGTTAGAATTTGATTATGGGTAAACCTGAATCTATAACTAAAGCTACTGATCAACAATCACTTGAAGCCAAAGTTAAGAATTGGGCTAATGGGTTTTTGCATAGTCCTGCTGCTTATGATGGCAAGAGTGCAGAAGATATCATCAAAGCAGATATACAAGAATCAAGAGCTATTTTCACTAGAGAACTTCCCAAAAGAAAAGCTAGCGACTCATTTAAAAAAATAAAAACTAAAGATGAACTTGATTTGCAATATTGGTTTATTGAAAAACCGAATAACAAGAAAGTGAAAATATTGCTTCATGGTTCCGGAGGAAATTTTGCTAAAGCTGATAGAGCAGTGCGGCTATTAGATCGTGGTTTTAATGTAGCAATGATTAGCTATCGTGGTCATTCAGGGAATCCAGGTAAAGCAGATCAGAAAACTATTATTAATGATGTTACTGAAACGATTAGAGAAATTATGAATTTAGGTTATACAATGGAAAATATTTATCTAGAAGGAAGTTCCTTAGGTACTTCAGGATTAGCTCATGCTCTGAAAAAGATTTATCAAGAGTCTCCTCAGGGTGAACAGTTTAGTGGTTTGCTGTTAAAAGCGGCTCCTTTAAACTTGAATGATAGAGATAAAGAAACTGTCGAGAGTCTGAAAGCTGCTGGTATTAACGATAAACGTGCACAAGCTTTCCTTAAAAAACTTTGGAACCAAGAAGACTCTTATGCAAAAATTTTTGCTCGTGAAATTAAAATAGTCCATGGAACTCGAGATGAAGTGGTTCCTGTTCACCATGCTCAAAAAATTAAAGACATACTGGATCGTAATAATTCAAACGTTACTTTGCACATTCTAGAAGGTGAGGGACATCAGCTAGAACTTAATAAGTATGGGATTTATTAAAGGATCAGTACTTTATGTAAAATGGTGGACGGTACTGGACTTGAACCAGTGACCCCCTGCATGTCGAGCAGGTGCTCTACCAACTGAGCCAACCGTCCTTGAATTAGGAGCAGGTGTCCTTTATTGCTTCGTTCG
>CAZKAT010000007.1:0-135360 GCA_964551135.1 uncultured Gammaproteobacteria bacterium | reverse complement strand
GTTTCGGATAGGTCGGTAGCGATGAAACTAAAAAGGTTTATTACTAAGCCAACTCGATCCCTTTTTAGTGGAGCTATTTTTTGATAGGTTCAACCAAGTGTTATTATTCAGTTTTCAGTTTATTCTTAGACTTGTCCCAAAATTGCCCATAACTTTGTTATGCTCGTTCTGGACAATTTTGAAACAAGTCTATTCGCTAATTCTTGATAGTTACTTTACAACGAATGGTGCACCACCACTACTATTCGTTACATATTGATAGAACGAAGTATAGGTATCAAAATCTTTTTGATCGATTATGCCATCGTTATTAAAGTCATATCTCATATCACTTTGAGGAGTACTATATCTTGCAACTTGTAATGAATATATGTAACCCATTGTGGTGTTGTTGTTAATGACACCAGTCTTCATTGGATCTACTAGTGTAAGAATCTTCTGAATAGCTGCTGAATGAGGATTTATTGTCAGTATAGATTGAATGAAGCTTGTATTGAGCAAGTCTTTTCTCTCAGGAGTCCATAGTAGCATTAGTGCTGATAAAGTGCTTTGATCAGAATTGTTTCCGAATAAATCTATGATTGCTTTTACAGCTGCTAGTTTTGGATCGTGCAATAAATAATTAATTAGAGTTTGATATGCACTTGCACTCTTAATGCCCTTAGCTACATCTACTAGTAAATTACCAAACTCTGTTTCATTAATTCTTCCATCATGATCAGCGTCAAGGTTAGTGAATTGAGTAGTAAGTGTATTAAGCTCACTAGTTTTACCTAAGGCAGTTACTAATTCAGGGAAGTATGCTCCATTCCTCACACCTTGTTGTATATCAATCCAAATTCCGAAGAGGTCTACAGCGAGAGTAGGAGAATTAATATTGATACCAAAACCAGTGTAAGCAGCTCTGATAGCTGTAATGTTTGTATTAGTGTCAATAATAGAATCGACAAGAATTTTATCAGCAGCAGTATAAACGTTTTTGGCTTCATTTACTATTGACTTCATAGCTTCTAAATTTGATATAGAACCATCGTGATCGCTATCAATAGATGCAATTAGATTTTTAATATATGTGTAAGAACTATTATGCGTAGATAAGATTGCTTCTACTAGGCTAGTATTGGCACCATATAGATTTGGATTTTTGAATTGAGCTAATAGGACTTGGCTCACTTCAGTATTGCTAAAGTCACCATCACCATCTTTATCAAGTGAACTAATTAAAGTTTCAATAGATGCTTTATTAGGATTAGTTCTAAATATAGCTGCGATTAATTCTGGATCATAAGAGGATAATATATTAGTTTTCTTATTTGCGATAAGAATGTTAGCGATTTCTAAATCAGATACTTGTCCGTCCTGATTTGTGTCAATTGAGTCTAGCAGTGTCTCTGCTTTTATAGCTTTATCTCCATAAGCAATACCATTAGTTCCTGGTAACACACGTTTAATCTCAGTGTTTACATCTGCCATAGCGCCAGAATTGATTTTTAAGTAAACAGAAATTAACTCATCATAGTCAACAGTACCACTATTATTCGGATCAATATTATTTATTAAAGCTTCTATTGCTGCAGTATTTGGATTCATCGTTTTAAGAAGATTCACTATTTCTGGAATAAATACAATACCATTAGTATTATTGCGTTGTGTCATTAAGGCAACAAACATTTCAATGTCACTGATTTTACCGTTTTGATCTGGATCGAATATATTAATTACAGATTGAATCTTATTGAAATTAGAATTTTTATTGAGTATAGCTTGAACCAAACCAGGGTCATTAGTTGAGAATCCACCTCTTCTAGCTTTCATGAGATTATTAGTTAATTCACTATTGGAAATATTGCCATCTTTATCTTCATCAATGGTACTAATTAAATTTAAAATCTCAACTCTATGTGGATTGGTAGAAAGTACTACATCTATAATGTCTTGTCCAGGGTTGCTTATGGTCCCAGAATTAAGTTTAAGTACAGCGTCAATTAATTCATTGTCTGAAATAATATTGTCAGAATTAACGTCGACATCTTTTCTGAATTGATCTAATGCTCCTGCACCTGGGAAGATGATATCCATTAATGGTGAAAGTACTGAAAGCTTGAATAAGTCCAGTTTGCCAGCACTATCACTAACTGCTTTCATAAAATTATCGGTAAACTCTTGAGCCGAAACTATTCCATTTTTATTTGAGTCAATGATTCCTATTGCATCTTTCACGACGTTAGCGTTAGTTATTATTGATGTGAATTTTGTTAAAACTGCATCTCCAGGATTGAGAGTGTCATCTTTTCTCATTTGCATAAGAGCAACTGTATATTCTCTCAAAGTTAAAATGTTGTCGTGATCTGCATCAATTAGTTCATAAGCATTGATAGTGTTTTTACCATTAGGTAGAGAACTGAGCACTGATCTGAAAATAGCATCGTCAGCAGTAAAGGTACCTTTTTTAAATTTCGTTACTAAACTAAGAATATCATCAAGATTGACATTCCCATCTTTCTTAGGATTAAGAACACTGAGTATAGCTTCTATGGTCGGCTTATGGACATTGCTTTCTAGTACCATATTGAAAATATCAGGATCAAGGGTGCTAGCTTCTCCTCTATAGTTTGCTAATATAGCTCTACTAACTTCTGCATCACTAATAATGGAATCCTGGTTTTGATCTACAAATGAAAGAGCTGCCTCTATTGCTTTATGATTAGGATTACGAGAAAGTATTTTATTTAATACTGCAATAGCATTGAGACTTAAATTACGATTGTCTAAATCAGTTATTGCTGCTAAATATTCTTGATTAGAAATATCACCATTATGATCTGCATCACTTTTATTGATTAGTGATTTTATTATTGAAGCTTTATCGTTACTATGAGCAACAGCATCTACTAATTCTTGATCAACAGTGATGTGATTACGGAAATTTCCTAGAGTAAAATCAATAAGCTCATCATCACTTATACGACCATCTGGATTGCTATCTAAAGCTACTATGATGTCTTTAAGATTCTTATATCTAGGTATATTGTCTAAAATATTTAGAACTATTTTATTCTCGTCGCTAGAAAGCTCTCCATGTCTTATTTTCATCATGACATCAACAAACTCGCTATCAGTTATTTGTCCATCTGCTTGGGCATCTAATAGTTCGATTGAGTGATTTATTGCTTCAGTATTATGATTGAAAGGTAAGAATAAAGCTCTACTTATTGTTAAGTCATCTATAACTGGTTTTCTTAAATCAAGTAAGATTTGAAAAGCATCTTGATCAGAGACTTCTCCATTAAAATCGCCAAAATTATTTAATGCCGCAAGTAGTCTGTCGAAGTTAGAATTAGTTTTTAAAAGTTTATTGATATTTGGATCATTGATATCTATTATGCCTTGACGAGAAGCCATTAATGCATTAAGAACTTCTAAGTTAGAAATAGTTCTATCTGGATTAGTGTCTATGAGCTTAACAGCATTATCCATGCCTGCCGTATTGCTATTAAGTCTTCCAAGTACAAACTTAGCAATTTGCTCTACTATTTCGTTGCTGTATTGACCGCTGTGTAATTGTAATAGACCATTGATTAATTCTGTATCTGATATGCTGGTGTTACTATTTTGGTCAAATGCATCTATTGATTTAAGAATAGCCCTGGCTTGACTGCTAGCTTGAAATATTTGTTGAACAGGATTTTGACCACGGCTCTTCACACCGATCAAATAATTAAACGCTTCATCTAGAGAAACGAAACCATCTTTGTTTGTATCAAACATGGCAATGCTTTTTTTGAGTTGTTTATCAATTGTAGAGTCTCCTGTTACTCCAGGATCGACATAATTACCTGTTCGAACTTGCCTGAATCCATTAGTTGTTGAATTAGTAAAAGTACTACCACTAGTAGTATTTCGTTGGTTAGATGTAGAGTTGTTTCCCTGAGATATAAAATTTACTATTCCTGTATCTCTTGAATTAAAAAACTGTCCGCTCAATAGCGAACCAAGAAGGCTGTTAGCTGGATCAACATTACGGTTAAGTCCACCAATAGAATTGGCCTCTAAGTCTTTGATGATTCTTGAGTTACTATCCAAAGTTCTCCTCTAGGTTTCCCTTGAGCAATAATTACATAAGGGAATTAAGGGTTGGTTAAATCTAGAAAAAAGGATTTAAGGTAAAGAAAATGGGTGAAAACCCTTGAAAATAGAACTTGACAATACAAATTGAAAGGCTCTATAATTAATGTCATTACATATATGAGTGTAAAAGTAATTTTTCTGGTTTCTGCATAATACCAGATTAGGCCCAAGATGATAGCAGCAGTAGATAATTCAAAAAAAATACTAACTCCAACTGGAGCTGCTGTTAATCGTGCATCAACTCCTGCTGATATAAAAGATTCTGGAGAACCTAATGCTGGTAGAGAAGTAGGGCAAACACTTGCTACTAAAGCAATGGAGATGGGAAAAGGTGTTGCACATAAAGGTGTGAATGTTTTAGCTGATGCTGCTACACATCATGCTGAAGAGAAAGCTAGACATGCACTAAGGTTTATGGTGCTTAATCGTTTGAGAGATTTGGGTAGTGCTTTTGCAGTGATTCCAGGTGGCGAGATTTTGCTTAAAGGTATTATTGCCAATTTCTTTTTTCCTTACTATCAGCAAGTAAATCCTGAAACCAAAATGACAGCAGAACATATTAGTGCAAGTTTGATTCACGGACATATGGATACTTTAGAAAATGAGGTATTCGAAACTCTTGATAAGTTTATTAGTAGTAATTTAAAAGAAGAGGAAAGAGCAAAGTATGAAGCTGGTGATAAATTAGTTGTAATTAAAGCTTTTAAGAATTTGACGATGTCTCAATTTAATATTGCTAGACAGCCAGGTGGTATCAAAAAGATTTGTAACAGCATTGCTAATTTTATTCCTTTGATAAATAAATTACCTGCTGCTGTTAAACCATGGACTGGTGGAGCGATCGGTTTGTTTGTTGCTTATAAACTAGCTCGCCTTGCTTTATACATGGCTAAGAAAGCACTCTGGCTTATTGGCGGTATTTTAGGAATCAAGTTTTTAATTAATAAGTTTGGTGGTGGTGTAGGAGCTGCTTCAGGATTACCTACTATGCCTGCAATGCATGGTCATGGTGAAGAAGCTTCTGCTGAAGGTGGTGGCGGTGAAACAATGATGGGTAAGCTAATGAAGGGTGCTAGTAAACTTGCAGAAGTAGCTGCGCAAGCTCAGGGAGCTGGTGGTGGACATGGAGCACCAGGCGGTGGCGGTGGATTAGCACAGGCTCTCTCTGCATTAGCAGGAGCTGGCGGTGGTGGTGGGCATTAATATAGTGTCTTAGCTATGCTAAAATGACTTCGATGTCCATCCTCAAATCATTACCTAAAGGCGAAAAGATCGGCATAGCTTTCTCAGGGGGTTTAGATACTTCTGCCGCTATCGCTTGGATTAGAGATAAAGGTGGTATACCTTATGCCTATACTGCTAATCTGGGTCAACCTGATGAAACTGATTATGATGTTATTCCTAAGAAGGCTTTAGAATATGGTGCGGAAAATGCACGTCTGGTAGATTGCAGAACAGCACTAGTGAAAGAAGGATTAGTTGCACTTAGTTGTGGTGCTTTTCATATTTCTACAGCAGGTAAATTTTATTTCAATACTACTCCGTTAGGTAGAGCTGTTACTGGGACTATCTTGGTGACTGAGATGCAGAAGGATGGAGTAGATATTTGGGGCGATGGTTCTACTTATAAGGGTAATGATATAGAACGCTTTTATCGTTATGGTTTGATGGTTAATTCTAAACTGCGTATTTATAAACCTTGGTTAGATTCAACGTTTATTGAGGAGCTTGGTGGACGTAAGGAAATGAGCGAATGGCTTAATAGTCATGGCTTTTCTTATAAGATGAAAGCTGAGAAGGCTTACTCTACTGATTCTAATATTCTTGGTGCAACACATGAAGCTAAAGATCTAGAACAACTCAATACTGGAATTAATATTGTCGAACCAATTATGGGTCTGAAGTTCTGGGATGCAAGTATCAAGATCAATCCAGAACAGATTAGAATTGGATTTAAGCAAGGTTTGCCAACTTCTATTAATGGTTGTGATTATACTGATCCAGTAGCTTTAATTACAGAATTAAATATTATTGGTGGGCGTCATGGTATCGGCATGTCCGATCAGATTGAGAATCGTATTATTGAGGCTAAGAGTCGTGGTATCTATGAGGCTCCAGGACTTGCGTTGCTGTTTATTGCTTATGAGAGATTGGTCTCTGCGATTCATAATGAAGGTACTATTGATAATTATAGAACTTTAGGACGCAAGCTTGGTAGATTGCTTTATGAAGGTAAGTGGTTTGATCCACAAGCATTGATGCTTAGAGAGAGCCTACAGAGATGGGTTGCTAAGGCAGTTACAGGAGAGGTAACTTTAGAGTTGAGACGTGGTGATGACTACTCGATACTTAATACCACTGGTGAGAATTTTACTTATCATCCTGAGCGCCTAACTATGGAGAAAGGTGTTGGTGAGTTTACGCAAGAAGATCGTATTGGTCAGTTAAATATGCGCAAGCCTGATATCAGTGATTCTAAAGAAAAACTTAGAGTCTATGCTGAGGCTGGGGTTTTAAAGATTGAATCACTTTCTGATTTAAAGTTAATAGAATGACGCACTTTGACGTCGCATGCGTCCGCGTCATTTTCAACATAATCGATTTCATTCTTTGGATGAGATGTTGTGGCTGATTGTGAAATACAGATAAATTAATCAAAAATTACCAACTTCACTAGTTTTCATATGATAGATTTAACCTGATGCGCCTTTAGTTCAGTTGGTAGAACGTTGGTCTCCAACACCAAATGTCGTGGGTTCAAGTCCTACAGGGCGCGCCATTAAACTTCACTTTGTTGTATTCGAAAACCAGTAGCAAGGATTCCGCCTTGTTCACCTGGTTGTAGGGATGAAAGTATATCTATGCCATCCGCTATACCATCTTCTCTATAACTAGCTGTTGAAATAATGTGCCGTCCCCCTAAATTATTATGCAGTTCTATGCGATCGTCATAAGGTCCTCTCCAATGAGGAAAATTTGCCTCTGCCTCTGGGGAAATATTAGAATATGCAAGATGAGCAGACCATTGATTATTAGGTACTATATACTCAGGTAATGGCGCTGATACATTAACTCCTGTTTTCTTGTTATAAACGAAGAAGCCTTTAATGTTCCAAGGATCTAGCTCAACGAGTAAATCATCTCCTAAACTTAATCTGTGGAAAGTGTCGATGTCTCCTTGTATGAGAGGCCTCTCTATAGGTTCTAAATCTTTCAATTTATTACTGAAAGCATCATTCTTGATTAGTTTATCCATTAACCGGGACAGTTCTAGGACAACAGAACATAGAGGTCTACTAATTGCCTCTAATGTTGGAATATTACTTATAGTTTTTTGACCTTGGTCATTTATATCTGCTTTATCTGCTATTGCATGTAAGTTATTGATCTTCTCTTCAATAGCAGGTCTACAGTCCAGCTTAGATTTAATTTCGCTAACAACAGTATCTAAGCTTGGGTCATTTAGATCAACACTTAGACTAGGTCTATATTCTGTGCCGACTATACCTGGCGTAAGTTCCCAGTTTGTTAGCTTCATATACAGGATCTTATCATGCTTTAAAAAGAAGCTAGTAACTATATGAATTCATGCTTTTTATGCATTTTTCCGTGAATTTCATCTTAATTTAGAGCAACTTCACGGTTTTTTGCTAGAAATATATGAATCTACTTTGGAACAAGTGTTTTTATGTTGAAAATGACGCGGACACGTGCGACGTCAAGGTGCGTCACAACTTAATAAAAAACACATATTTACAGCTTAGTATCTAGGTTTTTTCTGCTAAAATTCATGCCTATGGGACCTGGGTCCTAAGGTGGACGTTCGACTTGGCGAATAAATGGCAAATCAAATGAGCTTAACTATGGAAAAAACTAAAGAAGACAAGAATGAAAAGACCGGCTTTATTAAATGGCTGACTGAAGATGATTCTCCAGAAATAGGTATCGCCAGTAAAGAGCCTTTAATGGATTATTTCCGTGGTGTTAAATTTGAATTTAACAAGATTATATGGCCTACTAAAGAACAACTTAAGAATGAATTTTTTACGGTTATTGTTATAGTTGCAATAATTTCAGCATTAGTGTTTGTTATTGATTTGGGACTTGCTAGGGTCATTAGTACTATCAAGGGAAGTTAAGGGTATAAAGGAAAGAACATGAGTAAGCTAAAACATAAGACTGGTGAGAGAGGTTGGTTCGTAATTCAAACTGCAAGCGGTCATGAGAATAAGGTTAAAGGTCACATCGAGAAGCGCATCACTACTATGGCAGTGCAAGATCGTATTTTCAATGTGGTAATTCCTGAGCGTACTGTTGTTAAAGTAAACAAGTCTGGTAAAAGAATTGAGAGAAAAGAAAAAGAATATCCTGGTTATGTATTAGTTGAGATGATGCTCGACGAGATGACTTGGGCGACTGTTAGAGAAGCTCCTGGAGTATTGGGTTTCATTGGTGAGAAAAATAAACCAACTACTTTAAGTGAAGCTGAAGTACGTAGAATCCTACGTAAAAATCAATTGCTTGAAGATCCTAAGCTTGGAGAGAAAGCTGCTATTGATTTCACTATTGGCGAGACAGTTAAGATTCAAGCTGGTCCATTTGAAGATTTCATTGGTGAAGTAGCTGAGATTAACAGTGAAAGAATGACACTGAAAGTGAACGTGATTGTGTTTGGTAGATCTACTCCAACAGAAGTACCAGTGAATCATGTTGTGAAAGTCTAATGATGGTGGTTGTTTACTTTATCGCTAAAATTATTGCAATTATCGTTTGTATAGTTTCTTCTTTGCTTTTACTTTATTTGAGTATTAGAGCGCGAATGTTTATGGTATCGCTTAAAGAGTTAGAAAGCCTCTTAACTAAGGATATACGTAAGTTTATAGCTGGAGGTTCGGTTGCTCTGAGTGCCTTATTGCCATTTATTTTCAAGACAAGTAATTTCAAGGCAGATAAAACTGCGTCACCTTTTGGGCTGATAGCGTTTATAATAGATATGGTTAAAACTCGCTCTAAGAGTTAAGCCAGAGACGATGAAAGTTGCAATTTTTACAGAAACTTTTTTACCCCAAGTTAATGGTGTAGTAAGAACTATTGAAAGAATAGTTAGACATTTAGAAGATAATGGACATGAAGTTCTAGTTATTACTATTGGTGAAGGTGATGCTAGCTATTCTAATAGTCCAGTGGTAAGAGTTGAGGGTATTAAGTTTTCGTTTTATAAAGAACTCTACTTAGTTAAACCTGAAGATAAATGGTTCGCTAAGATTCTGAAACAAGATCTAATGCATGTACCACTGTCTATTCTACAAGCATTAGTGCCTAATAAGCATAGTTTGGTAGAGAAAACTCTTGCTGAGTTTCAACCAGATATAGTGCACTTAGCAACACCTGCTACGCTAGGAGCAATTGGACTTTATTACGTAGAGCATATGCAGCTTCCTTGTCTAGCTACTTTTCATACGGACCTTGCAGCTTATGCACCTATGTATCAAGTGCCATATATTGAAGAAATTCTCAATACTGTAACGAAGATGGTTTACAGCAAAGCTGGTCGGGTACTGGCTCCTAGCCCAAGCTCACAAAAGAAACTGGAAGAGATTGGACTCACTAGTGTTGGGGTTTTTGGTAGAGGTGTAGATGCTGATTTGTTCAATCCAAATAAGCGTAATAAAAAGATCTGGTCTAATTATGGATTAAATCCTGATGCAGTAACTTTGCTTTATGTGGGGAGATTAGCTGATGAGAAATCCATTCCAGAATTAATAGAAGCGTTTTTAAGTTTAGAGAAAAAAGGTGCCAATATTCAATTGGTGATAGTTGGTGATGGTCCGATTAAAGACGAACTTGAAGCGAGATTGAAGCATAAAACTAAAAATTATGTGTTCACTGGAATTAAGAAGGGAGAGGAACTTGCTGAGTTATATGCTTCTGCTGATATTTTTGCGTTCCCTTCACGTACTGAGACTTTTGGGCAGGTGGTGCTCGAAGCTATGGCTTCAGGGGTGCCAGTGGTTGGTTATGATTCGCCAGGGGTAAGAGATCTGGTTCAGCATAATGAGACGGGTTTACTTGCTGGAATTAACGGATTGGAGTTTTCTAAAGCATTAGAGAGCTTAATTAATAATGAAAAACAACGTCTAAGCTTTGGCACTAAATCCAGAGAATTGAGCTTGGAACGGGCTTGGGGCTATATTTTAGATAGTCTCGTTACTGAGTACGAGGAGTTAATTGGTGTTAAAATAAGTCAATATGAAGACTATGCAAAAAGAACAAAGAGGGACAGCATTACTCGATAATCGTCAATTAACGAAATCTACAGCTTTTACCAAACGTGAACGAGAAGAATTAGGGCTAAGAGGTTTATTACCAGCTCGTATTTGTGATGCAGCAGTCCAAGAGAAACGTATTTTACGTAGTCTTGAAGCTAAACATACCGATATGGAGAAGTATATTTTTCTTACTGCTTTACTTGAGCGTAATGAGAGACTTTTCTATCAGATAGTAATTGATAATCTTGAACAGACGATGCCAATAATTTATACGCCAACAGTAGGACAAGCCTGTAAAGAATTTGCGCAGAATTTTCGTAAGACCAGAGGCTTCTATATTAATCCAGATGATAAGGGTGATATTAGAAAGATACTTGATAATTGGCCTAATGAAGATGTAAGGGTTATCGTGGTCACAGATGGTGAGAGAATTCTAGGTTTAGGAGATTTAGGTTCTAATGGTATGGGTATTCCTATCGGTAAGTTGCAACTCTATGTAGCTGGAGCTGGTATACATCCAGACCAGTGTTTACCGGTAATGCTTGATGTTGGAACTAATAATGAAGAATATTTAAATGATCCTTTATATCTAGGTTGGCAAGGGCAACGTATAAGAGGTAAAGAGTATTTAGAGTTAGTTGATGAGTTTGTTACAGCTATCCAGGATAAATTTCCTAAAGCTCTTATTCAGTTTGAGGATTTTACTACTGAGAATGCATATCGTTTACTAAATATTTACCGAGATAAATGTTTGTGTTTTAACGATGATATTCAAGGAACAGCTTCTGTGGTTTTGGCGGGAATTTTAGCTTATGAAAGAGCTATTAAAAAGAACCTGAAAGATCTTAAGTTTATGTTTTTGGGTGCTGGAGCTGCAGCTACTGGAATTGGTGATTTGATAGTATCAGCCTTAGTAGAAAGAGGTGTTGATATAGCAGAAGCAAGAAAACAACTTTGGTTTATTGATAGTAAGGGTTTAGTAGTTGCATCTAGAACTGATCTTGCAGATT
Organism: uncultured Gammaproteobacteria bacterium; assembly: GCA_964551135.1. Classification (GTDB taxonomy): domain Bacteria; phylum Cyanobacteriota; class Vampirovibrionia; order LMEP-6097; family LMEP-6097; genus CAYPGT01. The sequence continues at coordinate 123,953 of CAZKAT010000007.1, read as the reverse complement.
ATAAACAAGCTTATGCTCATGATCAGAAGCCAATGGATTTCGATCAAGCTCTTGATGTTCTTAAGCCAGATGTCTTGATCGGTGCTACTGGAGCTCCTGGTACATTTACTAAAAGGACAATTGAAAAGATGGTTTCTTTCCACGGACAACCTGCAATTTTTGCGTTATCGAATCCTACCTCTAGAGCTGAATGTACTGCAGAGCAAGCTTATACTTGGAGTAAAGGTAAGGCGATTTTCTGTAGTGGTAGTCCTTTCAGTGCTGTTACTGTAAATGGTAAGGAGCATAGACCAGGACAAGGAAACAATGCTTATATTTTCCCGGGAATCGGACTAGCTGCAGTTGCTTGTGATCTAATTAGAATTACAGATGATATGTTCTTGGTTGCAGCTCAAGCACTTGCTGATTTGATTCAAGAGAAAGACTTTGAGACTGGTACTATGTATCCGCGTCTAAGTGAGATTAGAGCAGCTTCCTTGGATATTGCTGTGGCTGTAGCTAAGAGAGCCTATGAAAGAAATTTAGCTCAGGCTCCATTGCCAGCTAATCTTAAAGAACATATTGCAAGCTTTGTATACGATCCAAGTTATTAAGTTCATTATTTACCCAAAGTTAAGATTCTGTTGCATAATGATATATAGCCATGGCTGGTGATGAAGATAATGATGATAAGCAGTTTGAGGCAACTCAGCATAAGCTAAAAGAACAGCGTAAGAAGGGTAATGTTTTTAAGAGCAAGGATCTTACTCAGCTCTGTGTCATGATTGCTGGCTTTGTTATACTTTTTGCTTTTGGTACTCAGGCTTTTAGATTATTACAGGAACTGTGTTTAAGTTTATGGGGTGAGATCCCACATTTTAATAGAATCAGCGGTAATTTTATTACTTTCATGGCTTGGAAGACAGTGATATTGATTATTGTTCCAACTATGCTGGCGCTTGCTCTGATTGCTGTAGGTATTGAGATACTGCAATTAGGCGGTGTAACTTTTACTACTGAGCCACTTAAGTTTAAATTAGAGAAACTTGATCCTATTAAAGGACTCAAGAATATGTTTAATGTTAAGTCACTGTTTGAGCTTGGTAAAGGTTTATTGAAGGTGATTATCACTGGCTATCTAGCTTGGACCGTGGTTTCTCATCATATGCCTAAAATTCTTACTAATATAGTTGCAGCACATAAACTTTCTGGATTCTTTGTAGTGGCTGCTATTTTCTGGGAGTTTTTCTGGAAGATGTCTGTGCTATTGTTTGCTGTTGCTATTATTGATTATTTATTTCAACGTTGGAAATTTATGAAAGACCAACGTATGAGCTTTAAAGAAATGAAGGACGAGTATAAAGAAACTGAGGGTGATCCTTTAATCAAATCCAAACGTAAACAGAAGCAGCGCGAGATTGCTCGTGGCGGCGGCGGGGGTGGTATGGCAAAAGTACCAGAAGCTGATTTCGTAGTGAAGAATCCGTCTCACGTAGCACTAGCAGTGAAATATAACGAAGAAATGGATCAAGCTCCTAAGGTTATAGCTAAGGGTGCAGACTTACTTGCTGAACAAATTATCAAAATTGCTGAAGCTTATGGTGTACCAGTAGTAGAAAATATTCCTCTCTCGCGTGCTCTGTTTAGACTTGTCAGAGTCAATCAGGAAGTGCCTCCTGATCTTTATAGAGCAGTGGCTGAAGTATTGTTATTCGTTTATAAAGTTAAGGGTAAGGGTTTTGGTTAAGTTATTCGTCGTCATCTAGAAATGAGTCTACTGTAGCTGCTCCGCTGCCACGACCTTCATGAATTGAGTCTTTGGCACCGCTTGCTCTGCCAAATAATCCAGCCTTCGCTCCTCCCATGCCTTCACCGTCATCTCCTATTCCGCCTTTAAACAATCCACCGAAAAGTCCACCACTAAAAAAATCACCAATTCCTTCAAACATATAAAATACCTCTGCTTTTAGGAGTACATTTAAGGGTTAAGAGAGAGTTAATAGAATAGAAGTAAGTTTCGTCATCCTGACGGTCGGGCTTTGCCCTTCCTCAGGATGACGAAACTACTTCTTCCTTATTTCGAAATGCATTAATAATACTGGTTATATCTTCCTTGTTAACTAATTTAGCGATAAATAAATATGCGACATAGAAAATTACTAGGTAATAAATCGGCAGAAAAAATACAGCTATAACTGGAACTATAATGATAGCGATACATCTTCCTACTTCAAGATATCTATGACAGAAGCTCGCTGAGAAGATTAGTGTAACTAAGTTTGCTAGCATAGTGGCATATACAGCTCCATCTAAACCATATTTAGTAATGAGAATATAATTAGCTCCCACATTAGTGCTGATACCGATGATTTGCCCCCAAAGCCGCTTACCATGCGCTGCCTGGGTCATAAGAATTAAGTCGGGAGTTTTTTGTAAGAACCACATGAGATTCACAAAGGCAAATAATTTAGCGATATAAAGTGAACCACTATATTCTGCACCAAAGACCTTGAATAAAATATCTTCTGAGTAAAAATAAACAAGAATAAATACAAAAGTACCAGAGACTGCAAGGAATCTAGAGAGATGTTGCGTTATGGTTTTGAAATATGGAGGGTTGTTAATTATGGAATCGTGCATGCTTGGTAAAAATACTTGAGTTATAGATTTAAGTACCATTTGTGTGTTTCTATTTAGTTTGGCAGGGATAGCATAAAATGCCACAGCCGTAGGTCCAATAAGGCTTTGGAGCATTACTCTATCTATTCTGCCTTGAATACCGTCTAGTGAATCTAAAATCCCAAAACCGAGTGAATCTTTAAACATGGGTTTAAGCTGGCTCAAGTCTACTTCAATCTTAAATAGTCTAAGAGTACTGAGTGCTGAAAAAATGGTAGTAATTACTCTCTCAATCAAGAATGCCCATACCAGCATAGTCAAGTCACCTTTAAGATAGACTAAAACACCAAAGATCACAACTAATCTGATAACCCTATTAAGTCCAATAATGAATGATATAAGTTTAAATTGTCCAAGAGCTTTACGAGTGATGCCAAACACCGAAGCAATACTTTCTAAGCCATATATAAGAATATAAATCACAATCACTTTCACTAGAGTTGCATCACATTGTGTTTTAATGGCAACGAAGTAAATGATAAAACTTGCTGGTATAAGTATCATGATCTTTAGTAAGAGTGCGGTTGTAGATGCTTTGTTAAGCCCAGCAAGGAAGCCTCTTTCATCATGTGCTGCAAACTGTAGTATTGAGTTACGAAACCCGGTCCTGAAGAATAAATTAAACAATTCCACGAAAGCTTCTGCAGAAAGCAAGATACCGAGATCTTTTGGTCCGAGTAATTTAGCTAAAGCAATAGTTATAACAACTGATATCGCTAGCTCAAATCCTGAACTAGATAGCATGTACGTCAATGATTTAATTAAATTAGGCTGTTTCATTTGGTGATACTAAACTCATCAAGTATTTTACTGTCTTTCGATAAGAATTTGGCATTAAGTTTATTAGTATCTATATCTAAGATTACAGATCCTTCCATAAAATGGGAACTTACAACAAGTGGATCTGGATGTTCCTTGTCAATCATCCTGAAAGCTGCTCCTGACGAACCTAATACTAAGTATATGCTGCCTTCACCCTTCTTGTATTGATTTGTATTAGATGATTTAATCTCAGGCTCTAATTTATGGGCTGCTTTAATAGTTTCAGGGCTAGAGTAAACTTTTCGTTCTGTCTCTTTATGAAGTGCCTCTAAGGAAGCTTCGTTAACGGTTTTCATTCCTAATTGATATGTTCTTTGGTAATTATGAATATGTCCGTTGAGAATCAAATCTACTTTATATGCTTCTAGTAGTGGTACAACATTTGCGCGCATCCATTCTTGCCATATATCTGAAACCGTATGTCCGACACCATGACCAAAAGGTGGATGATGAAAAGCTACAATAGTCCATACTGAATGGTTCGTAACCAAATCTTGTTTAAGCCATTCAAGCATTGAGTTTTTATTTGTGCTTGAAGAAGTCCAAATTCTTTCTCTGTTGCTTTCATCTTGATTGAGATCTTCCCATATTGAATCATAGGAATCTAAAACAATAAAATGTATGCCAGTATAATCAAATGAATAATATGGTTTAGTGAGCCTAAAAATATTGAAATAAGTTCCGTGAGTTTGTGGGTAAGATCTAGAAGTGTAGCTATTGGTGTCTTTGCTGAATCCAGCATCATGATTGCCATAGACCGGAAAAATAGCAGTATGACTTAGTTCATCTTTATATACATCAAATATTCCTTTTTGAAATTCTTGATCAGTTCCTCGCCAATAAGCATTATCGCCAAGGGTTAGTATTAGGTCGGTATTTTTTATATTATTTTCTTTACGATATTTATAATAAGCATCTCTAACTATCATTTGAGATTTTTTGTTAGAGTATTTAAATTTCTTAGTACCATTGGTTCCTGGATCACCTAGTACCCAAATATGTGCATGAAAATACTGGCTATCTTTCTTTGGTGCGGTGGTAAAATAGAACTCGCTCTCAGAACGTTTTTCATCTAGAATTTTACGTTGGTCTTTTTCTTGACCGTAAATTCGATAAGAATATTTAGTATTTGCTTGAAGATTATTAAGTTTCACTTGATGCTCTGTAGCTAAAACTAAATCACTGTACTCTAAAGCTTCGCCCTGCTGAGCTTGATACTTTAATAAGGTAGGGGTTTCTTCTTGAGTTCGCCAATTGATGCTAATGGAATGATCTGATAGCTCCTGTAAATAAGGTCCTCTGATGATTTTATTAGCTGCCCAGGCTGCTGAGCTGTTTATTGCAATTAAAAATACTATTCCTAGCTTTATGTTTTTCATGTTGATTTCCTAAGTAATTCTGCTGCTCTAATTTCACCTTGGCATTTTTTAATAAGTACCATGTAGTAAACGACAAACTGTTGATTGAAACTCATTAAACTCAATGGATAGAGCAAAATTAGCGTTATGAATTTTAATATTAGATATATCGGTATGCCAAATAACTTAATGCTTTCCATAAAGCTTGGCATGAGCTTTTTGAGCTTTTCTGGTACGCCAATAAATAAGGTTTTAGAAGTTTTATTGCCAAAGTATCCGGGACGAGGGTTGTGTAATAAGAAATAAAAACTTAGGGCTGAACGGTAATACCAACTGAGTACATAATTTCGTGTCATTCTTGCTTCTGGCACTGGATGGAAGACTTGTAGTTGCGGTACATAAAGCATAGGCACATCATTGTTTATAAGATAGCGAAAGAACTCTGTATCTTCATGTAAATAAGAACCATCGGCGGTTCCCACTCCTAAGTCTTCACGGAATCCAGAAAACTTAGTGAAAATATTCTGGGTGAATAACATGCAGGCTCCTAGTGGATTTTGTACGTTAATGCCTTTATATTTAAATGGATAAGTTTGTGATTCTTCTCCATAATCATGTCCAGGAAATACTGACTGACTAATAGCAAATGCGCCTTCTAGCTTAATCCAAGAAGGAATTGGAGTTTCCCATTTAGAACTAACTCTTGCTCCGTAACCAATCATTTGTGCATCTGAAGTATTCGCTGCTAAGCTATAACTTTGTTTCAGCCAATCATTTGCAAGCCTTATATCATCATCTATATAAGCAAGTAATTTACCTTTAGCTTCTTGCTGACCTCTATTACGCGCAAAGCCAATCCCTTGTCTTGCCTCCATAAAATATTTAATTGTTAATGAGGTTTGAAAGCTTCTAACTACTTCTTCTGTCTTGTCCTTGGAATTATTATCGATAAATATTATTTCAATATTATCCTTGTGCTGAAAATCCTTAAACTGATCTTGCAAGTCTTGAAGCACCAACCTTGTGAGCTCGGCTCTATTGTAGGAGCAAATTATAATGCTTAGTTGGGTCATTAGTTTACCCTTACAATATAACAAGTAATGGCAGATTAGGGAAATCAAGGTCATTTATTTGAACTAAGAGCAGTTTTGAGCCAATTAGTTGAATTAATCGGCTCAAAAAATGGGTATAATTGAGTTGATTAGAGAATTTAATCGGCTCAAAAAATGATATAATTTGAGCCGATTAGCTTAATTAATCGGCTCATGAAACCTAACTCAAAATACAACTGGCAATTAGATACTTGGCCTAACTTTCGATATGATTCCTCGAAGGTTCAAGATCTTTTGTATGATTGTGTAGCAAGAGTAAATTTATTTGCTGGAAGTTTGAGAACTTTACCAGATGGAGTGAAGCAAGAAACAATAATAAGTTTTATGGTTTCTGAAGCAATTAAGAGTTCGGAAATCGAGGGTGAATATATTAGTAGAGAAGACGTACTTTCTTCTATCAGAAATCATCTGGGGCTGGATACTAAACCTAAGGTAATTAAAGATATTAAAGCGCAAGGTATTAGTAAAGTAATGGTTGATGCTTACAATACTTTTAATAAGCTGCTTTCCAAAAAACAATTAGATGCATGGCATGCGATGTTATTTGAGTATCAATTGGGTACTCGTATGACTATAGGAGCGTATCGTTGTCATAAAGAACCAATGCAGGTGATTTCTGGGCATTATGGGAAAGTAAAAATTCATTTCGAAGCTCCACCGTCTAAAGATGTAAGCAAGGAAATGAAGAAATTTATTCAGTGGTTTAACGAGACTGCTCCTGGTAAAAAACATGAGATTAAAGCAGCCCCCATACGTGCGGCTCTTGTTCATTTATACTTTGAATCTATCCATCCTTATGAAGATGGTAATGGACGTATTGGGCGAGCCCTCTCTGAGAAAGCTTTAGCTCAAGGTCTTGGAGCGCCAGTATTACTCTGTCTTTCTCAAGAAATTGAGGCTAATAAAAAACTTTATTACTTAAAATTAGAACAAGCGCAAAGATCTAATGATGTTACTGAATGGCTTGAATATTTTATAGAGATGATTAGTGCTGCTTCGGTTAGAACATCTGAGCAGATAAGCTTTACCATTGATAAATCCAAATTCTATGACCGATTCAAGGATCAATTGAATCCAAGGCAAACGAAAGTTATTAATAGAATGTTACAAGAGGGTGATGAAGGATTCTTGGGTGGAATGAATGCTAGAAAGTATGTTGCAATAACCAAATGCTCTAAAGCTACTGCTACCCGTGATCTAACTGAATTATTGACAATGCGAGCTGTTAAACATCGTCCTGGAGCAGGTCGCAGTGTTAGTTATGATCTGAATATTGGTTCAGCTAAATAGGGAGTAAATTAGGAATAGTTGGCTGGAAATTACAAACTTCTCAACTTGTCGATATAATTAAAAGGTAACTTATGAACCTCTTCAACACTATCAAGAAAAAAATCCGCTATTGGATAAACGCTTATAACTTTAATAAGACTAAAGAGCTTGGATCTTGGACTATTAATGACACGCAAGAGCGTATGAATTACCTCTGGATTGTTTATGATTCTTGTCGTTACGATAGTTTAGTTCAAGCAAGAACTCCAGTGCTTGATAGTTACTCTAAGATTTATTCAGCCTGGACTCCTGGTACTTATACTTTACCAGCGCATATTTCTTTCTTTACCGGAATTTTGCCTACAGTAAATGAACCTATACCTTATATTAATCGTTTTCATAAACAACTTATTTCTATGTCTAAAGCTGGTCAAGCATTGGATCATGCTAAGGATAGGCGTACTCTAGAGCTTGGTAGTAGCAAACACGACATGATTCATGGGCTGACTAAGGCTGGTTATTATACTGTTGGATCGGGTGCTGCGACTTGGTTTGCTAAAAAAGTTCTTACAGATGGATTTATGCATTTTAATCATGTGCGTGCTGAATCTGCAGAGTCTCAGTATAACTATATCCTGAGAAAGCTTTCAGAGAAATCATCTTCTAAGCCCTTCTTTGCGTTTTTGAATTTAATAGAGACTCATACTCCATATATGCACTATGGTGCTGATAGAGAGGAATATTCAATGCAGGCTAGAGACTCAATGGAATTTCCTCCTAGAGAAGATCAGCATCTAATAGAGACTAGAGGTAAAAAATTGCATGCAGCTCAGATTGCAGCAGCAGAACATTTAGATAGAGTTTTAGCTCAGCTTTTACCGCAGATCCCTCGTAATACCTGTGTAATGATTATGTCTGATCACGGGGAAGCATTTGGGGAAGATGGTTTCTGGGGACATGGAGTTTATCATCCTACGGTTATGAATGTGCCAATGGCGTGTTTTATGCTCAATGGTGAGAGAATTTTAGAAGATAAGTAATCTCTTTACCTTTGTACCTTATTCACGCTATACTATTTAAATGCCTGATAATAAGAACAGAGTTTATATATTTGATACCACCCTTAGAGATGGTGAACAAAGTCCTGGAGCTACCATGAATCCCCAGGAAAAACTGGAGATAGCAAGACAATTAGCTCTGTTAAATGTTGATGTAATTGAGGCGGGTTTTCCAGTTTCTAGTAAGGGTGATTTTGAAGCGGTGCATACTATCGCTGCTGAAATAGATGGTCCTATTATTTGTGCTTTAGCGCGTGCTATTGAAACTGATATTAAGATAGCGGCTGATGCACTAGAAGGTGCTGCTAGAAAACGTTTACATACTTTTATTGCAACTTCTCCGATACATATGGAGCATAAGCTAAAAATGACTCCGAAGGAAGTACTTAAGCGTACTGCTGATATGGTGAAGTATGCTAGATCATTAGTGGATGAAGTAGAGTTCTCTCCTGAAGATGCAGGTAGATCAGAAAAAGAATTCCTTTATGAAGTAATAGAATTGGCTATCGCTAGTGGTGCGACTTCTATCAATATTCCAGATACAGTTGGCTATACAACTCCTATGGAGTTTGGGCAGCTAATTAAAGATGTTAAATTGCATGTGCCTAATATCGATAAGGCTATTATTTCTGTGCATTGTCATAATGACTTAGGTTTAGCTACTGCTAATTCACTTGCTGCACTTGTCAATGGTGCTCGTCAAGTGGAATGTACTATTAATGGTATTGGTGAGAGAGCTGGTAACGCTAGTCTTGAAGAGCTGGCAATGATACTTAAGACTAGGAGCGATTTAGGTTTGTTTACTAATATTAATACTAAGCAAATTATTAGAACAAGTAAGCTAGTAAGTAATATTACAGGAATGTTTGTTCAGCCTAATAAAGCTATAGTTGGTGCTAATGCTTTTGCACATGAATCTGGTATTCATCAAGATGGTATGCTGAAGAATAATAAGACTTATGAGATTATGAATCCAGAAGATATTGGACTTCTAGCTACGCAAATCCCTCTAGGACCACGTTCTGGTAAACATGCTCTGAAATCTAGGCTTGAACAACTTGGTTTTCAAGCTATTAAAGAAGATGATCTTAAGAATATCTATGAAAGATTTATTAGACTCGCTGATAAGAAGAAGCGTGTTGATGATAGGGATTTGATTGCGTTAGCTACTAACCAATCTTTAGCTAGTGAAGTTGGTGCTACGTTTGAATTAATTCATGTACAAGTTACTTGTGGTAGTGGTGGATTGCCAACTGCGAGTGTAATTTTGCGTGATCAAAGAGATAAAACTAATATTCTTAAAGGTGCGGAACTTGGTACTGGTCCAGTTGATGCGATCTGTAAATGTATTCGTAGGTTAAGTAAATCAGAATGTACTTTAATAGAGTTCTCTATTAAGTCAGTTACTGAAGGCATAGATTCTCTTGGTGAAGTATTTATTCGTATTCAGGATGATGTGAATAAGGGGATCTATAGTGGACATGCTGCTAAGACCGATATCATTCTGGCTTCAGCGCAAGCTTACCTTAATGCGATTAATAGATACTATGAGCGTAGAGATACTGTTAAGCTCAGTCCGCAAATGGCAGAGGTTTTAACACCTTAATTTATGGTTGTAATTGCCATAGATGGACCGGCAGCTAGCGGTAAAAGTACTGTAGCTAAGCTTGTTGCTTCTAAACAGGGCTATCTTTATATAGATAGCGGCGCTATGTATAGAGCAATAACTTTAGAATGGCTCAGAAGGTATAAAGAGAAATCTACTAATGATGAATCTAGACTACTCGAAATATTGTCTAATTTTAATTTGCGCTTAGAGGATAATAGTAAATCTGTCTATCTTGATAATGAGGATATTAGTGAAGCTATCCGAGCTAATCAAGTTAGTAATAATGTGAGTTATATAGCCTCATTTAAGGTAGTCAGAGACACTCTTGTAGAGATGCAGCGTGCTATTGCTGCTGACCGCAATGTGGTAATGGATGGTAGGGATATTGGCACTGTTGTATTCCCAGATGCTGAGCTTAAAATATATATGATAGCTTCACCACGGATTCGAGCTGAAAGAAGATTAAAGGATTTGAAGACCAAAGGTGAAACAGTAAATTTAGAGACACTGGTAAAAGAGATAGAAGCTCGTGATAAGCAAGATTCGGAACGTGCTGAATCACCATTGCGTAAGGCTTCAGATGCTTATGAAATTAATACTGATGGTATGACTATAGATGAAGTTGTAAATAAAATATTAGAGTTCCAAATCTAATCCTAGCTCCCTATCTTGCTCATCAATTAATTCATCAAGTTTACTATTAGGAGAAGTAATTGGAGGCTTAGTGACTTTTACAGGTTGTGTAGCTGGGATCTTGGCTTCAGTCTTCCCTCCATTGTCAGTTTCAGCAGCAGCTTCTTTTAGATCTTCTTCTTTACTGATATCAAGCTCTAATTCCTGTTCTATAAGTTTATTTTGCTTATAAAGAGTTGCCAAAAATTGACTTAATTTATCATGATCTCTGTCAAGCTTCGTTGCTAGATATATTTTAGGATGCATACATAGCTTAGATTCAATTAAAGCTATGATAGATTTGATTGAATAGAGAACTGATTTGCCATATTTTCCCTTCTCGCAATAATGATTACTTAAATAGAGATTTACATTAGGAGCACTTGGGAATTTTACTATTAAGGATAGAGCTTCTTTATCTGTTAATGATTGATAATCTAATGGTGCTGTGATAAGAATTTGATCAAAAAGAATTAGTGAAATCAAATCCTTATCCTTGTCAGAGAATTGTTTTATAAAGTCATAGTATATCTCTTCCAATAATTCTTCCTTGTCATTAGCCGGGTATCTTAAATATAATTCTTCTGGAATATCATCAACAAGGACTTCATTTAAATATGCTAAATATCTCAAGCATTGTCTCTCTTTTTGAATAATATTATGGTCATCTACTTTAGCAAAGCTCTTGTAATAGGCTTGGCAAGCAGTTCTGTTATGATAAACCGTATATAATAAGGATAAGATTATTATTCCTAAGATAATTAAAGTGATGGTTTCTCGTTTGATTTTTGCTGCTTTATTTGCAGTTGTAGGAATAGTTAATGGGTTTACTTCACCTTGGTACTTTTTGAAGATTAATCTAATTGAGGTTCCTTCATCTGCAAGTGTGTCAATAATCAATTCTGCATTATGAAATAGCATAATCTGATTCAAACTATTTAAACCATGACCATTACTAGGACTATCATTGATTTGATTATTGATGGCATTAGCTAGTGATTCAGGTATAGACTTACCATAGGAACTAACTTTAATTTGCCACGAATTACCCCCATCATTAAGTTCAAGTTTGATAGGTTTTTCGGTATATTTGAGAGCATTCTCCACTAGATTTAGGATAGCTTTAGAAAGTAAGCTGAAATTACCATAACTCAAAGCATGTTCAGTATTGCTTTTGTCAATAATTTCAAGCCTATTATCAGTTGAAGAACTAAGTTGTAAAAGTTCGAGTTGAAGAATATCTTTTAAATCTATTGCTTCTTTAGGATAAAGCAATGCAAGATGATTCTCTTGTATTTGATTAGAATCCATTTCATCAAAGTTTTTTTTGCTTTGATCTAATTCTTCAAACAGTGATCTAAAATGAAAACTTGCGCCTTTGGCAAAATTTTGTAAATTACTATCTTGCGTTTGATTCTTGATTAAAGCAAAAAAATTAGCAGCATCATGCAGATGAGAAATATTCAGTGCTAGTAGTGAACTTAAATAGTTTTTGATTTGTTGAGATTTATTAGCATAAAACTTATCAAGTATGACTTTGTATATAACTATAAAAGCAATATTGATAAGAATTATTAGTAGAATCAGCTTCGGGCTCATACATTATTCAGTTTACCAAGACTCTGGATAAGTGTATATGCAAAAAGGGGCTAATTCCTATTGCTTTCTAAGGCTGCTTTTAACCCTTGATAGGAGCTATTAATATTATCTACTATGCTTTGGTAGCCACTAAATGCTGGTTGAAAGACTCCCTGTCCTTGAGCCAGAATGATATTAAAAAGAGTAGGTAAGTATAAGAAGCTGGCAATAGAGAGCGAGATTTCTAGAAAGTATAGATTTAAATTGGCAAACTCTTGAATAATGAACTTGATTACTAGGTAACAGACAGGGATTAAAACTACCACCAATAAACTTTTAGACCATAGAATGAAGGAATTAATACTATTAGATTTCAGTGATTCGGAAACTATGGCAAGTCCCCAGAAAGGAGAGAGTATTTTCCCTATAACTATACTTAATACCAGTCCGGCAATAAAAAAGTAAACAAAAAATTGAGCCAGAATATCTATAATGCTGAGTACTAGTCCAGGCATATAACCAATCTGATTTACTAAGGTTTGCCAGCTGTGGGCTAAGTCTGTGTAATCTAATGAATATGGTGAATTAAACATATCATATATAGCTGAGATAATGGCGCTATTAATGCCACTTATAATTCTAATAATAAAATCTAATAGATCTCCCACCAATGCTATTACTAGAGCAGCTCCTAGGCTATTTATGAGTGGATTGCTTATAGTATATTCCCAGTGAAACTCATTGCGACTTAGGCGTTGAAATACTATCAGCATAGTAATAAGCCCCAGTAAAGCATAGGCTATATTTTGGAAGAAATGGTAGATCTCTAAAATAATAGGTTTATGATTTATAACTTTAATAGTTTGAATTAAACTGGGAACTTGGCTCTTGGCTAAAATATCTCCATTCGCTGGGTCAGTAAATATATTAAAAATATCTACAATGAAATCTAAGACACTATCATTGCTATGTTTATTACTAGTACCTATGAGAAAATTATTGGTGAGTCTATGAGAGCGAAAATTAGCATTAAGCATTTCTTCGGTAATCTTTCTGCGTTGATATTCAGGATAGCCTCCTAGAGTATCTTTTAGAGCATATTCTACTCCATTCTTCACTTGAAACGTTACATCTACTAAACCTGTCCCCATGGAAAATTTATTGAAACCAAATTTAGTAACCTGTTCCATAATATCCCCACTAGGGTCTATATTGTATTGATCAAAGAAGCTTTCTATTTGATTTCTATTTTGGCTGGCACTGTCTAATCTTGAAATATCTTTTTTGATTTTGATAGTTTTATTCTTCTCTTCAGGATATTTAAAACTAAAAGCATTTGCAAATGGATCAAGATTAATAGTCGCTGCATTTACTTGGTAATGACACAATATGAAAACTAAACATAAAATATATTTGAACATAATACCTCAGTTGATTTGAAAGACAGGGATAGCGACTGTTTTAAGAGTAGTAGTGTCTATAAGTAGTTCTATCGTAAAATTTCTGCTTTGATAATCACCATTAGGAAAGCTCTCTTGCCCTAGGCAAATGGCTTTGGCTTGATTGCTATTAATGGTCTCTAGGTATAAATCATTGATTTCAAATTGACTAGCTAGCTTCAGTTCTATGCGCTTCTTAATCTCAGGTTCTATACTATGTAGAAACAGTTCTGTCTCTGTATGTGCTTTAAGATATTCTATTGCTTCATCCTTGGTACTAAAGAAATTGTTTAAATATTCTTTGACAACATTATTTAATTCTTCCTCGCTAACTTTTTCTGGGCTTGTTTCAGTTACTATTGCTTTCTTCTTAGTTACTTGATCCTTACTTATATTATTACTGATAAGTTGCTGGCTTAATAAAACAATGATGATGATGGCTATGGTCAGTGATAATTGTAACTGTTTAATTATTCCGGCTTGCTGCATCCATTGCTTGAAGCTATGTTCTAGTGTTGACATAAGACCTCAACTGTTCTATAGGCTGCTTCTGCTGAGCTTATTTCATCAGCTTGCATAAATTCTGCAAATAATCTATTGCGTTTATTAACAAAGTCTCTATTAGAATTACATAGTACTTTCTCGTAAGGATCAAGAATGATTTGAATTAATCCTGAAGCCCTGGTGGTTTTTAATAAGGCATTTCCGGCTTCGAATAATGCTGGAGATTCTAATAAAACTTTCTCATTAATATTAAGACTGCTATATGCTGTCATTTCTGCTCTGTCGCCGGCTTCCTTAAGTTGGAAGCAGAGAGTTGCTGAGGCTGATGAATGAATTTCTCGAGGCAGATCACTCGGTTTCTGTGATATATTCCAGAGTCCGAGGTCTAGTCCGCGACCAGCTCTAGCAAAATGACTAAGTAATTCTTTGCCGCGTTCACTATGTTTACCTGTGAAGATTTTCCAAGCCTCATCTATTACTAGAGTAGTTTGGGCTTGCTTTTCGTAGAGCACTTTTTGGTTAATAAAATTAGATACTAGATATAAACTAACTGGTAAGAAGTTTGAGTCACGATTAAGCTTAGAGAAAGTAAATAAAATTAATCTTGCTTGATTATCTAGGTAAGCTTGTGTGCCATCCATTAGTTTAGAGTAAATTCCGTCACAGACCCGTGTATAGGGGGCTATGATATCTAGCCATTTCTTGTTTAATTCATGTTCTGAAATTTGCCATAGCTTATAGAGATCGCTAAGGCAGGGATCATCATTTGTTTGATAAATAGTTTTAATACTTTGAGTGAGGAATAATTTCTCACTAGCACTAATCTTTACTTGATCTTCTTTGAGAATAGCAAGTAAAGTGATAAGTCCCTCTAGATGGTTGTTGAACTGTTCTTGACTATGATTGTCCGGCAATCTAAAGGGTGCAAATAAAGGTCTCTCATCATTAACATCGCCATATTTATCTATTTCAATAATGACTCCAGAAAAATAATCGATAAAAAACTTCCAACCATCTTCGGTGTTATCAATGATATAGAAAGATTTATCGGGATCAATTAGTCTACGTTTAATAGCAAGCTTGGCTGCGACTGTCTTGCCTGAACCAGAATCACCAATGAAATTAATGCCACGATTATTGCAATAATCTCTATCATACTCATTGAAATATACTGGTTTAGCATTGTCTAAGGCTATGCCTAAAAGTGCTCCAGAATTACTTCCTAGATTATTATCAACGAAAGGAAAGCAGGAGCTTGCGAAGTCTAAATTAGCAAATAGTTTTTCTTTATCCTTTAGTTTATTGTAAGCAAAGGGTAGTGAATAAAGCCAATTGGGAATCTGTTGTCTATCTAAGCTTGCTAGTTTGGATAATTTAATAGGTTTGCGAATAATATTATCTAGGTTTTGAATAACATCAATGGAGTTACAAAGAATTCCTATATAAATGCTTAGATCAAAACTATAAGGCTTATTAATTAAATCTTCCGATATCTTCCGATTCTCTTGGATAATACTAAGTGTACTCATTTTATTATTGCGTGATAATTGCTTCATTAGCTCTGACTTGCTTTCAGCCTTACGTCTATCTCTATGAGGATCTCTAGGGCTGAGTTGTATAGAGATATATGCTTCTGTGGTGAATAACGGAATATAGTTTAATAACCAGAAATCTAATTCACCAGTCTCGGGCGGATAAGAAATACGATAAGTTTTTTGATAGCGATCTTGAAATCGAATGTATTTAGCTTCATCTTGAATAATAAATGGATTCTTGGTTATATTGCTATCTAATATTTGATCTGTTGCTAGCCAATAGTTACAAAACTCTTTCAACTCAGAACTTCTAAGCCTTTCTGCATGAATATTTATGCTAGCTAAAACACTTATACAGCTATTGATTTTTTGTTCAAATAATTTAAACTCAGCTTCTAGCTCTTCTGGCTTGAATTGACTATTGAAAATTTGATTGATATAGGTTGGTGGAAGCCATTTGCTGAGTAACTTATAAGAAATCTTAGATTTATTTATATTATTCTTGTGTCTGAGGATAATATAGAATTCTGGATTAGCTATAAAATTACTCTCATTGAAAGTTTGTTGATGCCAAGCTTTATTAATTAACTTAGCTTGATTTATATTATGATCATCTATTGCTGTATCTGGTTCATTGTATTTGGCTTGATAAGATTTAACCCAGATGAATGATTGTATTGAATCTTCAAAACAATTAGAGTTTAGTAAATAAGAATCTATTGCACTAATAGACTGTATTTGAGCTAAGTAGTTAGCCCAGCTTTCTAGAATTCTCTTTCTATCTTCAAGACTAGTTTTATTCCAAGATATACCATTACTAAGTTTGATAAAAGTAAGTAAATCACCTTCTTTAGTTATGGCATGATCAATATTAATTGTTTTGAGATTTTGCATTTCATATAGTGAGTCATAACCTTCGTTATTAGGAAAACTTTTGAATAAATGATTGAGAAAAGGATGCCTAATAAACGAAGTATAAAACTCTGGTACTTCATCATCTAGCGAGGATTTGATAATGAATGCAGTGATAATCATCCAAATGATTCCCAAGAATAAAAATAAAGGACTATTGGGACTTAGTTTTAGGTTGATACTTGAATAAATTAGTGTAAGTGTTACTATACCTATCTTGATCCAGGTAAATAAACTAAGCCCCATTAATAGCTCTTCTGATTTCTTGAAGTGTTTGTAAGTTTGGGTCATTTTCTGCTAATTGCTGGTAAGCCTCTAGAAAGATTATTGAGTAAATTAAAGCCACCTAAGCCAACTGCTGCCATAGGCGCTGCAGTCTGTATCATGTCTCCAAGCTGTGCGGTAAGTCCATATAAGCTATCAACGTATTGTCCTAAGCCGCTTCCAGAAAGGTGCTCAGAGTAGACTGTGTTCACGGCAAACTGTCCACCGACATCATTGATAATACTAAATACTAGTGGTAGTACTTGAATTAAAAATACACCTGCAGTAGTAGTACCAACAGAAGCAACTATACTAGTCGTCCGTTCTCTGGCTATGCTTTCTCTATTAGTGACTCTTAGAGCCTGATGTTTACCGATAAGTCGATTTTCTATTAATTTATAACCCCAAATAGGGAAGCTTGCTGTGGCAATGATGACTCCAATATGGAAACAAATCCAGCCAATATTTATGCTATGTAGTAAGATCTCGTTCATCTTTAAGTACCTCCTTTAATGCTTCGATTGCTAAGATCAGTTGTCTATCTTCGGCTTGCGCCAAGTAGAATTTTTTCTGTATTAAGTAGCTTGTTATAACTGTTAGGGTGATTATGAAAGCAAACCAGCCTATCATGAAATATAGATTAGAACTGAGCTTCAGTATATTAGGAACTGCTGCTGCTATAAGAAGAATCCCTGAGCTGAAGAATATGGTAGTTCCACATAGGAGAGAGAAGGGGTTGGTCTTTTTTGCTTCTTCAACCCTAGGGATATAATTTTGAAATTCCTTGAGTTTGGCTTTACTGTCGATTTCCTTGATTTTATTGAGAAAACAATTATAAACTTGATGCTCTGCTGCATGATATTGCTTAAGTAATTTAGGGA
This sequence comes from uncultured Gammaproteobacteria bacterium, assembly GCA_964551135.1. Taxonomy (GTDB): domain Bacteria; phylum Cyanobacteriota; class Vampirovibrionia; order LMEP-6097; family LMEP-6097; genus CAYPGT01. The sequence goes on along the minus strand of CAZKAT010000007.1, from coordinate 106,282 downwards.
GCGGCTTAGAGACTGGCTTATAAGGTGGTGAACCAATATAAGTACCCGTTTCAATATTTTTATCATTAAGTGAATCTATAAGCTTCGGTACGTATTTAGCATACGAAGTTTTATCACCAACAGAAAAATATATAGTGTCTATCTCACTGTATCCATCCATGTTTAATTTTCAGATAAAATTTTAATTATTGGAAATACTAAGAATCTTTTTCAATGATATTTATTTCTATAAATTTATTAATAAACTTCCATATGCGTTGTTGCAAATTTTTTAGATAATATGAAAGGATCGGTGCTACTACAGGGAACATGAACAAAGTACCGAACATGAATGCCAGCATCCTTAAATCAGTTGTACCCATTGCTGGTGTTTCCATTTTCTATATCCTGAAATTTTAAGCCTATAAATAACATTGTAACAGAAACTATTATGATCAATATTTGTTGCCATATTGAAAGTGGTTTAACTTCAATTATTGGAAACATGTATTGCCATTCAGTGTATAATGTTGCTCCACCACCAATACCAAATAGGTTTGATAGGTAGATTTTTTGTTCTTGAGTTAATTTATCCTTTGTGAAATTGAATCGACCTTTCATGCTTCTAGTTTTAGCATTGAGAGTTAAGAAATGAAAGGGGTCAAAAGTCACCTGAGGATTTATTCTGAAACCCTTTGTTTGTGAAGGTTTAAGGAATTCTAGGGGTAAATTGTATCTTAAAATTTTAAGTCAAGGGGGTCATTTAACCCCTAGAGGTTAAGAACATTAATTTAAGAGAACTAGTACCCATAATCGTCATTGCGATGACGGCTAACGGGTATTGGTTCTCTTAACTTGATGATTGAATGTTACAGTTATATTCATTTAAAATACTATAACGCCCAGTTCTTGTTCTTGGTGCAAGCTCAAGAATAGATTTAAGTTCAGTTTCGCTAATACCAATATCCTTAAACTCTGTAGGGAAGCCTAACTTAATAAGTATTTGTTTTAATCTACTATTGCCTGGAGTTTTAGTTTGTGGATCAAGTAAGTCAGTGTCTCTAAATTTTTCTAGATATAAGGTTGCTATTAATACTTGTATGCCATGCATAGCTTTATTTCCATGTCCATATAATTGGTCGATGGCATGAGATAAAAGATGCTCTGCTCCAGAACATGGTCTAGAATTGCCTGCTATGCTCATAGCGATTCCTGATAAAGCTAGATTCTCAATTAATGCTCTAAGAAAATTAGGATCTTTTAAAATAGTTTCTTGAATTTCTTTAGGTAGATTTATATTAGTAAGAGTTTGGTTCTCTAGGATTTGTACTATGTTTAGCGCTGCTCTTCTAGACAGCATTATCGCAAAATCATCTATCTCTTCGTCGTTCTTTTGTGCTGCAAGCTGCCAGTCTGCTATCGCTGATAGATTTGCTATCAGATCACCGATACCAGCTTGAATATGTTCTAGAGAGCCTTGCTCTATAAGATAGAGCGGGACTATTAAGGCTGCTGGCATAGTTGCACCAAGGCTTTTGCTTCTCAGTACTGATACTGGAGAACAAACTCCATCGTGTGAGATTAAAGTTGGGATACTAATAAATTTACATAAACATTTAGCTGCTAAATATTTTCCGAAATCTAACACTTTGCCACCACCAATAGCGATAATGGCGTTATTAGTTTTAGCAATATTATCAGTATTAATATTGCAGGCAGCTAAAATATCATAAATTGCAATGCTCTTGGAGCTGAGCTCGGAGGAATTTTTGCTTTCTGATTCTAGGGCAATAAGTTTAGTGATATCTTCCTCAGTGATAATTTTTATTTCGGTTGTTATAAATGCATTCAGATCTTCATTGAGTTTTTTAACTAAGAAATTATAAGTGAATTCTCCCGTGCATATTAGAACCTTAGTTAATGAATTCTGTTCTATGGTTTTTCTAATATATGCTACTAAGCTAGGATAATCCTCTGCTATCTGTAACTGCTTAGGTATGGGGATTTGGCGCATTTTAAATTCCTTGCTCTATTGTAATCTGCCACTGTATCTATCTCTGCCCATTCCTGTCCTTCAGTTGAAACTAGCTTGAGATCTAAGTCTTCAGCGATTCTGTCAAGAGCATCTTCATAATATTTACTAAACTCTTCAGCTTCTATCATTGTTTCAAGTGATTTCTTGAATTGAATAGCATCTTTATTATTTAGGTAAAGTATTCCGATATATTCACCAAGTGATTCTTCATTATTAAGAGCCTTGTTGATTCTATTGATGTTAGATTCAGCATTGAGAGTTACTTTCATATCTTCGTCTACAAGAGGTTTTTGATCATCAACGACAAGGAAGCTCTGTGGATCAGCGTTGTATGCAAACATAGCATTCTCAAGAATATATGGATGATAGACTATGTCAGAATTAAATATAAAACTAGTACCATCTACCAGATCACGTATTAAATAAGCACTATAGATATTGTTGCGACTTGCGTATTCTGGATTGAAGATAGTTTCAATTTTGCTAAAGCGTTTTGTCCATTGTGTGATTAGCTTTTCTATTGATTCTTTGGCATGTCCAGTTACTATTACAACCTCGTCAAAGCCATTGTCATGGATCAAGCTTAAAGATCTCTCTAAAATGCTTTCTTGATCATTTAATGCTAAACATGCCTTCGGTAAATTTCTAGTCAGATCACCTAATCTAGAGGCCAAACCCGCAGCAAAGATAATTGCTCTCATTCCGACTATTATAGCTCTTTTAGCTTGTTGGCTTTTAAAAGAAATCTAACAATTTTTAAAGAAGTTCTTAGTTGATATTAATTATGATTTTTTGGTATATCATATTCAATGTGATCACTCAAAGGTGGTCTAGATAATAATGTCCGTCCCCGAAGATAAAATTAAATCACTTAAGATTGATTCGCAAACGAATAGTAAGAAAGACATTGCTAAGTATATGCCTATTGTAGAGATGATAGCGCGCAAAGAAATCCAATCTAAGTCTAAGCAAATAATGAGCTACGACGAGCTTATTAACACAGGTTTAATTGCGGTAAATAAATTAATTGAAAGCGCCAATTTTTCAGCTGGTACTGAATACAATTCTAGTTATATAGCTCAGTCTGTGAAATGGGCAATGAAGGATGAACTTCGTTCTCGCCAATCGTGGTATGGTGTAAAGAAAACTGTAACTTGGGAAGATTTAGATACATCACCTGAAAGACAAGCGGCATCTGAGCCTGAATCAGAAAAAGATCCAACTGAAACTACGGTAATTAATAATATAGATGATGCTCGTAAGGCCGTATTTGAAGTTATTATGTCGGTCGAAGGACTGGAGGAAGACTCTGGTTTCAGTCCTGCAGATCCTAATAGTGAAGAGCATTTAGAGCGACTAGAACTATTAGAAATGAAAGCTAGTTTACAGAAAGCTATCTCTAAGTTACCTGATAATTTAAAACAAGTAATTGAGATGAGATTTTATACTAACCTCAGTGGTAATGAAGTTGCTGAACGTATGCAAGTAACACCGTCGCGCATTTCACACATGATTCGTGAAGCTGTCAAGAAGCTTAAAGTATTGATGGTCGCTGAAGGATATAGTTCTTTATAGTGACTGGGTGGCTGAGTTATGAGTGACTGAGTAACTAAATAATTCAGTCACCTAGACACTCGGTCACTCAGTCACTCCATTGCTTGTAGCTGATGACGTTGGTGGTGTAGTACTAGTGTTTGCTGGTGTTGCTGGCGCTAAAATCAATCCTTTGAGTAATTGATTGCCAAGATCTTTGAGTTTCTTTTTATCAATTTTAACTTGAGTAGTAGTTGTTCCATTGCTTGTACTTGTTTTGGTATTTTGCTCAGCATATTGTTTCAACATTCCTAAACCAAGTCCTAGAGCAGTGTTTACTAGCTGTTTACTTTGTTCTTGACCAAGAGCTTTTATATCTGGGTAAATTTTAGGCTTCTTAATAGTGCCTCGTATTTTAACTGGTATTTGTTTTAATCCTGTTACATCAATGAATACATCATATTCAAGTGCCTGCGATGCTTTGACGACTCCAGAACCCGCGATATTAAGGTAGTTAGTGGTTTGCAAAGCTATCTTGTCAGTATATAAATCACCATCTTTGAAATTAAAATTAGTTTTAAGGCTAACAAATTGTCCACCAATCTTCTCTGTTAATTCATCACCATTCTTTATAATAATTGCAGCCAAATCTTTGTATTTGGTTATACTCTGTAAAATATATAAACTACCATCTTTGATTTCTATCTCACCATTAGCCTTCAGTGATTTGCTTATTTGTTTGGCATTGGCACCTTGGAAATATATATGATAGTCACTTATTTCGAAAATACCTGAGATCAAGTTTCTGAATTCAGTAAAACAATTTAAAGTTTCTTGAATCTCAAGACCACTGAGTTTGCCATGGGAGGAGCCTTCCATAAAAGCGGTATCTAGATCATAACTAATATAAGTATCAAAATTTAATCTGCCCTTCATTGCTTCTGTACCAGTTAAATTGAGAATAGCGCCCTTGCTTTCTAACTTAAGATTAGGATTCTTATCCAGTCTCAGACTGTAGTTTAGAGGGATATTAGAATTAGCTGTAATATAATGCGCTCTAGATTTACCTAATACTAGGGCTTTAATCTCTGCATCTCCACTGCCACGAATGCTGCCGAGTAAATCACCAGTGAACTGAGATTTTTGTATTATTTGAGTTTTGGAATCATTGATAACTAATTCTCCTAATAATACTTTTCTATCAGCTTCAGGTATGTCATTGATAAAGACAGTCAAAGTTTCATTACCAGAGACTGGTATATGGCTTAAGTCAACAGGTAAAGGACCCATTGTACCTGAACCACTAAGCTGAGAGCTTTTGGAATCAAATAATTTAGCATTGAATTTTAATTTGGAGACGAGTTGATCGTTTGCACCATAACCTAAGTCTGTAAGCTCTATCTCAATAGGAGAGATGTGCAGAGGTTTACGAGTGTTGTATGCATAATAATTTACACTGGAGTCCTTAACTAGTAATTTTTTGAGCTCAAAATCAGTCACTAAGCTAGTCTCGGCAGTATTTTTTTTCTTGGATTTTTTCTGATTATCAGCGATTACTTTAGCTATTTGCTGTACATTAATGCCTTTAACGGATACTTCATGCTTTGAATTCTCTTGCAGACTTAGTTCTAGCTCATTTATAACTATTTGTTTGATTTCAAATTTTTTCTTCAATAGTGGTTTGAGATAAAGCTCAATCAAGATTTTATTTACATAAATAGAATTCTCTACATTTAATCCTTCGATTTTTATAGTAGGTTCAAATTGAAGTAGTTTTGCAAAGCTAAATTTGAACTCCTTAAAGCTAACTGTCAAATTGGTTTGTTCTTTAATAAAGGTTAAAGTGCGAGGTATGATTTGCTTCTTTATTTGTGTTTCAAATATGAAATAAGCGACCAATACCGCTGCACTAAAAAATACTACAATAATGACCGTTAATTGAATTAGGCGTTTCATAAATGGTAGCTGGAGGCAGATTTGAACTGCCGACCTGTGGGTTATGAATCCACCGCTCTCACCAACTGAGCTATCCAGCCATAGCTAGAACATTATAACCTACTGTCACACTAATTATATTTTAATAATCTATATGGCTAGAGTCGTAACTTTTTCCCGACCATAAGAATTTTCTTCGATTCTTTTTTGTGCTTTTTTGAAACTTGTCCATTCAATTTTATGATCTAGAGCAGACCTAATGCCAAATTCTTCTAGTAATTCTACTAAAGTTCGTTTAGCTTTAAGTTGCCCAGGGAAAACTTCTTCATTAATTCTATTATCGTCAACTAATAGTAATATACTTCTTCTCATGAGTTCGCTGACGCTATTAATACGATTTATGATTTCTTGTCTCAAGTGTATATTGGACTCATCAATTCCAGCGCTGTTGATACTTACTTTGTTTGTTCCATAATGATTGACTAAGAAAGCGATGTATTTAATTAGATTAAGTATTTTACTGTATTTTTTGATAGCAACTTCATCGTTATCTGTAATTTGAATGTTTCCATTTGTATGATTAGCATTGCTTGCTATTAACTCTTGTGCAAGTTTTGAAGCTTCAGTTAATAGTAGTTTTTTAGTGTAAGTTTGTAATTCTTGATTAGCACTTGTTTTAATAAAATTAACAAGAGTTATTGGTTCAACTTCAAGTAAGTTTTCTATATAATGTCTAATATCTTTTAATAGTGGTTTATTGACTTGTTTGAGATCTTTAAGCATTTTTTGGATCTGCTGAACATTGGCTGGATTTCTATTAATACATTCACTAAGTTGATCATATACAGCTAGAATATTGCCTAAGCTTATTGGTTTGACAACTCTTTGTTGATTTCTTATATGACTGATTTCTTTTGCTATATGTGAATCATGTGTTTGTAAATATTCTTCTTCAAGTGTTTTTCTCTTCTCTTCTAATTCTTGGAATAGTTTGGCTCTAGCTGGATATTCATCTAAATGTCTTTCCATATCATTGCATATATTAGGAATTGCTCCGCCTCTTAAAGGATCTGGACCGTTGAGAGTTTCATTTAAGCCAAGACTTTGCCTTAAGAACTTGCTTTTTAGAACTGGTAATTTTTCTGAAAAGGATTTGAAATTATCTATTAAAGTAGCAAAGATTTCTTGTCGCTTTAATAGAGAATCGATATTATCGCTCTTCGCTGGTAAGTGTTTTAATAAGATATAGAATAAGAGTGATGCCAAGCTAGCATTCTTTTTCTCAACTGATTCATCTGTAAGAGTTTTAGTGTGATGCTTCTCTATACCTAAACTATTAAGTAAGAATTTAATTATTATTGGTGTATTAAGAACTAAGAATCCACGATTACCAATCACTGCTTGTAAGTGATCGAATTTTTGTTTATGTAAAGATTCCTCTATGGGAGCTATTATTGATTTACCATCTTTATCTCTTAATATTGCTTGTTCTCGCAAGAAATCTGTGAGGTCTTGAATACGTTTAACATCATCATTGCTTAAACCTTCTTGTTCACCAGGTCTAACGCAGGAAACTAAATTACTAAATACATCTAATGCTAATGGTAGATTTAATCCTTCAGTTAAATCAGAAAGTTTTGGTATCATTTGATCTGATATGTCTTTTATTTTATAACGCTGGCAGAAATCAAAGAAAGAAAACATTGGATTGCTTTGAGATGAATTATCATTTAATTCCGCCCCCAGACGTGCTAATTCTCTGATTAAATTTCTAGTCGGGCGTCTGGTGACTTTTTCACTTTCTATCCATGATTTATATTCTTTGTATCTTGCTTGATAAAGAGGCTTGAGCCAAGGTATGGTTTGAAAATTATCATACGATTCAAAAACTGGATTTTGGCGTTTACGACCTCTATGGTCAGACAAAACATCAATTACTGCTAGTAATGAAATTTCATGAATAATTCTCTCCAAAGCTATTCTAGGATTATTAGGATTGCTGTTAAGTTCATCTATAACTGATCTGCCTCGATGCTCTAGCCCCATAATAGTTTCTTTATTAGTTTTGCCTAACAAATCTTGGGTAAAGGATGTTGTTGTAGAATACAGTGCTTTAATATTGGTTAATTCATCTTTCAAGCTTAAGTTTTCCCATAGTGTATCCTTATTCATTTCTGTTATTAATTGTGACGTTAAGATTTCACAGTCGTTAATTTTTTTTAAACAATATGCCAAATCTTTTTTTGTATTTTGAAGGAACTTAATTAGTTCTACTTGTTCCTTGTTGTTAATATCATCATGTTGGACTGTATATTCTTTAAGGATAAATTGAATTAGTGAATCAATAATTTGTTGTTTTGTTTCTTTATCCAAATCTGCAATCTTTATATCTCCACCAGTAATTTCATGTGGATTAAGAATTATATTTCCATGAGTAGCTTCTTGAAAAGTTCTAATGAGACTTAGGATATTGTGAATGGATTCATCAGTTGCTGCTGAATTCTGTGGCAATGAACCTTGAATTTGATCTTTAAATATTTGAAATATTTCAGAAGATTGTGCACCAAATTTAGAAACAAGATATAGAGATTTAATACCATTTTTTAATCTTGAGCTAATATAAGGTGTTATATGGATGGTACCACCTTGACTGCCTTCAAAAGATATCTGTGGTAACTGTTGAAAGCTTGTATACAAGGCTCCAAATGCTACTTCTGCTATTTTTTTACTTACTTTTTTAGCTTTTGAGAAGGCTTCTGCGATGTCTTGATCTTGAATATGTGGATCAATGGTGGCTGTTCTATATATAATATGATTATTTACTTCAAGTATGAATTTCAGAGCTTTTGTAATATATTCTTGAATAAGATCTACATACTCTTCCGGGTTTATATTACCAGCATTAGTATGTTGAATTAGAGGAAATCTTTTTTGATAATTTTTAATTAGGGCATCAAGTGTGCCTAAAGATTTGTTTATGATTACTTCATCACGAAAGTTAATGCGTGCTTTAGGATCTGGATTAGATCTTTCTATATGACTCGATATATCCCTTTTTAAATCTGGACGTTTATTTAATATTTCTTCATTGGCATTTTCTAATATAGAAAGCAGAGCTACTTTACCGTTAGTTTGTCCAGGTTGATTATTATTTATTAATAACTGAGATCTACTATCTTCAATATTTGTAATATGAGGACTTGAAAAGTCTTTATGAAATGTTTCAAGTTCAACTCTATTTGATTTAGTATTAGTAAGATTATTTTTGTATTTTGCCGGTATGAATTCGCGAATAACAGGTATTCGCCCCATAAAACCAAGAGCAGTATTTGTTAACGTTTGTAACATTTGATTGGCATAGGTAAATACGCCAATACTAATTTTAGCAAATAGTATTGATGATTTGCAGTAATATTAAAAATATTTAATATTACTTTGCTAATAGAGGTATAATTAAAGCCTCTATGTCTGCAGAAGTACTCATAAATAAAGCTAATTTGACTTTGGAGGCTGATGGAATTATTAGCCGTAACAAGGTTAAGGCTCGTATTCAGATAAATAAGGATATGGGCATTAGGTTTGTTTTGGGTTCTGGGACTATAGTTGAGGCCAATATTGCAAATCTTTTTAGTACTCAAAGAAATACCGTTATTGCTAAAAATGAAGAATGCGTATGTTTATGTGAGCATTTTTTAGCGGCATGCGCGCTTGCTAATTTAACGAATGTTGATTTATATATCAATGAAAACGAATTACCCTTCGCTGATGGTTCAGCAATCTGTTGGCTTGATTTCTTTAAAGAAAGTGGCTTGATGCAAGCTAAACCTCCAACTGCTTTGTCCTTAGAATCTAGAATTGTGATTAGTGATGAACAAGACGATTCTCGCTATATCGAACTAGTTCCAGCAGATTCTTTTAAAGTAACTTATCATTTGGATTGGAAGCACCCTTTAATTGGGGTGCAAGAATATACTTGGAATTCTAATACGGATTCTATTGAACTTATTGCTAAGGCTAGAACTTTTAGTAATGAAACTGAGAATAAAATTTTAGGTTTAAGTGGTTGGGTGATCGGTCTTACTGAAGATGCTTTTACTCATGAGCTTCACTTCTTTGATGAACCTGCTCGTCATAAGGCTTTGGATCTTGTTGGTGATATGATGCTCTCCGGAGTCAATCCCTTAAGTTTAGGGGTGCATGTCATTAGTCATAAGGGTGGACATGAGTTAAACTCTAAGGTAGCTAGATATCTAGCTGATTTATATGCAAATTAAAAGCTCAATCTGTGGACTTGTTTTAATTTTAGGACTTCTTCCAGTTGCTGCTGAAGATCTTAAAATTAAACTTAAGGGACCAGGTTTAAAAAAAATCGCAGCTTTTGAAATTAAACTTGATTATGAACCTAAAGATGCATTTATTCTTGAGGATAGTTTTAAGATGTTCGATGCTAATTCACAAGAATTAATTGATAGTGATTTATTGTTTAAAACCATTGATGCTGATAATTCTTTAATTAGAGTATTTCTGTCTAAGCCCCTCAAGAGCGAAGAACTCTCTATTAATGCTAGTTTGAAACGTTCTAACTATACTGGGCAAGCCTCTGCAAAAATTGGCAGTGTTCATTTTATTTCCGACTTCTCTCAAGAACTGGATGCGAGTCAAATTAACTCAAGTTTAGAACTTATAGCTGATGAAGAACCTTTACCTTATATGGGTATCACTAAGGCTGAGATTCTTGGACCTCATGAGAGAATTTTTGCTAAAAATATGTTTATTTCTATTAGTAATATAGAGGCTTATGGTTTCACTGTAAATAAATCAATTAAGTCACCTAGAATTAATGGTCAAGAAGCTAAATTTTTAAACGATAAAATTATTGCTGCTAACCTCAATCTGGAAGGCGTTCTACAAAGAGATAATCTGGAAATCACTCTAGAATTAGACGTGGATGGGCAGACTATTAGTAAGAAAATAGGTACTATAGAGTTTATAGAGGCTATTAAGTAAGTTTATATATTCGCCCTCCTCCTCAGGATGACGACAAGGTTTTACGTTTCGATATTTAATGTAACTTATACAGCAACAGGTAACTTGGAACCTACTAGTACTGCAAGATCACAAAGGCGATTAGAGTAACCATACTCATTATCGTACCAGCTAAGTATTTTAGCTTGATGATCTCCAACAACAGTAGTCATTTGAGAGTCTACGATTGATGAGTTGGGGTTAGATGTGAAATCGATTGATACAAGCTCTTCTTCAGTGTAAGCAAGAATACCTTTTAACTTGCCTTCAGCAGCTTCTTTCAATGCTTTATTGATTTCATCTTTAGTTACTTTGTTCTTGAAAGTGAATACTACATCAGTAACAGATACGTTAGGAGTAGGAACTCTGATTGCAAATCCGTTAAGTTTGCCGTTAAGGTGAGGTAGTACTAAACCAATCGCTTTAGCAGCACCAGTACTAGTAGGAATCATTGATTGCGCAGCAGCTCTAGATCTTCTAGGATCGCTGTGAGCGTTATCTAATAATCTCTGATCTGACGTATATGAGTGTATCGTCGTCATTAGACCACTTTCGATTCCAAACTTATCATCTAGAACTTTAGCTATAGGTCCTAAACAGTTAGTAGTACAGCTTGCGTTAGAAATTATATTGTGTTTAATTGGATCATATTTATCATCGTTAACACCCATAACGATAGTGATATCTTCGTTCTTAGCAGGTGCAGAGATCAATACTTTCTTCGCGCCAGCATCAAGGTGAGCTTTAGCTTTAACAGCATCAGTGTATACACCTGAACACTCTAAAACTATATCTACGCCAAGTTTGCCCCAACCAATATTAGCAGGACTCATTTCTCTTAAAAACTTAGTCTTTCTGCCATCAACAGTAATACTGTCATCAGTTGACTCTACAGTACCTTTATATGGTCCAAGTACGCTGTCATACTTTATTAAGTGCGCAGAAATTTTAGGATCTGACACTGGGTCATTGATTGCAATAACATCGAGTTTATCTGCAAAATTCTCATGTAGGGTACGGAATACATTTCTTCCTATTCTACCGAAACCATTAATACCAACTTTTATCTTTGACATATTAATGATTATAGCAAAGCTCTATTAAGTCCATTCTGAGTTGTATTGCCATTATATGATTATTTAAGGATTATGCTTTTTTCTGTCCTATTCAAGCCTTATTTAGCAGCATGTTACTATTAACTAAAATATGGACAAACCTGATATTCCTGATTTTTTTAATGCAAGAAAATTTAAGCAAGGTGGGGATTTTGATCCAGATCTTTTCTTGTCTAAAAACAAGTGGACAATAATAACTCTTTTAGTCTTAATTTTTGTACTGCCTAATTTTGTGATTTTGGTAGGTGCTGGTCAAAGAGCGGTGATATTTAACAGAATCACAGGTATGGAACAGCGTGTACTTGAAGAAGGGGTACAGTTTGTTATTCCTTTAATACAACAAACTACTATCTATAATGTTCGAGAAATAAGCTATATATTCTCTGATAAAACCGATAAATCTAAAAGAGGCGCTCAGGTTATGGGTAACTCTATTCATACTCTGACTGCAGATGGACAAAATATTAGTGTTGATGTGACAGTACGTGCTAGACCGGATTTTAAAGAATTATGGTGGGTACACCAGAATCTTGGTAATGATAGTTATAGTTCTTACGTCGATAAAATTATTACACCAGTAGTAAGAAGTTTAGTAAGAGAAGTTATCTCTGGCTATACTGTTTCAGCGATTTATAGTGAAGATAGAAGAGCTATTGCAGATGCTATTGCTAAAGCGCTCTCAACAAAACTTGCCAAATTTAAAATCGTTTTATCGGAATTTCTTTTAGATGAAGTTACTTTCTCTGATGCTTACCAAGGTGCAATTGAGGATAAGCAGAGAGCGCGTATTGATCTAGATACCAAGGATAATATTATCGTCGAAGAAATGAATAAGCGTGATGCAGTAATTACCAAGGCTCAAGGTGAGGCTGAAGCGATTATGCTTAAAGTGGGTGCATTGTCACGTAACCCTGACTATATCAGGTTCCGCAAAGCGCAGACCTTGGGTAAGCGTACTACTGTAATTATTAATGATAGTTTCTAAGGAGAGAAAATGTTCGGAATTAAAAATCAAGTAACTATAATAATATTGTTTGTGATATTGGCTCTACTTTCACAGTCAGTGAAAATCATCCCTGTAGGTAGAACTGGAGTGATTTTTAATCTTAAAGGTGGTGTGCAAGACAATATTTTAAAAGAAGGGTTACATTTTCTTATCCCTTTTGTACAAAGTTTAATTGTGTTTGATACTAGAATTGTTACTTATTCATTTTCTAATGTTGGTACTGATGAGATGCGCCTTGGAGACCCTATCTTAGCTAAAACTCAAGATGGACAGGTAGTAGGTATAGAAGTTTCTATTATTAGTCAAATGATACAGTCCCGTACACCAGAGGTTTACCAAAAACTTAGAACTGATTATGAATCAGTTCTAAAGGCTAAGACTGGAAAAATAATGCAAGAAGTTATTGCACTTAACGTTGCTGATGCACTTTATACAGAAGAAACGCGTAAGAAAGTGACTGAAGAAGTATTTAAATATCTTTCTGAATCCTTTTTAGAGTCAGGCTTTGAGCTGAAAGACGTGCTTCTGCGTCGCATAGATTTCTCGCCTGAATATATAGAAGCTATAGAAAGCAAACAGATTGCTTTGCAGAAAGCTCAACTAGCTCAAATCAGAAAAGAAATAGCAATTAAAGAAAAGCAAATAGAAATTATTAAAGGTGAGGCTAAAGCTAAAGAAGTAGAGATTAAGGGTAATGCAATCCAGATGAACCCTAAAGTAGCTGAACTTGAATACTTAGATATCATTGAGCAATCGCAGGAGAAAATTCCTGTGATTATGGGAGTTAAGGGTAATAGTATTCTGAACCTGGATAAGCTTTTGACCCCTGCTGGTCCGTAATAATAGGTTATAATTATTTCTTCCATGACCCTATCCGGTATCAAAACCTGGCTTCCTTCTGATGTTCGCAAACAAGAGTTTGTGACATCAAGATTGATTGCCTTATATGAAGCTGCTGGATGTGAACCTATTGTTATTCCTACTTTGGTTGATATGTCCGTAGTAGAGAGAGCTAATAGTAAATTTAACAGTGAGATATTTAAGTTAGTAGATAAAGACGGTAAGGTACTAGCTTTGCGTACAGAGATGACTCAGCCTATTGCTAAGGCTGTAGCTTCAAGAGCTTCAGAATTAAAATTCCCATTGAAGCTTTATTACAATTCAACTATTTTTAGATATAAGGGAATTGCTACTGATGATTCACGTGAGATTCAACAGATTGGTGTTGAGTTTATAGGTGCTAAAGCAGAAGCTTCTGATAGAGAGGTATTAGAGCTCTTAATTAAATCTGCAACTGAACTTGGCATTAAAGATTATAAGATCACCGTTACCACTGCGAGTATTTGGCAGCAAGTACTTACTAAATTTCCTGCTATAGGGAAGCAAGTCTATGACTTGATTCGCAAGGGAGATATTATTGGTTTTAAGAAATTAATTCCTGAAGGGCATGCGCTTCGTGCCTTATTAACTGGTGATATCCAAGAGTTAGAGAAAGCTTTAGGACTTGATTTGAGCGCAATGAAAGCATTACTTAAATTAGGCTCTATGCTTAGCTTTGATGCTTTGCAATGTCCTGATATTGGTTTGTATACTGGTTTACATTTTAATCTTATAGTGCCTGGTCAAGGGAAGTTGCTTGCGATGGGTGGTCGCTACGATAATCTTTGTAAAGAATTTGGGGAAGATTTACCGGCGATTGGATTTGCGTTTTACTTGCCTAGATTGATTTCAACAATGCTAAGTCAGCGACTATTAGAAGGGGCTTCTAAGCCTACAAGTTCTGAAAAAATTCTGAGAATAGCAGTATCTAAAGGTACGTTACTAGAGGGTGCGATAGAATTTCTTGCGACTAAAGGTATTAAAGTAGAGATTGGTGATAAGAGAAAGTTGATTCTTAAAGCTAGTCCAGCATTGGGTTTTGATAAAATTGAAGTTTTACTTGTTAGAGGACATGATGTGCCTACCTATGTAGAGCATGGTGCTGCTGACCTGGGTGTAGTGGGTAGTGATACGGTAATAGATTCTAAGACTAATGTAGTGAGACTTGAAGATTTGAACTATGGTCACTGTAAGCTTTGTGTTTGCGCGAAGAAGGGACTTTATAAATCCTTAGCTGAGCTGCCAAGCTATACGCGTATTGCTACGACATTTTCGAATATTACTAAGGACTTCTTTAATAAGCGCGGACTTGAAGTGGAGATTATTAATCTCTACGGTTCTGTAGAGCTCGGTCCTCTTACTGAACTGAGTGATATTATTGTCGACCTCGTTGCCTCTGGTAAGACTCTGCAAGAGAATGGACTGGAAGTGATCAATGAGATCATGTCATGTACTGCAGTACTTATAGCGAATGAAGCATCGTTTAAGGTTTATAAGGATAAGTTTTTAGGTTTATAAGAGCCAGGATCAATATGTATTTCGCCCTTCGGGCGTCAGACATATTCTGTTATAATCTTTATTATGGATAAAAAATCAATTGTTATTAGAGATTTACAAGCAAAAAACTGCTTAAAGGTTATTGCTGGTATCAATAATTTTAATAAGGACAGAGTTCTGCAAATAGTAAGAGCAGCAGATCAAATGCAAGCTAGTTGTGTAGATATCTCCGCAAGAGAAGATATCGTAACGGAAGCTGTTGCTATCGCTGAGAACACAGCTATCGTTGTGAGTTCTATTAATATAGCTGAGTTAATCAGAGCAGAAGAGCTTGGAGCTGATGTACTTGAGCTTGGTAACTTCGAAGCGCTTCATGATGAAGGTATATTCCCTAGCACTGATCAAGTCTACAATTGGGCTTCAGAGATTATGTCTGCTAGAAAGCAAGCTTTAGTATCCATCACTATTCCAGGTCATTTATCAGTAAGTGAGCAAGTAACCCTTGCTACTAAGCTTGAGGAATTAGGAATAGATATACTTCAGACTGAAGGAGCATCTTTGGTAGAAGCTTCTAGCCCAGCAGCGCTTGGACAAATAGAAAAAGTAAGATTGACCTTGGCTAACACTATCGAGATCTCTAAAGCCGTATCTTCAACGTTTATTCTTACAGCATCGGGTATTAGTCCCGATACTGCGAAACTTGCTATAGCAGCAGGTGCTCATGGTGTAGGCATAGGAAAGTATGTTAATAAATTAGAGTCATCTCTTGAGATGATGGCTGCTATTAAAGCTCTCCAAGAATCATTGGATGCTAAACATGCAGTGAAGAATCTGCTTGAAAGCTCTATCTAAATGATCCAAAAACTTGATAAGTATATCCTCACAGAATTTTGGCTGCCTTTAGTAAGTGGTGCTGGGATTATTACTGGCGTTTGGTTAGGGATTGATAAATTTAAAGAGGTATTTAAATTACTAGCTAGATCTGGTGCAAGTTTCAGTACTGGTATCGTGGTCCTAGGTTTAGAGATACCTCAGATACTGGCTATTACTACACCAATTGGAATATTACTAGCAACCTTTCTTACCTTTCAGAAGCTCTCAGCGCAATCTGAGGTCCTAGCGATGCGTGCTGCTGGAGCGAGTTTCACAAGAATTATGAAACCTGTGTTTATTCTTGGACTTCTAGGAATAATGTTTACTTTTTTTGTGTCTGAGTTTATAGTGCCATTTACTACTCCCTTTGCACAAAAGATTTATACACTGGCGCTTTATAAAGATCCGATTTCTACTAACGCAGTTAATGGCTTTAGCTATTTCGAGAAAGATTCTAAGGGTACTATTCGCAGAATATTCTATGTAAGGAAGTTTAAGGATGATTTATTACGCGATGTGGTAATCCTTGATTTCTCCAAGAAAGATTTATCAATGATTCATACTGCAAAGAAAGGTTATTGGGATCCAATCAAAGGTGGTTGGATTTTAGAGAAAGGTAGCAGTAGCTATATTAAAGCTTCGACTGATGCCAATGATGCTAAGGATACAGATGAAGATGATGAAACTGATTTTAGTGAACCTAGCTCACAATCAATGCACTTGGTGACTAATTTTGAACATACTCTGATACCTAGTAGCCTTAATCCTAATGAGATATTGAAGAAGCTAACTAAATTAAATGAATTGAATTTTATTGGTTTATATAAATTTATTAGATTGCATGAGCGCGATGGTATTTATACTAATAATCTTAATTCTGTTAAAGCGCAGTTCTATAATAAGTTTGCTTATCCTGTTTCTTCCCTTATTCTTGCTGTGATTGGTGCTTGCTTAGGAATAGTAGGACGCAGAAGAGCTGTTAATTGGGGTTACATAGCTTTAGGTTTAGTAGTTTTTGTATTCTATATGTCTCAGACTATTTTTGATTCTTATGCAGATTCTGGTAAATTAGAGCCCTCTATTGCAGTCTGGATACCAAATCTAATACTTGCTTCAATTGCAGCTTTTGCGTATTTCTATAGAGCGAATAAATAAAATTATTTAAGCAAAGTTATCAAAACCACTAGATTGAGCTTCTCTAACTTTGGTTTCTACTTTAGAACTATTTCCTATATTAAGGTTGACTGGTGGTACCCTTAGACCAGTTGCTTCTTCTAATCCTTGATTGATAGCTAGTTCTGTCATTGCTGTCGGTAATGCATTGATTCTGCCAGGGACGTTTCCAGGTATTTCTGGATGAGATTCTAAAATAGATGTTTTACTAAACATGTCACCAAATACTTTGTTGCGTTCATCTACATTATCAGTCAGCATTTTTGCTGCTCGAGCTTGATTTTCTGGTGATAAATATGCAAAAAGATCTTTCTCGATTTCTTGTGGGGGGAGTCCTTGATTTAAAACTGAATCTATTGGTAAAGCAGCAGTAGTTTTTATAACTGGTCGGCTCGTTGCTGTATCCATAGGACCAATTGTATGAAGATTTATTTCACTGCCATCTGCCATGACTTGCTCCAGTTGTTATTACCTATTAAATAAACAATATGTAAGTTAAGCCTTGGTTAAGATGATGGAACCGTTGTTTTATTGGTGATGATATCAAAACCAATGTACTTTTTAAGTGCCTGGGGAATAGTCACTGAGCCATCTTCATTCTGATAATTTTCAAGAATAGCAGCAACGGTTCTACCTACAGCTAATCCAGAACCGTTGATAGTATGAACAAACTCAGTTTTAGAATTAGCATCTACTTTAAACCTAATCTGGGCACGGCGCGCTTGGAAGTCTATGAAATTAGAACAGCTGGAGATTTCTCTGTATTTAGCTTGACCAGGAAACCAAACTTCTAAGTCATAGCAACGATGTGCATTAGCACCAATGTCACCTGTACAGAGCAACATCTTACGATAAGGTAGTTCTAGAGCTTGAAGTATAGCTTCAGCATCTTGAGTAAGTTTTTCATGTTCTGCTACACTATCTTCTGGCTTGCAAAGTTTCACTAGCTCGATCTTATTGAATTGATGTTGACGAATGATACCTCGAGTATCTTTAGATGCGGAACCTGCTTCTGATCTGAAATTTGGAGTATAAGCACAAAAATATATCGGAAGATCCGCACCATCAATAATCTCATCATGATAAATATTAGTTAGCGGTACCTCTGCTGTAGGAATAAGATATAGATCTTCATTCTCTACTTTGAAAAGATCTTCCTTGAATTTAGGCAACTGTCCTGTACCATAAAGACATGCACTGTTTACTAAAATAGGCGGCTGTATTTCCATGTAACCCCTACTAGTAGCATGATCTAGCATGAAATTAATAAGTGCTCGCTCTAACTTCGCACCTTGATCTTTTATGAGTGTGAATCTACTCTTAGCAAGTTTCACACCACGTTCAAAATCAAAAATCCCTAAATTCTTACCAAGCTCATCATGTTCTTGGACCGGAAAACTAAACTTACGTGGATTGCCCCACTTCAATACTTCATGATTATCTTCGTCACTTTTACCTATTGGTAAACTGGCATCTGGAATATTAGGTATGCCTTCAAGAATACTATTTTGTTTTGCGAATAATTCAGGCTCTTTATCAGCAATGTTCTGTAACTTGGTCTTAATATCTGCTAATTCTTTCATTTCAGTATCAGCATTTTCACCTTTAGATTTCTTCATGCCTACCACTTTAGAAAGTAAATTACGTTTAGCTTCTAATTCTTGTTTCTCTTGTAAAGCTGTTCTATATGCTTGATCGATTTCTATGATTTGATCGATTTGGCTTGTCCAAATCGGATTTCTTCTAGAAAGTAGTTCCTTAATCTTCTCTGGTTCTTTGCGAATTAACTTAATGTCGAGCATGTTAATATTATAACCATTGTCTCGCAATTATAGATTTACCATTTCAGCAGACGACTCTATTAATAGAGGTCAGCAGACTATTAACATTAAGTCTAAAGAATTATTGCATCAAATCAATAATGTTTTAAGACTCAAACTTGGTCATGCAGAAGAAATAACTCTTATAGATGGTAGTGGAGATGTATTTTATGCGGAGCTTCTTAGTATTAATAAATCTCAAGCTAGTTTTAAAATACTTGAAATACAAAAATCTTTACGTGAATTAGATACCGAGATTAGTTTTTTTATCCCTGTGATTAAAGCTGATGCGTTCTCTTGGATGCTTCGTAAGCTCACTGAATTAGGTGTACAGAATTTTATACCAGTAATCTTTGAACGTAGCCAGAAACAAAATATCAAAGCTTTAAGTGGTGTTAAACCACAAGAAAGGCTTAACAAGATTATTCAAGAAGTTACAGAACAATGTGAGGGTGCGGTTTTTGCCAAGCTGAATGAACCGATAGGGTTTAATGAGATTAAAAATCATTTACAATCAGATTCTTTAAGAATTTTTGCAAATGAAAGATTAGTGGATGCTTGCCCAGCGAAGCCTCAGCAAAGTTGGGAGCCTTTGCCTTTGGCATCTAAGATTGCCCTCTTGGTGGGTCCAGAAGGCGGTTTAACCGATCAAGAGGTAGAGGTATTAGAATCTTTAAATTTTACCCCAGTTGGGCTTGGCAAGCGCTTTCTGAAGGCAGAGACTGCTGCAATTAGCTTAGCAACAAGATTTGCTTAATATGTCTTACGCCCTTCGGGCGTCATACGCATTGTCATTTTTGGTAAGTATCTATGATAGGCAATATTAATATTATTTAATATTATTCTGCAGAACTAATACAAATAGCTTAACCATACCTAAACCATCTCAACCAATAACATTAGTACAAACCAGGAGACACAAATCTCGCGATCAGTAGGGAAATAAATTTGGGGAAATTTAACTGATTTGGTTTTATCTAGGGGGATACACATGTACGAGGCGGACTTTGAGGTAAGGGATTACTTAGATCCAGGTATTTTATTGGAGAGATTTTTGTCAGATTGTCAGACATTAAGTGAAGATTCAGCGGTTGATGATTATACTTTTTCTTACGTAGCTGATACTATTGCGGCAATTTATTACTATAGGGAGTACAATTCATCAGACGAATTTATACAAGAGAATTTAGATTGCTTAGACAACGAACGCAAGGAGTGGGTCAAGTATATGTGGCGCACGCTGGATACTATGTCGGATCAACAGCGCGCAGATGTGGTAATAGAGTCACTGACTCAGTTACCAGCAGTTACGAGTGAGTCGTAACCAATAACAATTTTCTCGTGGGGGTTGGGAGGCTCAAGTGTTAAGCTTGAGTCTTCTTTTTTTATGTACGATTTTAAAAAACAAGTCTAATTACTGCTACTAATTAATTTTAAAACTCTATTCTTCAGCTCATCAAAACTTTCAGCATCTAGATTGAATCCTGCGGCACGAGCATGACCGCCACCGTTAAGCTGTTCTGCCAGCTTAGAACAGTCGATGAAGTCTACAGCAGTTCTTAAGCTGCCCTTGAATGTATCCTTGCCTTTAACTTTACCCTCTCTTAAATAAAGGCACATATCGATGTCTTTAATGCGCATAATGTGATCTACAATCTCATCAGTGTCTTCATCCTTGGCACCAAGCTCTTCAAGCTCAGCTCTAGTCGTATAAGTATAAGCAAGCTTAATAGTTCTAGATCCTTGTTTAAGTTCTAATAATTCAATCTTGTTTAAAGCAGCTCCGATAATTTTAATAGCGCGGAAAGGCATGCGATTAAATAGCTGATGATAAAGCTCGCTTGGGTTAGCTCCCTGGATGACTAATTCTTGAGCCCATTTGAAAACATTCTCGTTAGTGTTACTGTGTCTGAAACCACCGGTGTCGGTTAGTAGTGTGATGTAATAGAGGCTAGCTAAATTTGTATCAGTATGAATTTTACGTCCAGCTTGAATTAAGCCATCTGCAATGGTTTTAACTACTTGACCGGTGCAGGTAGCATTAGGGTTAACAGCGTTTAACATTCCATAAAGAGGATTAGAAAGATGATGATCTATATTACAAGTAGTGAGGGCTTGCTCCCAGATGCGTCCTGCTGAGCCAAGTCTAATAACTGAACCACAATCACAACTAAAACTCAAATCATATTGATCTAAGGTCTTAGCGCGATCGGCTTCCTTCATGGAACATAAAACCTTCTCTTGATCAGGAAAGAAACGATATATATCAGGTACTTCGTCGTGCATTACTCTGTCTACACGCTCTATACCAGCTTGTTCTAGGACTCTGGCAAGGGCTAACATTGAACCAAGGGTATCTCCATCGGGATTGACATGAGCAATGACTACTGCAGATTTAGCTTTAAGGATCTTTTGGATGATTTCCTGAGTTTCTTGATTAGATTGATTGATTATTTGCTCGCTAGTTAAACCCATATTAACAATACTAACAAAAATCCCCGCATTAGCGGGGATTTCAGAGAATCTAGATTAGCTTATTAGAACAAACCTAGTTATACTTTGCCGTTCCAATATCCGCCAGTACGGTTATAAAGTGCGTCATAACCAGACCAGAATCTAAATGGAGGTAATAGACCTACAATAGCGTGAGTACCCACCTTCTTACCGGGTGCGTCGTTTACTGCTTGTCCAATACCTGGCCAAATAAGTAGCGATAGTAAACCGCTAACTACAGTCTTACCAGTGATAGAACCTCTGGTACCTGCAGCTTGACTTGGCATGGTCGTAGCTAATAATCCACTGATTACTAAGCAAGAGATTAGAAATAGCTTTGAAATTTTTGTTTTCATTTGTGCTCCTTTTTCTTAATTATAGCATTGGAAGCTAATTATTTGAGTACAAATTAATATGAAATCTCTTTGGTTTTCAAGGAAGTTTAAGGGATTGTATTACAATTACTATTGTGAGTGAATCTATAGATAAGTTTTTAAAAACCATAGAGGATATAAGAAATCCTGATACCGGTTGTATTTGGAATTTAAAGCAAAGCCACGCTTCTCTTAAAAGATACCTACTTGAAGAATTATATGAGGCTTTAGAAGCTATAGATAAAGTAGAAGAGAAAGAATTAGAGCAAAATTTTAGTCAATATGAATTCGTTAAAAAAAGTTCTCAGAATGTTAACGATAGCAAAAAGGTTTTTAATGAGTTAAAAGAAGAACTGGGTGATTTATTGTTACAGATAGTCCTGCATGCACGCATGGCTGAAGAGAAGGGGCTCTTTAACTTTAATAATGTCGTTGACTCGGTCAATGAGAAGATGATTAAACGTCATCCGCATGTCTTTGGCAAGGATGCTGCAGCTAATACTAAAGAAGTAGATAGGCTTTGGGATGCAGAGAAGGCTAAAGAGAAAAGTGAACGTAACTCAATTTTCGAAGGAATTCCGCAGGAATTACCTGCTCTTGCTGCTGCTTGGAAGATCTCTAAGAAAGCGGTGAAAGAGAGTTTTGAATGGGATGAAGAAGAGAAGCTTTGGGGGCAATTAGATTCAGAAGTAGCGGAGCTGAAAGAGGTTATAGCTGATTATAGAAAGCAGTCAGGTAAAGATCCTTATAAGGATGGCTATGATGACGATAAGGTTAGAACTGAAGCTGAGCTGGAGTTAGGTGATATTTTATTTACTGTGGTGAATATTGCGCGTTGGTATAAGATTGATCCAGAGGATGCTTTGCGTAAGGTTAATAATAAATTTATAGCTAGATTTAATGTGATGCTGGATATTTGTAAATCTGAAAATAAGAGAATGAAGGAGTATTCTATAGAGGAGCTTGAAGCTATGTGGCAGAAAGCAAAAATCCAGCTTAATAAGGCTAAATAGCTCGTTTTACTAATATCCCTTATAATACTAATTATGGTAAAACACTTTCTCAGTATCAATGATGTAAGCAAAGACGAGATTATAGCGCTTCTAGATCAAGCCGAAGAACTTAAAAAAGATCTTAAAGCTGGCAAGGATCAGACTAAAATTCTACGTGCTAAATCTCTTGGCATGATATTTGAGAAACCTAGTCTTAGAACTAGAATAAGTTTTGAGGTGGGAATGAGTCAGCTTGGTGGAACTTCGGTGATACTTAGCAGTAGTGAAATTAAGATCGGGGAGAGAGAGGCTAGATCAGATGTAGCTAGAGTGATGTCTCGTTACTTAGATGCTCTGATGATTAGAACTTTTGGGCATGATATTCTCTCTGAGACAGCAGAAGCTTCTGATATCCCTATTATTAATGGTCTTAGTGATACTGAACATCCATGTCAGACTCTTGCTGACCTGCTTACTATTAGAGAGCACTATGGTTCTTTTAAAGGATTGAAGATCGCTTATATCGGTGATGGCAATAATACAGCTAAGTCATTGATGCTTGCTTGCGCTAAGCTTGGTATCAAATTTCATATCGCTTGTCCTAAAGGCTATGAGCCAGGTTCAGAGTATGAGTCTAAATACAGTACTGTCTGTAACAGTGTTGGCGAAGCGGCGCAGAGTGCAGATGTAATCTATACTGATGTTTGGGCAAGTATGGGGCAAGAGAAAGAAGCTAAGAAACGTAAGAAGATCTTTGCTGGTTACCAAATAAACAAAGCTCTACTAGAGGACTTTGCCAAGAAGACAACTATAGTACTTCACTGTCTCCCAGCGCACCGTGGTGAAGAAATCACTGCTGAAGCTTTAGAGAAGCATGAAGAAACTATTCTCAATCAAGCTGAAAACCGCTTGCATACACAGAAGGCTATTCTGATAAGTTTATTAGGTAGCAGAGTTTAATTATTCTGATTTGCTTTAAGAGTTGCTAATTTAGCAAGTTCTTGCATTTCTTCTTCGCGTAATTCTTCGAAGCATTGAATTGCTACTGGGAATTTATTCTTCACTAATTTAATAGCTGCATGTGCATATTGTTGGATTTCCCATTGAGCTTCTTTAGGAGCTCTGAGCATATACCAGTGCATAAAATTACGTAGGTTTACTGTGGTGATAAACTCAGTGTGGGAACCGACAGGAAGCACTCCACGAGCCTGCTCGCGGCATACGCCCATCTCAATCAGTTTCATGTAGGTGTCTACTGTCATCTTGCAAGCTTCTTCATAGATGCGTGCTGCTTCTGCTTGATTTAGGTTTGCTGCTTCAACGCTTGCTTGCTTGTTGTTTTCTGCTTGCTCGCGGAATTGAGTTGGTTGATAAATAGTGTTGTCGAACTTAGTGTAGCGTGCAGAGATTTCATTGAAAACCCAGCATCTATGCTTCATCCATTGACGTGCGATATAGATAGGACACTTCACTCTGAACTTAAGTGAGTTTTGTTCAAACGGGGTCCAGTGTTTATGCTTAGCAAGAAACTTGATTAGCTTCTTGTCACGATCAGTGAACTGGTCAGATTCAGAATTATAAGAAACGCGTGCTGCGTTAACTATAGATAGGTCATCGCCCATCACATCAACTAGCTCCATGTAACCCAGTACTCCGAGGTCGGCAAAAAGGGGATTATTCAGATCTTTAGTGATCTGTCCGTCTTCTTGTCCGCTACGTTCTATAGTCTCTGTTGTGGCTGCCATGAGTGTTATTTTAGCAGCGATATGGAAGGTTAAGGGATTAGATTGTTGTAATGTTTAAATTTGTATTTATAAGATATGAGTGTTAAGCCTTAATTTTATCCACAGCTACTTCAATTACAAGAGAGCTTCCTTCCTGAAACCCTATATCCCCAAACTGTGGATCTTTGTAAACTAAAATTCCTGAATCACTAACTCCAATAAAGGACTCATTACAGAATTGTTGTCTTTGGTCTCCGGATTTGTTGACCCTGAACGGTGTGAAACCAGAGTCTATTAATTCTTGAACTTTCACTCCTTCAACAGAACGTAATAGCTTTTCTAAAGATAGTTCAGCAATTGTATTTAGTTCTGTGATGCTATGAGTTTCAAATATTTTGCCAAAAGCTCTGAGCAAGTTAAACCCAGTAGTGCATTTTTCAGTTCTTATTGGTGATGCAGATGGCACTGCTGTTGCCGTGGCTGTTACTGGTGCTGTTGTTACTTGTGCAGTATATAATGGAGTCGAAGGATTATTAGGAGTTGCAGTTAATATTGCTTTAACTAAAAGATTTAAAAGATCAACAGGGATTCCGTCTGCAGGTGTTCCACCAAACATTGGTGTAGCCAATGGAGTTGAAACCTCTGCAGTAGCTTCTCCGACAATTGTCATTGGCGTTGGAGGAGGTGTAAGAGTAGCTGTGGTAACCGATTCTGAAGTAGTTGAAGGCGCCACAACAACAAAAGCAGGCATTCCTGTTGCTGGACTTGGTGAATGCGCTGATGAAATAGATCCTAAGATTTCTACCTTATCTAAAACTGCATTTGGTAGGTTGGAGCTGTATCTTAGTTCTAATTCATTAATATATCTATGTTTATTTATAAGTTCTGCGAGAGCTATTTTTATATCATCTGACTGATGTTCATTATTAAGCTGTATTGCTTTTATATTTTTAGGCAATCCTACTTCTACTAAAGTCTCTAATAAATTCAAAAGATTTGTTTTGCTTAATTTAGAAAAATCTATTAATGCAATATTGTCATATGCAAAGAAGTGATCTAATTGAGTAGCTTCAATTCTTCCATTGGTATCTTGGCTGTACTCTAATACAGCATATTTATCTATACCGTATTTTGGATCTGTTTTATTGTTAATTGTACCGAATGAATTTTTTACCTTTGCTCTTGGTACTACAATACCCATACTCAAAGTACTAATAGTGTTTGCTGCAAAGTCTTTAGTTAGAGACAACATTCCCATATAATATACAACGTTTTATTGGTCATAAATTTTATAAGATTCAATGAATAAATTAGTTTGGTTTGATAACTTTTAGTAGGGCTATTGTTTCGCTACTAAGATTTTTAACTGTGATTTTGGTTTCTAAATTTCTCTCATTAGTTTGTTCAGTATCAAACTTTGTTTGGATATAAGTGTCTAAGTTTTTATCTAAGGCTTTTTTTAGTAGGTTCTTTATATATAAATCTTTTTCTCTCACGTAAAAATATTTAAACTTCTCATAAATGTTATTTTCATCTATATAGGGATATAAAAACTCTATCGCTTGTATTCTAAGGCAGACTGAAGTGTCTTGCAGATAAAGATACCTCAAATGATTATCAATGAGATCTTGTTTATAATTGAAAGAATTTTTGATGTTTGTGTTCATGATTTACTGTTTTATATCTAAACTTCTTAAAATATTATTCCATATCTCAATTAATACTTTGATTATATCACTGCTATGCTCGTCTGGAGAGTGAAATAAAGAATCAGCAAAAACAAAATGATCTTTCCAAGTGCCATCCTCAATAGAACCTGCTGGAAACAATTGATTGACAGGGAAGCCAGCTTTATCAAATGTATCGAGCATCTCATTTAATGCAGTTGCCTCTGCTTCCATTGTATTAGCTTCCAATGCAGTTTTAATTTTATCTCTTATTGATGAGATTATTTCAAGCATTGAAGTTTCACCTGAACTGAAGAGACCTTCTGGTAGATTACCTTGGAAACCTGATATTAATAAATCAGATTCTTTTCTCATATAGCCCATTACTGACCTTGAGATGTTTCCTGTGCTTACTGATAAGTCATCTAGTTTGAATCTTTGCTTTAATAGAGCTGTTAGTGTTTCAGTACTATTAGAGGCAATAACTCCTCTGTAGTCTCTAGCCTCATTACCAAGTGCTGTAGTTAAATCAGCTCTATAAGCGGTTAAGTCTGTAAGGTTGAAGCTTCTTTCTCCAAGAAGGCTATGATGGATATGCTCTAGAGTAGTTCTCTTTACTTCATCTGATTCGCTTGAGTCTAAAATTCTTTTCTCTAGTTCAAGTATTCCTAAAATTCTTTCTGATTTTTGTACATTAGCTTTATCAACTTCAGGAGACACTAACAGTCTCTCTAACTGTCCTGTGGACTCTATACCAAATCCTGCATCTTGATGAGCTTTGGTATCTTCGTTGACTATCTTAGCGATTAGTTTTTCTGGTACTAAAGTAGTATGTTCACCTAGAATTATGTTTTGCATTCTTGATGAATATGAAGCTGTAGTCGCAGCATGACCTAGATCAAATTGACTTGGTTTATGGTTGTTTTTTGCTCTAGCTTGTTTCGCAATTTTAGCAAAAACTCCTCCCAGATCTTGGTTATTCTTGATAAGTCTAGATCCTTCAGTTGTGCTTGCATAAATAATTTCATCCGCCTTAATTCTTGTTAGCATCTCATCAATGGAGATACCGTAAATTCTTTCAAAATTATCTTTTACATACACTACTGTTGGTTCGGTGCTGTTATTTAATTGTTTTTTGAAGTCCTCACAGGCAGCATCAAGACCAAAATATTCTAAATTTTGGCTACTATGTGCTTTTGAGATTTTCTTCCATCTTGCTTGATCTGGAACACTTGCTTTAGTCACATCACTAACATCTGCACTTAGACTGATATCAGTACCCCATCTTTCAAATGCTACTATTGCTTTATCATCAATCAGTGCTGGTCTGTTAATGCTGGTTAATACACTATTAGCTAAGCTGATAGCTGAACTTTCAACTTTTTCTTCTGTCTCTTTGCGTAGAATAGTTAGATCTTTAAATGAATCTGTTAGGCTTGTTCCTGAGCTTAATAGTATTGCATTTGCGCCATAGTCTTTAGCCATATCCTGAGCTTCTTTTAAAACTAAAGTTGATACAGACTTTTCTGCTGCACCTAAAGATCCGCTCATATGGTACATAAAAATGCTAGTACCTTGTGCTTTAAACATATCTTCAATAGCTTGAGCTAGCTCTGGTTCTCTTCCTGCATGTTGTTTTAAGGCTTCAAGCATTTCTTTTTGTTGATCTTCAATTCTTTTTGCTGCTCTGTTTAATATAGGATCATCAGTAGCTCTTGCAGCTTTAATCAAACCAGCTTTTCTAAAAGAAAGTAACTCAAATCCAGCCATGAAATCTAAGACCAAAGCTTTTCTATCTGAACCTTTTTTATGAATGTAACCTTTTTCTAATTGGGTAATGCTGAAACTAAAGTCAGCAGATCTCTTGAAAGTGTTTAAAAAACTTACTTCTTCTGCATTGTTTGCTTGAATTGTATTTATAAAACTTTTATCACCCCAAACTTTATTGGGATTTAATGCAGTGGATGTTACTTCTCTATGTTGATCAATACTTGTTTTTACTTGATTGGATAATCCAGTTTCTGTACCTCTAATATGAGCTGAATATAAATCTGAATGTATTTGTTGAAGACCAGATTGAAGAGCTAAGTCATGTAATAATCTTCCCGATTCAGTTCTTTGCATATTATGGAAAAAATTAAATAGCCTATCATCTCTCCCAGCTTTACCTTCTTCTTTAATTTTGCCTCTGGTCCAAGTTGTACTTGTTCTATCGTCACCTGCCTCTCTATATAAATATCCACAAGAGTTAGCTATAGTTTTTGCTTGAACTAATCTTACATTAGGATTTTCTGTATTTATAAGCTTAGACAATGCCTCAAAAGCATTTTCTGCTTTTGTTGGATTCTCAGGGTCAATACTTGAACCCATTAAGTTTTGCTTAGTTATTGAAGTCTCAAGATATTTTATAAAAACTTCTCTGGATTTTTTTGCTATCTCAGTATCATTAGAGCGAATCATTTCACCTAATAGTGTGAAAGCCCTTGTATTTTCTTTTCCTCTTTCTGTCTGTAAAAAAGCTTTTATTTGCCTTGGATCATTTATAAGAGCTCTCAATTGATCCATTAAGTTTGCTCTTTGCTTAGGGTTGTTAGCAGTATCGAAATTTCTTTTGATAGTTGCATATCTAGTTGATTGGCTTTCTGGCCATATGAAATCTGACACAGCTTTAGCTTGAGGTATTCTTGGTTGTGAAGATGCTACTGTCATGTATATATATAAAGCGTATTGTTCTAGGTTTTTGATAGGTTAATTTATGGTTAAGGCTTTAGTAAGTACTCAAAACAAAAGACCAGATCATATGATCTGGTCTTTTGTTTTATAGTTATATGATTAACTTACTATCCTACTGCAGTAGTTGCTTGTGAATCTACCTTAGTAGACTCAGGCTTCCTAACAGTTTGACTACTTGATGAAGATCCTTCGCCTCTATATAGTCTTGGTAATATCATCTTCATTCTTAAAGCAGCATCTATCACTGATTGCACTGCTGAATTACCTGTAAGTCTGTCTGCGGTTTTACCCCAAGGATCTGCGTCATCACCAGGGAAGAACATATTTTTTACGATTTGTTCTTGAAGACCACTTAATCCTTCAGTGACTATGGTTCTAATATCATCAAAACCAGCTCCGTCAAGTTTGCTTGCAGCAGATTCAAGATGCTGAGCAAGTGCTTCAACAGTACTATGAATAGTTCCTCTTGCACTTTCTGGAGTATGTGCATTGATCATCCTTGCTAACCTATCAGCGGTAATAGCTTCTCTTGCATATGCAACTTCTGGTGCTTTGAACTCAAGGTATTTTGCTCTAGATACACTAGTTCCAGCTAATCTTGTAGCTTTCTCTAAATCAAATGCTCCCGTAATACCTTTAGGCTGAATAGTTGCTGTTTGTACGAGTTGAGCAAGTTTGTCTGCAATTCTATTTGCCTTGCCTTCATCATTACTTACTTGTTTTGCAAATAGTTTTTTAGCAATGTTTTTAGCACTAGAACTACCAGGACTTAATAAAGTTGGATTTGATTTTAGGATAGACATTAATCCTAACATTGCCATCTCAGCTCTTACGCTGTCTGATTTGTAAGAATCAGCACTAGCAAAGATACAAGCTAACTCTGGACTGGCATCAGCTAGTTTCTGAGGATCGTTGATAATATCCTCCAAGCTACTAACTGATAACGCTTTATTCTCAGTTTGTCTTATTAGATAGTCTGAAATAGCTGTATTTGATTTAACAAGGTCTTGAATAGTTTCTGCTTTAACTACATTTGCTAAGCTAACCATTTCTTCGTTGTTAATGAATGTAGTTATAAATGCTTTTACTTTACTTTCATCCTTAAATTCAGCTCTAATCCTATCTTGAATATCAATTTCTCTAGCAGGTTCGATTTTGATTAATTCATTTAAGATCTTAGCTATGTCAAAATCACCAGATCTAGCTTGAGCAGATATAGTCGTAGTAAAAGTATCAACATCAGCTTGGTTGTCTTTAGTTACTCTTATGTTAGCTAATTTAACTAGTCTTTCTGATAAGTTTTTGGCGAACTTATCACTAGCTGCTACATCATCAACAGTATTAATTAAAAAATCACCCTCTTTAATAGATTCCACTGATATCTGAATTACTGCTACCATCTCATTAGAATTTTTGGTTTTATCTTTGGCAATCTCCGAAATTTTAGAAGCATCATCTTGAATACCTTTACTTTCTTTACCCTGAACTTTTTTAGCATTAGCTAAATATTCATCTCTTGCTTTAGTGTCACCGAGGTTGGCATCTAATACACTCTTAGCCATTACTTTAGAAGCTTCTTGACTCAAAACTTCCGCAGATTTCTTATATGCCTCAGCTGCGGTAGCAAGTGTTAGTTTGTTGCCGTCGTAAATTAGGTTTTCATTTACTATGCCTTCTTTAACAATTATTGTGCCTTCTTTATCCTCACAAACCTTACCTAGATCAAGGATTGTATATTTTCCATTAGTTCCTATTAGGGCATCGATCACTTTGTCTTGTTTAGATAGAGCATTTGTTTTTACATTAGCAGTCTCTGTTAGATCATTGGTAACTTGAGTAATAGCAGCTGTTGTTGCAGTAGTTGCAGCATCACCTACTATGGCGTTGCGCGCAGTTTCTGAAGCAAAAGCTCCTCTAGTAAGAGCTAATTCAAATGCTTTGGCAAAACCCTCTCCACCAAATTCTGTAGCTAATTGTTCAGAGAATATATTAATTAATTCTCTACCTTGAGCTTTGAAATTTTCTTTTTCTACTGGATCGGTAGCTTTGTCTATATTCTCTCTAACCTGTCTGTTGAAGATTGCAAATACAGTGTTTACATAGTCAACTGCAGATCCAGCTTGACCCGCTGCAAAGTACTTATAAGTTTTAGCAACAAAGTCATTCCATTTAAGAAGACCTTGACTTACAGTAAGACTATTTTGATCATCAGCTTTTAAGGCTTGAATATCTTCTGCAGTTATATTTAATGGCCCCAATAAACCATCTTTTGAACTTGAACTTATTATATTTCCTTCATCATCAAATATATGTTTAAGCCTATTCAATGATTGAGTTACGTAAGCATCAATAGTTTCTTTCTTGTATGCTTTCCCTGCCTCTGGATTAGTAGTAAGCTCTTCTTTCATCTGAGCTCCAGCTTCATCCATACCAACAATTCTTAAAGCAGCTGCAAGAGGAGCTAGTTTTTGATTGCGATCTAATTCTTCTAATAATTTGTTATTGCTAAGATTAATTTTCTTTCCATCTTCACTAACTAAGCCCTTTGCAATACCTTTAAGAGTAGCAAGGCTTGGATTTGATAAGAAAGAAAGTAATTTCCCAACAAGTCCAGATAACCAAGAATCTTTAGGACTAAATCCTTCTGTATCTGTATAAAGTGCTGAAAGAGGAGAAGAGCTAGAAAACATTTCTTGTATATGAGCTTTATCTCCACTATGTTTTTGAACATATTCTTTCAAGGCTTTACTATC
Source organism: uncultured Gammaproteobacteria bacterium (assembly GCA_964551135.1). Lineage (GTDB taxonomy): Bacteria > Cyanobacteriota > Vampirovibrionia > LMEP-6097 > LMEP-6097 > CAYPGT01. Next base: position 74,676 of record CAZKAT010000007.1, on the reverse strand, counting down.
AACTCTTATTCTTTCCGTATCAGAAATTTGTCCTAAAAGTTTAAAATCAACTTTTTCACCACTTTTTGCAGCGTCACGAAGCTTATTGTTAAATTCAGTTACATTGAAACTACTTTTGCTTGAAGATGTGGTTCCAATTTTAAAGCTGCTCGTTGATTTACTTTTACCTATCTCGATCACTGACATATTGTTTTTCCTCTATTTTGCTTTTACGCTCGATATCCTAAATATAGAAAGAGAACTGAGATACATATTTGATAGTTTTGCTTATCTATATTAGGTCTAATAATACTAAATTTAGGGATTACAATACTCTTAATTGAACCTTAAACTTGTATTACAGTACTATACTAACAATGTCAATATACATTTGTCAAGCCTTTATGTAAAATATATTTACGTATGATATTAAGTTTTTTTAATATAGGATCATTTTTGCTCGTGAAATAAGGCATTTTTAGGGGTAATAACTCACTAAAACTCTAGGTGCTAAGATTTGCAAGCAAATGACATCTCCTGCACTACGCAATCACTATGTCTATGGTCCAGTGCACTCTTGGCGCTCTGGGACCTCTCTTGGCATTGATCCTATAGGTGAGCACTCTACTTGTTCCTTTAATTGTGTTTATTGTCAGCTCGGTAAGATACAGACAGTGACTCAAGAAATTAAGGATTACGTGCCAACAAAGTATGTGATTGAAGATTTACGTGAACTAGAAAAGCAAGGACAGTTTAATTATGAGGACTTAGATGTCATAACTTTCGCTGGTTCTGGAGAGCCGACCATCGCAAAGAACCTCGGTGAGATGATTCTGGCGATTAAAGATTTATATAAAGATCGTCTTAAATCAGTGCCTATTTCTATATTAACTAACGCTACGATGTTGAATGATGCTGAAGTGCGTAAACGTGTTCTGGAAGCTGATCTCATCTCTCTTAAGCTAGATGCTCCTAATGATGAAATTTTGCAAGCTGTTAATCAGCCTGCTGCTGGAGTGACAATGGAAAGTATTGTGAGCGGGATTAAACAGTTAAAACAAGAATGTCGTCAAGCTACAGTATTGCAATTGCAGATGATGTTCATGCCTAAGTTCATTAACCAAGACGGTTATATAGAAGCTATGGCAAATCTAATAAAAGAACTTGGTATAAATAAATTACAAATCAATACTCCAACGCGTGAGAAACCAATCTCTAAGACAGGTGAGTATTGGATAGATACACGCGGTAATCATTACAGTGAAGAACAAGCTGGACATATTAAACCTGAGTTTATTGAGTTTAAGCATTTACCAGTAATAACTAAGGAGGAAGCTTTCATGATAGAAGATAGACTGAGAGAGCTTTTAAGAGATGCTATGCCTGAGCTTGAAATTGTAAATGTCTATAAGCGTAATTAAAACTGGTACTGTTGCATGTAGTCTTTAAAGTATCTTATTCTCGATACATCTGTCTCTTTAAAGAGGAACGGAACTGTACGCTTCTCTAAGTCTGTGATATCTAATTCTTCACAGCGTGCTAGAACTCTGTCTTTAAGCTGTTTTGAGTTGCTTATGCCTAGTGCTTCTTCTAAATAAGCATAATTGGGTTTGGTCATAGGAGCAATAGAGCTTATATCAAATAGATCTCTACCCATTTCTCTATCGAAGAAAGCTCTAAACTTTTGTGATAGAGCTACGTCTATGGGCATGACTTTGATTTTGGAATCGATTACATCAAATCTATTTAAGTCAGTATCACTAGATTTATATTTAATACACTGATCTTGAGAATCCATTTTTATAAGTAATATAGAGTTTTTATGAGGTGATATTTCGTATTTGAAAAGTAGATCAGGGAAACGTAAGTTATGATGAAAAATAGTATCATTCATTCTGGTTTTCGTAACATCTACAGTAATACCCATATATGCCAGCTCTTTCTTGAGCATATTTCCAAGCTCCGTCCACTCTTCTAAATTTAAACCTTTATTATCAAAATCAAGGTCTTCAGAAAATCTTTGTGTGTTGTAAATTAACCTTAGAGCTGTGCCTCCAATAAAGGTAAGTTTACTTGCAAGTGGGCTTGCAAAAATAGCTTGCAAAACCAAACACTGTATATATTCTCGCAATATAAACTCTCCTTTATGATGAACAGAGTTAGGGAAATATTGTTTCATATCTTCGAAATCTAACATTTAAATATCCTCCTTTGCCGCTTGGGCAAGCATTTGTATTCTTTGAGAAAGTGCTTTACTAGAAAATCTTTCAAGATACTTCATAAGTAATTTTTTATCAGCTTGTTCAAAAAAGTATTCATAGTCGAACCTTGCATCATCTAGATCTTTTTTACTTTTTAAATATGAATTGATATAAAAATAATCTAGAACAGCTTTTTCAAGCTTCGCAAATTTATATTTTACCCCATTAAGTTCATCAACTCTGTAACCAAACATCAACTCTGGTTTGAGATGTCGATAATAAAAAATTCCCCAATCTGTTGGAAATTCGGCTGTTTTTTTGCTGGTTGCTGACGTCGGAGAAAAAACCATTTCTGGTATTAAGCCATAATTGGACAAGGCTGATTCAAAAGATAGATATGAAGGTTCATAAATTTTATTTGCTATATGATAGATAGTTGTATCTGTAACTTGAATATCAGTGAAGATATATAAGCCTTTTCTAATTTTTTTGATATAGTTTTGTTTTTGCCAATCGCTGAGGATATTCAAGTCGAAATTTTCCTCAAATAGTCTTATGTCTTTCAGCCGAAAGACGGTATTATTTTTAAAAAACCTTCTGAATTTTATATATTTCATTTCTTTTACTAGTGTTTTTTCACTATTAACAGAAATATTATACCACAAAATCACATTTTATTTCACTTACTAGTGTTTTACGCAAATTACGCAACTATTTCAGCTCCGCGAGTAAAAAAGATATCATTAGTAATAACGTGAAATTGTACCCCATAATTAATTTGAGTTTTTTGGAAGCGAAGTTAAGTGCTCAGGAATTTTCAAGACTTTATTGGTTTATTGTGGATGCTGTTGATGATTGGACTTGCCGTGATTCTAATATAGATCATATTGAAGCGATTGAATTTAGTTTGGCTTCACCTTATGTTTTTGAAAATCTTTTTGATATTAAAACTAAGCTTTGGGAAGGCAATCTAGAATTGGCTTTAGCAAGTTTAATTTCTATTGATCAGCTTTTGGAAATAAAGAAACATAGTTATTTCATTGATGAACCAATTGAAGTCTTTGCTCCTGCTTTTGATGAGCAAATTGCAGAAATGATAGACCAAGATGAATGGATGAATGATTATATTGATTATATTCCTGCTGTTTACAGTGCAAGCGATGTGGATGAAATTTTTGAGTTTTATCATAAAGTACCTAAATTAAAAGTCTTTCCTATGAATCCCAATACTGGTGATGATTTGCAGAGAGCTTTGGAAGCGCCATATCCTGAACTGCGCAATTATAAAGCTGTGCAAGGTGGTAAAGAATTAATAATTACTAGCCCACGTGATTATCAGAAAATTAGAAAAGAATTTTTGTTAAATCCAATTTCTAAGAAGTTAGTTTTTCAACCTGAACAAAGGAATGTACAGGAATTAGTGGAGCATATTAAGTGGTCTAACCCAAGAACTAAGATTGTTCTATCTGGAATTGACGATGATCTAGTATCTGTTAAATCAGTGAAGCGTATTGAATTTATAGCTACTCGTATGTTTAAACCAGTTATAGCTAGCATGCTTAATGCTAGTATCAATAAAGAAGAGGCAAAGAAGCTAATTGCAGCAGAGCTTGATCAATATAGTACTTTATCAGCCTGAGATCCCGCAGAATACGGGCAACATTGCGCGCATGTGTGTAGCTAATGATTTGCATTTGCACTTGATTGAACCACTAGGTTTTGAACTCTCTGATAAATATCTCAAACGTTCTGGTTTAGATTATTGGCAATATATAAAATACACAGTATACGCAAGCTGGGAAGAATTCTTGAATCGTAATCCAGAAGCTATTTTATGGTATCTAACTACTAAGACTGATAAGGTCTATTGGGATACCAAGTTTAATCAAGGAGATTTCTTAGTATTTGGACCTGAGACTAAAGGTTTACCAATGGAGCTTATGCAACAAGATTGGGATAAAGCTATCACTGTACCAATGATAGGTGAGCATGCTCGTAGCCTTAATCTTGCAAGTACTGTGCAGACTGTAGCTTATGAAGCGCTGAGACAGATCTTGCCTTCTCTTAAAATATTCACTTCTCCATCTATATAGCTAATAATAGTACTTGCTTCACCAGATGAATCTTCCCCTGCTTCTGGTTCTAAGACTAGATCTGCTTTATGGCTAAATTGACTTAAGGCTTCTTGGTAGTTATTGACAGGGTTTGAGCCACTGAGATTGGCACTGGTGCTAAGTAGTAAACCATCTTCTGTATCATGAAGTAGCTTCATTACTGATTTAGATGCAGGTATACGCATACCTATAGTTTTGATTCCTGGATTAATCCAGGCAGGTAGAGTATTGGAACGAGGCATGACTATAGTGAGTGCTCCAGGGAAGAATTCTACTGCGATGCTTTTTATAGTGGAGTCCCAGCCTTGGCTGATAGTTTTCAATTGTTCTATAGACTTTGCAAAAATTATTAGAGGTTTATTTTCGTCGCGTCCTTTAATTTCATAAATTCTGGAATAATTCTCTGGATTGAGCTTAGCAACTATACCCCAGACTGTATCAGTAGCACAGATGGCTAATTGCCAATTAGGCTTGAATAATACTGCTTCGTCGTTGTTGTGTGAGGTATTCATCTATATTACTTTTTAGTGCAAACGTACCTGAAGCACTAGTTAGGCATTGATTTAACACTCTAGAAATATTAGCAGAATTTGCTGAGTTAATCATGCTTTCAAATATAGGACTAAGATTCTTGCCCAATGAGGCGAGATATACTACGCCAGCACTAGGATCATTAATCATTGCTGTTTCAATTGTTTTTTGCACATCACTTAAGCTTGCGTCAGGTGAAAATGAACTGTCGTCTACTGGTATACCGGCAGCATTAGCTTGTTTGATCATTCTAGTAATTAATTCATTATGAGGCGTTTTTTTTGTGGAAACTGGTTCTAAAACTTTTACTTGTTCTTCATGGCGTTGAACTGTTTGTCTTTCAAGTTCAGCTTGCTTAGTTCTTTGATCTAATGCTGTTATTGCTTCTTGAGTAGCTCTTTCTTGTCTTAATTGCTCTTGTCTTTGTTTTTCTAATTCAGCTTTATATCTTTGTTGTTCTACTTCTCTTTTTAATCTGCTGGCTTCATCAGTTTGTTCGTTACGAGTTAATACTTCAAGTCTCTTTGCTTCCTCTGAAGATTTTTCTAGATCTTTATTTTTATCATTAAATAATGACATGAAATCCTTAACTCTTTTTGTGAAACCATCTAATAATTGTGTGAATGGCTTAGTGATTGGTTTAAAGAAGTTTGTAAAGTTATCCCAGAGACTAGTTGCTGGTTTATTTTCACTTGGGCTATCAGTATTAGTTTCAGATCCATTGTCTTGAGCTTGTGATTTTTTATGCTTGTTTTCTTCGGTATCGTTTCCTTGCTGAGCAGTGTTAATAACATTTAGCAATAATCCTGGTAAAGGTGAGAACATTGGCAAGGCTATATTAAGAACTGGTCCTAGCGAGATTCTAGGTTTCTCTGTAGATTGGTCTTCTGATGATTTTTGTTTACTTTCTGTTGCAGAAACTGTTTCTTGAAGATTTGTTTTTGCTATTTCTGATTCTATAACTAATAAATCTGGATTTATAATTGGATTGTTTTGTGCAGTTGGAGCTATTGTCTGAGTTTGTTCAATTTGAATTGGATTAAGCTCTCCTAATGTCTCTTCATTGATTAGCTGATGTTCGGATGCAGCTGGAGTAAATAAAGGAGTTTGTAAAGATTTTGGAATTAATACGAGATTAGGTTGAGTTCCTAGCCCAGTTTCTAGTTTAGTTCTCAATAGAATATTTTTTAAAACAAGTAGTTCATTAATTCCCATATCAAGTCTCCCAACTCTTAGATATACAAAGGTGAAAAATGCTTGATATTGATAGGTATTAGCACCTAGGCTATTGTATTAAAATGCTTTATTTTCTTAGGCGCTTGATTTTCAATGAGTTCATTTATATAGGCATCAATAGTATTAGATGAGGCTCCGTTATTGACCATGGCTATTATTTTATTAATGTGACTGCTAATCCCACTAGTTGCAAGCTTAGATAGAGCCGGTAGTACATTAACATTGCCGTAAATAGCTTTCAAGTGAGCCCAGAGAAAGGGTTTTTGATGCGCTCTTCGTTGGGCTATACTTATCAGCTCAGCCAAATTTGTGTGACAAATATCTATCTCAGCAAGATTAATACCTAATGCAGAGGCTATTCTTCTTAGTCGTGAAATTCCATGATGATCATAGTGACCTTCACTATTATTGATTATATTAGAGTGACATTTACACCCAGCTCGCATTTGGTTTCTCCCAAATTGAGCTCTGGTGAACTTGGCTGCATATATAAAGCTGAGATGAGAAATTTTTGATATATGTATGACGCCCTTCGGGCGTCATACATATTAGTGGATAATTGAAACTCGGGCACAATATAAACAGTGGATTTAGAATCACTCAATACTGGAGTAATAATTTTAGATCATGATGCTCGCAAAATTGTGAGCTTAAATAGTTCTGCTGCCAAAATTCTTGGTTGGGATATTAAAACTTTAAATGAAAATTTTAATGACCTGACTAAACTTAGTGCCGGACTATCCGCATTGACTAGGGTGATTAAGGATATTAAATCATCAATTGATTTAAAGAAATTAGAAATCTCTATTAATAGTCAACACTATAATCTTTATTTACAAAGAACTAAAGAAGGTATTTTACTTGAACTTACACAGATTATTTATCAGGATATGAAACAGACTACCCATGAGCTTAAACGTCCAATACAGAATATTAAGACTCTGGTGGAAACTTTGCAGATGGGAGCAAAGAACGATTCTATTAAATGTGACGAGTATTTGGCTAAACTTAATTCTGAAGCAGACCGCTTGGGGACTATGGTTCAGGACATGTTAAGTCTTAGTCATGTACTAAGTGGTTCAGTAGCGTTAGAGCTAAATGAAATTGATTTGTATTCACGAGCAGAGAAATTATTAGCTTTAGCAAGTTCAAGAGCTGCTACAAAAAATATCGAACTTATTAATCAAGTGAAAAAATCAACTAAGATTTTTACTGATACAAAATTTTTTGATCATATGCTTGGTAATCTAATTGATAATGCAATTAAATATAATGTGGATAATGGAAAAGTGTTTATCAAATTTCACGACGGTAAATTAATTGTGCAAGATACCGGTAGAGGTATTCCGCAGACTGATTTGGAAAGAGTGTTTGAACAGTTCTATAGAGTTAAAGAAACTCAATCAATTCAAGGTAGTGGATTAGGGCTAGCGATAGTGAAAGCTATTGTGGATCTTCATGAATGGAGCATCAGTATTGAGTCTGAGCTTGATCAAGGTACTAGCTTTGTAATCCATATGAAAAATTGAGTAACCGATAAGCCGGGTTTTGTGAGCATTGCTGCTTAACGATCATCTATCTAGGCTCAAGATTACTCTTGAGCTCAAGCGGGATTGAGATTCCTAATCTAGCTTTATGGGCAATTGACTAGATGCGAATCTTTACCTTGCACCTTCAGCGGGGTTTACCTAGCCTAGACCTCTCGATCTAGCTGGTGAGCTCTTACCTCACCTTTGCACCCTTACCTTATGGCATTGCTGCTATATGGCGGTATATTTCTGTGGCACTATCCTCACGCTCACGCGCACCAGCTCTTAACTGGCAACCTAAGCCCATGTGGTGCCCGGACTTTCCTCTCACTTTTGCAAGCAAGCGATCGTTTGGGTTACTCAGGGTTCTATTGTAGCAAGGACATGCTGTTACTCGTGCCGATATGGCTCAATCTGCCTTGTGCAGCCTCAATAATCGCTAATGCTTGCGCTAGAGTTTTGATACCGCCTGCAGCTTTAATTTTAATAATTTTTTGAGTGTCGTATTCGTTTAATTGATTAGCTATAAATTCAATTAATTCAGGGCTAGTGTTTCTTAGCTGAATCCCATCCTCAGCTTTAATAAAGCCAGTGGAATTTTTATAAGCAAATTTGATTCTATTGTTTCTGTTTAAATCTTGAACTAATTGGGCAAAAATATCGATACTAAATTCAATATTGTTATCATCAAGTAGCTCACATGAAAAAATTGGTTTAAGCCAAAGTTCTTTATTAAAACTATTGAGTAACTCTATGTAAGCGCTGAGTTCAGCTCTGAGAGCCTTGTAGTCATGGTTCTTGATATTCTTTAAATTAATTACTGGATCTAATTCAAGAGCACCATCATTGACAGCCTGCTTCATTTCTTGGATCTTAGTTTCTATACTTGAGTTGCCAATAGAGTTAATAACTTCTTTCAAATTATTTTTGTTACAAGTGTAAACTTTTTCTGGGAAGTCTATGGTAGCTGAGCAGCGATAGAGTGCTGAAAATTTTTTTATCCACTGACTTCTAATACAAATAGAGTTAAATTTATATTGCTCTGCTTCTTTTGCAAGCAATTCTAGTTCTGCTTCACTAGCATTGGGTTGAAGATTAGTATGATCTATGAATTTATTTAGGGTTATAGCTTGTTGCACGGTTTAATTGTAATATGTCTGACGCCCTTCGGGCGGAATACATATTAAGGTTTAGTCTCTTAGTTAACTAAGTATCCTGCACTAGTATTTGTTAGAATATATATAGATATATGGCAGAAGCTATCCTTACTACCCCTAAGCACATTCCCTTGCATCTGCATACTGAGTTCTCTCTCTTAGACGGAGCTAGTAGAGTTGAGGATATTTGTAAGAAAGCCAAGGAATCTGGGATGCCGGGTTTGGCGATTACCGACCATGGCACCATGTTTGGTGTTTATAAGTTTTATCATGAAGCCAAGAAGAATGGAATTAAACCTATAGTAGGATGTGAAGTCTATGTTATTAACGGTGATCATACTCTTAAAGGTAAAGAACATAGATGTAAATTATTCCATCTAGTGCTCTTAGCTAAAAACGATAAGGGTTACCAGAACCTTATTAAGATTGTTTCCGAATCTTGCATTAATGGTTTCTATTATAAGCCTCGTGTTTCTAAAGAATATTTACGTCAGTACTCAAGTGACTTAATCGCCCTCTCAGCTTGCCTTGGCGGTGAAGTAAATAACTTAGTACTTAATAACCAGGATGAGGAAGCTTGCCTGCGTGCTCAAGAATACCAAGAAATCTTCGGTGAAGATTTCTATCTCGAGATTATGGATCATAATTATCCTGAAGATAGGCATGTAAATCCTAAGCTAGTTAAACTTGCAAAGCAACTTGGTATCAAGCTTGTAGCAACTAACGATAGTCATTATACAGATGCTGCTGATGCTAATGCGCATGACGCACTGCTATGTTTACAGATGGCGAAGTTTGTTTCTGATTTCCCCAGAATGCATTTCTCTTCTCAAGAGTATCTTAAGACTGGAGAAGAGATGGCAATGCTATTTAGAGATCATTTGCCTGCAGATGTTATTAATGAAGCTGTATACCTCTCACCAACTGAGATATATAACAAGATTGGTGATTATGAATTATTGAATAATCCACAAGTGCATATGCCTGATCCTAAGATTCCAGAAGGGCATAGCTTTGAGACATATTTAAAAGAAATAAGCTATGAGGGTGCTAGTACAAGATTTACAGAGATTACTGAAACCATTCGTCAGCGTTTGGATTATGAATTGGAGATAATGAGTGATTCAGGCTTCGCTGCTTACTTCATAGTTGTTTGGGACTTTATTAAATGGGCGCGTGAACACGATATCCCTGTGGGTCCTGGACGTGGTTCTGCTGCAGGCTCCTTAGTGGCTTATTGTTTGGGGATTACTAATATAGATCCACTTAAGTATGATCTACTTTTTGAGAGATTCTTGAACCCTGAGCGTAAGTCTATGCCCGATATTGATACGGACTTTTGTATTGAGAGAAGGGGTGACGTGATGAATTACGTTAAGGAGAAGTATGGTGCAGAAAGCGTTTGCCAGATTATCACCTTTAACCGTTTGACATCTAAGGCTGTTATTAAAGATATGGCAAGGGTACTCGAGTATCCTTATGCCAAAGCAGAGGAGCTTGCTAAATTAATTCCTGTAGTCAGAGGTAAACCTAGATCTATATCATGGATGTTAGAGAATCATGATGACTTCTTGAAAAAATACAAGGGTGATCCTGAAGCTAGAGAGGTAGTGGATTTAGCTCTTAAGAATGAGGGCTTGAATAAAACTTTTGGGGTCCATGCTGCTGGTGTAATTATTGCTGATCAGCCTGTAGATACTATAGTGCCTATTTCTAAAAACAATGAAGGCAGCATTATTACTCAGTTTGCCATGGATGAATGTGCCAGTATGGGTTTGCTGAAGATGGACTTTCTTGGCTTACGTAACTTGACTATGATCAAGAAAGCCATAGATATAATTCATGAGAATGCTAATGGTGCTAAGAAAATAGATATCGATACTATCAGCATGGAAGATCCTGCTACTTTTGATACTATTTGTTCTGGACATTTAGCTGGTATATTTCAGTTAGAGACTTCTGGTGGCATGAGGCAAATCGCTAGAGATCTAGCTCCAAGAAGTTTAGAGGATATCTCTGCACTTATTGCACTCTATCGTCCGGGTCCCTTAGATACGGGAATGATAGATGATTTCATAGCGCGTAAATCTGGCAAGCAGAAAATTAAATACGATCACCCACTATTAGAATCTATTCTTCAGAACACTTATGGAACCATTGTTTATCAAGAACAAATCATGCAGATAGTGCAAACTCTAGGTGGTTTCTCATTAGGAGAAGCAGATTTATTGAGACGTGCTATGGGTAAGAAGAAGCCCGAAGTATTATTGCCTTATAAGGATAAGTTTATTGATGGTTGTAAGGCTAATGCACAGCCGATTTCTGCTGATTTAGGTGAGAAATTATTCGAGCAAATGCTAGCTTTTGCTGAGTATTGCTTTAACAAGTCTCACTCTACTGCATATGGGTTCGTAACTTATCAAACTGCTTACTTGAAGACGCATTATCCAGTAGAGTATATGACATCTCTATTTATGTCATGTAATGGTGATACAGACAGGATTAAGACTTATATTATTGAAGCGCAAAGATTGGGTATTAATGTTGTACCGCCTGACGTTAATTTATCTAATGTAGATTTTAGAGCTATAGTGAATGACAAAAGTATAGTTTTTGGCTTGAAAGCAATTAAGGGTGTAGGTGATGGACCAAGCCAAGCAATTATTGATGAGAGAAATGATGGAGGGGAGTACAAGAACTTCTTTGATTTTTGTAGAAGAGTAGATCATAAGAAAGTTAATAAAAAGACTATTGAATCATTAGTTAAGTGTGGTGCATTTGATGCTCTAGGGGCGGGGCGCAAGGCGATGATGGATAATCTAGAGAGTTTCATTTCTGGTGCTAAACGTACTCAGAGTGAAGCTTCTAGAGGGCAGTTCAGTTTATTCTCTGCTTTATCGACTAATTCAGCTAGTGAAGAAGTTATTGATGATAGTTTTATTAATTCTCCTAACTATATGAATGGTGAAAAGGATGAGTATCCGGAAAGAGAAACTCAATCGATGGAATATGAATTGCTTGGACTCTATGTGAATAATCATCCTATGGAAGCTATAAGTGACCTGGTGACTTGTGTAGCAGAGAATTCTATTAAGGCATTGGAAGATAAAAACGACGGGGCGAAAATTAAAATAGCAGCCTTGATAACAGACTTCACTAAGAAGATCACTAAAACTAAGAAAAATATTTGCATCTTGAATCTAGAAGATCTTGAATCTAGAGTAGAGGGAGTAGTATTCTCTCGCAAGCTTGAAGAGTTTGAATCATTGATAGAGAAAGGTAAGCGTGTATTGATCTCTGGCACTCTTTCTAAACATTCTGAAGGTGATCATAGTGTCATGGTGGATAGTATTGAAGATCTCGATGGCATGGGAACTATAGAGTTTGATGTGGATATAGATCAGCTGCAAGACTACTATCAATTCTTCCATTCGCTCAAATCATATATTTCTAAACCAAGTAATCAAGGACGTAAAATAGTTATTCTGAATTTAATCAGTGAAACTGGTACTCGCAAACTCTCTCTAGGAGCTAAGTCTACTATTGCAGATTTTGAGATGGTTGTTGAAGGTATGAAGAAAATTATAAGTAATTCATATGTGAATGCGGCTGTGGCAGTTTAGAGCACAAAAATCAAAGCCAAATAAACCAAGTATAATGAACCGCAAGCTAGTAGCGTCTTGTAGCTAATTTCTTTTTTAAATTTAATTGCAGCTAATAATATCAAGCTTGATATTATGGCAAGTAAAGCACAGCTTAAAGCTAGTGGATTAAGCTGCCAAGGTGTTAGTAGTATTCCTATGACACAAGGGATAGATGCTTGAAACACCATCGCCCCGCTTAAATTCCCCATAGCTAATGTATCCTTGCCTTGTGATGACCAGATCCAACTATTAACTTTCTCTGGTAATTCTGTAGCTATAGGGCTGATGATTAAACTTAGAACTAAAGGACTAATGCTTGTAACTGTGGAGATATGTTCTATAGTCGCTACAAAGCCATGAGCAAAATATATGATTCCTGCAAGTCCAATCAGTGTCTGAATGACAACAGTCATGAGGCTCACTTTTAGTCCGCAGAATTTTTCCAAATAAAGTATTGGACAGTCATTGTCTTCCCCACCAAGTTCTTTTTTAGATGCTTTATAAGTTTCAATGAGATATTTTACATAGAGACCAATGATAAGCAAAGCTATGATTATTCTTAGTATCATGCTTGAACTATCACAACATTGAGTTGCTATATTATTGAAATTAATAAGTTTGACTACAAGTTCAGTGGAGCATAGATAATTAATAATAGAGTTTAAGTAGTTGATTGAAAACATTGTAGCTAAGCCAGCTATTAGAAATGCTTGTAAGAAATATATTAAATCTCTGTGAAGGTGAGGTAGGTTAATTATTAGACTCGTACTTTTACGTTGTGATTTATGCGTTACAATGCTTAAGCCAAGCAGAAACATAGCTAAAGTTGCGAGCATAAAAGGCGCTCCAAGTATAGCTCCTATGGCTATATCCTTATGTGCAGCTGCTTCACTAGCAAGCCCCGTATGTGACATATAAATAGCTACTAGTGGAAGAATGGTCTCTGGTAATGCAGTGCCAATAGCAGCAAGTATGCTTCCAGTAAATTCATGACTAAGATTAAGCCTTTCACCGAGGTTCTCTATAGCATTAGTGAAAATTTCGCAAGAAGCGAGAATCCCAAGTAATAATAAAACAATTCCAATCCATGATGATATGTCGGGCATAGGGTTATTATACTATTTTATGTATTCTACTTGTTAATTAAGATATAATGCGACTTATGTCTCATACTCAAACTAATTTTAATAAATTAATGACTGAAGCAACTGCAATTCTCAAGCCCATTTGGGCTCGTTTCGATGAGATAAAAGAAATTAACCAGATTAAAGTTATAGATGCTTTTAAACAAGCTGGCATCCAGAACGTTCATTACAATTGGTCTACAGGTTATGGCTATGATGATCTGGGCAAGGACAAGCTGGATGAATTATATTCTATATATTTCAATACTGAAGCAGCTTTGGTTAGACCGCAGTTGGTCTCTGGTACTCATGCTATTACTTGCGCGGTGATGGGTAATCTCAATGCTGGTGATAGATTGGTTTGTATAGGTAAGCCTTATGATACTCTGCAGACTGTTTATAATAAGTTAGCGAAGAAGCATGCGATTGATTATAGGGTAGTGGATCCTGATCCTGACGCTTCGCTCAGGACAGGCTTTGCGCTAGGTGCTCCTCAAGATGACGTGATCACTAATGCTAAATTGGTTTCAATACAGCGTTCTAGAGGTTATGAGTGGAGAGATTCTTATACTATAGAACATATAGAGAAGTTAATTAAACAAATAAGGTCTATTAATCCCAATATTATTATTTTTGTGGATAATTGCTATGGTGAGTTTACGCAAACTCGCGAACCGACTGACGTTGGTGCGGACCTGATAGCTGGTTCTCTAATAAAGAATCCTGGTGGTGGCATAGTTGCTGCGGGTGCCTATATAGCTGGACGTAAAGATTTGATAGATAATGCTGCAGAAGCATTGACAGCGCCAGGGATTGGTAGCCATGGTGGTTGTATGTTTGATCAGACTAGATTGTACTTTCAAGGATTCTTTTTAGCCCCTCTAATAGTCAGTGAAGCATTGAAGGGTATGAGTTTGGCTGCTAGGGTCTTCACTCAGATGGGCTTAGAGACTACTCCAGCTTATGATGCTGAACGTAATGATGTGATTCAAGTGATTAAATTTAACGACAGAGATAAATTAATTAAATTCTGTCAGATAGTGCAGGCTAATTGTCCGATTAATTCAATGTTTAGTCCTATCCCTTCTGAAATTAGTGGCTATGATGATGAGATTATTATGGCATCAGGATCATTTATCGAAGGCTCAAGTATAGAACTATCTGTAGATGCACCTCTAAGAGAGCCTTATATAGGATACTTTCAGGGTGGATTGAGTTATGCACATACTAAGTATGTAATTGAAAAAATTATAGAATCGGGTTTCCTTCGCTGATTGGATTTTTGATTGTTAGCTTGGTTTTCACTAGTATAGGTCCATAGTTCTCTTCAAATTCATAATAGTTTGCTTTGATCATGCGACCTTTACCATAAATTTCTGTTGAACCAATGATACCCTTAGTAGTAGCTTCAAAACTACAAACATCTGGATGTGAGCCTTCAGTGTGAATGGTATATTTATGACCACCTAAAACCCCTTCTGTATCTCTTAGAGTTGTTTGATAGTTCACTTTTTCACCAAGAAATAATCCTACAACATTATTAGTCATAGTAGTACCATCACTCTTAATATCGAGGTCAAGAATTTTAATATCATCCAGTCTAGCAATGACTTTCATATTAGCTTTGCGAGGTAGGCTGAAACTGAGTTGATTGTTGTATTCTAGATCGTACTCGTTTAATTTACCTTTAGCATTAACTTCTCTACCAATGAATCCATGACCTTTGACATCTATATCGAGAATTAAAGTTTGATATGGTTTGCTGAATTTACCTTGTAAATCTTTAACATAGTAGTATCTTTCGAGGTGAGCGGATTTCTTATTCTTGTAAATATCTGCATGTGCAAGTCCTCTTAGAGCTAATATTGGTAAATAATTAGCTGCAAGTTTATATTCGTTATCAAATAATGGATAATTATGTAATTCATAAATCGCCATGGGGTTTTTAGCATTAGCAGAGCTAAAAACTATTAATAATATGGCGAGAAAAAATAGGCTCTTAAAGCTCATCTAAATAGATATATTCCCGATCTTGTGCTATTTTATAGTTGGATTATCTAAATTGGTTAAAAACCTAATGTTGACGATGGAAATTATTGAAAATGCTGATATAACCAAGCTAACTACGCTTAGAGTTGTGGCTCATGCTGAGAAATTTGCTAGCCCTAAAACCATAGAAGACGTTATTAATTTATTTCGTGAAATCAAGGCTAATAATTGGCATTGGAATATACTTGGCGCGGGCTCTAATACTTTATTGAGTTCAAGAGCGCTCAAGGGGATTTTAATTTCTACTAATGCTTTGGACTTTGTGACTAAGATTAATGAAGTAACTTATGAAGTTGGTGCTGGTTTGAGAATGCCACGCTTCTGTGCCTTGATGACTAAGGAATCCCTCTCAGGGACTGAATTTATGGAGGGTATACCTGGCTCTATAGGTGGTGGCATTGTGATGAATGCTGGTGCTCATGGTTCTGAGATCTCTGATATCTTAGTCTCTGCTAAATTACTTAATTTAACGACACTTGAGATTGAAGACTGGACTAAAGTTAAGCTGGGATTGAATTATAGACATTCAGGTGTTGATCCACAAAAGTATTTAATTCTTTCTGGTACTTTTAAGCTTAAACCAGATGATAAAGAAGCTATTAGAGCAAGAGTAGTAGCTAATAATCATTCTAGAACTACTAAGCAACCTATTAAGTCTTGGACTTGTGGTTGTACTTTCCAAAACCCGCTAGCTAATTATGGTGCAGGACAGCTAATAGATGAACTTGGACTTAAAGGCTATCGTATGGGTGATTTTATGATCTCTAATTTACATGGTAATTTTTTTGAAAATCTTGGTGAAGGAACTTCGCAAGACTTTTGTAAGCTGATGCGTCATGTACAAGAACAGGCTCTTGCTAAGAAGGACATAGTGCTTAAACCTGAAGTTAAACCTATGGGGACCTTTACTGAAGAAGAGTTGAAGATCTGGGCTTAGTTAGATTCTTGTGAAGCTTTTCTATCTTCTAAATAATCGCTCAATATAATCACGAGTCCGAATATTGCAAAAACAGCACCAACAAATATCATTGCGTATATTGATGTTTCCGGTGTTACTGGTTCATGAAGATTTTTGAATAGGTTTAACATGTTTTTTTCTCCTTACTACTATTATTGATGCTCCATATATTATGAAAATAGCTACCAGTAAATAGGCTAGAGCTTCACTATCAATTTTAGCATTGAAATATGTTGCCAGTACTGCGGACAGTAATATACTTGCGATAGCTGTAAATATTGTTGCTATTTGTTTTCTTTGATCTTTACTGAAATTAAAATTCATAAGTCTCCTTTTGAATAAGACTATTTATAGCATATGAATTTTTGGCTAAAGTATGAATACTTATTGCTGTTCTATTGAATTGATTAATTTCATTAACTCTTGAAACACTTTTGGTGACTCTGTTTCACCATCATAGTAGTAATAGGTTTTGTTAACTAGGACTTCTTGTGCTTCGCCTGGTTGGCTAATAAATTTAGGCTTAACTGACGCAGGGAACTCAATCTTAATAACGTTGCCGCGTTTATAGAAATCTTCCTTCCAGGGGAAATGATTGTGATAGTCTAGCGCTTGTAATTGTTTCTGCAATTCAATTGCTTCGCTGGTCTGAATTCCGTCTAAAGTTTGGAACTGAGAATGATAGAGATCAGCATTATGGCTGGTGCTATGAGTGATAGTTTCATTAACTAAACCATTCTTGAAGAATCTATATTCGGTGATTTGATCTTCAGCTATGTTACGCAATTCAACCTTGTAAAGTAAGGTTGTGTCATTAAAGCTACTTTGAGAGCAGGCTGCAAGCAATAGACATAAAAGATATGGCAAGTATTTCACTCAATTGATTTTAGCATTAACCTATACTTTAATCTTCAAATCAACTCTGAGCTTGTCTGACAGTAAATGATGCGTCATATCAAACTGCACTGGAGTGATGGATATTTTATTATTCAATAATGCCCAACCATCGGTACCTTCTACCTCGAGTCCTTCTATAGGTTTACCAGCAAGCCAAAAATATTTATTACCACGCGGATCTTGTCTCTCTTCGTAATTCTCTTCGTAAGCACGATTACCCAGGCGAGTGATTTCTGCACCGCGATAATTAGCTCTGGCTCCTGGTGGAATATTTATATTAATAAAAGTCTTAGCTGGGATCATCTTAGGTAGATCATTATGGTTAATGAAGTCTAATATCCATGAAGCTGCGTCATGAAACTCCTTAGAGCTATAGCTATAGAGTGAAGTAGCAATTGATGGTACTCCAAGTAACATGGCTTCCATTGCTGCAGATACTGTTCCTGAGTACAATACATCTACTCCAAGATTTGGTCCGTGATTAATTCCTGAGACCATAAGATCAAACTTAACATCCTTATAAAGTGCTCCTAGAGCGATCTTAGCGCAGTCAGCAGGCGTGCCGGAGGTCATATGAGCTCCCTTGGTATTTTTGATCATGTCGCTGGTAATAGCCTTACTAACCATAAGTGGTTTGTGTAAACTCATAGAATGTCCAGTAGCAGAGCGTTCTCTATCTGGAGCACAGACATAGACCTCGTGGTCATGAGCTAAGGTTGTAGCTAAAGTTCTCATACCTTCAGCCCAAATTCCATCGTCGTTACATACTAAAAGTTTCATAGGGATATAGTTAGATTATGCCCTGATTTAGAATTTGTAACTAAATACAAGTTTTTATGTTGAAAGTGTAATAGACATGTATAGAATTGGAATATCGTTATCATTTATTATTTAAGTATACTTAAAATAAATTTAAAAAGTGGTATAATTATAAGTATGATTAAAAAGGGTTTTAAACGTAACTTATATATCCAGAAGATATTGCCTTTTGTGGATAAAAGCCTTATTAAAGTATTGGTTGGTCAAAGACGCGTTGGTAAAAGCTATGTAATGCTGCAACTGATAGATCATCTCAAGTCTTCTAAAATCTCATCATCTAAGATTCTATATATTAATAAAGAAGACCATGAATTTAGAGAGATACAATCTGACGTAGACTTAATTACTTATATCAAGCAATACTTCAAAGCTATTAAGGGTAAAAAATATCTATTTATTGATGAAGTACAGGAGATCCAAGATTTTCACAAGGCAATCAAGTCTCTTAATCATAAGAATGAATACGATATATATTTAACAGGAAGCAATGCAGATATGCTTTCTAGTGATATTGCTAATAATCTTGGTGGAAGATATATTAGTTTTGAAATCACTGGATTGTCTTATAAAGAATTTATTAGTTTTAATAAATATAAGGCTTCAAGAGATACTCTATTGGACTATATTAAATATGGATCTATGCCTTACCTGCTTCATTTGGAGAAGGATGAAGAATTACAATATAGCTATCTGAGAAGTATATACAATACCATCCTCTTGAAAGACGTTATCAAAAGACATGATGTGCGTAATATAGATTTTTTGGAAAAACTGGTACAATTCCTTGCTAATAATAGTGCTAGCTTATTTTCAGCGAAGTCAATCACTGACTACCTTAAGTCAGAGCGTATTAAACTATCCCCTTCAGTTGTTTTGAATTATTTGAAATATTTAGACGACTCTTTTTTTATACATCAAGTTAGACGTTATGATTTACAAGGGAAGCATATATTCCAAACTAATGAAAAATATTTTTTCAATGACCTTGGCTTGAGACATGCTTTAATTGGATATCGTTCTTCTGATAATAATAAAATATTAGAAACTTTAGTATATTTAGAGTTACGTAGAAGAGGTTACTCTGTAACTGTTGGTGTACTAAACTCTAATCAAGAAATTGACTTTGTTGCGACTCTGGGTGGAGAAATTCAATATTATCAAGTAGCAGTTTCTATAGAAGATAAGAAAACTTATGAGCGAGAAATAAATAATTTATTGAAGATTACTGATAACTATTATAAATGCATTATCACGATGAATGAGCTAGAACAAGGGCAAGATAGAGGGGTGGAGCTTTTGTATATTGAGGATTTTTTATTACAGTAATATACCTTCAGCCCAAATTCCATCGTCGTTATATACTAAAAGTTTCAGAGAGTGGATTTTATGTTAAAAGTGACGCGGACGCGTGCGACGTCAGGGTGCGTCTAAGAATTGATACTTAAAGAACCGTATCTTTTAATATTGAACGGATTCTTAGTATTGAATGGATCATTCATGCTGCGAAATAGATCATCCTTATCAGGATTCTCTTCATCTTCTTCGTCAGAATCATCAGCACCTATAATATCCATGATCTTTTCAAACTGTTTATCCATTTCTGACATAGCTAGATACTGAGAACTAGTATGAGGTTGTCTCTTCTCTGGAGCCGATGCTACTTCTACTAACGATGAAGCTCTATTAGGATTGCTCTCATTAGTTGCAGTTCTAGGATAACCAAAGTAGCTAGAGCTACTAGATGTTTGGAAAGGAGCAATATTTGCTTTAACATGCTTCTTGAGGTAATCAGCATTAGTTGCAAAATTCTCTAAGGCTTCTTTATATTCTGTCTGATGAAAAGCTTGTGGTATTTTATGCTTATCAAAGAGACCTAATTCATGTTCCTCAGATAGCTTTATTAATTGATTTCTAGTTTCAGTCATTTGAGCTAAGCTCATCTCTTGTTTAGCATCATAAGAACTAGAAACTCGTTCTAAATATTTATCTTCTTTATCCGTTATTTCTTTTTTTAAAACTGCCATTAATACAGCGCCATGATCAACAAAAGTTACTTTTCCAGTTTTCTCATCATAATCAGCTATTCTTCTAATGTCTCCATCTTTAGAGGTTAGTAATTTTGCAATTTCTGCATCATCCATTTTCTTGGGTGCATAAGCTACTTGTATTAAAGATTTAAGCTCTTTAGGAAACTCGCTAAGAGTACCATCCTTAATAATTATTTGATGCTTTTCATCATTCTTCATGTAAGCTGAAATGCCTAGTTTTTCAAATAAAGTAAAATCACTAGTTGGAGTTAGTTTTCCTTTATCATCTTTGGTATATTCAGGCTCAAAAGCTGCAAGCGAGAAGGTATGGAAGGTTTTAGCTTTAACACTTTGATCAAATAATTCCTCAGGTATCTTAGCTTCATTATTGTTTTTTCCAGCTTCTACTATTGCTTCTTCTATTTTACTTGCCACAGTATCCATATTAGAGCTTTCTGCAACTATATCTCTGATACAGAATACTTTAGCCATACCTTCACCGTTTTCGTATGCAAATAAAGATTTGACTAAGCCAACATTCATTTGACTATCTCCTCTGCCACGTGTGAAATAATTTAGAGCCTTAGCTAATTGAGGACTTCTCTTAACGAATTCTTTATTAGCTTCATCTGTAGCGTCACCACTTCTCATAAATCTAACCATTTCTTGTTCCAAATGTCTTAATTCTTCTGGGTTCTCGGATTTCTCTTCTATATGCTTATATAAATATTCTACTGAATCTTTAAAATTATCAAAGAACACCGCAGGGTCAGTAGTACTTGCATCTAATCCAGCAGGAAGAGTTGCTAGTGCAAGTTCTTGCTGTTCATTCTTAATTTTATTGAGTACTTTAGTTAGAAATACTTTTTGCTCAGCAGGAGTTTTGTCCTTAAGCTCATCAGCAAGAGCTAATTTCTCTATAACATGATTAACATCTTCATTAAGTTTATTTGGGTTATATTTTCCATTACCTTCAAGAAAGTTTAAAGCTTTACTAAATTTTTGATAGTCTTCAGAATTAAGTGCTGCAGTGTTGAATGTGTTTGCTTCAGCTTCTAGACTAGCATGTAGCTCGTTATCAAATTCATATTCTTTCAAATCAAAGCTAGATTTCTTAGCTTCTTTTTTTAAATTACTGATAGCTTCGTTAAAATTACTGCGATAAGCTTCTACTATTCCTTCACTCATTGGTATATCTTTGATATTCAGAAGCTCTTTTATTGCACTAGGATCTTTTAATTCTTCTAAGTTCTGTAAATTGCGTAATAAAGATCTAGCTTGGTTTTGATATAATGCTGGTAGAGACTCTTCAGCTGATTTGAGATATTGATGCCATTCTTTAGCATCAGCACCTTGAGGTAAATTTTCTAAGTTAAATTTAGTCACTGCTTCTGGAGTTTTCTTAAATAAGCCTTCTAGTTCTGGAGCTCTTACAGCTGTTCCGCCTCTGCTAATCCAATCTAGCTCTTCTATTGTTAGTCCAGCAAATTTCTCTGTCGTGGTAGTTTTGTGTTTATCTTCTGACTTAGTTTCATTTGTAGAATCAGCTTTAGCTTGTAAGCGAAAAGTGATCTCTTGTTTCAGCTGTGTTGAGAAGTTATCAGTTCCTTCATTTTTAATACCACTCATAGAAGTAAGAACGTTATTGATTTCTGTTATGATCGGTGATTTTTTAGCGGCCTCATCATTACCTAACAATTTTATTAGACGTTCTTTGGCTGCCTTAAACTCTTCTCTGAAATTATCCTGTTTCTGTCCAAGCGAATCAATATCGTTTGGTTTAAGTTCTTGTAAAGGCTTTTTATCAAAAGAATCTAGATTCTCATTACCAGTTGTATCATCAAAATTGTCTTGTTCGATGCTTAGATATGTTTTTAATGCTGCTATAGTAGCTGCATCTCCTGCGATATGATCAAAAGTATCAGTTAAAACTTTTTCTTCTTTAGAAGTTAAAACGCTTCCGTTAATTAAATTACGTAAAGCATTAGTTAATATTGGATCATTAATCTTAACGTTAGGTTTCAAGGATAAACCCCAAGATTGTAAATCTATTGGAGAAATATTCCTATTTGTTAATGGTCCGACTGACAATATATAACTCCTTTAATAATATAAAGCACTTATATATGGCTTTTGTATAGTTAATTGCTTAACCAGATCTTAACCTATTAGCTTATTTAGTTATTTGATCCAATACTGTTTGAATAGTCTCTTGAGGTCTATTTAGCTTCTTAAAAGCGTCACTTGGAGAATTGTCTTGAATTTCTTTTAATATGAGTTTAGCCTTATCTGTTGCTTTGGAATCTCTGATTATGCTATCTACTGCATTTGAATTTTTTAACATAGCTCCAATTACAAGCTTACTAATACGAGAAGTTGTAGAATTATCACGAATTCCTTCAAGTTTAGTTTGAAATGCTGGTGCTGGTGTAGCTGTAATTTGATGAGAGCTTGGAGTCGGAGCTGTATGTGTTTCTGCTGGAAGTACAACAGTCTGATGTAATAAGGAGCTAAATTCTACATCATCGCCTAAGCCATATTGTTTGTATAAAGGTCCTAAAAGTTTCTCTAATTGAGCAACTTTCTCTTCTTGAGTTCCTTTGCTTTTTTGAATTTCACTGATCGCAGCGTGATGTAGCCCTACATACTCTTCCATTGGATCATCGTATTTAAGCTCTTTGCTATTGGTTTCTTCCTTATAATCTGGGTAGTTTTTGGCTGCGCCTAAAATTCCATTAACTGTTATAGGATCAAAGTGCTTACGTAATATACCAGTAAATGCATCTAGTTTTCCTTGGTATTTTTTGAAATTAGTCGAATTCACATCAGTACCACGGAAATACCTTAAAGTTTTAGCATAATTACCTGCAAAAGTTAAAAAGCCATTAGCTACTTCTGGACTATGATTGAGATTCCAAGCTTCCCTGCTTAGAGCTGTAGTTATACCTGTAGGTGGTGTGGTGTAATAAGAAGATGCCATAAGCTTAGTGTATGCATCAAGAAACTCTGTTCTTTTAGCTTCACCTAATTTATGATTATTAATGAAACTATCATCTTCATAACTTTTAGAGTGTTTGGTTAGAAGTCCTTCTGTGACTGCTGCTGCTGAATCCTTTTCATCTCCCCAAATAGTGGGATCAACGTAATTTCTGCCTAAGATAGATATTTGAAGCTCAGCATTATGAGTATTGATTTCCATGCTGGCTCCGTTTGCTAAATGTCCAGCATCATCATCAAAGATTGCCATATATTTAGCTCCTGATGTATCGGCTATATATTTTCTTGGTGAGTCTGCTGGTGGTTTAGTTGGTGGTATCACTGCATATATAAAATCAGTATAATCTTGTTTATCCTGTAGCTTACGTGAAGAATACCAATCATTATTTTTGTCTTCAGCTACTTGTATTTCTGTTGCTATTTCTGTGTCAATTAATTTTAATAAATTTGTCTTTGCAGTAGCGGCTTTGCTTCTTAATTCAGTGCCATGAAAAACCACATTAATCTTTGGAGTTTTCTCCTTTCCATCATGATCTACTGGGAAAGTTCTTACGACTTTATCTGTATCAATACTGGGTTCATTTAATATAATTGGATTTAATTTTAGTGGACTTGTTGCCATTCTTTTATACCCCGACGTTTAATTCTATGCGTTACCTACTGATTTAGCTAAGCTTCTAGATTCCTCTCCCCAAGCCTGTTTCCAGTATTCTAATTCGTTAACCCTTTCTTTTTGTCTGATATGCTCTACCATTTCATGACCAGCCCACAGTCTTGCATTTGCTTTTTGTTGCTTAGCTTGAATCGCTGCCGCTTCTAGAGGTGCTGAAGAATCTGATCTTATAAAGCTGCTAATAATATCTGATATCATAATTTTTCTCTTGTGCTAGTTCTAAGCTTTTCTTGATAAGGTGTTGTTTAAAATATCCTTAGTATTCGACCATAATTTGGAATCCATTTGAGCGTTTAATTTCTCAGTAATCTCTGCTGAGGCAAATTGTACTGCTTGCTCTTCCTTTGCTCTAAGTGCTTGCACATAACTCATCCCCTGAGCGGCGAAGTTATTATATGAATACACAAAGTTACTGATTGTTTGACCTATACTCATGTTAAATCTCCTTGATTAGTCCTCAATCTTATGCAGACTGGATTAGTGATTTAGCATTCTCTACAGCGTTGCTCATAGCCTTCTGTACAATCGCTACTAATAGTTTTCTCGACATTTCTTGAAATGAGAACTCTGCTGCTGCTGCTTCTGAATCTCTTAAATCTTTTGCATTTTGCTCTCCCTTGGTTGCAAAATTGCTAGTTATTGTCTTACTACCATTTGCTAGGGAAGTTGAGACTCTTGTTGCGTCTAATGCCATGATGTGTGCTCCTTATTTAATTACTACTTACTCCAATACAAAGCAAAGGTTATGGAACTATTGATATAAATTCGTAAATAATATGCTAATTATTGGACGCTAAAATAGATATAAGCTAAGTAAAATAGCCATATTATCGATATTACTAAGCAACTTGAATGTAATTTTCTATCTTTCTTTCCCAGTTTTTTAGGACTTTAGCTTCCATTTGGGCTTCTGTGGTTTCAGCGAAGTTCTGTAAAGCTACAGCTTTAGTTGCATCCATATAACTTGCTTGCTGAGCGGGACTGATGCTACCGAACTGGGATAATTGTTGGCGAATAGCTTCAAGGCGCCTATTGTAGATATCCCCAACTTGCCTTGTTTTAGGGTTTATGGCGCTAGGTGCACCGTTGCGTATAAATGATGGCATTATATCTGGTACTAATGACAAGTTTCCCTCAGTTGTCAAATTATGATTAATATGATTAAAGCTCTGGCTATAATATTTAACTGGTTCTTTATAATCTCCGTGTATTCCTGACATTTAACTGCTCCTTCTTTCGCTAATTCTAAGCAAATAACTCCATATATGCATTTACTTGATCTTGTGCAACCTTACCGCGTGAATAATGAGTGTCTCTAGACAATTCACTAAATTGTTTCAGATATGCGAGCATATCCTCTTTCTTCTTAATTATTTTCTGTAGGCTTTCACTATTGTGTGATTGTGCTTTGTGGGTTAATTTATCAAGCTCTGCTTGAATCATAGCCATGGACTTATAGATATTATGATTTCCACTGACATGATTATTGTAAACAGATACGATTTGATCGTAACCAACTCTTTGAGGCTGGAGATATTTATCAAAACTGTTTGCTTGATTATGAACTGCACTACTCATGAAAGTATAAGGTTTGGTTAAGGACTTATTTGACAATAAACTCGTATGTACTGATAACTTATTCTTAATAGAGTTATCCTTGTCAAAACTAATCGGTATTACTCTTTATAGTTAAGAAGAGATTATGGACAACATTAGTAAATCAACAGCAGCAGCAATGAGAGAGTACTTTGGCTCTAGACCTAAGTTAGACGTTGAGGTTATTTCCAAAGTACTAGATGAGCATAAACCAGTTTTAGAGTCTATTGGACTCAGTGGAACTAAGATGGGAGATTTTTATAAGGAACTCCAACTTACTAAGTTTAATGATGAGAAATTATATTTCGGTGAATCATTAGCTAATTTAGCTTCTAATAATGATATATATGCGCGAGTCGCTGGTACTACTGCTACTGATTATACTAAACAAAGAGCTCAAGTTTTAGGAGAATTGATTGCAGTATTTGAGAAAGCTAAAGAAACTGGAAATCCAAATCTTCTAATTAGCTTTCTTAATATGACTAAAGATGCAGCTAAGACGGCTGGTAAAGCTTCAGTTCATGAAGATGAAGTGTTTAAATCATCTCAGCATGCGGTGTCTGGAGATTCTGGTCTTTCTGGAATGCTCAGATCTGAACCTAGATCTTTTGTTTATGATCCAAATATATTTGAACCTACTTTAAAAGAATTAAAAGAACGATATGAACATTTATCGCAAATCAACGCTGTTGAATCCACGAATATAGACAAGCATGGACTTGCTGGTGGTTTGCGAGATTTTGGCTGGATGGGAGTTTTACAGACTGCACTTGCAGGTTGGGTTTTAAGTAGAAAAGTTCCAGGTATAGATCTTGCCGGTGAACCTATAACGAAAATACTTAAAGATGGTAGTAAAGTAGTTGTAACTACACCGGCTGCCTGTCAATGGTTGGCTAATATTGGACGTGCTGGTAAGGCTACTGGTAATGGCATATATAACGGTTCTGGTTACTTATTGAAAAATTGTTCACTGTCTGCGATAACAGAAGGTATTAAGAATGGTTGTACTGCTCTGAAGAATGTACCAGGCATCGGGAAATATGCAGCTCTTGCAGCTGTGGTACTAACAGTAGGGATTGGAAAATTTATTTGTTACTCTAGCGAGAATCCAGATTGGGCTAAGCCTATCGTAGACACGGCTAAAGCGACACCAGGTTTTCTTTATAATAGTGTGGGTTATGCTGCAATGTTCTCGCCAGTAGCGATACCAGACTTTGGTAAGCTCTATGGACGTTCATGGTTTGACACTAATAATTTAAATGAACTTAGACATAAAGTACAGGAACCACATTCACATAAGGCAGAAGAATCACATTCAGATAAAGAAGGATCACATCATATGGAAGGAGTTACAGCGTAATGAGTTTAATAAGTACAGCAACTAATGCAGTAACTAAGGGCTATGGTTTTCACTTAGTGGATGGTATATCGAATGTAGCAAGATGGGTCTATCAAGGTATGAGTGGCTCTGTTATAAATACTACAGGGCATTTATTGTATGGTGGGAAGACAGCGGCTGATGCATTTGTGAAGGCAGGTAAATTACCTGGGTTTATTACTGGTGTTCTTATTAAAGTACCTCTCGCGATTATGACCAGCTCTGCAGCTTTAGATGATATGCGCAGAATCAGAGAAACGGCTGGAGGTCAATCTTGCTTCCATGTTTCACGTGAAGCTGAGGATAAAACTTGTATGCTGTCTTCTGCAGCGGCACTTGCTTCTGCAACTTCTTTATTTAGATTGAGAAATTTAGCACCTGGAAAATGGCTCGATCCTAAGGGAAACTTGCTAAAAGCAGTTCCATCCTTAAAAGGTTTTGGTGTTGTAACTGGAATCGCTGCTGCTGGATTGCTTGCTACAAGGTCAATCTATAAATGGGTGAATATTGATTTACCGTTTAATCATGGTTGTGGACTTGCTGCTGTGTCTTTTGGTAAGCCAATCATGCGAGTAGATAACCCAGAATCACCATACTATCTCATGAGTCATTCGTTAGAGAAGTCTGTTAACGCCCGTATGAGAGAAGACTTAGAACATGGTAAGGCTGGTGAAGGTATTGGTAAGTTCTTAGAAGAGAAAATAGCACTTCCATTTACTGATTTTATGATGGGCTCTAGAGTAAATTTACATTCATAATGGCAAGAGAACCAATACTTCAAAATCAAACCATTGGCCATCTACGAGAGGGTCCGATAAGTCTTAGAGATGCAAGCGAATCTATTAATCCTGCTCCAGTAAACGCTCTGATTCTAAGGGCTCCAGGTAGAGATAGAACTAGTGCTTGGCATAAAGCAGAATTTGATCCTCGAGATCTAGGGAAATCTCACGTTTCTAAAGCTTTAACTGTTGCTAAGAATATTACTGGTGAGTCTATAGCTGGTGGAACTCATGCTATGGCGGCAACAATAAATAAGGTTGTGGATACAGTCAAGGCAAGCTCTCAACATCGTAATCTTAGGGACTTAATCATTGCTTTAGCTGGTGGTACATTTGGCTTGGGTTTTATCAAAAACATATTAGGCATACCTAAATTAATCTCTGATCCTAAATACGCTGAGAAACAGAGTCCGCTACTTATAAGTGGTGCAAAGTGGGTTGCTGGCGGTACTATGGCCTTTGGTTTACTTCGTGGATTAATGGGAGGAGCTGGACTTAGTGGAGCGGGCATGGCTACAGGTTTGCTTGCTTTTATTGTTCCATATGCTCTTAGCAGTCTTTATGAAAATGAAAATAGTATTTTTAGTAAATTAACTTCGACTATTGGTTTAAGAGAGAAAATTGTTGATCTTATGGATTCTCTAAAATTCAGTAATATCCTCTCTTAAAAAGTATCAAATTGTAGCGTATTTACTCGTTGTAGGTTAAGAAGAGGTTAACTCCAGATGGAGAGCCTTAAATATAAATGATGAATGCAATTCCAAAAGTATTATCCCTTGCTAGTCAAGCCTCCAAAGCCGGTTCTGGAGTTCAAGCTCTAGCTTCGCTCACCGGATATTTAGACAAGGTCATGGCTTTGGTTTCAGGAGCTGCAGCTAAGGTTAATCCTAATCTGTTAGCTACTGGTAATGTTTTGGTTGCAGCTGGTACAGTGGCTACTATAGGCTCAAGTGTTTTACAGGGACAAGAAGTTGGTGGAGTTCTCAGCTTTGGAAAAGGTATTGTAGATATTGGTTCAGAAAATTATTATGATCACGGTTCAGATCAATCTGGCACTGCTATTGAGTCTGTGGGTAATGTTGTCCAAGGATTAGGCATATCTGCTTATACTGCTTTAGTCAGTAGTGGAAGACTTGCAGAGATGCTGGGATCTAAGGCTAAATATATAGGTTTGATAACTAAAGCTCTCTTTGCTTGGCAAGCTTCTACTATGGTAGATGAAGTTGCTAGAGGTGATGGAGATCCTCTTAAAGACAAGCTAGATGTAGCTGGTAACGCTTTATCACTGATCAGTCTTGCAGCACTAGGTAAGAAAGGACTTTTACGCATGCCTATTAATCCAGGTCCTCGTAGCTTTGCTATAGCAGCTTAAAGAAAAATATATGACAACAATAACACCTAATATTAATTCAATCGACCAAGCTAAACCTAGTGACAGAGCTCAATTGGCGAAAGAAGCAGAATCTTCATTATCAACAGCTAGTACTTGTATGAAAGTAGGAGCTGGAGTTGCAAGTTTAAGATACGGTCTTCAAGCTGGTAAAGGAATAGTTAGTACATTACAATGGCTTAAAAGCCTCGTCACTATTGGATCTACGGCTCTTAAAGTAGGAGGAGCTGCTGCAGCACCGTTTACTTTCGGAACTAGTGCTCTTGCTATTGCAGGAGGTGTTGCTCTCGATATCGCTATAGGAGAAACTATTGATGCAGGTATTACTATCTGTAACGGTGGAAAGCGATTAGAAGAAAGTAGGAATGATTGGATTCAGGCTGGTGATTGGTTAGGACAAGGTTTATACAATGTTTTTGCTTAATTATTAATCTAGCCATAACTATTTATATATCAACTATATTGAGTCTGCTGCTTTATATAGAGGTACGCAGGCAGATATATAAAAAGGACAAGCATTATGAATCCAGTTACACCATTTACTCCCGAGACTTTTGGAGCTCAATTTACTAAGAGAGAAGAAAAAGGTTACACAGTTATTAGTACTGAAGCTAAATCATTGGGTGGTTATAATAGTCTTTTAATAGAAACATCAAGCGATGGTAAGTATCTTAAGATAGGTACGGTTGGACAGATACCTGGAGAGTCTCAATCTAAAAATGCACCTCATTTTATACCAATAAGAGAGATTGGACCAAATGGAATCAAAGTTGAAGGAAGTCATATTACCTTAGGCAATATTAGTTTTATTCAATTCGATGCTGAGAATAATCCTTTGCGAGATGAAAGTACCGGCGCGGATAAAATTGATCCAGCTAAACATGTAGTGCTTCAAGGAACAGATGGTAATGATATTCATGTTATTGACGGTGATGTAAGTAAAACTAAGGTTGTTGTTATTCAAGGCAAGGGTGATGATACCTTGGTTAATGAAAGAAGTGCTATTGGTACTATAGAACTTGATAGTGGCGAAGGCAACGACTTAAATTCAAATATTAATGGTTCTCAAGTTAAAGTAGTTCGTCCAGCGGCGGCGACTTTGGATTCAGTTCCTGAGACTATTGAAGGAATTAATGAATTTGAATATATCAAAATAAAATAGAAGTTTTAGCTTTAAACCTAATAATAAATAGGTTATAACTAAATTTCAATCTTAACCTTTTATATATATTTACCTGTCTAGAGTTTTAACCTAAAATGCTAGAATTATCGACACTATGTACGCAATTGTAGATATTAACGGTAAGCAATTTAAAGTGGAAGAAGGCAAGTTCATCGATGTTGATCTTATGGAGCAAGAAGATGGCGCGGCTATTACTTTAGATAAAGTATTAATGGTTTCTGATGGCGCTAAAGCTAATATTGGTAAGCCAGTTCTAACTGGCGCTAATGTCATTGCTAGAGTAATGAAGAGCTATCAAGACAAAAAAGTTATCGTCTATAAAATGAGACCTAAGAAGGGTTACAGACGTAAATATGGTCATAGACAGCAGTACACTAGAATTATGGTTGAGAAGATCAACTCTGCAGTAGTAGTTTAGTTAAAGGTATATTAGAGGTAAAATAAATGGCATCAAAGAAGGGTGTAGGTAGTACAAGAAACGGAAGAGATTCAGACTCTAAAAGACTAGGCGTGAAAAGATACGCTGGTCAGAAAGTTATTTCAGGAAATATATTAGTGCGTCAACGTGGTACTAAGTTCCACCCTGGCGTTAACGTGCGTCGTGGTAGCGATGACACTTTATATGCTGTTGTTGATGGCTCAGTTAAGTTTGTTACTAAGCAAGGTAGACAGTTAGTTGCTGTTGTTGCTGCATAGTTGGATTTAAGAATTTAGGTTAAGTATAAGAGTGGATTGCCACGTCGCACTGCGCGCTCCTCGCAATGACGGATAACGGGTATCGGTTCTCTTAAATTGATTATTAGAAACAGTTTAAGACTTATGCACTACACCATCGTGATCGTGTTCATGCTTCATTTCTTCCACAATGGCAGTTAATTCTTCTTCTTCGTGTTTATGTTCTTCAGTTATAACTTTATTGAATTTGATCTTACGGAAGGCAATGCTCAAGCCTGGTAGCGTTGATAGTGTCGTAGCAATAAAAGCGATGAAACCTATAGCAAGGCTGGTATCACTGCTGATACCTAGTAAACCAAGGAAATAAATATAACTAGCTTCTTTGGCACCAACTCCTTTCACTGCAGGAATGATGAATCCGGCCAAAGTCGCTGCTGGAGTGATTATTAGCCAATACCAAACAGGTATTTGATCTATGCCCACGCCTAAGGCATAAGCAGAACAAACATTACCTATTAATAGAAGTAAGTGAGTGATTAATGTCCAGAGTAAAACTTTCTGGAGACTTTTTTTACAGCGAGTGTATTCATGCACCGCATAGTTTATTTTTTGAACTATATTTAAAGGGATTCTAGACCATAATTTATATGTCCCAAAAAACACTACGGTACCAATAAATGTAAGCCAAAGCGCAAGAGCGATTTCAGGGGGAATAGCATTAGAGAAATTAGTGTGTTTCATCATGAACAAACCAACAGGGATCATAAGGAACATCATGGCAAAGCCATAAAATCTTTCGGTAAGTACTGTACTTGCTGCTCGCAGCCAGCTTTTGTCCTTCTTACCTAAATCATAAGCACGAATAGCATCTCCACCAAAATTAGTTGGCAAAAAATTATTACTAAAAGTCGACTCAAAATACATTCTTACAGCTTTGCCGAAGCTTAACTTATAGTTTAGTAATCTAACTAATACCATCCATCTATAAGCATTGGTGAAAGTAGTTGCTGTGAACATTAGTGTGCAAGCTATAAACCAAAGAATATGAGTGGATTTAATAGCAGTGAAAGTTTTTCTGATATCCAAATGGCAAAACTTAATCATCAAGTATGCAAGGGCAATTGATATACATAGTTTGAAAGTTAGAATTAATGGCTTTTTCATGCTTCCTGTAGATAGTATATTGGATTTTGAGGTTTACCTCCAGACCTTACTTCAAAATGTAAATGTGGACCTGTAGAATAACCAGTACAGCCTTCCAGACCTATTACTTTCCCTTGGCTAACGCGCTCACCAACTTTAACCTCAATGCTATCTAAATGAGCATAGAGAGTAGAAAATCCTTTAGAGTGATCGACTATAACTACTTTACCGTAACCACCATACCAACCTGCATAAATAACTAAACCACCTTCAGAAGCTTTAATTGGAGTGCCTCTTGGTGCCGCAAGGTCAATGCCACTATGCATACTTCTTACTCCGAAGATAGGATGGCGTCTGGGACCAAAGGGAGAAGTAATGCGTGCCTTGACTGGGTATTGAAAATTACCAGTAGCCTCAGGGTTATTAAGCTTAGTTTCCCCTGATCCACCAGCAAGCTCGGTGATCTTATAAATTAATTTAATAGATTCTCTTTCTAATTGTCTCTCTGATTCTTCGTAGATTCTGCGTTCGCCCTGTAACTTAGTCAGTATCTGTCTTTGAGCAATTTTTTGTTTGCCAATCTCACTCTCTATGCCTTGTAACCTAGTTGTGATAGTTTGAATCTTAGCTGCTTCGTCTGCAAGCATCGCTTTATATTTCCTAATATTTTCTGACTGGTCTACTAATGCATCAATTACTTGTTTGTCGTATTCCATTAGGCGCTTTTGGTAATAGATATGATCTAAGTAGTCAGTGGCACTTGGGGAATTAACAATACCGTCAATAATTTTTAGGCGGTTCTGTTTATAAATAGAAAGAATACGTTGCTTCGCTTCACCTTCTAGCTCTACTTGCTGAGCTTCGATTTCTTCTAATCTAGCTTTAGTTTTTTCCCATGAGGATTTATTGTTTTGTAGATATTTGCGGTTTTGCTGTAATTCGTTTTGAGCTTGTTGTAATTTACGATTAATATTGCTAAGTTTGTCTGAAGCATAGGCTTCTTTCAATCTGGCTTCTTTAAGCTTGGCAGCAAGGTCACTTTTCTGTTGATTGATGTCTTGCAGTATTTCTTGTTTCTCGTGTAGAGTTACTGGTAGCTTTTCTTTGGCATGAGCAAACAAAGGCAAGATCAAAGTCAGTAGGAAACTAAACAACATCAGCCAGATAATCAGCTTGCCAAAAGGTAATTTTCTCTTTTTGCTCATTGGGCTTTAGCAATTTTACTACAGCTTAGATATATGACCTAGATTTATATAGACTTCTTTTGAAAGCATTAAACTTTACAAATTATTCTTTCTTTAATTTCCTTATCAAGTTGAAGAATATTATCTAATGAAGGATTCTCGATTTTGTTATGACTGTTTAATTCCTGCTCCACTATTTTAATAATATCAAGATAATGAATCTTATTTTGTAAAAACAATTCCACAGCAGCTTCATTACTTGAATTAAGCACAGTGGGAAAACTATGCCCTTGCCTGCCTGCGGCATAAGCTAAACTCAAAGCTGGAAATTTCTCATAATCAGGTGATTCGAACTCTAAGCTGCCCATAGTGAATATATTGAAATCATCTTTTAGTTTAATGAGATTTCTTTCAGGATAGTCAAGTGCATATTGTATCGGTACTTTCATATCCGGCAGACTTAATTGAGCGATAGTATTACCGTCTCTAAAAGTTACTGCACTATGAATTATAGATTGAGGATGAATCACTACTTGGATGTCAGCATAGTTGATGTCGAATAATGAATTAACTTCTATTAGCTCCAAACCTTTATTCATCAGAGTGCTAGAGTCAACGGTGATTTTTGGTCCCATCTTCCACTTAGGATGTTGCAGAGCTTGTTCCAATCTTATATTTTGAAATTCTTCTATTGCTAAAGTTCTGAAAGGACCGCCAGAAGAAGTGAGTAAGATTTGTTTGATTGAAGAATTAGCAGCATTGTTTAAACACTGGTGAATCGCTACATGCTCGCTATCTACTGGAATCAGTTCAGAGCCATACTTACGAGAGTATTCTCGTACTAAATGTTTAGCAGAAACTAAAGTTTCTTTATTAGCTACTGCTACTCTTCTTGCATGTTTAAGAGCTGTGAGATTAGCTTGAAGTCCCGCTATGCCGACTATAGCACTGAGAAATATATCTATGCCGTCTAGTTCAGCGATCTCTTCAATTCCTTTCAATATCTGGATTTGGGGGAAGAGAGCTTGGATTTCTCGTTTGGCTTGCTTGTCAAGGATACTTACGTATTTTGGTTTAAATTCTTTGATTTGATCAATGAATAATTCAAGATTTTTGCCAGCACTTAAAGCAATAACTTCAAAACAATTTTCAGGATTTGCTTGCTTACGTTCTCTAACTATATCTAAAGCTTGAGTGCCAATAGAGCCTGTAGAACCAATGATAGTAAGGGTCTTCATTTCTATTGTATTTTAGCATAGAGTGAATGAGTGGCTGGGTGAGTGAGTGTCGAGAAAATATTCTTTCAGGCACTCATTCACTGCATCCTCAGGCACTATAAAGTAAATCTGCTAAACAAATACCAAGCCGTCCCATTGTTTACAAACTCAAACTGTTCACCAGCATGACCATGTAAAATTTGTCCTGGAGCTGTGCCTCGTCCCCATTGAATAGTATTTGCAGTGTTAAGATTGTCAGCTTCAAAATCTAAATCTTTATCAAGCTCTAATACTAGTCTCTGACCACGCTGGCCACCAGTCAATGTTGTTAGAGTTTCTAAAGTTCCAGGATTTGAATCTATGATTTTAACAAAGTTAATGTTGTTGACATTGATAGTGCTTATAGCTTCTATATCAATATCAGCACTAGTTGCTACTGGAGTTAAGTCGTTGAGAGTTGCAAGAGTACCATCGTGATTTGGTAGCGTGAAATTTAATGTACTTCCTACTGGAGCACTCAGTACTACCGATGCACCACTTGATCCTGTTAGGCTAAGAGTTTGATTATTATTGTCTAGCATCTTAGCTTGTAGAGATTCATCTACTGCTCCTACTACTCCTGAACCAGGCATGCTTGTAGCTGGAGGTCCTTGGATACCCTGTATACCTTGCGGACCTTGTGGTCCTTGTGAACCTTGACTGCCAGTGGCACCAGTTAGACCTGTTAAACCTTGTACTCCTCTCGGACCTTCAGGACCTGCTGGACCTACTGGTCCGACAGTGCCTGCTGTACCAAGGCTAGATCCTGCTGGAATAGTTGGAAATGTACTTGCACCATTATCACCATTGTCTAATACACCTGTAGCTTTAAAATTTGGGTCATCAATGATGAGCATTGTATATTTAAAACGTTCTGATTCTGGGAACATACCTCCAGAAACTTCAAAAGAAACTTTGGTGTCCCCTGTAATTGAAGGGATTTTCACTGTGGCCTTTTTACCACCATTAGCAATTTTTACTGGTAAGTCGATAGTCAGATCATTACCATTAACATCCTTAACTACAACCGTAGTCTTTAATGGATTGTCTTTGGAATGTAGATTTTTGAATCTAAAGCTAAGATCCCTCCCTTCTATATATGTTGCTGGTATATTACCGCGAATTTTTGCTGATACTGTTTCTATATTAAACAGGAAAATCGCTACTAAAATTACTATAATTCTTTCCGTCATGTTAACCACTGCTTGTATTGTGCCTGCTAAGTTCTCGAGCACGATCGTCTTGTTGTAGGATTGTTAGCCTAGACCTCAACTTTTAGTACTAGGTGATATTATTGAGAATTTAATATGTCGGACGCCCTTCGGGCGAAATACATGTTCTTGGCTTATTCCTTAATTAGCTATATAATGATGATATGGGTGACAACGACTACCTTATATATGGTTTTATAATAACCTTGGTTATTATAATTTTGAATTTCGCAGCTTTTATTGGTATACCCTTCATTGTTAGGGAATTACAGAAGCATTTTCAAACAAAAAAATCCAGTTGATTTCAGGCTAGCTTAAGAACTTTGGATCTAGACTCAATTGTTTCAGCAAGTCTTTGCTCCATTAAAGGAATGAGTTCAAAGTTTTCAATAAATTGTTTTGCATAACGAAAATAGTCTAGCAGCATATAAACTGCATCATTCTCAGCAATAGCAGCTCGGTTTTCTTTCCTTAGATTTGGAGAAATTAATGAACTGTAAGATGTTGCAAAATCAAATTTGTCTAATTGTTTGGCAGTGTCTTGAAGAGAAACTTGTGTAGTCCCAGGATATTCATGATCATAGAAATTCCCTCCAGCTATAGCTTGAAGACCAGCAGCATTGGGAGGATCTGAGAATAATAATCCCTTCCAATAATTGCCATAGTAAGGATCGTTATAGCCATAAAATATTGCTTGTCCTTGCACTTGGTGTAATAATGTAGTATTTGTTTCTGGTCCTAGCGGATTCAATTTGAGCCCTCTCTTAGGATCTACTATTGACTTGAAATTTTCAGAAAAAGTTTGTATAAAATTAGCAAGATATTTAAGTTTCCACGAACTACTATATTCATATCCTTTAAAAAATTCCTCTAACTTTAATTCATTAATCAAATTTTGAAAATTCTGCGTATGTTTTTTGAAAACATTAATCAAAGGTTGACTGGATTCTTTGACCGATACAAGAAAGGATTTTAGAGATTCGAGCCTTTTAGAAATATTCTCATCATCAGGTCTCTTAAGACTTAATGCACAGAGTTGATCTATTTCTTTAAAAAAACACCCCATTCCTGTAATCCGAGTTCTCTCAGCTGCGTACATATTACCACTATCACTCTGCCCAACAAATTGTTCGCCTCCGGTTGCCTGCCAATACTCAAACTTAGTTCCTTTTGAGTAAAAAGCTTTCTGCGGACAGGTCAGTGATGTCATAAAGTTAGCTATAGGATTAACTTCAGTCATTTGGATTATCTTATCACAATTCTGTGTAGTTATTTGGCGAAAACCCGTTTAGCTCGATATTATTCTTAAGTTTTTCATGTTAACTCAGGGTTAATTTGGGTAAATGATCTTTATGAAGATTGCAGTAATAGTTTCACAAACTCCAGATACCACTACTAAGATAGTAATAGCGGCTGATGGTAAGACCATAGATGAGACTGGGATCACTTGGATACTTAATCCATATGCAGAGTTTGCAATTGAGAAAGCTTTAAAACTTAAAGAAGCTAATAGCAAAATTGAAGAAGTAATTTTAGTAGCTATGGGACCAGATCGCACTGTAGAGGCTTTAAGACAGGGTTTGGCGATGGGAGCAGATAGAGCGGTTCTTATTAAATCAAATGTAGTGAACACAGAAGAATTAGCAGCTAAGGTAAAAGAACTTGGTGCTGATTTAATACTGGGTGGTAAGAAAACTATCGATTCAGAATCTAGTTGGACAGAAGCTGGTGTGGCAGCGTATTTAGAACTACCTTATATTCATACCGCAAACAAGCTTGAATGGGATGGAGAACAGATCCTTGCATCTAGAGAAGTAGCGGGTGAAAGACAAACATTCAAAGTTTCATTACCAGCATTAATTACTTGTGATAAAGGTAACGATGAACCAAGATACGCTTCGATTATGGGAATTATGAAAGCTAAGAAGAAAGCTTTGGACGAAACAGCTTCAACTGCTGCTGATAATATTGGTATAGAGATAGTTAGTTCTCAGTTACCACCGTCACGCCAAGCTGTCAAGATTTTTGATGGTACGCCTGCAGAAGCTGCTGAGAAACTTATCAAAGCTCTACGTGAAGAAGCAAAAGTACTTTAGAACCCACTTAATATCTTTCTAGTGTTAAAATATTTACATGAGGCTAAGCCTTTATCCTAAATTAATTGACCCTGAAGTAATTAATGAGAGTTTGATCGAAGATCAAATTCCTCAGAAGAGTTCGAATAAGAGCTTCCTGTATTTCATATCTTTGGTTTTGACTGTTATCACGGCTTTATTCATTATTGTTGTTGGTAACCTTAATGAATCTTTTGTAACTACAGTATCTAAATTCCTTGAGACTATACCCTTCTTTGATCTTAAACTTTCTACTGAGCTGATTAAAGAATTAAAATTTCCAAGTCCCGTAACTAGTACTATATTTGCTGGTAATATTTGTTTTCTTAGTTTTGCTGCCTTTGATTTATTTTATAGACAGGAAACCAGAGCTAAATCTAATTTATTTAGAGAATCTAGTGCAGTCTCTTATTCAATACATTTGACAATATTGCTAATAATTTTATTAGTCTTATTCGTTAGTTATAGACCTAAACCTAAGATTCAAATAACCAAGATCGAATTTATTCAAGCGCAAACTCCATCTAAGACCCCTCCACCTAAGAAAACTACTCGTAAATCGACACAGCAATCTATTGATGCTGGTAAGCATGATCCTAAGAGGAAAATCACACCTGCTGCTAAACCTCCAGGAGAGCCAGGTGCACCAGCTAAACCCACGCCACCAGCCAAACCAAAAGCTGCTCCAAAGCAAATAACTCCACCAAATGAAACACAACCAACTCCACCTACAGTGAATATGCCGACACCTAAACCAATGTTGCCTAAGCCTAAGGCCTTACGTGATGCTGTGGAACCCTTACCAGAAGTTGATCCTAATGCTAAGACCTTGCCTAAGCTTTTAAACTATACACCTAATAGTAATAGTGCTTCATCTAATAGTAGTTCTGCGCCTGCTCCTAAGTCTAGCGATCAAGCTGATGGTAGCTCAGGTAGAAGTTCTAATATTGTTTCTCAATTAAGCAATATACCGCGTGCGCCTGATTCTATGGGTGGTAGTGGTAGCGGTGGAGCTTATGGTACTCCTGGTAATCCACCACCTAATGCTTATCCAGATAGAGCACCAAGCCTTGCTTCTAATGCTTCTGTGAACTTTGGTCCTTATATGTCTGCACTGCAACGTAAGATTAAAATGGCTTGGAAACCTCCAAGAGGAACTGAATCTAATCGTATAGTAGTAACTTTTTCTGTTTTGCAGAATGGTAGATTAGAGAATCTACAGATGATTGTTGCAAGTCAAGATGCAAGTGCTAATCAAGCTGCTTTAGAGGCAGTAACTAGAGCTTCACCTTTTGAACCTTTACCTAGCGGTGCAGGGCCTAAAGTAGATGTGGAGTTTACATTCGATTATAATGTATTCCAAAAGACGCGTTTTTGAAAATAGGATAAGTTGTTTGTCATCCTGAGGGAGGGCGAAGCCCGACCGTAAGGATCCACTGACTTCTAGTAAATAGTGGATCCTTACACGAGGGTCGCATAGACGGATAGTCAATGCGGTAAGTCTAGTCACCCGAGTCAGTGAACAAAATTACATCGTAATTTTGTGAAACTTTGCCTGCGGCTCCTCCTCAGGATGACGGATTACGGGTATCGGTTACTATTTTTACAAAGCAATGATAGAATTATAGGATAAGAATTATGGCAATAGAAGATAAAGTAGTAGAAGAGGGATTAGGATTAGCAGATGCGGCAGGTTTAACACCAGAGACAGCAGCTGATGCTACACAAGCTTCATTTAATTTCTTTCAAGCTTTCTGGGAATATTTTCAGAGCGATTTAATATCATCTATCCCAATTACTATTTGTTCATTTCTTTTAGTCGCGGTGATTATTGAAAGATTGGTTTTTTATAATAAGAATAATAGAGATATTTCTAGATTCATCCATAACTTACAAATGCAATTAGAGAAAGGTAATCTAGAGGCTGCTCAAATGCTTGCTTCGCAAATGGGAAGTGTTATTGGTGAAGTAGCAGAAGAAGGTGTGAGATTGCTTGCAGTGCAGAAGGAAGACTTCTCAAGTGCTTATGACATTACGGTTAATCTAGTTACTCGTAAATTACAAAAATACTTACCTATATTAGCTACTATTGGTGCTGTAGCTCCTTTCTTAGGATTATTTGGTACGGTATCTGGTGTAATTAAAGCTCTATTTAGAATGAGTCTTGGTGCTGAAGGTGCTTCATTGTCAATGATTGGTGAGATCTCGGATGCGTTAATTGCTACTGGTTATGGTCTAGCGATAGCGATTATGGCCGTTGTTTCTTATAACCTGTTTAGTAACATAGTTAAAAGATATGGTGATGATTTCCTTTTACTTAAGTTACTATTCTTGAGTTTTTCGAATGTTGATTTTAGTCGTTTGCATAATATGAATAATCATGAATCACATAACGCTAAAACTCAAGCTAAGAATATAGAGGATAATGGTGAATTTGAAGATCCGCAAACTTCTAAAGCGGCTAACGCAACTAAACCATCATATCCAGACTTTTTGAGATAGAAAGGTAAAGGTAAAAAATGGCATTTAATACATTAAGTAGTGATGATGGTTTCTCGGATATTAATATTACGCCGCTAACGGATGTATTCTTAATTCTGTTTTTAATCATGATAGTAATTGCCCCTCTGATCAATCAGACAGCATTGAAGATAGAGCCACCTAAGGCGCAGCATGGACAAGCATTGCCGCAAAAAGTTAAAGCAATTAATTTAGAGATATCTTCTGATGGTGTTATTGCTATTAATGCTAAGAAGCTTTCTGAGACTCCTATTGAGCCAGATCAAGTAGCAACAATGGTGAGTGCAAGATTGAAGGAGATCATGACTGATCCAGCTTATGCTGAGTCTCCGCTTAACATAGTTACTGATTCTGAAACCAAGCAAAAATACGTAGTAGGTGCAATGGACGCCGCTGCTGGTTTAGGTTTGACGAAGATGAATATAGTGACTGTTAGTGGTATGTAGAATATCGCCCTCCCTCAGGATGACAACGGAGCTTCTTATAGACACTTCGCTATAAACTTATCCAAATCAAACTCTTCTATATCTTCTATGCCTTCACCAGTACCAGTGAATTTTACTGGTAGTTTGAGATTATAGGCAATCGAGAATATCATTCCTGCCCTTGCTGTACCATCGAACTTGGTAAGAATGATTGAGTCTAACTGTGCAGTTTCCATGAATTTCTCTGCTTGAGATAGTGCATTAGATCCAGTGCTAGAGTCTAGTACCAGCATGGTTTCTATGAGACTATTCTCTGGTTTATTTTTCTCTATAACTTGTTTAATCTTGCTTAATTCATCCATAAGATTAGTTTTGTTTTGCAATCTGCCCGCAGTGTCGATTATAAGCATATTATAGTTTTCTGCTTTAGCTTTTTCGATGGCTTTATAAACTACTGCTGAAGCTTTAGATCCTGCTTCTAGCTGTATGATATCTACGCCTGCTCTTTCTGCCCAAATGTTTAACTGCTCTTCGGCTGCGGCACGGAAGGTGTCTCCTGCAGCGATAAGAGTTTTATAACCTTGAGATTTGAATCTATGAGCAAGTTTACCGATACTGGTAGTCTTGCCTACTCCATTAACACCAACGATTAAGAGTATATTGAGCTGGTCTTTCTTGGTCTTAAGCTTAAATACATCAGTGTTTGCTGCAAATTTATCAAATGCTAATAATAGGAATTTTTTGAGCTCGGCTTGAACACCTGCTTCGGTTAGTTTAGTATCTCTGATTGATTCTATGAAATTTAGTACTAGATTAATGCTTAGGTCAGATCTAATTAATTCTTCTTCAAGATTACTTAGGTATTCTTGGTCTATATAATTAGAGTCATCATCTAAAGTAGCAATCGCCAAGCCAGTTTTAATCTTATTAATTATATTATTGAAGAAACTCATGTTTAATAATTCTAGCGTATGATAAAATTTTTCGTATGTCCGCTAAAACTCAAACTAAAGACATAACTATATATACTTGGGATCATTGCCCATATTGCCAAAAGGCTTTAGGATTACTTAATAGTAAAGGTTTGAAATATCAACAGGTTAAGCTTGATGGTGATGAGCAGGCACGCGAAGAGATGTCTAAGAAGACTAAGGGTAATCGTAAATCAGTGCCGCAGATCTTTATCTCTGGTGAGTCTATTGGTGGTTGTGATGATCTGCATGCGCTTGAAGCATCAGGCAAGCTTGATCAAATGGTGTATGCCAATTAATGATTAAACAAAGTTCTACTGCTGAATTGGTCTTCAGAGCCAAAAACTATCCTAAACAACATTCCCTAGGACAGAATTTTTTAGTTAATGCTGAGATCTTGGATCGTATTGTAGAAGTATCTAATCTAGATGCTGCTAAGGATATAGTCATAGAAATAGGTCCAGGAATAGGTTTTTTAACTGAAAGATTAATTGATCACTGTTATAAACTCTATGCTATAGAACTTGATGCTGCAACTGAGACTAGTTTGCAAATCTTAAAGGCTAACCATGGTAACTTTGATTTCTTACGCAAGGACTTTCTTTCGCTTAATATCACAGACATAGTTCCTGAGGAGGTTCTGAAGGGTAATAAAGTAAAAGTAGTTGCTAATATTCCTTATCAAATCTCTACCAGAATACTTTTGCATTTACTTGGTGAAATGGGTGAGGATAATCCTAACCGACAATATGTTTCTGAGATTAATATTTTGGTGCAAAAAGAATTTGCAGAGAGATTAACTGCTAAACCAGGTGTTAAGGCTTATGGAGCAATTACTTTACTAATGAACTATTGGGCGACCACTGAGATTTGCCTGAATGTGAAGAAAGAAAATTTTATGCCTAGCCCTAAAGTTGATTCAGCTTTTATTAAAGTTAAACTTAGAGATAAACCTGCAGTAGAGATTGCTAATCCCAAAGAATTCAGAAGATTTATTAAGGCTATTTTTGCTAACAGACGTAAACGTTTAAGTAATGGACTTAGGGCCGCAGGTTATACTGATGAGCAGATCAAATCTCTCAATTTACCAGATAATTTAAGAGGTGAAACGCTGACAATAGAGGAAATAAATGACTTGGTGGCTAAACTTTATGGATAATTATCTAAAGGGTGGCATAAAGTAATTATGCAAGATTTACTTGCTAAATTTGATTTGGATACGGATAGGAAATTCTTCCTTATTTTTGACGTCGATGGTACTTTGAGACCAGATGAAGTGACGGCTCTGGATCACAGATATCCTAAGATAGATCCTGATATAGCTAGAAAACTAATGGATCTGAATACTCATGAACGCGTTCGCATTATTGTTTTAACTGCAAGAAGCTGTGTTGATTTGTTCAGATCTAATTTACCTAAAAATATAGTGAAATACTGTGCCTTTGGTAAGCAAGTGGTGGAGAATGAAGCTATTAGATATCCGCGTGAAGAATTCACTAAAGCTTACGACGAAACGGTTTTCTTTGTTGATATTGTCAAAGATATACTTGGTCCACAACTCTCTAAAGATCTGGATTTCTTAATTACTCCTGGTGATTTTGCGATATATTTCGAGGCTGATAAATATCAAGAGCAGAAGAAAAGAATCATGGCAATCTTACATATAGTGTTTGCTCATTCTAAGCGTTGGGATGTTTTAGATTTAGGTAAAGAGGTAATTTTTAAAGATTCTAAGTATGCATATAATAAGGGCAATGCTGTTTGGGATATTCTTGACCAAACTAATCTCAATGAATTAACTCAAGTATTTTTATTTGGTGATTCAATGGCAGACTATCAAGCAATGTTAGGCTT
Source organism: uncultured Gammaproteobacteria bacterium (assembly GCA_964551135.1). Lineage (GTDB taxonomy): Bacteria > Cyanobacteriota > Vampirovibrionia > LMEP-6097 > LMEP-6097 > CAYPGT01. The sequence goes on along the minus strand of CAZKAT010000007.1, from coordinate 31,062 downwards.
GCGTGAATATCAGAAAACCTATCCTCAGAAACGTCTTAAAGTTGCTAATATAAGCGTTGGCCCAGCTCTAGTTAATGAAGATGCTGTTACTTTAAGGTTTGAGTCCTATAGAGATACACTTAAATTTGTTAATGTTTTACATGAGAAATTCTTTCCACAATAATATTTTGTAGATTAGATATCAATGAGGTCGTCATCTGACTTTGAGATTTATATGCAATACTGTAAATCTACGTTAAAATATTAAATATGACTGCATTAGCGCCAGCAAAGTTTTGGTTTAGATTTAGTTCTTTCTTTTTAGATCTGCTTTTACTTGGATTGCTAACCGATCTAATATTGGCTGGGATTACTAACTTTGATTTATTAACAGTAGAACTATTCTCTATTAATTTTTGGACTTTAGCTTCGATAATTTTCTCTTCTCTTATATTTCTTAGCTCTATAATTCAAGGTTTAACTGGTTATGACCTAGCTAAAGCTTGTTTAGGTTTGAAACTTCTTGATGCTAATGAAGATAGACCTATAGGAGTTATTCGTTCACTATTTCGTACTTTTCTTTCTATTATATCTCTGGCTCTTTTAACTTTAGGCTACTTAGCCATAGCTTTTAATATAGAAGCTAAGAGTCTGCATGATTTAATTGCTTCATCTAGAGTTGTAAAGCTGCCGGTGAATGCCTTTCAGAATCTTATACGTTTGTTTTTTTTCTTTATCAGTTTGGTTATTGGCTTAGTGATAAGCATCAGTGTTATTGCGGTATTAGCTTTGACACCTTACGTTATAGGACGTAGTTTCTATAACATAAATAAATATTCTAGTCAGGAGTCCACAGTATTTAGTTCAGATCTTAACGGTGCCATTATGATACCAGTTGCAAACAACAAAAAAGTTTTTGCTTTAACAGAATTGAAGAAAATAGAGTATGTTGAGTTTTCATTGAATAAACTTAGTAAATATAGCTATATTAAAGAAGATACACTTCGTAGACTGGGAGCAAGTTTCATTGATTATGATCTGATCATTGGTCCTGATAATAAAATTCTTAAGGCTATCATTGTGCCTAATTTAATTTTAAAAGATAGTAATTCTCAAGATTTAACTATTCATAACCAGCGCTTTATTATTAATGATGAACTGAATGAGTTTGGTAATGATGTGCTGACTCTCTGGAATAATCAGTATGATCAAGCAAGCGGCAAGCTAACTATTAGTCTATATGATGGTGATAAGAAAATCCTTGAGAATCCAGAGCTGACTCAAGAGTCTAAAGATTATTTACTTTATGTATTAAGAACTATAAGGACTGAGTGGGATGAATATCTCAAATCTACTCCAGTAGAGGCTTTAAATGAATTTAGCGAGATGAAGGTATTGCCGATAAATGATATTTCTTTTGAGCTAGATCCAGCTACTGGTTATATTAAGCATTTAATTTTAAATAAACCTAGTGAAAGCCAGGTCTTTAATAATCTTTGTGAGGACTTCTTTAAGAAGCTAGAAAGGTTTAGATTAGTGCCTGAGGAATTGAAAACACATCCGAGTATTACTCTGAATATAAGTTTGCAATATCAGGAGAAGGTTTAATCGTCATTGCGAGCCCTCGTAGAGGGCGTAGCAATCCAGTCGAGTGTTAATATTTATATTTATGACTGGATCCCGAGGAGTCCACTTCGTGGACTCCTCGGGATGACATTTGAAATACTACTTCAACAAATCCGCAAACAAACTATTAAAATCCCTTGCCTTCTGTGTTTTAATTTTCTGGTAAATAATGGTCTTGGCACTATTATAAGTTAAGCTCACAGGGACTTCGATATCACGAAGCTGAAAAAAATGGTACCCATAATTAGTTTCAATAATAGGGCTGAGAGAATTGTTTACTAAGAGTCCATTGTTACTAAGTTGGAGTATACTTTGCTTAATTGGGGTGAGATATAGATCACTATTGCTATTTACGGGAGCTTTCATGTCTATTATCACTATATTTGGATCAGTAGGAGCGACTATTTTCTTTTTCAAAGTAGACTCTTTATGCATGTTCTCTATCTTAAGTTTGGCATCTGGAACTTCTTTAGGGATAAAGACTTGAGTGAAGTAATAATCTGGGCTCTGGGTTTCATTGAAATTATGAAAATGATTATAAATAGCTGAGTTCATTGAAGAAGCAAATGTAGAGTTCTTTTCAAGATCGCTAGTAAGAATTTTATTGATAATAGCTTCTTTAGCTAAGTCGCTTTTAATAAAAAACGCTATTTCCTCTGGACTTAGACTGCTAGTCTTCATAAAGCTTTCGTAGTGAGCCTCTCCACCCCAATTCTCTATCATTTGTAATCGAGTTTCTTCTATCTGAGTTGGAGTGATTTCTATACCTTGTTTTTTGGCTAGTTCTAGTATTTTGTAACGATTATTAATATCAGCTGCTATACGTTTACTGGTAATGGTTTGAAAATAGTCGTTGAAATATTGATTTTGAGTGAATTTTTGTTTTGCAAACTCTTCGCTCATATATGAGTTTTTAAGTTTTAGTTTAAAAGTATCTTCTGTACCAAATTCACTAGCAATATATTCTTTCCATCTCTTATCAAGAATCTCCTGGCTGAGTTTGGGAATTTGATTGCTTTGATAGTCTAAGATTTTAGTCCTTAACTTCTTAGCTGCTTGATTTTCTGCTGGACTCGCGTATAAATCTGCTGCTATGGCTTGATCAAAGTGTTTCTTATAGATATTGATAAGTTTTTGGCTGTCAATCAGGATTTCAGCATGAGTTGGGCTCATTAACAGGAAGGATATAAGAAGAATGTAAGTGATTCTTGGCACAATTTCATTATAAATCAAGATATTGATATTCGTTAAACTTCACTGCTTGTCCAATCACCTCTTCTGATGAATTTAAGACATTCCAAACTATGGCATTGTTGATTTGAAATCTTTTACCTGTGCTCGATATGCGTATACCACTATAGTTCTTGATATGACCCTTGGAATTGACTTCTTGAAGTAAACATTCTCGCTCGTCTTGATGAATAGCTTCTGCTGTTAAACGTGAGGGCATGCCTATAAAGTTGTCCCAATCTAGCTCCCAAAGTTCTAAAGCTTTAGCATTGCCAAAAACAAATCTAGGTTCATCATCATCGAAATATCTATGACTGGCAAAAACGAAACTGGCATCGTAGAGTTCATCAATTAAATTATTATGGTTTTCTATAAGCGGTTTATTAGTATATTTATGGTAACTTAAAGCTACTTGATCAATATAATCGATCAAATTAGCTGAAAATTTTGAATTTTTATTTAGTTCACTGACCATTCCCTAAGACTTCAATAATATCCTTCAGCATTTGTAAACGCTCATCATTACTTAATCCTGAAATTTTAACAGTGATAAGTGAATCAGATGTACGGGCACCAACTGCACCAGATTTGAAGACAATGCGTGGCTGCAAGAAAGTAGGTAACTTTCTTTGTAGTTGTAACCATTGTTGTAATCTAAGATTATTAGAGATTCTGACAGTATCTCCTTCTTGGTTAATACTGCGGATTTTAAGATGATTCGCTCTGATCTTAATTCTTGTGACTTCTAATAGATTAAGTGCTTCCTGCGGTAACCTACCAAATCTATCTTGCCATTCACTAATCAATTGATCTAGGGTAGCTTCATCTTTACATAAAGATAGTCTCTTGTATTCGTTCATTCTCTGTTTCTTATCGCTTATCCATTCTTCTGGGAAGTAAGCGTTGACTTTGATATCCACTATGCATGAATCATCTAACTCTTGAGCTTCAATATTACCCTTCATCTCTTCGATAGTGTCGCTGAGTATCTTACAGTAGAGATCGAAACCAACTGAAAGCATATGCCCGTGCTGCTCTGCACCGAATATATTTCCAACACCGCGGATCTCCATATCCCTAATAGCTACTTGATATCCTGCGCCTAAATTAGTAAGTTCACGAATGGCTCTAAGTCTCTCTCTGGCTTGATCTGACATCTCTTTCTCTGGATTATATAGAAGATAGCTATAAGCTTGCACATCGGATCTACCAACTCTACCTCTAAGCTGATAGAGCTGCGACAAGCCAAAAGTATTAGCGTCTTTAATGATAATGGTGTTAGCGTTAGTTATGTCTAAACCAGTCTCTATAATGGTTGTACAAACAAGTACCTGGAATTCATGATTCACAAAGGAAAACATTACTTCTTCTAGTTCACTGTCTTTCATTTGTCCGTGAGCTATTCTGACACTGGCTTCTGGCACTAATTCTTGTATCTCGTAAGCTACGCTTTCAATGTTTTCAACTCTATTATTGACGAAGAATATTTGTCCGCCACGTTCTATCTCGTGTAATATGGCATTTCTGACAATAGATTTCTTGTACTCTCCCACAAAAGTCTTTACTGGTCTTCTGTTGGTAGGAGGGGTTGATATAAGACTAATATCTCTTATGCCTGATAATGACATATGTAATGTTCGTGGAATTGGTGTCGCTGACATAGATATAATGTTTAGATCTTGTCTGAGACTTTTGAGCTTCTCTTTATGCGCTACTCCAAATCTCTGCTCCTCATCAATAATTAATAAGCCTAGATTACTAAACTGAATATCTTTTTGTAATAAGCGATGAGTGCCTATGACTAAGTCTATTTCGCCTAATTTAAGCTTAGCCACTACTTCACGTTGTTCTTTAGCACTGCGAAACCTGCTCAGTAAACCGATCCTAATAGGATATGGCGCATATCTATCGCTGAAGACGTCATGATGTTGTTGAGCAAGAACTGTAGTCGGGACTAATATGGCTACTTGTTTGCCATCCATAATAGTCTTAAAAGCTCCTCTGATAATCACTTCAGTCTTACCAAAGCCAGCATCTCCACATATAAGTCTATCTAGAAGTTTGTGATCTTCCATATCAGCTTTCACTTCATCAATAGCTTTTAATTGGTCATGTGTTTCAGTATAAGGGAAAGCATCTTCCATCTCGATTTGCCAAGGTGTATCTGGTGGATATTGATAGCCTTTTTGTTTTTCCCTTGCTGCATAAAGATTGATTAAATCTTGAGCAATTAAGCGGACAGCTTTTTTAACTTTTTTCTTGGTTCTGTCCCAATCGGTGCCACCAAGCTTAGAGAGCTTAGGCTTCACTTCCTGATTGACATTGAACCTGGAGAGTAAATTAACTTGGTCTACAGGAATTAGTATCTTAGCTTCGTCAGCATATTCTATGCTGATATATTCTTGTCTAAATTTACTTACTGGTGCAACTGGCTTATGACGATCGTTCTTTATATAAGTATAACCATCGGAGGTTAGTTCAACAAACTCGGTACCTTGATAAATACCAACCCCGTGCTTGTAATGAACAACATAGTCACCGATCTTTAATTCGGAGATATCGGTATAAATTTCTCTGCGCGGACCTTCTTGTTTGGCTCCTTTTTGGCGGGCAACTGCTTGTCTACTTCTGCCGAATAATTCTCTATCCGTTAATATGACTATATTTAGGTCTGGGAGTACACAACCTTCTTCTAGTCCATCCCTTTGTACTATTACTTTGCCGTGACTGATTTGGCTTAGATCATTGAAACTAACTTCTGCCTCAGGATCTTCTCCCTGATAAACTCCTGTAATATCCCATTCTCGTAAAATATTTAATACCCTATGGGGCTGCTCACTAAAAATAGTTATGCATTGTTTCTCTCTAAGTTTCTTTCTTGCATATTCAATAAAGTCTTCTATTTTACTTGCAAATCTTTCTGTGGGATAACTTAGTATTTCGTAACTTAAGCTCTCTGTATTAGGTAAACCATCAGCAGTTTCTACCATAGTTTGCAAATATAATTTGCGCTGGTATTGCTTTACACTCTCTACGATTTCTTGGTGGTTTAGATGTAAGGGTTTAGCAATTGGTATAAGTTTATTTGATTTAACTCCTTCCTTGTACTGTTCTTCTTGTTTACGTTCCCAGTCGGTACTGAGATTAATTAAATCTTGCCACTCATCAAATATTAAGTGACTATGTTTAGGTAAGTAGTCAAATAAAGTGCTAGAACCTTGTCCTAGTAAGGATCTGTAGTATTCAATACCCTCCCAGTATAAACCTTGATGATCTGAGAAATCTTCAATACCATGTTTGATAACTAATTCTTGCACCTGCTCTTCTAGATTATCATTCTCTGATCTAATGATTTGATAACGCGGATGTACTATCAATGAATCAACCTTCTTGATGGAACGTTGTGATCCAGTGTTAATAGTTCTAATGGTTTCAATAGTATCTCCGAAAAACTCAATCCTAACTGGATCTCCAACTATAGGGTAGATGTCAGTAATATCTCCGCGCTGACTGAATTGTCCGCGGTTTTCTACCATGCTTTCATTGTTATAACCAAGCTGAACCAATCTCCTAGCCAGATCATGAGGAGCTATCTCGGTTGCTTTATCAATAGTGAAAGCATGTTTCTTGAATAATTCTTGATCAATATATAGCTGTGCTAATGCTTTAACGTTTATGACAGTGAGTGAGATTTCATTGCGTGCCCAAGAAGCAAATATCTCATATTCGCTATTAAGTACTGTGACATCAGAACTGATTTGATCATAAGGTGAAACTTCTTGTACCAGAAAATTATAAACAGATTTATTTGGACTTAGGTTTTGTATCTCTCGATAATAGATTTGTGCCTCATGGTGGTTCTGTACTATAAATACCATGGGAAGTGTACTTTTCTCTAATAGATTAGCAAGTATCAAACTCTTAGCTGAATTGGTTAGACCATGAACTATCTGTCCGTCCTTAAGTAACTTATTGTGGATCTCTTCGAACTTGTTATTGTTTTGGATTATATCAAGGAGCATTGTTTATATTTGAGTTGCAAGTACTATAACAGAAGGTTTCTTGCCGATTTGAGTCTTGATTATTCTGTTCATATGTTCGCGCACTACATTTTGGAAATCTTCGATATTAGCTTTAGGATTGTCTTCGCTTAAAGTCTCCACAGCATCAATGATGTCTTGTGAATTCATTAAACAAAAAACCCTCCATTCTTTATTGTTAGAGAAAGTGCAGGCTTTGGCTGAAAATGTTGGACCAGCAATAACCTTATTCTTCTTGTTCAGTGAAAAGCTTACAGTGACTATACCTTCTACAGCTAAGCTTTCACGTTCTTTAATGATCTTAGTATCTACATGGAAATCTTGAGAATTATTGAATAGGATGTCTCCGGTTTGTATATGACCAAGAACCTCTACGCCATTGTCGTTGATGTCTATTTGATCTCCATTATCCAGTATGTAAATAGCACCTGGATCAAAGTTGGTTTCTACAGCTAACTTAGCATGCCTTACTAATAATCTAGTCTCACCTAATCCTGGGATAAAGTATTGTGGTCTAACGAGATTAAATAGAAGTTTCATTTCTTCAGTGAGTGCATGGCTTTCTACATGAACGTTTGCGTTTCTGCCACCGATAATATCAGCTTCTTTAAGGAAGAGTTGGTCTGAGATCTGTGCCATGACTCTGACGGTTCCAGGAGGTAGATCTGCGCTATTGATTATTAAATCACCTTTTTTGATTTGTATTTCAAGACTACGATCATAAGATATCTTCTCTAATTCTTGTATTGCTTCACCTTCTGGAGCTGTGCAAATGATTAGTAGTTCTTCGTCCTTATAATTATCTATGTCTTTAATACTAATGAGAATTGATTCGTTGTATTCTAGACATCCCGCAGTCTTAGCTGCAGAGCAAGTTTCACGGCAATCTTTATTTAATAGTGCAACCTTCTTGCCAAGTTCTTCTGCTATCTTAAATAAGTTTTGAATACGGATAGTGTTGGAATTATAAGTGTTGATTATTATTCTTGATTTCCTTGAAGCAATAATTTTCTTGAGATTACGCATCAACTCAAGTTCTGATTTAGAGTAGCCCTCTAGCTCTACATTCGTAGAATCAGAGATCATGAGATCTATGTCCTTACCTGCAGCAATACAAGCGCTAGAGTATTGAGTTATACCAACTATATCAGTTTTAAGACCATCACTAGGAGTTTGATCAATCTTGTAAGTGCCAGAATAGAACATTTTATAAGCACCAGATTCTATTGCTATAGCATAAGACTCAGATGACGATGAAGTGATTCTAAACGGAATAACTTTGAAACTATCTACCTGTATGGCTTCCCTGGAAGTGAATTCTTGCCATTCAATTTTTGCAACTGTATCAGCAGCCAGTTTTTGTTTGCATTGAGCTAAGGCAAGTTTTGAACCAATTACTTTCTTGATATTACATTTGTTGATAACATGGTGAGCACCGCCAGCATTGTATTCATGAACACTGCTTAAAACTAGTGCTTTAATATGATTAGATTTATTGATTAAATATTGGTAGTCAGCCAAGGTATAATCTACCCCAGGTGCTTCGTTACCAGGATAATGTACACCTGCATCAAGAATTAGATAGTCGGTATCTTTACCAACTCTCTTGGATTCTAGTACAAACATATTCTTACCAGTCTCGTGCAGACCACCAAGAGCGGTGACAGTTAGCGAGTTCCTAGTGATTTCTTTTACAGTGTTTTCTTTTGTCATAATTTGTGATACTTTTTGGGGTTAAAAGGCCATTATAGCAGTTATACTTAAATCATGCCTTTGCTTGAAGTGGTAAATTTAAGTATTTCTTTCCCTGAATCTAATTTCACTGCTGTCGATCAAATCAGTTTTGAAATTAATCCAGGAGAGATACTGGCTTTGGTGGGAGAGAGCGGTAGTGGTAAGACATTGACGGCTCTGAGTATTCTTGGCTTGCAACCTTCTACAGCTAGATCGAGTGGTTCTATTAAGTTCAAGGATAAGAATTTGCTAACAGAAAATTATCCGTCTGGGATACGAGGTAAGGAGATAGCTTTGATTCCTCAAGATCCTCTCAGTTCGCTTAATCCCATGTTCACTATTGCTGATCAATTGTATGAAGCAGTTCAGGTTTATCATCCTGAATTGACGAAAGAAAATTTATATCAAAAATCTTTTAGCTATTTAGAACGGGTTGGTATTCCAGATCCTGACCGTTGTCTCAAATCCTATCCACATGAGATCTCTGGTGGTATGCGTCAGCGAGTGATGATTGCGATGGCGATAATTAATGAACCTGATTTATTGATTGCAGATGAAGCTACGACTGCTCTGGATGTAACTGTGCAAGCGGTGATTCTTAAGCTGCTTAAATCTTTAGGCAAGACGATACTTTTTATTACTCATGACTTTGGAGTGGTCGCTGAGATCGCAGATAGAGTATTGGTGATGAAATCTGGGAAGATAGTGGAATCTGGATCAGTCTATGATATTTTTGAGAAACCGGATAAAGAGTATACAAGGGAATTATTAGCGGCAGTGCCCAAACTCTAAACATGTATTACGCCCTTCGGGCGTAATACATGTTTGTGAAACCTGGTTACTGTATGGGATAGAGTTATAGTTAAAAATATTTACCTTATAAATAAATGAATATTCTGCCCGAAGGGCGTAATACTAATACAATTATGCCCTTGCTATATCGCCTTGGGCTTTGCGTGCTTCTTTATTGTCTGCAATTTGTTGTCGCCAAAATGATTCTGAGTTTCTGGATTCTCCTAATGAAGCTTTGAGTTTGGATAATTCTAATCTTAATGCTGAGATATCTTCCTTAGATTCAGCTAGTGTAGCAGCATCCATTCTACGTTCCATGTCAGCAATACCAAGCTGTAGTATATCGATACTACTGGTGACTTTTGCTAATTCAATTGTTTCATTGACCATGATATTTTACTTACTTAAAATTATTACGATGAGCTTGCAAGCTTATTACCCTCTTTAACTGCTGTTTTGTTTTCATTGATCTCCTGTCTCCAGAAGCTCGCCTCACCTCTCCAGAAACCTATTGCTGCTCTCACTAAGTTGATTTGTGCTCTGATTTGTGCAATTTGTGCGCGTGCGTAACCAGATTCGTCATTGACTGCAACCCACTGATCCATTAGGTTCTCTAAACCAGTGGACTGTGCTTCATAGAATTCAGTTTTGAATTCCGAGAATGCTAATTCTTCTGATGGGTTAATTGCCATTAGTTCTCGTGTCCTGCTTCTCCTTCAATGGATGCTAGTACTTCTCTTAAGATCTCATCTGCTTTATCACGAATTGCTTCTTGATAACGAGCTTGAGCTAAGTACTCATTCATTGCAGTTTTATTACTACCGCTGCTTAGAGCAACTAAGTCCTTTATTTCATTTAATTTTTTAATTTCTTTATCGACCGTTTGCATTTGAATAGTTAGAAAATTTGCATCTTCTCTGATTTGTTTAGCTTTATCACGATATAGACCAGCAGCTTCTCTGAGTGCCTCAGGACCAGCTTTGGTTAGAATACTTAATTGATCCACAAACTCAGGTGGTATTCCAAGATTTTGCATTAGAGCAGCTTTAACTTCTTCGAGTTTCTTTTTCTGTAAATTTTCTTGTTTATCTTTTTCTAGCTTATCTGCTATCTGCTCAGCAAAATTAGCAACTCTATCTAGGGTAGAAGCTTCACTTAGGAGATTTCTTATTTCAGCAGGATTTAGATTACTACGTTCATTAAGCAATGAATTTAACCTTGACTCAAGTTGGTCAAATTTATTTTTCTTATCCTCATTGAATAAGTCTTTGTTATTCTGAACAATTTGTTCTAGAGCAATGTTTATTAATTTATCAGCCATTGTTTAGTTCTCCTACTTTTCCCGTTACGACTATATAAACAAGCTCAGATTAATGTTTGGTTAACAATTCAAAGGTTTCTGAAAATATTAGTAAGAATATTGGGTATTTATACCTAATAAATTAATAGTCATAAAAAAAATCTGATGTTAATATCATCCCTGGGTGGGAATGGCTTGGACTACTAGTGGAATCAACGATAGCCCGAGAAAAGCAGATTAATTTTATATCCGACAGGGATCCTGATTTATGCACCCCAAAATTAATTTTAAGTGGGTATAACAATTTTGATAATAACGACTCTATTAAAAAAAGCTCCGACAACGGAGCTTTTTTATTGAAAACATCATTGCATCAAAAGCAAGATGAAGAAAACAAGAAAGAGATAGATCAATGGTTAATTGTCAAAAAAATAATTAATGATCCTTGGTGCGGTTCAGTTTTACCAGATGTATCTAATATGTGCTCAGTACTTGGTAACGCTTGTTCAGCTCTAGCTCATATTGTGAAAGTCCCTGACAATATTCGAGTCCTTGCTGATACTATTGCTAGCTTTGGTACTAAGTTTTTTCTTTATGTCAATGCCACAATTAAAACTCTTGAAGAACTTTCTCGTCATAATTATTTAGTCGCTCTTGGTTATTTTATGGATAACGTTATTGCAACTTTTATTCCTCAAGAACATACTTTCCTAGCACGCGGAGTCTCTTCAGGCACTTATCATGGCGGGCTTTCACTGAACTTATTAAACGATAAAATTAAATTTAAGAACTTCAGTGAACACTCTAAACATTTGCAAGATTCAATTAGACTTTTGATTGATAAGATATTTTATAAAAAGAGCTTAGGTAATATTCTTTCCAGCGATAATGCTATACCAGGAGCTATCGGAGGTTTATTGAGTGCACTTGGTGTTGTTGTTTGGCCTTTATTTGGTAAGAAAGCTGCAACTATTGTAAGAGATATAGGGGGTATTATTAAAGCTGTTAATTATGCTAACCCTGATAATTTGCATAATGGAAGGAAATTATATTTTAGTTCCGGCATGATGCAAGTGGGTGCGATTATTGCAGATTTCTTTGCTGGACATTTTAGTCAGACTCGCTCCTATATGGTTCCTATAAGTTTAGGTTTGGATGGGTTTTCTAAATACGTTTTAAGACGATCAGTTAATAGTGGAGAATTAGCTGAGGTCTGATGCTAGAATATATGCCGTATGCCTTCAGAGCAGCTAGTAGCAAGCAGAATAGATATATGTTCACGCATTCGTGATACTAGAGCTGATGCTTATAAGAATAAATTTATTGACTTAGGTTTTAATATAGAGTCAGTTTCGATAATTGATAGCTATACTATTGAAGCTAATTTAACCCAAGCTTTAATAAATGAAGCAACTAAGATTCTGGTAAATCCAATTAAGGAAGAGTTTCTAAATACTAATAAAGTTTCAGACTTTGATTATGCTATAGAGATTGGTTTTTTGCCTGGAGTGACAGATAATGTGGGGACTACAACAAGAGAGAGTTTGATCGATTATTTAAAGCAAGAAGCCAAGCTAAACGTTTATAGTTCACAACTATTCTTAGTTAAAACCAAAGAAGATATTCATTCTATAAAAAATCTTTCTCTCTATCTTTATAATCCATTGATTCAAAGAGCTAAGATTAAAACTTATAAAGAATATACTCGTGATTCAGGTATGGGCATAGAAGTTCCCAAAGTTAAACTTGATCATAAGGTTCAAGTTACAGAAGTGAATCTTAATATCTCTGATGCTGAATTAGAAAAGATTGGTATAGAAGGAATTGCTGATAGTAATGGAAATCGTCGTGGTCCACTGGCTCTAGGATTGGATTATATGAAAGCTATCCAAGCTTACTTTAAGAAACAAGGACGTAATCCTAATGATATAGAACTTGAATCTATTGCACAGACTTGGTCTGAGCATTGTAAACATACTATTTTTGCTGATGCGATTGATGAGGTAAAAGACGGTCTCTATAAGTCTTATATCAAAGCTGCTACTAACCAAATACGTAAGAATAAAGCTGATAAAGATTTTTGTGTTTCTGTGTTCTCTGATAATTCTGGTGTAATTAGTTTTGATGATGAGTTTTTAATTAGTCATAAAGTAGAAACGCATAATAGCCCGTCAGCCTTAGATCCCTTTGGTGGAGCGATTACAGGGATAGTAGGTGTGAATCGTGATGCAGTAGGATGTGGAATGGGAGCTAAGCCTATTGCTAATCTTTATGGTTATTGTTTTGGTGAACCTGATGATAAGGATACTTTATATAGAGATAAAAATTTAACACAAGCAATGCTTAGTCCTAAGCGAATTATGGAAGGAGTTATTAACGGAGTGAAAGTTGGTGGTAATCATTCTGGGATACCTACTGTACATGGATTTAGTTATTTTCATGAAAGTTATAAGGGTAAGCCTTTGGTATTTGTTGGGACCATAGGTCTGTTGCCTAAAACTATTAATGGTAAGAGTAGTTGTGTTAAACAAGCACTAGCAGGCGATTACATCGTAATGCTAGGTGGTAGAGTTGGACTTGATGGTATTCATGGAGCGACTTTCTCTTCTGTGGAAATGGATTCTGGTAGTCCAGCAACTGCAGTGCAGATCGGAGATCCAATTACTCAGAAGAAGTTTAGTGATGCCATTATTAAAGAAGCTAGAGACAGAGTTTTATACAACAGTATTACTGACAATGGAGCAGGTGGTATTTCTTGTTCAGTGGCTGAGATGGCTAGAGAATCTAATGGTTGCTTTGTTGAATTAGATAAAGTACCTCTTAAATATCCTGGAATGCAGCCTTGGGAAATTTGGATCTCTGAGTCTCAAGAGCGTATGACTTTGGCGGTGCCTGCAAGTAAATGGCAAGAGTTTAATGAATTAATGAAGTCAAGAGACGTTGAAGCGACCGTTATTGGTAAGTTTACTAATAGTGGCAAGTGCCAAGTTACTTATCTCGGTCAAACCATTATGGATATTGAGCTTGAGTTCTTGCATGATGGATTGCCTAAGCGTCAACTAGAAACCAAGAAACCTTCTGATGATTGGTTTAAGAAAAATAATAGTGTTAAGCGTGCAGTAGCGAATACTGATCTGCAAGCGCAAATCCTAAATCTCTTGCGTTCACCTAACTATAGTAGTCAGGAATTTATTTCTCAACAATACGATCATGAAGTACAGGGAATCTCTGTAATCAAACCTTTGCAAGGGAAAGGACGGGTCAATGGTGATGTGGCAGTAATCAGACCAGTGCTTAAATCTAAGAAGGGAGTGATTCTTAGTTATGGTTTATGCCCAGAATATATAAGTGATAGTTATCAAATGGCTGCTAATGCTATTGATGCTGCGATTCGTTCAGCGATTGCTGCTGGTGCCGATATGGACAAGATAGCAATCTTGGATAATTTTTGTTGGTGCAGTGCAACTGAAGCAGAGCGTTTGTATCAACTGAAAGACTCTGCTAGAGCTTGTTACGATTATGCTGTAGCTTACGGCACACCCTTTATATCTGGTAAGGATAGTATGTTTAATGATTTTAAGGGTTATGATGTAAACGCTAATCATATTAAAATTTCTGCTTTGCCTACTTTATTAATTTCTGCTATATCGGTAATAGAAGATCATCGTAAAGTAGTTTCTATGGATTTGAAAATTCCTGGTGATTTACTTTATGTACTTGGTGCTGATACTAATAGCCTTGTAGTAGATGCAGCTACAAATATGCGACTTTATAGAAATTTACAAGCTGCTATTAATAAAGGTTTAGTTGCATCTGGTTTGAGTATTGGCAAGGGTGGTTTAGCTATGGCGCTTACCAGAAAAACTATGGCAGCTAAGCTTGGGGTGGAAATTAAATATGAGAATGATCAATTATTTAATGAAGGCTCCGGACGTATTTTAGTTAGTGTTGATCCTAATAAGCGAGCTCAGTTTGAAGCGTGTTTTAATATAGCAGAATTTAAACAAATAGGTTTAGTAAAAGGAAAAAATATTCTTATTCGTGATAATAATAATGTAATCTTAGATCTTAATATTGATGAGGCTTTGCAAGCTTATAGATCAAGATTTGCTGGCTATCTATACAATGCTAAAGATGAAAGTTTAGTGGGGATCAGTTAATGAAAGTTTTAATTTTTTCAGGTTATGGATTAAATTGCGAAGAAGAAACTAAACATGCTTTTGAGCTAGCTGGTACTGAAGCTGAGATAGTACATATTAATGATTTGATTCACAAAGCTAATTTCAATGAGTATCAGGTATTGGCTTTCCCGGGTGGGTTTTCGTTTGGAGATGATACTGGTTCTGGTAAAGCTTATGCTAATAAGATCAAGAATCACTTACTTGATAAAATACAAAACTTCGCTGAGCAGGATAAATTGATTATTGGTATTTGTAATGGTTTTCAAATTCTTACTGGTATTGGGTTGCTCCCTGGTGCTTTAACTTATAATGAAAGTGCTCAATATATAGATAGATGGGTAGATTTAGAAGTTAAGTCTTCTAGTCCTTGGTTGAATGGTATAGAAAAATTTTCTCTCCCTGTCGCTCATGGAGAGGGTAAATTTTTCTCTGATAATAAAGTGAATACGGCCTTAAAATATGTAGCCGGAGAGATTTGTGACTATGCTGCCTACCAGGCTAACCCTAATGGTTCGCAGGATGGTATTGCTGCTGTTTTAAGTGATAATGGACGCATATTAGGTATGATGCCTCATCCAGAAAGGGCTATTTATTTTACGCAATTGCCGAATTGGACTTATAAACGAGAGACTTTAACTAGAGCTGGTCAGGATTTACCTGAATTTGGTCCAGGATTAAAGATTTTTGAAAATGCAGTTGAGTATTTTAATTAGTTAAGTGCTTAAATAATTGATTTGTGCTTACAAAAGTGCATGTCTATTGGTTTTGAAAGATATGTATGACGCCCTTCGGGCGGAATACATATTAAGACTTTGAATGATAGATCTTTATCCTGTTCCTGCTTGACCAAGCTAAACTGTGATACAATATCCGTATATATGCATTCCGACAAATTGAAAGAGAAGTGTGCGGTTTTTGGAGTTTATGGCAAGGGCTTAGATGTCAGTAGGCTATCTTTCTATGGCTTGTTTGCTCTGCAGCATCGAGGTCAGGAGGCATCTGGCATAGCTGTTTCAGATGGTACTCAGATTAATTTTCATAAGGCTTTAGGCTTGGTAACGCATGTTTACTCTGAAGATGATATTAAGAGGCTACAGGGATATATTGCTGTTGGTCATAATCTTTATTCTAATACTAGGGTTTCCGATGGAGATCATGCCCAGCCAGTAATACGTCGCAATCGTGGCAACAGAACTGAAATCAATTTTGCACTAGTGCATAACGGTAATATTCCATCTCTAGCTGCTTTGCAAGAATTTTTAGATGATAAGGGTATAGAATTCAGTCACTTAAATGATTCTGAGTTAATGGCTACAGCTATTAATTGCTATATCAATGATGGAGATAGTTTAGAAGATGCTGTGCGTAAGGCTTATCCATTATTTACTGGTGCTTTCTCTATTCTAGTAATGGATAAAGAGAATTTGATTGCAATCAGAGACGCTTGTGGTATTAGACCTTTATCACTTGGTACCATTGGTAATGATGCTTATGTGATAGCTTCTGAGACTTGTGCATTCCAAACTACTGGAGCTGAAGCACTCAGGGAGATAGATCCAGGTGAGATGATAGTCATTAATAAGGATGGTATCAAATCTTATCAATTAGCTAAACCAAATTTAAAATTAGATATATTTGAGTTCGTTTATTTCTCTAGACCAGATAGTACTATACTAGGACGTTCAGTTTATGAAGTGAGAAAAGCTGGTGGTATGAAGCTAGCAGAGGAATATCCTGTAGAAGCTGATATGGTAGTCGCTGTGCCTGATACAGCAACTGCTGCTGCTGTAGGCTATTCACAAGTTTCAGGTATACCAGTTGAGTGGGCATTGGTGAAAAATCGTTACATTCATAGAACTTTTATTCAACCTGATCAACATACTAGAGATTTAGGGGTGAAGCTGAAACTCAATCCACTAACAGCAGTGATTAAAGGCAAGAGAATTGTTCTTATCGATGATTCTATTGTTAGAGGAACTACTTCAAGGCAGATCATTAAGGCTTTGTTTGAGGCAGGAGCAAAGGAAGTACATTTCTTAGTTAATTCTCCGCCAGTGAAATTCCCTGATTTTTATGGTATTGATACACCGAAGCAAGAAAAATTAATTGCTGCACAAATGGATCATAATGGTATTAAAGAATATCTTGGAGCAACTTCTCTGTATTACTTATCATTAGAGGGTTTGTTGGCTTCTACTGGTTTGCCACCTAATAGTTTAAGTACTTCTTGCTTTACTGGTGAATATCCTATCGATCTACTTCATAGACATAAGGAAGTGAGTTACTCAGTCTAATGTCTAAAGCAGATCCTCTACGTGTATGCTTGTTGATTTCTGGTCGCGGTTCTACTGCTGCTGCAATTATACGTGAGTTTAAAGATTCTAATTTAGTTAAACCAGTCTGTGCTATTGCTAGTAACACTAGTGCTGGTGTGGGTAATTTAATTAATGCTGGTTTAGCAGAAGAAAATATTTATGTCATCTCTCCTAAATTGATGAAAACTTCATTGCAATTTGGTGAGGCAATGATAGCTGTCTGTAAAAAACACAACGTAGATTTAATTGGTCATTATGGTTGGATGGTTAAGACTCCGCAAAACGTTATAGAAGCTTATCCAGAAATGATTATTAATCAACACCCGGGTCCCTTAGATCCAGCGCGGGGACAAGATTTTGGTGGGCATGGAATGTATGGGAAGCGAGTGCATTACACGCGTTTAAACTTTGTGAAAGAGACTAATAAGAACTGGTGGACAGAAGCTACTTGTCATAGGGTTACTGCTGAATATGATAAGGGAGCTATTATTGACAGGATGCAAGTTGAGATTAAGGAGAATGATACTGTAGATAGTCTGGCTGAGCGGGTTCTATTAGCTGAGCATACTTTGCAGATTAAAGTTTTAGAGGACTTTGCAAATAAGCGGGTTCTAGATTGGCAAAGACCAGAGCCTTTGGTAAAGAATTTTGAAGAGAAGATATTGAATAGGTTGAAAGAAGAAGCAATTAAGGCTTATCCAAAGGGATGAGTAGTATATGTATTACGCCCTTCGGGCGTAATACGAGTTGAATGTATCTCTTCTCTAAGCAGGAAGAAGATCTTTCTTCACAGGAGTTTTTGTTTTTATAGCAGCTAGGATCTTTGCAGGGTTAGTTACGGTAGCTCGTCGAATTTCTTCTTCAGTTAAACCAGCCTTATGAGCGTTTTCAGCATGGTCACGTAAGCTAGCATGACCACCTGATAATGGATAACCTCTATGTTGGCATCCACTTGTAGATTTAGTGCCAGCATGGCAAGCTGTTGCATCAGTGGCTAACATGAACTCATTAGGTTTTTCCTTAGCAAACTTTTTAATGAATTTAGGGCTGATATGGTAATCTTGATCTGCATCGCTACCACATATAGCCATCATCATTACTTCTGGGTGTTGGTAAGCAGCAACAGCTAGACCAGCATGCGAAAGGAGCTCTGGGTCTGTAGTATCTAGCCTTGCCAGTTCTTCGTCAGAAGGTTCTTCCCTATTGTATTCGTCAAAAATTTTCATACCATTGCCCCAATGCGTAACCAAGCGTACACCAAATTTCTTGAAAGCATCCATGGCTTCTTGGTAACTAGCATGAGAGTGTCCGTAGGAAGGAGTGATACCATGTCTACGCTGTGCTTCTACATGTTTACCATCTTTATCTACTTGCGGACAAATAGTCCAGAGTTTAATAAGTCCAGGAAATTTTTTGGCAAGCATATCTACAATGTTAGGACCTAATGCTTCTTTATATTGTTCAGGATGACTGCCTGTCCGGCTTATATAACCACCTTCTATATGTACTCCTGGCATATGAGCAAGTCTTCTTGATAGTGAGCTTGTTTCATCTCTATCATATCTAGCTTTATGTTCCTGAATTTTACTAAGATTGGTGATGGTATTTCTTACAGAGTCGGTAATCAAGGTCGGCATAAAAGCTCGAACACCATGATCATATAAATATTTCCGTAAACCAAGAATAGCTTTATCCGAAGGAGCTTTCCAAAAATTACAATTGACACCATCTCGCTTCAGACCGTTAAAGTGCAAATCAATTAACTGTGGTTTAGTTGTAGAGTTTACTGTCATCATTTAATAATAGTTTTAAGATGATTGGTATTATATTGTTTGCCTGGGCTTATGTCAACTTCCTTTGAATTTTCGTTGTAGATCTGGATCATGCAGAGCTATAGCAAATGCTGTTTGATCGAAATTTAAAACTAAATTACCTTTTTGACCAGTTGTTGCTGAGTCGGCAAATCTTCTGATAATTTCGCCAAAAGCACTTTTGCCTTGTGGAGCCTTACTAAGCAAGCCTTCTCTTAGTGCATAGGCTACAGATTTAGCTTTGTGTTCGCCTTTAGCGCTGATAATGACTGATTCTAATTTAGGAGAATTAAAAAATGACATGCCCATTGTGGCAGCGTGGGTCACACCGCGTCTTCCAGCTTCTCTAGTTCGTAAAGGAACTAATTCAGGTTGATCATTTAGAACTGGTTGACCTGCTGCTTGTTTTTCACCGATATAAGCAAGATGTGGTGGCTCCTCAGCTCCAACTCCACCAACTATGACTCTAGCTCCCCCACCCTCATTAACAAACTGAGTATAAGCATCTAAGTTCTCTGGATCTATGGCATGAAACCTAGTGCCAATGCTGTTTGTACCAGTTCCAATAATATTAGGTAACCAGCTTTGTAATTTATTAGAGAATTTTTCTGGGCTATTTTTTAACTCATCCATGTGAGTTACGCGCAGGGCTGAGTGAGGTTGGTTCATAGCAAAATGTTCATTGACTAATCTATAAATATTTCCATCAGCTCTGCCTGATTCATGACCATGAGTAGAATCTGCTGGAAGAATTATTAGCCCAGGTTCTTGAAACTCTCTTTTAAGCTGTTGTGCAACATTATGTTCAAGCATACTTGAAGCAGGAAAAATATTGATAGTTAGGTTACCAACTTTAAAAGATCTGCAATTTGCAGCAAGCGCTGCAGCAGTAGTAACTTGGTCAGTAGTTGGAGCTAAAGGAGGTCGTGTCCCAGACTCAGCTTCTGGGTGAAATACTACTGAAGGACCTACTTGACGTGAAAGAGTTTGGAGCATAAGGTAATAAGTTTATCAAAATAAGCGACGAAGTGCTGTAAAGAAGTCCTTAATTTGGCAGTGCCAATAAATAAGTATTGCGCCCTTCGGGCGTAATACTTATTTATTGGGTTATAAAACCTAAAGTAGAAAACATTGGATGATGAATTAGAGTAATGCTTTTATTATGAAATTCAATAAAGTTGTTGATGGTTTTAAATAGATTGAGAGTTTTGTTTTGCTCTACGAGGGGATATTTCTTTTGATTTTTTAGATAACTTTGATAGCTTGACCACGGCCATTCATCAAGTTCCTTGATCAGTCTTGCTTTTAATGGATTAGAATGAATGTAACTAATTAAAATCAAAAAGTATAATGAATCCCCCACTACTTTGTCTTGGTATGGTCCTTCAAAGAGTCTACCTTTGCGTTGGTATTTTCTATTGAAGTACACAACATACTTACTGTTTATGTCTCTCATTATGTCCCCTATATTTTGTTCGGGTGTTTCTATGCAAAAATGATAATGATTATGCATAAGACAATAACTATGTATTTTAAAATTTCTTTTACTATGAATTGAAGCACAGATATTTAAAAATCTTTTGAAATCATTATCGTCGTAAAATATTATTCTTTGGTCTACACCTCTTGAATAAATGTGATAGCAAATATTGGGATATTTTGTTCTGGGTTTACTTACCATAAATCTCCTTTGTTTTATATTTATCTTTATCTTACAAAGAAGAAGAGGCTGTCTTTAAAAGTAAGGTGTATTGATATATAAAATAGAAATGTATTACACCCGAAGGGCGTAATACATTTTGAGGTGATATACTAGCCTATTGTGTCTAAGAAAAAGCTCTTAATTATAGGAAGTGGTGGTAGAGAGCATGCTCTGGTATGGAAGCTAGCGCAATCACCTCATGTTGAAAAGATTTATGTAACACCTGGTAATCCAGGTACGGCAGCTATAGCTAATGTAGAAAACGTTGATATTAAGGTTTATGATTTCTCTAAGTTGACTCATCTTGCCTATAAAGAAGATATTTATTTAACTATAGTTGGTCCTGATGATCCATTAGGCGAGGGTATAGTAGATGTTTTTAAGGATAAGGGTTTGAGGATTTGGGGACCTAGTGAAGCCGCTGCCAAACTAGAAGCATCTAAGGCTTTCTCGAAAGATTTTATGAACAGGCATAATATTCCTACTGCCGCATATGAAACTTTTAGTGTCTTGAATAATAATGCAGAAGCTATTTACAATGATGCTTTAAGCTATATTGCACAGCAAGGTTTTCCGATAGTGATTAAAGCTAGTGGGCTTGCTCTAGGTAAGGGTGTCGCTATCGTTAATAATATAAACGAAGCTCAAGATTTTTTATCTAAGATTCTTGTAGAGCGAATTTTTGGTGATGCTGGTAATCAAGTTGTAATCGAAGAATATTTGGATGGACCAGAAATATCTATTCATGCTTTCTCTGATGGTAATTGTGCTAAATTGCTACCCACTGCACAGGATCATAAGCCAATTGGTGATGGAGATCTAGGTCCTAATACTGGTGGTATGGGAACTATCACTCCTCTAACTTGGTTGAGTGATTCGGAAATAAAAAACATCGAAGAGACTATTGTTAAGCCAACTATTGTAGGAATGAAACAAGAAGGGAAACCATTTGTTGGTTTGCTTTATCCAGGTTTGAAGATGACGAGTAAAGGACCTAAGGTACTTGAATATAATGTACGCTTCGGTGATCCAGAAACTCAGGTCTATATGCGTACTCTTAAAACAGATCTTTTCGAAATCATAGAAGCCTGTGTTGATGGCTGTTTAGATAAACAAGAAATAGAATGGCATGATCAATCTGCTGCTTGCATTGTCTTAGCTTCGGATGGTTATCCTGGTGCTTATGAGAAAGGTTTAGAAATAAATGGAATAGAAGATGCTGAGATAGATCCATCGGTGATAGTGTTTCAGGCTGGTACTAAATTAGATGCAGATAAATTAGTGACTAACGGTGGCAGAGTACTAGGTGTGACTGCTTTAGCTGATACCTTGGATGAGGCTTTGGAAAGAGCATATAAAGCAGCGGATAAAATTCAATTTCAAGGGAAGTATTGTAGGCGAGATATTGGGGCTAAAAGTGTCCGCCATCCAGCTACTAAAATGCTATAATTACTAACCATGTCTCCACAAATCGGCATAGTTATGGGTTCTGATTCTGATTTATCGGTAATGAAATCAGCGGCAGAAGTATTAGAAGAATTAGGTATAAGTTTTGAACTTGCAGTCATGTCGGCGCATCGTTGTCCTGATAGAGCGGCTGAATATGCTAAAACCGCACAGTCTCGTGGACTGAAAGCTATTATTGCTGCAGCGGGTATGGCAGCTCATTTGGCAGGAGCGGTAGCAGCGAACACAGCTCTACCAGTGATTGGTGTGCCAATTAAATCAAGTTTGGATGGGATGGATGCTTTGCTTGCTACAGTGCAAATGCCACCAGGGATTCCGGTAGCTACAGTGGCGATTGATGGTGCGCGTAATGCTGGTATATTAGCTGCGCAGATTATAGGTGCTTCTGATCCTAAGGTATATGACAAACTACTTAAGTTTAAAGAAGATATGAAAAACAAAGTAGAAGCTAAATCAGCAAGAATCGAAGAGATAGGATATAAAGAATATTTATCACAACAAAATAATAAGGCAAAGGTTTAAATGACAATTCAATATAAAGATGCAGGCGTAGATATAGATGAAGGCTCTAAAGCTATTGAGTTGATTAAAGGTCCTGTTGCTAGCACGCATAGTAAGGCAGTGCTTACTGGGCTTGGTAGTTTTGGTGCCCTATATGATTTGAAGGAAGTTTTTGCTAATTATCAAGATCCAGTCCTAGTGCAGAGTATAGACGGTGTTGGTACTAAACTTAGCATAGCTAAGATGATGAATAAGTTTGATACTGTTGGTGAAGATATAGTCAATCATAGTATTAATGATATTTTGGTGATGGGTGCAAAGGCTCTTACCTTCCTTGACTATGTTGCTCATGATAAGTTGGATGCAGAATTAATGGCAGATATAGTGAAGGGCATGTGTAAGGCTTGTAAGGAGAATGATATCTCTCTTGTTGGTGGTGAGACTGCCGAGATGCCTGGGACCTATCAAGTTGGTGAGCATGACATAGTTGGTTCTATTACTGGAGTAGTAGAGAGATCTAAAATTATTACCGGAGATAAAGTTAAAGCTGGCAATATTGCTATAGGTATTGAATCTAGTGGTTTGCATACTAATGGTTATTCGCTTGCGCGTAAAATATTGTTTGCTGACAATAAGCATTCAGTTAATGATGTTATTCCTGAGCTTGGTCCTAAGTCAATTGGAGAGATACTTTTAGCGCCACATCGTAGTTATGCTAAGTCTGTGTTTGAGATCTTAGATGCTGGTATAGAGATCAATGCTATGGCACATATTACTGGTGGAGGATTCATAGAAAATATTCCTAGAGTTCTGCCGGAAAATGTTTCTATCGAAATAACTAAGGGTTCTTGGGAAGTACTACCTATTTATAAATTCATGCAGAAGATTTCTAATGTACCTGATGAAGAAATGTATCGAGTGTTTAATATGGGTATCGGTTTGATTTTGTTAATTAATCCAGAAGACCAAGCTACAGTAGAAGCGATTCTTGCGAGATATACTGATAAGTTCTCTTGTATTGGTAAAGTTGTTAGTGGTAATAAAAAGGTAATTTTGAAATGAAAACTGAAATTAAAATCGATCCTAAGAATGTTATTAAAGAAACTAACCTAAAAGGTGAAAAGCGTTCTGGTAAAGTTAGAGATATCTATGATAATGGTGATGGAACCCTCACTATAATTACTACTGATAGACATTCTTCGTTTGATAGAGTTTTAGCGCATATACCTTATAAGGGACAAATATTGAATCGCTTAAGCATTTGGTGGTTTGATCAACTTAAGGACATAGTTCCTAATCATATTATTTCTTCACCAGATGCAAATACAATTATTGCTAAGAAAACCACTCCACTTCCTATTGAAGTGATTGTGCGTGGCTATATTACAGGTGTAACTTCTACTTCATTGTGGACTGTTTACCAAGCAGGACAGAGAGATTTTGGAAGTTTTAAGTTACCAGAAGGAATGAAGAAGAACCAGAAACTACCTGAACCAGTTCTTACTCCTACTACTAAGTCTGACCTTGGTGATCAAAATGTAACTACAGAGCAGATTGTTGAGATGGGCTTGCTGACTAAAGAACGCTTAGATGAAGTAAATAAGATTGCTATTCAGGTTTTTAAACGTGGACAGGAATTGGCTTTAAAGAAAGGTTTGATTTTAGTAGATACTAAGTATGAGTTTGGTATTGATGATGAAGGTAAATTGCTCATAATAGATGAAGTGCATACTCCAGATTCTTCTCGCTATTGGCTTGCTGATAGTTATGATGAATGTTTTAAGAATAATCAAGAACCCAAAAGCTTTGATAAAGAATTTTTGCGTATTTGGTTTAAAGACAACTGTGATCCTTATAATGACAAGGTTCTGCCTGATGCTCCTGATGACATGATAGTGGAATTGTCTAAGCGTTATATTCAAATTTATGAGCAGATTACTGGGATGCCATTGGAATCCAGTTGTTGAGAAGGATACAGAGATGTGTATTACGCCCTTCGGGCGACATACATATTTGTGTTTATTCAAGCTATCTCAAACATATTGATCTCTAATATTTCTTGGGTAAAGTGTATGACACCCGAAGGGCGTTTTACATATTAGGCTTGACTTTCGAAACTCTTAATTGATATTCTTTTTAGTTGAGGAGATTATATTAATGACAATAGCCGGTAATAATTCTATATATGGAAACAATAATTTATTAGATTCTGAAGGAATATTAGCTCTTGCCCAAAAAGCAGGTTCTGTAGAGGATGTTGAACTTAAAGGAATATTTGGCAATCAAGTTATTAATGATTTAAGTAATGGTAGAGAACTTGCAAGGGCTGTGCTTGGTGAAACGTTACCATCTAAGAGAGATGTAGTTACTAAAGATGATGCTGTAAAAGCTGCTATAAATTTAATCCATGCTCTTGCAACCGTAGCTTCACCAGAGTTTTATCCACAAGGTAATCTAGATGCAGTATCTGACACTAAAAGAGCTTTAGCTTATAGATTAAATTCCGTTGTCAGTAGTTTCTTCTATGAACTATCAAGAAGGATGCCTGATAAAGTTGCTAGATTAGTAAAAGCTCTTGCAAGCTAGAGAATAGAATAGATCTAAGTCTTAGGTCTTAGCTTGAATTTCAAAATATTAATTGCTATTCTCTTTAGCTAAGGATATTATACAAATGATAGTTGATGTATTTTCATTATTGGGACCTAATGCTGTACCTAAATCGGCAGCTATGAAAATGTTTGTAACTAAACCGAAAAAAATTGGACCAGAACATACTGAAGAAATTGAAACTCTAATTAATAGTGCTAATGATGATAATTATGTTGGTAGATCACTTGCTAAGGCTGCAGCATCTGATCCAAAAATTGCACATCAGCAAAAAATTATGTTGCCCAGTTCTGCTGTAGATGTAGTCTCTAATTTAATAGAAGCTCGTAAAATACTTTTAGCCGAACATAATTATGATGAAGACCTCGAAAGACCGAGAGGTAAAGAAGCTGTATCTTTATCCAAGCGTTTAGGTGAAATTATTGGAACATTCTTTGCGGAGATGGCTAGAATAGATCCAAATCAGGTTATTAATTTTATTAAGGAGTTTGTAAGGTCAAGAGCTGCTGGATCATAACTTTAATATCACACAATAATCCTTCGAACTTTCACTTGCAATAATCTTTGATCTGATAGTTTGCTTCTCTATAGAGAGTCTTTGATATAAATTAGAGATCTTCTCAACTGAATTGTTTGAAGTTGGAGCATAATGTACTATCTCATCTACTAATCCTGATTCTAGAAAGGCCTGTGACAATCTAGGACCGGCTTCTATCATAATCTTCTGATAGCCTTTAGAGACCATCTCTTCGATGAATCTTTCTAAAGCTTGTGAATCATCTTGATTGGTTTTATATTCAAATACATTTTTACTAACGTCTTGAAATATATTTAGCGACTTTCTTTCTGTATCAGTGAAGTCGGAATTAGACTTGAGGATAGCTATGTCAGGGTTGTGAATATCTACTAGTCCTAATTCTTCTGGGCTATGACGCACTGTATATAGGGGATTATCAGCGCGCACTGTAGCGATGCTGGTTACTAGTAATTGATGTGTAGAACGTAATCTATGAACATCCTTGCGTGATTCACTGTTGGTGATCCACTTCTCATCAGAGATCATGCTCCCTTCGGCTGTAGCAGCTATTTTAAGAGTGATCCATTGAGATTGTGTGACTATTAATTTGAAAAACACTCTGTTTAGCCAATTACTTTCTTCTACTAGCTTGATATCTAAATCTTTAGGTTCTATTACTTCTATCCCTGCCTCGCGAATGCGCTGAATACCTTGACCAGATACTAGAGGATTAGGATCATAGCTGGAAAATACTAAGCGTTTAAATTTGTGCTTTATGATTAAATCCGCGCAGGGAGCAGTTCTGCCGTGATGAGCACAGGGTTCAAGGGAAACATAGATAGTTGATTCTTTAAATAGAGGCTCATTGCTTAGGACTGAGTTGACTGCGTTGACCTCAGCATGTGCTTCACCACATTTTCTGTGGAAACCTTCGCTGATAATTTCCCCATTGGGCACTATAACGCAGCCAACGATTGGATTTGGGAAGGCATAAGTTTCACCAAGCTGAGCAAGCTCAAAGCATCTCTTTAAGAATTTATTGTGATCTGGCATTAAACATTTGCTGTTAGGGATTTTTGCAGGTCAGGCAATTTATTGAAATCAGTCGTACTCTCAAAAGCATAGGCTGCATTGTAAATCCTTGACTCTTCTAAAGCCGGTGCTATAAGCTGCAGACCGATAGGAAGTCCTTTAGAATCATAACCGCAATTAATCGAGATACCAGGCAGACCTGCTAAATTTACCGTCACTGTCATGATGTCTTCTAAGTACATTTCTAGTGGATCAGCAGACTTCGAACCAAATTCAAATGCTGTCGCAGGAGCAGTTGGCGATAGAATTAAATCACATTTGGTGAATGCAGTATTGAAATCATCAGCAATTAATCTTCTCACTTGTTGAGCTTTCTTGTAGTAAGCATCGTAATAGCCTGAGCTTAGAGCGTAGACGCCAAGCATGATACGTCGTTTTACTTCTGCGCCAAACTCTGAACGTGAATTAGGATATAGATCTGCTAAGCTTGTAGCATTTTTATCTCTATAACCATATCGTACTCCATCATAGCGAGCAAGATTAGAGCTAGCTTCAGAAGGAGCGATGATGTAATAAGTAGGCAGTCCGTATTTAATCTTGTTAAGAGAGATATCTACTATTTCTGCTCCTAGTTCTTGATATTTCTTGATAGCGTTTTCTACCGCTGCTCTTACTTCAGGCTTAACTTGCTCTACAAAGAACTCAGGTGCGATACCTATACGTAAGCCTTTCAGAGACTGGGTTTTCTTGAAGCCATGATGTATATCATCTACATAACTAGGCACTGTAAGATCTAAGCAGGTGCTGTCATGAGGATCATAACCGGACATAGCTTCCAGTAATAGAGCATTATCTTCGACGTTACGTGTCATTGGTCCAGCTTGATCTAATGAACTTGCGAAGGCGACTATACCATAACGAGAAACTCTGCCATAGGTAGGTTTAAGTCCAGTGATGCCGCAATAAGAAGCTGGTTGTCTGATGGAGCCTCCAGTATCGGTACCAAATGCTATTGGCACCATGCGTGCAGCGACAGCAGCAGCAGAACCACCAGAACTGCCTCCAGGAACGCAATTGAGCTTCCAGGGATTACGTACTATGCCATAAGCGCTGGTCTCATTACTTGAGCCCATTGCAAATTCGTCTAAGTTAAGCTTGCCTAGAGGGATTGCGCCTGCAGCTAAAACTTTCTCAGTGATAGTGGCGTTAAAGCTAGACTTGTAACCAGCAAGCATTTTAGATCCAGCAGTAGTTGCCGTGTCAGTATAATTAATCAAATCCTTGATACCAATGGGTACCCCCGCGAGTCTGCCGAGTTTTTCACCTTTGGCAAGTTTAGAGTCTAAGTCTTTAGCTCTGGCTAATGCAAGGTCACCGTTAACACTAATAAAAGCGTTGATATCTTTATCATAAGTTTCTATCTGTTGTAGGAAAGCTTGAGTTATTTCTTGAGCACTAAGAATCTTACTTAAAAAAGCCTCATTTAATTCAATAGCTGTCTTATTGATAATTTCGTTCATACTGAGTATTGTATCAGGTTAAAAATACCTTTATTTATTAGAGTTTTGCTATAATATGTATATTATATTATGCCAATTGCAAGGAATGGATTTGCACCTTATATCTTACTTGGAGGCTCTTTGCTTCCTCTTGTTGGTTGTACTAGGCAAGCAGCTCCAGAGCATGAAGCCGCAGTAGTGAATCATATAGTAAGTAGAGATCATTTAACAAATCTTGCAACAATAGTCGATGCAGAACCTCAGCTGCGAGATTTTGCTGATGGTCTTCTTAAGGTTTCACAAGATGATTATGATGGTTTAAAAGGAAGCTTAATTAAAGCAACGCATGGCAATAAAATACCTAATGTTGATGATATTCATCGAATATTTGAAGTGCTTCATTTAAGTACCGGAGAGATTGATAAGGAACGCCTAGAAAAATTAGTACATTTCTTGAAAGAATCTGAAGCAAGATTAGTGATAGAAAGGTTATATAAAGATCCAGATCTGAAACAATTAAAAATTTCAGCAGGAGTCTATCTGAAAACTAGTAAAGGGCAAGAGTTTATTAAAGCTCTTAAGAAGACAGGTATAGAAATGGAAACACCTCTTGATGAACAACTCGCTATTTTTGGATTCGCTGTTTTATGTATAGTAGCTATTCCTGGAGGAGTATGGATTGCATGGCGTCGCAGAGATGCTATGGCACTAGAAAATAGGAAACCAATTCATAAGAGTCAAGGTGCTACTGGTAAACTCCGTAGTCTTTTTCAGCCATATAGATGACGCACCCTGACGTCGCACGCGTCCGCGTCATTTTCAACATAATGCATATTCATTCTTGATGGTATTTATTATTGTTAAATATGATGATTCTTCATCTTTGATTTTTTTGTTGACAATAGACTTGATTCTTCTAATGCTGGCTGCTTGTATTCCAAATTCATTTTCGAGTTGAGGTGATTGTAATTCAGTCCATTCGAGTAGAGAATAAATTAAAATATTGCGGTAAATATAAGGATCAATATCTAAGGAGTTAATGAAGTTGCGTAAAGTTTTTGAATCGATCACTTGTTTGAATTTATTTAGTACAGGTAATTTTTTTTGACAACTTTTATGCTGCAAATGATTTTGATATATGTTTATTGCAAATTCAAGATCTCCTAATATTAAATTGCCGAGCATGTGTTCATCAGGATCCCAATTTGCCATATATGGGTCAATAATGCCCTTGCCGTTTAGATCTCTGGGCATGGGCGTAAATTTACTTTCAAGTGTTGCCTTGTTAATAAAACCAAAATCATTCTTACCATTTTCATAATAGTTATAGCTTGACCACTTGTAGTCTGCTGGATGTTCTACAAACCTGTCTTTGAAAGGATTGTTATGAATGTATGCTAGTAACGTACTTGCATAACGGTCAGTTTGCACTATTCTACGACCATAAGGTCCCATAAAAGTGTGCCCGCTTTTTTTATCTGATTTATATTTTTTGATGAAATATTTTGAAAAACGTTCATCAATATATTTCATTACTTTAGATAAATTAGCTTGAGGAGTATGAACGAATAGATGATAATGGTTACCCATCAAACAGAAGGCTAGAAACTCGATGCTATATTTCAGATTTGCTATTTTACAAAGTTTAATGAAATACCATCTATCATCATCGTCACAAAAAATACTTTGCTTGTTAACGCCTCTATTGTATACGTGATAAATACCATTTTCAAAATCGATACAAACTGGACATGGCATAATAAATTCTCTGCTAATATTTTACTAAGTCGATAAAATACCTTACGTGATTACACGCTAGCTTATCTTGAAAATGACGCGGACGCATGCGACGTCAAGGTGCGTATTGTTGATTTTATGTTGAAAATGACGCGGACGCGTGCGACGTCAAGGTGTGTATTAAATCCCTGGTGGTATCTGGTAGATAGTCGTATCATAGCTACCAGTTATAGTCGAGAATCTCCAAACATATCTATCAGTAGTTCCAGGATAGTAATTTGCAGAACCGTCATAGAAACAGTTTGTGTCGATGTTTACATAGTAAGTTTTATTGGCAGTAAATGAGCTGCTTGGACTAATAGTAATATTAGCAGTTCCACCACCACTGACTGCAGAACAAGCAATGGTATCAAAAGTAGAATTGTTACTAGCATCTTTGATAACTATATTACCGGCACCGCCTGAAACGCTGGTGCTGAAAGTCATATAAAGCTTAGAGCGTTTGCCAACTTGAGTACTAGCATTAGCTGGAACCAACTTAACTATTTTAGGATAAAGATTATTATTCTTGTCATCTGTATCACCTATAGTATAGAAAGTAGTTGGTGAAGATTGATTATTGTACTCAGTAAGAATCCAATTGCGGTTTCTAGCTTTGTTTGCTACGCGCACTTCATCTATAAATCCATTAGCATAAGTTGAGGCTGTAGAAAGTTTACCGATTTGGAAATTACCAGAGAGTGAAGCTGTGGTAGAAGGCTGAGTGCCAGTATAGCTTAATGACTGACTAACGCCATCAATATATCCAAGTAATCTAGCATTAGCACTTAAGCTACCATCGAAAACTTGCACTGCATAATGCCAGCTAGTGTCATTGTTGGCAATTGAACCATAAGTGTTGCCGCTATTACCATTGAGGAAATAAACACTACCATCACTATAGAATTCAATTTCAAATCTTGCAGTAGTGCTAGTACCTTTATTGACAAATA
>CAZKAT010000006.1:0-166756 GCA_964551135.1 uncultured Gammaproteobacteria bacterium | reverse complement strand
CAGTCGACTCATAATCGATTGGTCAGGTGTTCAAGTCACCTCGGGAGCACCATTACAGGTGTAAGTTAGTCACCCTTAAACCTTGATTTTGATCATTGATGTAAGTTAAGATATCAATCGTGGTACGTAACATTTACGACAAAAAAAATTCTGGCAAAGTCCCTCACATTTCAGGCAGTGGTAAACCTAGAAGACCAGTTACTCAATCAACAGTAAAACCAACTGTTACGCCTACTGATAAATCTACTGACAGACCACCTGTTAGCGTTGGTCAAGTACTTGCTAGAACTACAGGAGCAAATCTAACAGCTAGTCCAATTGATATAGTAATTGACACTGTTACTCAAGCACCAGCAGAAGCAACTGCTAGCACAACTCCAAGATCTAATCCAGCTAGTCCTGCAGGAACTGTACGTCTAGCAACAACTGGAGGTTCAGTTTATAGACAACAGAACCAAACTATTAGAACGATCTTAGAAAGAATCAATCCCGGTGATGGTAAAACAGGAGACTATCTTCCATCATTTGAGCAAGATTGTAAGGATGCAGAACTTCCTCCCATAGTATTAGATACTCTTCAGTACATTGCTCAACATCGTTTTGCTTCAATGCCTGTAGACTATAGCGATGTTATAACTGATAAAAAATTAAAGCGCGCAGATTTAATTCAAGCTTTAAGCAAAACACCTTCTTTACACCAAGATTTCAAAAGGCAACTTATAGCTGCTCTTAATTTAGTTCAAAAAGACAGACTTCAAGGAGTATTAGAAATAGTGGCAAAATCTCCTCTAGAGTCTGTGAAAGACTATATAGAATTTTATAGTCATAGTTCACGTCTCACTGGATTTGAGTTTCCTCCTATAGTAGAAGCGTTTTTAGAACTTATTGCTTTAGAACGTGGAGTTGCGTTGGATAAATCCAAACTTATAGATCGTAGATTACCATCAAATAAAACTGATTTAAACATGGCTTTAGTATGTAATCCTGAACTAAACCAAAATCCAGAGCTAAGAGATATGCTTATCAAAGCTTATAAGGCTGTAAAAGCTTAAATCCTTGCTTTTAAGCTTTTATTAAACATTAAATTCAATCATTATTGTTTGTATTCAAATCATTTGTGGTATAATGTTTATAGAGATTATAGATTAGTTAATGAAGCCAAAATATTGTGTTTTGGTCTATTAATTACATTAAAGGAGAAACTTAAAATGAAAAACGAAAATAAATCACCACTCGAAACGGCTCAGAAAATAGCTCAAAACACTTGTAATTTAACTTTATTAGCTGGTTTAAGTGCAGCAATAGGATATATAGCTGGTATATTAAGTGCACCTAAAGCTGGTAAAGAATTAAGAAGAGAAGTAGAGGAAAAATCTACTGAAATTATTGATATGGCAAAACAACAAATTGGTGAATTAAATAAAAGATTTAATCCAAAAATAGTGAGCGGTTATAAAAATCAAGATAGTTACAAGAGCCAAATGTCAGCTACTAACTAATTAGCTATAAATAAGTCGGCTGTTAACCTTACCTTAACTTAAATTTTTTATCACTAAGGTATGACAGGCGTAAATTCTAATAATCAGCCTAGGATAACTGGCATAATAAGGAGTAATCCTCATTCAGCCAGTATAAATTCAGGCGACTCAAATTCCACTGATAGGTTGAGCTTTCTCAAGGACTGGATAGATAAAAGTAAATCTACTGTAACTTCGTCTCGTATCAGTAATACTTCCAATACTACTAGTAACAGCATAGATAAATTTATTACAGATTCACACACACAACTTTCTCAACGAACATCAACGTCAACATCTTCTACTGATGAATCTAAACCTTCTTCAAAAAGATTAGATAGATTAGAACAAAAACTGGAAAAGGCTGAAGAAAAAGGTAAGGATAAAAAAGCTGAAAGAATTCAAGCAAAAATTGATAAAATAAAGTCACGAGAGGGAGATGACGAGCCTAGTTCAGATTCAACACAGCTTAACAATGATGACTCCAAATCTTCAAAAAAACTAGATAGATTAGAAAATAAACTTGAAAAGGCTGAAGAAAAAGGCAAGGATAAAAAAGCTGAAAGAATTCAAGCAAAAATCGATAAAATAGAGTCACGGTCAAAACAGGGAGATGAAACTAGTTCAGACTCAACTAACACTGACCATGAGAATTCTAAATCTTCAAAAAGATTAGATAGACTAGAGAAAAGGCTTGAAAGGGCTGAAGAAAAGGGTAAAGATAAAAAAGCCGAAAGAATTCAAGCAAAAATTGATAAAATAGAATCACGATCAGAGGACGATAATTCAAGCTTCCTTGACATGGAAGACTCTTAGTTTTCAAGAAAATCAAATAGATTATGTTAATGAAAATTAGGCTAAAATTGACCCATGACCTACAGTTGGTCTATCCATCCACAACTACCCATTCCGGCAGACTTACTTGAATTAGCGCAAGGAGATAGTTTATTAGCGCGAATTTTATTAAACAGAGGTGTGGCTACCAGGAATAGTGCCATATATTACTTAGGTATTAATGAAGTTATCCCATCCGACCCTCTTGAAATTCCTGAAATGGATAAAGCTTTCAGGCGTATCAAGGAGGCTCTAGCAGCCAAACAAAAAATTCTTATTTATGGAGATTACGATGTAGACGGTACTAGTTCTGTAGCTCTACTCTATAGAGCCTTTTTAATGCTTGGATACCAGGTCTCATATTACATACCAAGCAGACATACAGAAGGTTACGGTATTAATAAAGAAGCTATTAGAAAAATTCGTGAGGATATGAAGATAGACCTTATGATTAGCTGTGATTGCGGCATAAGTAATTACGATGAAGTTGCCTATGCTAATACTCTTGGTCTTGATGTAATTATTACAGATCATCACTCTATACCAAGTAATCCACCACCAAGTATTGCTAACTGTAATCCTAAAACTCTTCCAATAGAGCATCCACTACATTATCTTCCGGGAGTAGGAGTAGCTTATAAATTAGCTGAGCTATTACTACACGACATGTTGTCTCCAGCAGAAGCTAAAGTATGTAGTCACTCACTATTAGATCTAGTAGCATTAGGGATGATTGCTGACCTAGCACCTCTTAGAGCTGAGAATAGATATTTAACTCAATTAGGATTAAAAGTTCTAACCCAAACTTCTAAAATTGGTCTGCAAGAGCTTTTGCAAATATCCAGAGCTACTGGCAATGTGGATACTGAGAGTATTGGGTTTGGACTTGCACCAAGAATCAATGCTGCAGGAAGATTAGCTGATGCAGAAAGAGCTGTAAGATTAATGATAAGCGAAGATCTTGCTGAAGCTAAAATGCTTTGTGAAGATTTAGATGATGAAAACCGCAATAGACAAGTGCTTTGTAATGAAATTCAAGATGAAGCTCTTCGCATCATTGCTCAAGACATGTCCATGCTTGATGATAACGTCATAGTGCTGGCTGAAGAGGGTTGGCATCATGGTGTGATAGGTATAGTAGCAAGCAGACTCTTGGATAAATTTCATCTACCAGTATTTATTATGGCAATAGATGATAGCCATGCAAGAGGTTCAGTACGCTGTATTAACGTTCCTAATTTAGATATATATGAAGAAATGAAGGCTATACAAGAGCAAACAAGCTTGTTTAGTAAGTTTGGTGGACATAGGATGGCAGCAGGATTCAGTGTAGCCAAAGAAAATATTCCTATATTAATAAAAACTATTCGTGAACGTTTTAGAAAAAAATTAGCAGATGAAAATTTAAATAAAAGAATTAAGATTGATGCAGCACTTAGATTACACGAAATCACTCCGCAGTTTATCGCTAGGTTAGCCAAGTTAGCACCTTATGGTATAGAGCATGCTCAAGCTTCGTTTATATCAGGACCTTTAAGAATAGAATCCATGCGTCTTCTTGGTAAGGAAGGAAAGCATATTAAACTATTTTTATCAGAGAATCTTGAGACCTCAAACAAAACCAAAAAGTACGAGGCAGTAATTTGGAATCGTGCAGAAGAATTTCTTGCTACTTATCCATTTGGGACTAAAGCAGAAATCACCATAGTATATACTCCACGTCTTAATGAGTTCAATGGAGATGTGTCTATCCAACTTGATATCAAAGATTGGAAAGATCCGGCAGAAGTAGGCAATGAATTTTTTGAAAGATTTACGCCTCTTTGTCGCTCGTGATATTATTAATGCGTTATGAACAATTACGCAATGGTATTCCCTGGACAAGGTGCTCAATCAGTAGGCATGGGCAAAGACTCTGCAGAAGCTAATCAAACTATCTCTGCTATATACAAAAAAGTAGATGATATTTTCACTAAGCAACCTTCTATCTCGGAAGTGAGTTTCAATGGACCAGAAGCAACTCTCACCAGAACTCTTTATACTCAGCCAGCTATTCTTACTCTAAGCATTGCGCTTGCAGCAGAGCTTAAAGAGGCTATTAAACAAGGTAAATTATCCAAACCAAACTATGTCGCAGGACATAGCCTAGGAGAGTTCTCTGCATTATATATGGCAGATGTACTTAGTCTTGAAGATGTTATTAAACTAGTAATTAAGCGAGCAGAGTTAATGGAGAATGCACCATCTGGTGCTATGACTGCAATAGTAGGCATGGAAGAAACTCAGCTCAACGAGATTATCAGAGAAGTAGAAGCTGCTTCAGTAGCCAATTACAATGCTCCAGATCAAATCGTGGCTACTGGAACTAAAGCAGGTATGGAAGCCTTAGCTGCAGCAGTAAATAAATTCTGTGAAGAGAATGCTCTAAGAGCTAAAGTTATTCCTTTAAATGTCGGCGGTGCTTTCCACTCTCCGCTTATGCAAGCTGCATCAGAAGAGTTTGCTAAAGCTATAGATGCTTGCAATTTCAATAATGCTTCTATCCCTGTGATTCAAAACATTACCGGCATGCCAGTTACTAACGCAAACGAAATTAAAGCTAATCTCAAGAAACAAATGACCGGATCAGTACAATGGACTGACACTGTAAGGTTTCTATTAGATCCTAATCAAGGCGCTATCACCGAAGTCGTAGAAGTAGGTCCAGGAAAAGTTCTAGCTGGTTTAATTAAGAAGCAAGATCGTAGATTCCCAGTAACAAATATTAACTCTGTTAATGACATAGCAAGTCTACTTAATCCTGCTTTGAGTTCTTAGCTAATGACAGATACCAAAGCAAAACTAAACAAATTCAGCTGGTATCCCGGTCACATAGCTAAGGCTGAGCGAGAGCTCAGAGAAAAGCTCAAGATCATAGACATAGTTATAGAGCTAAGAGATGCACGTATACCAGAAGCTAGTAGACATAAGGATTTAGAAGATTGGGTTAAAACTAAAACTATAATCACAATTTTAAATAAAGCTGATTTAGCAGATACCAGCAAGAAATTTATCGCTATTAATTCCAGAGACAGAAATTCTCTAAAAAAAATTATTCAAGCCATAGAGAAAGCAGCTAAACCAATAGAGAAGAAATACTTAGCTAAGGGCATACTTAATAGACCGGCGCGAGTAATAGTTGTAGGTTACCCCAACGTGGGTAAATCTTCACTTATCAATGCTCTAGCTCAAAGCAAAAAAGCTAAAGTCGCAGATAAAGCTGGTGTAACACGTCAACAGCAATGGGTAGATGTTAAATCTAAACTCAATATCAAACTGCTTGATACTCCTGGAATTATTCCAGCTAAATTTTATACTGAAGATCAAGCACTGAAATTAGCCTTATGTAATTGTTTAGGTGATAATGCTTATGATCATATACTAGTGGCACGTGAAGGCATAAGACTTATTGAGAAACTCTATCCTGGTTTAATCGTTAAGTATTATAAGCTTGAAAATATTGAGGCTAATGATGATCTACTTCTAGAGCAAATAGCCCTTAAGAAAACTCATATTCGTGAAGGTGAGCCTGATGTAGAAAGAACTGCCAACGCTTTTCTTAAGGATTTTCGTGAAGCCAAGCTTGGAAAAATTAGCTTAGAATAAGAAATCTAATATGTTATAATCCTATTTATGGGCACTATAGTATTTGCATTACAACTGATTTCTGGACTACTAACTGTA
The DNA here is from genome assembly GCA_964551135.1 of uncultured Gammaproteobacteria bacterium. GTDB lineage: Bacteria > Cyanobacteriota > Vampirovibrionia > LMEP-6097 > LMEP-6097 > CAYPGT01. Next base: position 160,682 of record CAZKAT010000006.1, on the reverse strand, counting down.
TTCTTCGTATTGATCAAAGATCCTAAGACAGAGGGTTTAGGAGCTATAGGTTCATCTGCTCATGCATTTAAAGGTGTAAGAACCAGTGCTGATGAGAAACTCGACAATATGACCTGGGTTTTCGTAATAATTTTTATGCTTAGTTCGGCTTTACTTGGCTTTAAGATGGTTTAACTACAAGCAATTAACTTTAAACTTCCAGTAATCACTACTAAATCATTCTCAGTCTTAAGCTCTTTAGCTTTAGTAATAGCTTCATGTGGATCCTGAATAATCAGGCAATTAGTTTCAATATATTCTTCAATGAAAGCTGCAGGTGTAGCTCTCCCTGAATCAAGCTCAGTAAGAATTACGATATCTCTATCAATATTCAAGACATCATTTGCAAACAATTCTTGCAAACAAGATTGATAATCTTTATCAAGGAAAGCTAGAACAAAAATCTTATGATCAAAGTTTTGCCCTAAAGATCCAATGAAACTATTGAGAACCCGCATACCATCAGGATTATGAGCTCCATCAACAAGAATGCCATTGTTATAATTAAAACGTCCTTTATATCTTAAAGGAAACTGTTCTATTACTTTAGTCTTAACTGATTCTGATACCTTTAGGTTATTAATCGACTCAAAGATCTCCAAAGCTAATAAGAAATTAATACCAGTAACAGAGTTTGGATTTCCTTTAGCATGCACTTGCAAGCCTTCAAAATGCGGCACCCCTTCACACTTAATTCCTTCCTTCTCAGATCTAATCTTCTCCAAGGTATTGCCAAGATAGTCCATATGATCAAAAGCTATATTAGTAATCGCAGTAGCCAGACGCTTCTCAGTAGCGATAATATTAGTCGCATCCAAACGCCCTCCCAGTCCCACTTCCAAGATAGCGATATCTACTTGTTCTTGACGAAAATATTCTAAAGCTATAAGTGTCTCGCGCTCAAAGTCAGTTAATGAATTCCATTCTGAGTTAGTAGTAGAAACTTGAAGCTTGATAGTCTCTAGCTGAGTATCAATAATATCAATACCATTCACAGAGAATCTTTCATTTAGTTTCCAGATATGCGGACTTATATACTTAGCAATTTTAATTTCAGGCAAAGAATTAAGGTATAAAAGCTCAAGGAAACTACAAGTAGAACCCTTACCATTAGTACCAGCGATATGAATAGTCTTATACGGCAATGGCTCAAGCAAAGCCACAGCCTTAGAAATAGCATCAAGACTGTAATTAATTACTGTCATAGAGCTTATTATAGCGTTTTGATCTACTCAGCAGTAGGAGTTGGAGCTACCGGTGCTGGCGCCGGAGCTTCGAACGCTGGAGTTCTTTCTTCTACCATATGAGTAGCACTAAAACTCTTACTCTTAGTTAGTTCACTAGTAGGGTTGTTTGCTGACTCAAAAGACTCATTAGTTGCTCCTGCTGGCGCTTCAGATTCATTTCCTCCACCAGCTCCGGCTTCAGCTCCACCTTCTATAGCCCCAGGTCTAAAACCAGGTCTATTATTATTTCTAGATCTATTATCTCTGAAATCACGGTTACCATAACGATTATTAGGTCTGTTACGATTACCAGGTCTACGATCACCTCTATCATTACGTTCTGGTCTATCACCTGGCACGCTACCAGTGCTAACACGTTCTGGTCTATCACCACGCTCAGGTCTATCCGCGCGTTCTGGTCTTTCAGGACGATCTAGCCTATCACTACGCTCTGATCTATCCATGCGATCACCTCGTTCAGGACGATCATTACGTTGTTGGTAACCTCGTGATTGTTGATGTTGTGGTGGACGTGATCTACGATTAGCAGCATGATGAGAATGTGATGAATCATCAGCACCTTTAAGATTAAATATTACGCCACTACCAGCACACTGTTGGCAAATATTACCAAAAGTCTCTGCTAGAGACTGTCCTGAACGTTTACGTGTAATTTCCACTAAACATAAATCAGAAAGTTGTCCTACTTGCGGTTTAGCTTTATCGTTTCTAACAGCAGCTTCAAGAACTTCTATTACAGCAATACGATCAGCTCTATCAGCCATATCAATAAAGTCGATAATAATCATTCCACCAATATTACGTAAACGCATTTGACGAGCAATCTCGACTGCAGCTTCCATATTGGTTCTACGAACCGTTTCACGCAAGGTGTTAGAACTCGTAAATTTACCAGAGTTAATATCAATAGCAGTTAAAGCTTCCATACCTTGAATAATAATGTAACCACCACTTGGTAAGTTAACTCTATTAGAAAGACAATTACGCAACTCTTTAATAACATCAGTCTTGATTAATAATTGATCCTGGTCATGAAAATTAACATTAACTTCTCTACCAGTCCAGCTCTTAAGATGCTCTTGGCATTTGTATTTGGCTTGGATACCAGCAACAACTATCTCATCAATATTGTTATTATAATAATCACGAAGAGTTGTATATAAGAAATCAGACTCTTTAAATATAGGACCACAACCATCAGTTCTGTCATATTTATCTACAACATTCTTCCATTTCTCCCAGATATTTAAGAAATCTTCTTCAAGTTCTTCTTGAGTACGACCAGAAGCTTCAGTTCTAATCACCACTCCAAGCTCTTCAGGCTTCATTAAATTAGTTATTGATCTTAGTTTATCTCTTTCAGCATTATCACTAATTCTTCTCGAGATAGCTATATTCTTATTCTCAGAAGTAAGAACGTAATATCTACCTGGAATAGAGATCGCTAAATTCACTCTAGGACCCTTATTACCAGTAGGTTCTTTCACTATCTGTACTAGTAACCTTTGTCCTGGACTTAATCTATCATTTAATAAACCACGTCCTGGTATATCGTTAGCGTGCAAGAAGCCCATTTGTCCATCTTGCAATTTAACGAATACCGCGTTAATCGATTGCATGATATTTTCTACAGTTACTGCATAAATATCACCTACACTAAAATCATTCTTGGATATTATGAAATCTATTGCCTTGCCATTATCCATTAAGGCAGCAACATTATCCTGTTCAGAAATTACTAATTGTCTCATTTATATATACTCCTATCCTTTATTTGGGGTTTATCCCAAGGAAAACTATTTCGCCATGATTAACTCTTAGGAAGCTAAACCATGACAACAGAATCTGCATTAGCTAAGATAGTCTCAGTTTTGCAAACCTGCCATACCGAACCAGGCACTAAAGCATTTAGAACTTGGTCAACTCTTTGGGTTGATTTCAATCTAAGCTCTATTATTGAAGAATCTAAAAGTCGCATGTCGATTATTTGGTCTCTAATGTTTTTAGACTTCTCCTTGCCTTTGGATAAATGACTTATCCAGATTACCCCCCTAGCAAGAAAACTTTCAATGGCAAAATCTAATTCTCCGTCACTCAAGTTACTACTTATTAAATTAGCTGTATAAACTGTTTCAACAATGTCACTAATAGAAACTTTTTCGCTTGGAGATACTTCTCTAGCCAGTAGTATTCTAGCCTGTTTTGGCAATTCTTGGTTTAAAATTTCTTTTAAATTTTCAAGATCAACAAAACGTTCAGCCAGATCTATCTCTATATATTCCCCCATACTTTCCACAAATAACGGCAAAGCTGCCCCCCAACTGATCTTCATTCGCTGATTAAAGCCAGTAGAATGGACTACAGGCAAGCCAGATCTACGGATAGCACGTTCAATTAAGCGCGCAAAGTCTAGATGTGAGATAAACCGTAAATCGCCAAGCTTAGTAATTTTTAATCTTATTTTCTGGACTGAATATGTATCACGAACTACGACGGTTGGCAGAGGTTTAGCCGTAAGGGATCTATGTAGATCGTCATCCTGAGGGAGGGCGAAGCCCGACCGTAAGGATCCACTATCAACCGTAATCAGTGGATCCTGATCCTGACGCATTCGCTCAGGACAGGCTTGCTCACTTCGTTCGCTCCTCAGGATGACGGCATCGATAAAATCAATTAGTTCTTTATACTTCTGTGCCTTTATAAGCCAGCTCTGTTTAATAACCTCAGTGTCTTCATTCAATTTAGAGTTCTCATCCATTAATGTCTCAATGAAAGGATTCTTATCGGATAAGTCATTCACTACAATATTCTTCACGTTTAAATTAAAACAAACTCCGCAAGCATGACACTTATTCTCAGTACAAGGTGCAGTCTCTAAAGCTTCTACAGCTTGCTGCCATTCATGTAAGAGAAACTTATCAGTGAAACCTATGCTAAGTACATCCCAAGCTTGCTTAGATCCAGGTTCACGATGACGTGAAGCTTCTTCTTCCAGATCTAATCCACATTCCTCGGCTGCTTTCTGCCAGCGTTCTATCTTAAAATTCTCTGACCAAGAATCTAGACGCGAACCTGACTCCCAGATCTTACGAATCACTTGTCCCCAGCGTCTATCACCGCGCGATAATACTGATTCAATTAAAGCTAACTCTGGTTCGGTATAATTCAGCTTCACGAACTTTGCTATACGACGGGATTTGAGCCCATCAATAATATATCGTTCTTTACGGTGAAACTCTGCTTGCGAGCATTGTGAGAACCATTGAAATGCAGTGAAAGTCTTAGGTACGAAAGTAGAAAGTGTACAACTTATATTCAAAGGCTTACGGCGACTTTGTTTACCAACTGCTCTAGCCATAGCAAAAGACCAACTTAATATATCAAGAATACCTTCTAGATCTTCATCTTCTTCAAAGGGTAAACCAATCATAAAGTAGAGTTTGATATGATCCCAACCCTGCTCGTAACTTCCTTGAATAGCGTTCTTGATCTCAGTATCGCTAAGACCCTTATTAATAATCTTACGTAATCTCTCTGTACCTGCTTCTGGCGCAAAGGTCATACCAGACTTGCGCGCACCAGTGACTTCAGCAGCAAGATGCACATTAAATCTATCAGCACGCTGTGATGGCATAGATAAACCAATACCATGCTCTGAATGTTCGTCATTGATTGCCCTTGCAGCTTCTGTTAGACAAGTATAATCACTCGCTGACAGAGAAAGAAGTGTCATATCCTCGTAGCCAGACTTGCGTACTGATTCTTTACTTAATCTGAGTAAATCTTCTCCAGAGCGCTCTCTGACTGGTAGATAGGTATAACCAACTTGACAGAATCTACAACCTCTATCACAACCACGACGAATTTCTAATACTTGTTTATCCTGCACCGTAGTCAAATGCGGTACTGGACCAGAGACTGGTTGGTTAGTATCAGTAAGGTATTGAGTGATACGTTTGCGCACAGGGAAAGTGACTGGGTGAGTGAGTGCGTGGGTGGGTGAGGGTTTAGGTAAATAGTTATCAGCAAGATCTGGAGTATAGAATCTTGGAACATAAATGCCCTGTAGTTTTGATAGTTCATAAAGCAACTCTTCTCTTAGACACTCAGCCACCCCGTCACCCGGACACCTTTTACGAAACTCAAGCATTGTCGCTTGTATCTCTAGAATCAATTCTTCACCATCACCAACTATATAGAAGTCTATATACTCAGCCATAGGCTCAGGATTAAACACCGCTGGACCACCAGCGAAAATCAACGGATCGCTGTTGCTGCGATCTTTTGAGAGCAAGGGAATTCCAGCTAGATCCATAACACTAAGTACATTCGTGTAACAAAGTTCATAAGCAAGTGAAAAACCAATGAAATCAAATTCCTTAAGCGGTCTAGCGCTCTCCCAACCCCATAACGACAACTGTTGCTCTTTCATTAGAGCTTCCATATCAGGCATAACTGCAAAAGCTCTATCACAAAGGTAATCAGGATGATTATTGACTATATTGTAAAGAATCTTAATACCAAAATTAGACATGCCAAGTTCATATAAATCTGGATAGACAATCGCCATGCGCGATTTAGCAGAGTCCCAATCCTTATGGCGCGCACCCCATTCATTACCAATATATTGTCCTGGCTTCTGGACGCGAGGTAGAATATGATTGATTAAAGTATCTTGGAAAGTCAGCATGGAGTAAGGCTAAATGTAGCAAATTTCAACCTTAAATCTTGACATATCTAGTTAATATCAACTACAATCAAGAGAATGTCATTAAATTCTATGTCTCCAGCATCTCAGGCTTTAAATTCAACAGCTTTACCCACAAAAATACAAGATAAACCTCCTGAAAGGGCAGCAGATGGTAACAATACCAATAGAGAAACTATTAGTGCTTGGTTTGCTGTACCTGAGCAACTACCAGATACTTATCGTTCACCTATTCATGAACATAATGTAGGCAGTCCAAGACTTGGACCAGGTCATGATGAAACTACCAATCTACACACGGATTTCGATTAAAAATCTGAATCCTTAATTATATTATATTGGAAACCCAACACCAACGTGCGAAGTGGGGGTATTGGGATTAATTTATTACTTTAGTTTCACTATGATCCTTATAATGAATCACTTCATAAGGATCATAGTCTAAAAAGTCTTCACCATCTATGCTAAGACTTTCTTTAGAGAAGGGATCATTAATACCATAGTAAAATGCATCAACTAAACCTTTAGTTGCGCCAGTCACCAAACCTGCGACACCGCCTACTATTGCTCCTGTAGGATAGGCAACTACCTTAGCTATAGGGTTTTCAAGGTCATTGGAAAGATCAGAAACATATTCAGTACCCTTGCTAGTCGCTCCTCTGACAGCACCAACAAAGAATCCTGTGGGAACTCCGACAAGAATACTTCCTGTCTGCTTTAAACCTTCTTTAAAATCTGCATTAACTGGTAACATAGCTAATAGAACTAGAACTACTACTAATCGTTTTGACATCATGTTTTCCTCTACTAAGATTATATACTTAGCTTAAAAATATGCAAATAGAATAGTTTCTTATACCTTAACAGATATATCAACACCTGCCGGTAGATCTAAGTCCTTGAGTGCAACTGTAGTTTCATGAGTAGGATCTACTAGGTCAATTAAACGTGAGTGTGTTTTGATTTGAAAATGTTCACGTGATTTCTTATCAACGTGTGGTGATCTAAGTACGCAATATCTACGGATATTAGTAGGAAGAGGAATAGGACCAGCAATACGCGCTCCTGTTCTCTCAGCGGCCTCAACAATCTGCTTAGCAGAAGCATCAAGGTTAGCAGCGTCATAGCTCTTAAGCTTGATTCTGATGCGGTTTTGTAGTTTTTTCTTAGTTTTGGTTGCCATACGAGTTGATAATTATAGCCCTTTACTAGCTTAGTTTAGATATGTAAATATAAAAAATATCTTAACTTATGCTTTAACTCGAAATACGCAATCACATTGCAGAATTCAATATACCTCTCTTGAAAATTGCTGGAGATCTACCCTTAGTTTCAAGACATTTCTCTAAACATTCTTTAATTGTTCTAGGGAAAGGCATGCTGGTTCCCATACTAATTTTAGCCTTATTTAAGTATCCGAGCAATTTTAAAACACGCTGCAAACCTTTAAGCGCCTTACCTGGAGGATCATTCTCACCTTTTATTGTTCGGAATTGTTCTAAATCATTTAAACCTCGAGAATTTTCTCCATAACCAGTCCAATTTCTTACAGCATAAAAATTACCGTAGTCTATAGAAAGAGGCTCGGTAGTAACACCTGCTAACAATTGCTTCTGTCTTATTGCATTGTGTTGTCCAATGAATGCATTAAACAATTGAGATATTTTCATAAATCCTGGTGTTGCTTTAGCTGATTCACAAGTTTTATCCATAAATTTTTGCAACTCATCTTCTTCACAAGTTGATTCATCTTGAGCAAACATAGACATCAGGGCAGCAAATTCACCTAACCTTACTGATAGCTTCTCCTTCCTCATAATCTCATCTATCTTATATATAAACTCTGTTATAAAAATAGGATTACCAAATTTAATTTCTTTTGCAATTTTCCCCTTAGCTGTCAGCTGCCCAGTGTCAGTTATGTAATTAAGCTCCCATAATAGCTTAATCATTGCCTTATAGTTATCTTTAAAAATATTTATTCTAGCTGGTAAATCTTTATCCAAATCTCCTGGTTTGGTTTGAAATTCTAGTAAACTATTCTCACTATAATACTTGATAAAACTCTCTACTTTTTGATCTAAAGTACCTTTTGCATTAGTCAAACTATCCAACATAGTAAATAAGGTTTGATAATGAGGCTTTAAATTACTTATGATTTTTTCAGGTTGAGCATTAATATATTTAGTTTGAATTTTCTTTTCTTCATTTGGATCACACATAAATATCACGTTACCCTCTTGATCTCCTGCTTGATTTGATTGTTTATTAAGCCCTGGTCTACCTGCTCTACCTGACATTTGCTTTACAGCAGAGACACTAAAAGTTTCTACTTTATTACCAACAGATGTACGTCTTTCAAGATCAGTAATGACCACTGTCCTTGCTGGCATATTAATTCCAGCCGCCAGAGTACTGGTAGCACAAACCGCTTTAATTAAACCTTTCTCAAAAAGTTTTTCAACTAGTTTTTTATAGCTAGGTAAATGTTCAGCATGATGGGCAGCAACGCCCTGAAGAAGTGGACTAGTATCTTCTAACTTTAAGTATTCATCTTCTTGCTGAGCTTTAAGAATTTCAGCTTCGATTTGTGATCTCTCATCCTCAGTTACTAAATCAATATTTGGATCAGATGCAATCTCATCCACAGCTACATCACAACCCGCTCTACTGAATCTGAAAAATATTGCTGGAAGCTTATCGTGTGTTTTTAAAATTTTTGTAAGTGCGACTAATTGTTTATCAATACGCTTTATTTTCTCACCATCAGTAGCAGAAGCTGCCTCTGCTTCCTCCTCTTTCGCTACTTCTGAATCTATAGACCAAATTTCCTTACCATTGAATGATTTAACTTGCATCTTAGATTCTTTATTAGACTGTTTATTGAAACTAAAATATTTAAGTGGAACAGGTCTATCTTCCAAAGGCACTTGAATCAACTCAACTTTAGTTGGTATTTTTCTATAAACAGTTTGTTTCATCCAATCGGTTAGTTCTTGGGCATTACCTACAGTCGCAGACAAACCAATAATCTGTGCTGTATCTGGAGTAAACATGATACTCTCCTCCCAAACCCAGCCTCTATCAGGATCTCCCAGATAGTGGTTTTCATCAAAAACTACTGTCCTATTGCTTTTCAAATATGGTTCTTTTTCAGGCTGATAGAAATCTCGCTGACTCATCATGTTATATATTTCTGTAGTCATAATCTTGACTGGAGCATTTAAATAACCTTTTGTTTGTCTATCACCAGTGATTAAACCAACAGCGTTGTCTGCAAAAGCCTTGGCTCTTTCTTTCACCATAGTTTCATCACTTAAATCTATTCCAGCAAATAATCTCTCCTTCCAAAGTTCACGATTCTCAACTAGCTGATTGATAATCTCAGTCTTAAATTCATCTTGCTTCTGTTCATTAATAGCCTTAAGTGGAGCTGTATAAATAAAAGTCCTACCTTCATATAAAGCTTTCATCATTGCTGCATAAGCGATAGACGTCTTACCAGCACCAGTAGGAGCCGTTAGAAGAAGCGTCTTAGCTTCTTCTACTCGATTAATAGCATCTTGTTGAAAAGGTCGCAATTTAAAATCTGGACCTTTAGCTGCAGGTTTATAGTGGTAAGAAAAATTTGCATGAAAATTTGGTGGTACTGCAGTATCTATAGTTGAGCTAGTAGTTGCTATAGGATTGTCTTGAGTTATAGGTACAAGGGGGCCAACTCCAATAAGTGTTGGAGGGTTATTTGATGTTAGATTATTATCAATGATTGACATTAGATAAGATCAAGAAGCAAGACTAACATGATAATCTTATATAGATATAGCATATTTGGACTTATCTTAAGAATTGCCTCTTGTTTGGTTCCCAAAAGAAAGATAAGATATAGCTGAGTTTCTTTTATCTGCTTATATAATATGTCAACAGTTTTTCAAACACAATCAAATTTAACAAGTAGCAGGGGTCATCTATTCTTACCTAGAAAACTGCTAAGCACAAATCAAAAAGCAGTCCAAGCAATTATTAGAGATTGTATTGGTAAAAATCCAAGAGATAGTAAAAATTCAAGTATTTTTGGTGGCTTTAGAAACGTCAAAGATAGTCTTGATTCCATAGCAGATATTAAAGCTTCAGTAATTCAGGTCGCCACACAGGGTTTAAGAGAAAAATTAAAGAGTCTAAAACCAACAGATCAAGTTCCTGAAGTTCCTAGAAACAGACTAAATGATTTAAATTATTTCAATCAACAAATAGCTTTAGCAAAAGAGATTGCAATATTAGAACATCTCGATCTAAATCACCCACGACTAGTAGTTCATATATCAGAAAAACAATCTGCTGAACTTGCAAAAAACCGCCATAACCTTAACTCAAATACATTAAAATCTCTATCCAAAAGACTCGATAATATAAGTCCTCAAATCCTACTCCTTGCTAATCATAGAGCCGGAATAGATCTTTTACCAAAGAATAGATCAGATCTTAGAATCATTAAACATCAGATTGATGACTTAATGATTCGACATGCTCATTTGATTGAATCTTATAATCCTACATTAGAACTAAACTTAAAAGATAAATTTAAAGAACTAAAGCGTGCAATAAATATTTTACTTAAAAGTGCAGAAACTGATCCAGCTCAAGCAGATATCGAAGAAGAAAAACTGGAACATATCAATTTATCCGACCCTCCTAAAACAGAAATCAAAGCTACTGGTAATGCTCTGCGTGATATTGATTTGGTTTTTAGTGTTCTTGTTATAAATGATCGCCTTGTAGATGATAGTCAAGTAAATTTAAGCTCAAGGCTTGAGAAAGCTACAGAACTTGCAGAATCAGCTATCAAAGCTCTAGATTCAGCTCAAGAACCACGTAGTTTCACTCGTATAACTCAGGCTAAGAGCAGTCTTAGAAGATCTCTTGAATTTCTACAAACCTTACCCGATACCATTAAAACTGAACATACTAATGCTTATCATACTCTAGAATCAAAGTTACAGAATCTAGAGGAATCAATAAGATCTATTCCAATAGAAAGAACTCAACTTAAAGTGAGATTTAGAGGTTTATTGCCTGCCATAGAAACAAGTAAGGAAGTAGAAAATATTTTCCAAGAACTCGGCACAAGGTTAGCTGTAAGAAATCCAGTAAACACTAATAATGAGCTAACAGCATTAGAAACTAATCTGGATAAACTAATAAATTATTTAGTCACAAAACCAAGTAAGACAGCTTCTAAAGTTAAACAAGCTTCCCCTGAAAAAACTACTTATTCACGACATCACCGCATACAAATAGCCCCCAAGCCTAAAGACCTTCGCCTTAGACTTAATGAACATTTTGAAAGATTCAAAAAAGGTCTAGCTAATCAGGAATCTGAGTTTAATATTCAAAGAGTAGAACTAATAGAGAGTGCTCTTGGAAAACTTGACTCTATAATCGCTGGAACCTATGTAGTTCCAAAACCTGTAGTAAGTTTAGCTAAACTAGAGCTAGTCTGGGATGCACTTGAAGCTTTACTTAGTACACATGAGCCTTCCAATCAAGTAGAATATTTTGAGAACTTAGAGAAACAACTTAGTAATCTCAAACTATGGTCTCAAAAAACATCAACCCCAAGGATACTCCATCGTAAATTAATACAACTATCTTCCAAATTCCATAGAGATCCTGCCGTTCTTAAATCGGCGGGGCCACCTACACATAGTCCCAGCGGAAAGATGATTTTCCCAGGCAAACCATCTGAGTTTAATCAAAGAAGGATGAGTCTATTAGAAGCAACTTTGCAAGAAACTGCTCGCGAAGCTAATAATAGAGTTCAACAAAACTTAACTACGCAAACCAAAGAAAATCGAGTATTTCAAGAGATTGAAAGCTGTCTTGAAGCCAATACTATAAGCCATTCAAGGGTTAAAGCTTTACCAAGATATCTTAGTATTCTAAAAAAACTTGCTACAAAATCTCCAGGTAATGCTCAAACAATTCATGCAAGGCTTAATTCACATCTTGAACAATTCAATGAAGAACTTGCAGAATTAAGAGCAGGTCAATTAAAAAAGAAATTAATTGAAGAAAATGAGAAAGAACCTGAATCTCATACTGAAAGAAGAACTTATTTAGTTGAAGCTCTTAAAGATATAGAGCTTATTCAAACTAAACTAGCTAGTGGAAATAAAGACACTGCTATCGAAATAGCAGAAAGACCTATAAGTCTGAAGAAACCAAAACCAGTTTCAGTTGCAAATACACAAACTAAACAAGCTTCTATACCTGAATCAAGGCAAATTTTTAATGATATTAAAAAACATCTTAGTAATTTAAATGATTTTGCTAAATCTCAATCTATTAAAAAAACTAAAGCAGATTTTGGACAGTTAGTAATTCAACTTTCTGATCTTATAGACTATGCAGCAAGAGAAACAAAGTCTGAAGATTTAGAAGCCATCTCGAAAGAACTTTCAAAATATTCTCCATCAAAATCTGCTGATGAAAAAGCTCCTCTAAGTGAAGCTTTAACAACGACTCGCGAGGCAATATTTGCTATTCCGAATAGTCTCGAAGCCGCTCGTGACATACAATCAAGGCTGAAAGCATTGAAGATAAGGAAAGATTCCCAAGCACCAAAAGCAGTCATGAATGAGTCTAAAGCTGAATTGAACCATATTTTCAATAAACTTCAAGGATACCTTACTCAGATAGGAAAAGATAGTTCTACAAATATAAAGAACGCTAAGGAATATACAAATAAGCAACTTCGTCGTATAAAGAATCAACTAACTGCTCTAAAAACTTTCAATATAAATCATCTTATGGGATCCCAAGAAGCATTTACAAGGTTACGTAAATTGTTTATAGATTTTAGTGAAAGAATTACAATGTTAAAAGCAGATCAGATTACTAAATTTGATAGAGAAAGAGAAAAACTATTACTAGCAAGTCTTACGGAGCCTATTTCAAATAAAGCTAGAATGTATCAAGATGGTCCTCAGATAAAAGTACTAAACCAAAAGCCTATCATTGCAGAACTTAAATCACCTGTAAAAACATCATGGGCGCAAGGCAAAAAAATAGAAGAGCTATTAGAAACTTTAAATCAAACTTTGAAGCCGCCTAGGATTGATGATGATACAGTTAAAAAAGTTCAAACTATTCTTCCGAACCTGCTTACTAAACTTAAGGGATCAAGGCAACAATGGAAAAAAGTTTTTGAGAATTTACTATCAAATGCAACAACTATTACTAAAACTATTGCTACAAGACGAAACCGTCCTCCTGACTTGAAAGAAGCTCAATCATTAAGCTATTTAAAACATGCTTTATTTAGGACTGTACAGGTAGCCAAACCAACTGCCACTACAAAGACAAGTGCTGCTTAAATAAACTTTCAAATTATTTTGCATCACCTGCATCTACCTTAATTAACTTCTCAATACAAGAGTTTAAATCATATTCATTTTTTCCTAGATCTACTAAATTACGAACAAGTCCCTCTGGCTCAGCAATAGATTGATTTGCATATTTTGCTGCTATTGAATTCGTATTATATATGACACTAATCAATTGGTTTAATTTACTATTCTTATACTCTGGTAATACTGGCTCAAAATTATCAGGATTTAGTAAATCACCGACTCTCTTTACACCATTGAGTTGCGATCTAATACTGTCACTAGAAATATTCATAGCTCCAACTTGTTTTCTAATTTTATTTATGACCTCCGTAGCTAATCTTGAAAGTTGTGTGAAACTATCCTCAGACTTATCTCGTAAGTCTTCAAAGAAATGTTTTAAACCCTTAAATACCAGCTGAATATTACCCCACAAAGAAATGGTATTAACACCACTCCTATCATAATTATCCATAGCAGAAATTATTGTCCCTAATATCTCAGCTTTTTGATGAGCTAAAGCGAGAAAGGTTTTTTTTAATTCAGTCTTAGTTTCACCTCTAATCTTTGCATCAAGCAAGACACTTGGTTCTTGATCTGCATCAGGATAAGTATTTATTCTCTTAATATTAGATTTACCCTGCTTATGCCGAATATTATTAATAGTATAATCAGCAATGTCCCTTAATTCATCAATAGTAACCATAAAGATAATTATACCAGATAATACACATGATTCGTTATATTAAAAGTAAAAGCCCCTAAAATAGAGGCTTTTTAGAACCTTATAGTAACGCTATCAAACTACTGATTTTCTTCCAATTGCCTAATTAGTTCTAATTCTTCTTTAGTGTAATAACTACTACGCTCCCCTATCCAACAAATGATTCCTAAAATTGAACAAAGAAATAATGTATCAATGAGCATTGAGATTGGATTTACCATATTGTCTCCTTATTAGTCTTTTCATATGAATTCTTTCTAGAATTTTTACTGCAATACAAATAAATATTACCCCTAGAATATGTTTTGGTAAAGTTACAAAGTAGTTTATTTCTTTTTCACCTAAGTCTTGTATCAACTTCAATATTAATGAACATTCTAAAGATGCTAGAGTTAATGCAACTAGCTTCCAAAAATCATCATTATAGTCATGATCAATATCACTTCTAAGCGCAGAATAAACCAATTCATCAGAAATCTTCTTTGATTTATACTCCTTAGTTTTCATACACATGATTATATAATTCGAGGGAATTAAGAATGTGTATCATACGTTTTTATAAGTAATCTACAAAATAAAAAGCCCCTCTTTCGAAGGGCTTTTTTAGAAGATTATATTAGTAACAGAACTATTCAACGATACTAGCTACAACACCAGCACCAACTGTTCTTCCACCTTCACGAATAGCGAATCTCATTCCCTCTTCCATCGCTACAGGTTGAATTAAGTGAACAGTCATCTCAATGTTATCACCAGGCATAACCATCTCAACGCCTTCTGGCAAGAATATATCGCCAGTTACGTCAGTAGTACGCATGTAGAACTGAGGTCTGTAACCTTTAAAGAATGGAGTGTGACGTCCACCTTCGTCCTTACTAAGAACATAAACGCTACCTACGAATTTAGTGTGAGGCTTAATAGATCCAGGCTTAGCAATAACTTGACCTCTCTCTATGTCGTTTCTGTCGATACCACGAAGTAGCACACCAGCGTTATCGCCAGCTTGAACTACGTCTAGTGTCTTACGGAACATCTCACATCCAGTAACTACAGTCTTCTTAGGAGCTTCAGTTAGACCAATGATCTCAACTTCATCACCAACCTTAATCGTTCCACGCTCAACACGACCAGTAGCAACAGTTCCACGACCAGTGATCGTGAACACATCCTCTACAGCCATCAAGAACGCTTTATCGATATCACGTTGTGGAGTAGGGATATTAGCATCCACTGCATCTATCAATTCATAAATCTTATCAGTCCACTCGTTCTCACCTCTCTTAGTAGCAGGGTTCTTAACCATTTGCTCTACAGCTTTAAGAGCTGAACCTTTAACGAAAGCGATATTATCGCCGTCAAAGTCATACTTAGAAAGCAATTCACGAGTTTCCATTTCAACAAGCTCAAGTAACTCAGCATCGTCAACCATGTCACATTTGTTCATGAATACTACGATGTGAGGTACACCAACTTGACGAGCAAGAAGAATATGCTCACGAGTCTGAGGCATAGGACCATCAGCAGCAGATACTACAAGTATCGCTCCGTCCATCTGCGCAGCACCAGTAATCATGTTCTTAACATAGTCAGCGTGTCCTGGACAGTCTACGTGTGCGTAGTGTCTAGTTGCTGATTCATACTCAACGTGTGCAGTGTTGATAGTAATACCACGCGCTTTCTCTTCTGGAGCAGCGTCGATATCTTCGTATTTCATTGACTTAGCTTGACCAGCTGCAGACAAAGTCATACAGATAGCTGCTGTTAAAGTAGTCTTACCATGGTCAACGTGACCAATAGTACCAACGTTTACGTTTGGTTTTTTACGTTCAAATTTTTCTCTAGCCATTTATAATTTCCTCTTTTCTCAAACTAATACAAACCCAAATAGGCTTAATCAAACTAAATATTATCAGATAGCAAGCTATTAAACATTAGTAATTAATAAAAAAATGAAGACACAGCCTAATGTTATGATTTGATCATGGAAACCATCCACACTGATCCTGTAATACCCGTTCTCTTAGGGCTTTCAGTGATATTGGTCGCTGCTAAAATTGGAGCAGTGATAGCCCAGGGGATGAAACAATCAGAACTTCTCGGAGAGCTGATTGCAGGCATAGTCATTGGCAATTTAGTATTGTTTAATTACCATGGCTTTGAATTTATTGCTCATGATAAGCAGCTAGCCATCTTTGCTGAGCTAGGTGTCATTATTTTACTCTTCGAAGTTGGTTTAGAATCCAAGCTCAGTGAGGTTCTAGAAGTAGGACTTAAATCATTCTTAGTAGCAGTAGTTGGTGTAGTGACACCGTTTCTTATTGGTTATTACATCTCGGGCTATATTATTCCAGACTTAGGGAATATGAATAAGATTTTTATGGGGGCAATATTAACAGCAACTTCTGTGGGTATCACAGCCAAAGTCTTTCAAGAACTAAAATTCATTAAAGCGGTTGAAGCAAGAATTGTATTAGGCGCGGCTGTGATCGACGATATACTCGGACTCATAATCCTCGCTATTGTTACGGCTATGGCTCAGACTGGCACTATAGAACTAGGTTCAGTAGCCACCATTTCTATTAAGGCTGTCGGCTTTGTGGTCTTGTCATTAGTACTAGGAGTGGTCTTGGCACGCCGCACAGTCAAGCTTCTATCAATATTCAAGATACCTGGAATGATGCTCACCGTTGCCTTAGTACTGTGTTTTATGGTTTCCTATTTAGCTCAGCAAGCTGGTTTAGCAACTATAGTGGGAGCCTTCTGTATAGGACTAGTACTTGAAGAGGTTCACTTCCAATCCTTTCTCAGTGAGTACTCTATAAATGATTACATTAGCCCTATCTCACTATTCCTAGTACCCATATTCTTCGTGCTCACAGGAATGCACGTGAATTTATCAGTATTCTCCGACTTCGGCATTATATCGGCAGCCCTAATTCTGACATTAGTCGCTATACTCGGAAAGCTAGTCTGCGGCTGGTGTTTCACATCTAACACTCCTATCAACCGTATGATTATTGGAGTCGGAATGATTCCTCGCGGTGAAGTTGGATTAATATTTGCGACGGTCGGTAAGTCTATAGGAGTTGTTAATGATGAAATGTTTGCCATAACAGTTATAATGGTGATCTTAACGACACTGATACCTCCACCAATACTAAGTTACTTGATCAAAAAAGCTGAAAAATAAATGCTAGAGACTGAAAATAAATTAAAAAATATCAAGGTGATAAATCAAACTGGATCAGCACGCAATGATTTATTGAATATTTTCAAATTAATGCTGCTTAACAACGAAGATCTCAGCTCTGAAGCTATCTCTGCCAAATTCTCTTCAGAACCGGACTTGATCATTATCGAAGGTGAGCATAGCTTACAAAACTCCGCCATAGTAGAAGCAGCTTATGCTGAATTATATTTCTGTGACACCCTCAATGAAACGCAAATGGAGAAAGCTGTTGAAGACTTCCATAAACGCAAGAGGAATTTTGGAGTTTAATTGGGGTCCTGACAAATGTCTAATGTCTAGCTACGACCCTACTTTCACTACTTTCACTGCAATACCAGAGGCAAAAGACATAGCTCTATCAAATACATTGAGAGCTTGTCCTAATATTTTACATGAACTATCATGTATCTCTGAACTCCAATTATTTCCAGCTTTTTTTACAGTTTCTTGAATCACATAAAGGAGTCTAGTAGAAACTTGCTGTGCTAATAAGCTTAACGCTCTCATGATTCTTTCGATAGGTGGTAATTTAGGATCTAGATCAGGGAAACGAGTTGGTAACTCTTTGATGAGGGCATCAACAGTAGGGCTAAAAGCAGAAAGAAAAGTTCCAGGTATTCGCTGATTAAGCTGTTGAGAATCACGAGTTTGGCTATGTTGTATAGCTAGAACCGTCTGTGTTATTGGTCGCATTATCAGTCTTAATTCAGGCTCAGATAGAGTCTCGACTTTACCAGAGCTAAATTGCTCCTCTACTGCTTTTAAGTGTTCCTCAAGTGCTAATAGATCTATAGACTTTTGAAAATCTGGGATGGAAGTTAGTGTTAAAGTCATTTAGATATTTTAACATTATTTAGAGTTTAATTAAAGTATCTCTGCTCGCATCTCTGGACTAGTTACTACTTGATGTAATCTACGTATCCTTGGTGCCTTCAATGATCTAACAACTGAACCTGCAGCAGAATCTTTTTCATCAGGCATGCCTTTTAAATAAGTAAACGCTGCTAAAAGATCACTCATTAATAGACCTTGATGTAATTTAGAAAATATTTTAGTTCTATCATCTTGCTTAACAGTTAATTCTATCTGACCATCCTTAACAGAAATAGAAACACCCTCAAGCTCAGAAATTCTAAGAGGCTTAATACGTCTCTCTGTCGTCAATTGCAGACCATGCTCATCTGCAGTGACTCTAATACCATCAGGAATTTTAACTGCCTGAGTTCTATCATCAAGATCTTCTATTTCAAAATTTGCTCGATCAAAAGTTACTTCAATGTTCTTTGTGTTATAACCAGATGAATCAGTTGGAATAGTTACCATACGTACATTACCCATATTTCCCTCTAAGGTAGATTCAAACTTAGCAATTGCTCTTTCGTAATCGCGTATAGCTACTCGTATATTTGGTGGTAAATATATTGTCATAGAGCATAGATTATATCAAAACCACTTAAGTTCCACAAGATAAACTATCTATAAAGCTTTCAATCAAATAACTGGGGTTTAAGCCAATTTTTCAAAAATATAATATGTAAAATACCCCTGAGGCAATATGGTAAAATAAGACCATGCCTCTTGGAACAGCAGGACAAATAAGACCACTTGGTGAATTCTTTAAAGCCTTTAAAGGAGTTAATTTTCGGATTCCTGCCCCTGATAAAAATAAATACGAAGTGCCAAGTAATTACAAACGTCCAGAATTTTCCAAAACTCTTAACGAAGAAGAAGCCAAAAAATTTCTTAGCAATTTACATAGAATCAAAGCATCTACTGATCTTTACCAATCTTCCGCAGGTTTTGCAACAGAAGTGGCAAAGTTACAAGAACAATTTATTGATAAAACTAAAGTAAAAAACAATTCAAATGCTCTAAAAGAATTTTTAAAACACATACAAAATTTTATCAATTTATTAAACGAAAAGGATCACTTAGATAATGTCAAATATTCACAACTGCTTTTTCATCAAAATGGAATGCCAGCAATCATTGGAGAAAAATTAAAATCCAGATTTCCTAATACAAAGGTTCCTCGAAATGCACATGTTGAATATAAACCTTTAGAAAGACCACCAATGCAGTATTCATTAACCGAAGGAATACATGGAGATGGTATTGTCCGTTATGATCTTGAAGTTGATCCTGATAACAATATCAAATCTTTAAGGTTTCATTCTTCTACAAGTGCTAATGGGCACGGTGGAGAATTTACAGCAGATCAAGCTTATATAGAACTAAAAGCAAATCCTAAAAACAAAGATGAGCTTTTAATAGACACTGGATCTTATTTAAGTTCTTTATCTGGTTGGAATAGAGTTTTAGAATCTAAATAAAGGAATTTTGAAGTTTAAGCTGCTTTGGAAGGTAGGTAATTCTCCAGTGCTTCTATGACAACTTTATTTAAATTAGAATTTTGTTCTTGAGCATATATAACGGCTCTTCGATGCAGCTCAGATCCAGTTCTTACATTAAAACTTCCATTAAAAGGTTTTTGAGGCTCTAAACCTTTCTGTTTGCACATTTCAATATAATCGTTAACCGCTTCTTTAAAATCTTTTTCAAGTGATTTGATATCAGTTCCCTCGAATAGAACCGCACTATTAATGAATTCAAGCTTGCCATAAAAAATTTTATCTTCTGCACTAAAGTTTACAGATCCATAATGCCCCTTATATTTCATCATGTTGCTCATATCAATTCATTCCTTTCTAGTAATTTTTTAATTTCATCTAAGGCATAACCTTTGATGATCTTAGCTGGATGTGGTTTATGCGTTCTAATAGTGATCCCATTCTGATTCATAAACAAAGATCTCGAACCTGAAGTTTTGCCAATTTTCTGCTCTTCAAAACCAAGAGAACTTAGTAAAGTAACCAACTCGTCCCAAGTAAAATCTTTCGGACGTGCCAGAAATTTGGCAATAAGCTTCTTCTTTTTCGACATTCATAAGTATTGTATACCATTGTATACCACCCTAAGGTTAAGATGCAACTAAATATTAGTTGCATTTAAATTTCAGCTTAAATATTAGAAATAAAGGTAATCTTGGCTATGAGATTCCCAGATTTTCTATGCTGCATATGCTTTTGAATAAATATTTTAAAAATCTTTCTTAGATATACGTAAAGTACCATAATATTTTTCATCGCAGATAGTATCTGGACGAGGTCCTCTTCGATCTAAATATACAATTGAAAAACCAAAAGAACCATCTGGAAAAGGTATAATCTTAGCTGCGGGTTTTAAGTCTGTAGTTGTACCGATATCTTTCGAACTGATATACAACACCGAGCTCCCTAAATTCTCTAAATTGGAATCCCTTCTAAAACTATAGACTGAATCTTCACCATTTAAGGCTGCTTTTATTAATTGATCTACATCCTGCCTAACCTTTATCTTCTCTTCAACACTAATTAAAATCGGATTATCGCTGTCAACAGGAGTTTTCCACCCTTTAGCTAAAGTTTCAACTAATTGGTTTCTAAAGTCAGGAAAGGTAATAGGGCTGGATGTATCTATTGTGTGAATAGGTGGATCTGGTTCATTGAAATATTCTAAGTTTAAAATCAGAATTAGAGTTAGGTTTAGTATCTGCAGACTTAGTAATTATATTTGTACTATCAGTACTATCTACTGGTTCAAAAATAGTAAAAGAAGGTTTATCAACTCTTATCATAATAACCAATTATATCAGGTTGATGGTTAAGCTTCCTGCCAATCAATAGCAATATCTCTCACTGCCTGCAAGCCCAATGCCTGACGACAAGTAGTAATAAAACTACGCATGCCAACTTCAAAAAATATAGTTAGATTATAGTCACGATTAGTTATAACTTTGAATAACTTCAACGGATAAAGTAAAGCCACGATAAGGATTGGAATATTAATCAATACTGCCCAGAAGATACCTACCAAAAGATTATCAGCAAGAACAATAGAGACCAGATTATTAACCACATTCAAGATGAAAGCTGGAACATTGGCAATAGCAAAACAATAAGCAATAGTGTATAGAAACCTGTCATCGTCTATATCCTGAGCATGATTCTCTTTATAAATAATCAAACACTCTTGCATGAAATAATACATAAGTCCTACAAGCAAGAAGAAAAACAAGATCGCCAAAATATTAATCATAATCAAATATGATGGAATGAAAATATAGTAAGTATGCAAAAGCACTACAAAGAAGATATCTAAGCGAGAAGCTTTAATCTCACCGCTACTAAGTATAATCATGAAAGTTTCAGTAGGGTTTTTAAGCATTGATTTAGTATCAGCCAAAACCTGCTTCAAATAAGGAAGTATTTTATTCATGAAAACTTGGCAGCAACTAATTTATCAGTTAATTCACTCTGGTTATTGAATAGAGGCGGCTCATCATCCCAATTCATAGTCTTAGGGTTGATCTTATAGAATCCAGAGTTACAAAGTAAAACACTATTAGGATATCTATAACAGGACTCCGGCAAAGTATCACTATTAAAATTAGTAATCAAAAACTTAGCTCTAGAACGCGCTTGCTCAGTGAGACGCACAGCAACGTTAGACTTAATCATTATCGCAGCATCATAGTCAGATTCTTTATGATTGTTGTAATAAACTAAGACTTCGATATCACCATTAATAGTCAATAATTGAATATCTTCGGTGATCTTCTCTATGTGCTCATCATAGTTATAACGTCCATCAGCATAAGGTCTGATCTCGCGAGGCACAGATAGCACGAAACCCACACCATCATTACCAGATGGGTAACGGAAGTAGCGGTATTTATTAGATAATTTACCTAATTCCTCAAGCTGCCACTTAGTTCTATCAGATTTCCAAGCACCTGTCGTGCATACTGGAGTGATCACTTGATGACCTAGATCGATAGCATCCTGTACTGACCTAGCAAAAGGAACATCATTATGCTCACTATAATTCACGAAAACTGGATCATAACCCTCTACTTTAGTGAGGCTCAGGCTAGCACCATGATCATGTGCATCCTGGTAGAAACCCAATAAATCAGCATAATTTATAGTCCCCTTAGCAGTACTACTGGCTGCTACGGCACAACCCTGACAACCAATAGGACAAGAGTTCATTTGTCTTTCATGAAAAATATTATTAGAGTAGAACTCCCGCTTATCTGAATTTTCAAGCTGTTTAACAAATAATGACATTAATGTGATTAGCTATACGTATAATACTATATTTGGGAAGAAAAGGTGAAAGCCGAAACATAAAAAAATATGTCGGACGCCCTTCGGGCGAAATACCTATTAGCTGATTCCTGCTAGAATACTTGCGTTATGCAAGCAAGTATCGAAGCTATAGATTACCTCAAGAAATCCATCAGAGACATTCCTGATTTCCCTAAGCCTGGAATAATTTTCAAGGATATTACTACTCTGCTTTCTGACCCTAAAGCTTTTAAATTATCCATAGATTTGATTGTCGAAAAGTATAAGAATAATGGCATTGACTTCATTGCTTGCCCAGAGTCTAGAGGATTTATTTTCGGTGCTCCTGTGTCAGTCGCTCTAGGAGCAGGTTTGACACTTATTCGTAAACCAAACAAGCTCCCTGCCAAAACTCTACAAGTCTCTTATGCTCTAGAGTATGGCGAAGATACTCTTGCTATTCATGCTGATGCATTTGCTGGTAAAGCTAATGCCAAGGTACTCATAGTAGACGATCTAATTGCTACAGGCGGCAGCGCTTTAGCTACAGCTCAACTGATAGAGAAAGCAGGCGGGAAAACCGCTGGACTTGCATGTTTGATTGAATTAGATTTCTTAGACGGTAGAAAAAAACTCGAAGATACTGGAGTAAAAGTGTTTTCGCTGATACATTACTAGGAACTGCTCTTCAATCTATAAGCGTTAAATACAACATTATCGTCATCCTGAGGAGCAACCGTAGGTTGCGACGTCAGGATCCACTATGAAGAAACTTTGTAGAAAAAGTGGATCCTGACGGTCGGGCTTCGCCCTCCCTCAGGATGACGGACTAACAACTTTCCGGATAGGCTCTAGAGCTTCCCTCTCTTCCTAAATACTATTGCCAAGACCTCTGCAACAGCAATATACAGCGTCGGAGGAACTTCAAATCCAACCTTTACTTCCTTATAAAGCGCACGTGCAAGTGGAATGTTTTCAATAATTTCTATTCCAGATTCTTTGGCAAAGCCTTTAATTCTCTGCGCCAGTAAACGCGCACCTTTCGCGATCACCATTGGTGCATTTTGACCACTCTCTCTATCGTATTTAATGGCTACAGCAATATGGAAGGGGTTAGTAACTATAACATCAGCTTCAGCTACAGTTGCCTTGAGTCCACGCTTCTGCGCAGCCGCTCTCTGAATGGATCTGATCCTACCCTTGATCTCAGGATTACCTTCATGTTGCTTAGATTCATCCTTAACCTCTTGTTTAGTCATCTTCTGGTCTTCATTGAATTGCCATTTTTGATATGCAAAATCAATCAAGGCTAAAATTAGTAAAACAAACGAAGCTTTCCAAGCCAATTCCCAGATCATCGCTCCTGATTTATTAAGCACAAAGTAAATATCATTTAGATTCAAGAGAGCTAGAATGTTCTCCTTCTTCATAACCACTGAACTGGTTACACAAGCAACTACTATCATCTTTGCAAGAGATGTAAGCATATTAATCAAACCACGAGTAGAAAATAATTTTTGGAAACCCTTTACAGGATTAAGTTTGTCAAGACTAGGCTCCAAAGGTTTAACAGAGAAATGTATTCCTACCTGAGCTACTGTAGTAAGAAATGCTGCAAGCCATACCACTATAAGTATTGGCAAACCCAATCTAATAAAGCTCTTAAAAGTATAAGCAACTATATAATTAATACCACTAG
Source organism: uncultured Gammaproteobacteria bacterium (assembly GCA_964551135.1). Taxonomy (GTDB): domain Bacteria; phylum Cyanobacteriota; class Vampirovibrionia; order LMEP-6097; family LMEP-6097; genus CAYPGT01. Next base: position 136,480 of record CAZKAT010000006.1, on the reverse strand, counting down.
GCGCTACCAAGCCATAATCAAAATCATTAACTATGGTATAAAACAATTCCTGAAAGCCTTTGCTAATACTCGGCAGCATAACTGCAAACATAATAATGCCGAGTATCAAAGAAATAGTACTGGATAAGTCCTTAGAGCTTGCTACTTGACCTTGTTCACGCGTCTTACGTAACTTATGAGACGAGGCCTGTTCCGTCTTAGAATGTTTGTCCGCACCTGGCATATAAGGTATCTACCCAGCGCTATAGGCAAGAATACCTAGTCTTTATAGCTGAACTTATCCGGTAAACAGCTTATCGAAATGATCCCAAATCTCAGTGGTAAAGAACTCTTCAGTCTGCATACCAATACCACCAAGCATCATGGCAAGTATAAAAACACCGAAAACCAATTTAGCTGGCATTAAGAGAAAGAACATATTTGCTTGAGGCATGATCTTTGCAAAAAGCGCCACGAAAATATCCATAACAGTCATCACTGCAAGTAAAGGCAAAATGATTTTAAGAGTAGTAAGAAAAATAGCATTGAATACACTTATATAACTTTCAGTAAAAATAGTAAGGTTGATGCTGTAACTTGCCAGCGGAATAATCATAAAACTTTTTTTAATCAGAAATAGTAGATGATAAAAACCATTCATCATAATGAAGAACATCAATGCTGTGTTAGCAACGAAAGTCGCTGTAGGACTAGTAGAGGATTCAGTAGCAGGGTTAAAAATATTAGAAGCACTTTGTCCCATCTGTATACCAGCTAAATGTGCAAAAGTCACAATCGCATCAAAAAACAAATTCATAATGAAGCCCATACAAATACCAACCATGAACTCATGAAATATACCAATAGATAAATTAAAAGGATCAGCAAGTATCAGATTTCTAGAACCATCTAAGATAGTGGAATAAACCGTCATCACTAAGACTCCGCCAATACCAACTTTAATCAATACTGGAATACCATTACGAGATAACAACGGCGCAGTAACCATAAAACCAGCTATCCTGGTAAAAGCCAAGAAAAAAGTTAATACTACTTGTATGGTGAGAAAATCTAAGGATACATTCACCTATATGTAGACGCCTAAATTAATATTTTGTTTTCACACCTAAATAAACTTCCTTCAAAACCCAAGAATTCCTTTAGGGCGACACGTGCGTTCCGCACGGTCGCTATCTTTTTCATAGACCTCTAAATCGAAACCTGCGGTTTCGATTTAGAGGTCTAGTACCAATAAGTTCCCAGTATTAAAGGAAATTAATAAAGTAAGACATTTACAAGTTAGTATCATTATCAAAGCCAAATTGAAATATCTTTTCTATTATCGTAATTTTGGGATATTATTTTGGATTCATAGGAGAAATAAAAATGAAAAACTCTATATCAATTCTGATTGGATTATTCTTGGTTAGCATTAGTGTCAGTGCACAAGTTAATTCAAACCAAATACCTGCAGTATTAACAGAGGAAGCTGTTCTTACTCTTAAATCTAAGAATTTAACTAGCAAAGCTAACCCTTTGAAAGTGAGCATAGTAACTGCTGATGGAGCAACAACAAATCTAGCAACAGTTGTAAATAACAAAACTTCAGCACAGGTACAGTTACCTAACATTCCTGATTCAGTAGATAGCTTACTTCAAGTAACGCTTAAAATATCTGGCGGTGATGTAAATGCAAGTGCACCACAGGAGTTCGCAAGAATTTTAACTAAGAAACCCGTTGGCTTCACTGGCGATGGCAACATAGCTGGCACACCGCCATCATTGCCTACTACTACTATTTCTGGAATTATACTTGAAGGTGCTCAAGGTCCTAAAGGTGAGAACGGTGCAGTAGGTGCTACAGGTCCTAAAGGCGCAGATGGAGTCGCAGGTCCTCAAGGTCCTGTAGGTCCTGTTCCACTAAACTATCCTGGTACTAGCATCGTTGGTGATGTACCTTCAGCGATAATATTCAGCGGCAACCTTGCTGGTGATGTTACTGGTCCTATGTCTGCAACAGCAATCTCTAACGCTACTATTACTAGCAAACAACTTAACGGTGGCTATGTAGCTGCTGCTGGCACAGTAGCTAACGGAAATACTTTACAATCAGCAATCGCTAAGATTGATGGTAATAGCATCGCTAACGCTAACGCAATTATCGCTACTAATGCTGTTTTAGGTATTCCTGCATCTACTAACTCTTTAGGTCAAATAGTAAGAAGAGATGCTTCAGGTGATTTTGCAGCAAACATAATTACTGCAAACTCATTCAGCGGACCACTTACAGGTAATGTAACTGGAAACCTAACTGGTCAAGTAGTTACTGGAACTCAATCAAGTATCACTACTCTACCTGCTGCAACTAGCATCGGTACTAGTGGAATCACAACTACTTTCTCTGGTCCTATTTCTGTTCCACAAGGTATCACTGGTCCAATCTCTGGAGCAGTTACTGGAAACGTAACAGGTAATATTACTGGTGACGTTACTGGTAATGTTAGCGGTAACCTTACAGGCACAGTACTTACTTCAACTCAAAACTCTATTACTAGAATGGATGGTTTGACTAGAGCTGGTACTTCTGGTATTAAAACAAGCTTCTTAGGTCCAGTAAATGGTGCTGAAGGATTTGTGGGTAATCTTACTGGTAACCTTACAGGCACAGTACTTACAGCAACACAAAACTCTATCGCTACTATGACAGGACTAACTAACGTTGGTACTGCTGGCACGCAAACTCAATTCCAAGGTCCAGTTAAAGGCAACCAAGGATTTATCGGTGATATCACTGGTAATGTAACTGGAAACGTTAACGGTAATGTTAACGGTAATGCTACTAACGCGACTAATGCTACTAACGTCAGTGGAGCTGCTCAACCAGGCATCACTAGTCTTGGTGGTCTGCTACAAATAGGTTCATTTGGTAACACTGTTAACTTCAGTGGTTCTGCAGCAGTAGCTCAAAATTTCAATGTTACTGGTGCACTTACAGCAGGAAGCTTAAGCAGCTCTGGTACTATTACAGCTCCTAAGTTCGTTGGTACTTTCCAAGGTAACGTTCTAACTCCAAGTCAACCATTGATCACTACCCTAGCAGGATTAACTGCTGCTGGTACTGCAGGTACTACTACTACTTTCTCTGGTCCAGTTGCTGCACCTCAAGGTGTGACAGCTAATGTGCTTGGTAATCTTACTGGGAATGTAACAGGTAACGTCAGCGGTTCTGCTGGTGCTCTTGCGAATGTTTCAGGTACTGGTGCATTAACTTACGATGGTACTGCTGGTAACTTTAGTTCAGTTCTCAGAACAACAGCTAATACAGATGTAACTTTACCTACTGCTGGTACTGTTGCAACTCTAGCTGGTGCAGAGACATTTACTAATAAGACTATTAATGCTGCATCTAATACATTAAGCAATATTGGAACTACTTCAATATCTAATGATGCTATTACTTACGCAAAATTACAAAACGTAGCAACAGGCAAATTACTAGCAAGAGTATCTGCTGGAGCTGGTGATGTTGAAGAAGTAGACTTCACTAGTTTCGCTCAAACTTTAGTTGACGATGCAAATGCTGCGGCAGCTCGCACAACTTTAGGTTTAGGCACTATTGCTACACTTGCAGCTCCAACAGGAACTGTAGTAGGTACAACTGATACTCAATTACTAACTAACAAAACTTTAGAAGATTCAACTGTAAGTTTTGTTGATGAAACTGATGTTAGTAAGGTTCTTAAATTTGAACTTTCTGGAATCACAGCAGCTACCACAAGAACAATCACTGCTCCTGATGCAGATGGAACATTGACATTACTTGGTAACACTGCAACAGGAACTGGAAGCGTAGTATTAGCTACTTCTCCAACACTTGTAACTCCTGTATTAGGTGTTGCAAGCGCAACTTCTGTTAACAAGGTTGCTATAACTGCTCCTGCAACAGGTGCAACTTTAGCCCTTGCTGATAATTCATCATTGAATACAGTTGGAGCTTACTCGTTAACTCTTACTACTACAGCAGCAACTGATGTTACTCTACCTACTACAGGTACTTTAGCTACTACTGCTGAAGTAGCAACTAAAGCCGATGATGCTGCAACCACAGCTGCTCTTGCTGGTAAACAACCACTGAATTCTGCTCTTACATCAATTTCAGGCTTAGCTACTAGTGCAAATCAAATGATCTACACTACTGCAGCTAATACTTATGCAACTACTAGCGCAACTTCATATGCAAGAACTAATCTTGGATTTGGAACTGCTACAAACATAGAAACTGAAGTTACTCAAACTTATGATGCTACTAATATAGCCGTAGTAACTATGATTGATACTGATGCAGATGCAACAGCTGATGACATCCTAACAATTGGCGGTGGCGTTCCTGGTCAAAGACTGTTAATCGTTGTTGGTAGTACTACTACTGAAACAGTAGATATTATTGATGGTGCTAATCTCTTCTTAAATGCTAATACCAACTTCAGTGGTAGTGCAGGAGACACATTGGAACTAGTATCTGATGGTACTAATTGGTACGAAATTTCTAGAGCAGACAACTAGTAATATTCAAATCAATAAACTAAAACAAACAAAGAAGCCCGATCACGCCGACCGGGCTTCTTTAATTTTATGCACTTTACTTAGTGACAAAGGTCTCAATACCTTTAATAAAGACCTTCTTATCGAGTTGAAAACTTTCCTTTCCAGGACAGACAATAGTCACAGACTCCAGATCAAGATTCTCTATAGCTGATTTGATCGAAGGGGTGATAGTCGGTGCATCGGCATATTTAAATTCAACCCCATGAAGCTTAGATTTAGATTGATAAACCATATCAATCTCCGCACCCGAATGCAGCCCCCAGTAATAAACATCCTCAAGATTCATCAAATCAATAAACTGCTCCATAGCATAGCCTTCCCAAGAATGTCCTAACTGAGGATGCCCAGACAGTTCTATAAACGAATCAATTCCTAAAATACTATGTAAGATACCAGTGTCTCTAAAATAAATCTTGGGAGTTTTCTTTACACGCTTAGATACATTAATAAACCAAGGTTGCAAGATTCTAATCATATAAGTACCAGCAAGTATATCTGCGTATTTTTTGATAGTAGTATGCGACACTCCAAAATTCATCCCAAGTTCACTAGCTACAAAGGTTTGACCATGAACATGAGCAAGCATAGTCCAGAACTGTCTTAGAGTCCTTGCTGGTATATTAATACCAAGATTCGGGATATCTCTTTCAAGAAAAGTACTAATATAGTTTTTTCGCCATAGTATAGAATCTTGTTCAGTTTTAGCAAGCAAAGATTTAGGAAAACTGCCTCTAAGCCAGTTTGTTTGAATTTGACTAGCCTTAATATATTTCAAACCAAGCCCAGCTAACTCCATATATGCAATCCTTCCTGCCAAAGTTTCGGAACTCTGTTGAATTAGATCTCTAGATGCACTACCCAGCATAAGAATCTTGAGCTTGAGTGGATTTTTATCCAAGATCACTCTAAGTACAGGAAACAATTCTGGTCTACGCTGTATCTCATCAATAATTAAATAACCTTTAAGCGAACTAATAAATAATTCTGGATTATCGAGTTTCACCAGGTCTATAGGATTCTCTAGATCCAAAAAAGTTACCTCTTTTTGAGATTTAGAGAATTGTTTTGCTAAAGTAGTTTTACCGCATTGCCTTGGTCCAAGAATCGCAACACAATTAAAGCTCTTAAACAGCCTTAATAGTTCTTTATGTTCTGCTATTCTTAACAATTCCACTAAACTTATCATACCATGAAATCTGCAACTATAACTTGCAAATTTCGTGGTCCTAGGAAAGTCTATTAATAGTCACTTTACAACAAATAAAGAAGCCCGATCACGCCGACCGGGCTTCTTTAATTTTATGCACTTCCATTAATAGCTAGTGATTAAGAATCGTAGTTTAAGAAATCACCAGTTAGACTAAGACTCTTAGGTGTAAATGGATCTGAGTAACCATAATGGAACCCATCTTTAGTTCCTTTGATTAGTCCTGTTATAGCACCCTTAACACCACCTACTACAAGTCCTGTCGGTGTACCGATTGCGGTACCGATCAAACCATGTCCTAATTCGCTACTATAATGATGTGATGTGTCTAATCCAGTAGACAAAGTACCTCTTACTGTACCCACTACAGCACTCACCGGCACTGCTAGCACTGTACCTAAAGTACCCAAGATCGGATTAGCTGCCAAGACTGGCTTTGCACAGATAGTAGTCAACAAGACAGAAAAAGCGATTATCAATTTATTCATTTTACGCATATAGCACCTCCCCTTTGATTTAGCTTATGCTTAACTTATGTTGACCTTATTCCCTTTATGAGAATAATTTAAACTAGGTGGATTCAGGGGGTTAATATTTTCTTCATTTTTATGATAGGATAAACACAAATAGTTCTATAAATTTTAGCTACAACATTTAATGTGTTCACTTAGTTTTATTCCATAAACAAAGGAGATAGTTCATGCTTAGAATTAGTAGTTTAGGTCCAGAAGTTCAAAGACAGATAGAGGCGGGGTTTGGTAAACCTGGGTTTCCTTCTGCTTGCGCAGCGCAGCAGGTTGAAGCTGTCCCCGAGCCAAAAGCTGCTACTCAATCTATGTCAACAAGCTCTTCAAATACAACGGATTTTCCAATAAGAAGTGCCAAACAACGTCCAGCAGCTTGATCACTTAATTTTTATATTAAGAAGGTAACAAGAGCATGCGAAGTCAGAACCTTACTATTATTCCAATATGGGCTGCTTGGCTGGGATATACTATTGTCTTGTTTACGGCTGCAACCAAGTTAGTACCAGAGATGCCTTCACACTTGTGAAAGTTGATATCTTTAAAGATAAACTTAAAGGTTCAAAGTTTTTATGTTATTCTTTATTTCTGTACATACAGTAATAAAAGATTTACTAAAACTAATGAATATTTCCACAGTAGCAGCTGATAATAATTCGAAATTTACCAAAATCAATGGCAACCATTCTATCAAAAATCTAAACGATCAAAAAGTTACTACTAGTTCTAAAAGTAATTCAGATCTAGTTTCAAAAAATCTAATTGAAAATTTTGAAACCACGATATTACCACGTTGGCAAGAAAAATATAAACTTAACAATACTACTACTAAAACTTTGAAATTTGTAACTAAAAACTTTCTAGATGATCACAATCTATTACGTATAATTTGTGCACTAGGTAATGAGGTCGCTGTTGCTCTAACTGAGAGTATGAGACAATGGAAATTTCCTCAATCACTGACTAATACTCTATTCTACGGACTTTGGGGCGTCTCAGTTGGTTCATGTGGAGCACGCGCAACTCTTCGTGGACTTGGCACCGAAAGCCTAAAACCTTTCTTAGAATCATCCATACAGGACGGTATTGCAGCAATACTAGGACCAACCGGAGTAGTAATGATCGCAAACAAAGTTCAGGATTTAATTTACAACAGAGTTAAAATAGTACCTCAAAGTGCAATTAACTTCGTTAGACCAATTATCTCTGTGACTCTAGCAGAGAAAGCTATTCCTAAAATTCTTGATCCTCTAGGTAAAAAAGTCGGTGCGCTTACTAGTAAAATCATACCTGAAGAAACATATAACAAATATTCACAATCAATAAGCAATAAACTACAAAAACGTCTTAATAGTAAACATGCCGTTGCTGCATAAGTCGTGTACGAGATGTTTCAATATCCTAAAAATGGTGGGCGCTGAAAGACTCGAACTTCCGACCGCCTCGGTGTAAACGAGATGCTCTACCAACTGAGCTAAGCGCCCTCACCAGGCTATAATAGTATCAAAAGATGTCCTACTGCCAAATAGTTCTCACTAACTCTTCACAAACTTTTAGTTATCCCGGTTCTAATTCACTTTCTTATGCTATTCCTGAAGATTTGCAGGATAAGCTAGCTATAGGCTCATTAGTCCTGGTTCCTTACCGTAATCAGAAGGAAAACGGTCTAATAATCGATATTTATCAAGAATTAAGTGATGAAGAGAAGAGTTTCAATATCAGAGAAATCGAGGATCTGATATCAGAGAATTTTAGTTTCAACTCTGAACTGATTAATCTTATCAAATTCGTATCCTCATATTATGCCTGCTCATATTCAGAAGTTTTCAGTTCAGTTTTAGCGACTGGATTAATCAGTAAGCCAGAAAAAACTATCACTCTTAATATCAAGGATAATATTGAATCCGAGAATAATATTGTTATCCAAGCCTTGCTTAAAGCGAGAAAGAATCAAGCCAAATGGACAAGGTTAAAAGCATTAACTAAATTACCAGAATCTGAACTCAAGAAAGAACTAAGAAAGCTCCAGACTAAAGGTCTAGTAGAAATTGAATATTCAAGCAAGTCTAAAACAGCAAGTAAAAAAACTAATGATCCATTAGATAGACTTAGAACTCTAGAAGCTGCTGCCATTCCCACTCTTACGGCTGAGCAAGAGCCAGTGCTTGATTATATTAGAAAGAAAATAATTGAAGAAAAAAATGCGCCAAAATTTCTCATTCATGGTGTTACTGGTAGCGGCAAGACCGAAATATATTTAAGGCTAATGGAAGATTGTTTTAAAAGACAACAAAGTACTATCTTCCTAGTGCCAGAGATTGCCCTTGCACCGCAGCTCACAGAGCGCATTATACAAAGGTTCGGGCAAGAGCATGTATTAATTTGGCATAGTGCTCTAAGCCAGTCAGAGAGAGAGTTTAGTTTTCAAGAGATCATTGAGGGGGAACCTAAGATTATAGTTGGTGCACGCTCTGCCATCTTTGCGCCAGTGAAGAATCTAGGTTTAGTGATTATAGATGAAGAACATGAGAACTCCTATAAACAAGATAGCCCTGCTCCACGCTATCACGCAAGGCTAGTAGCAGAGAAACGCTGCGAGTTAAACAACTGTACATTAATATTAGGATCTGCGACTCCTAATATAGAGACTTACTATAAAGCCCTTAACAAGATTGATAACTATCATTTGCTCAAACTTAAAAAGCGAGTCTACGATAACGCCTTACCTAAAGTAACTATCATTGATATGAGAGAAGAGTTTAACAATGCTAATAAGAGTATTTTCTCTAGATTACTTAGAAGCAATATACAAGAGGCTTTGGCAAGGAAGGAACAGATCATATTATTCCTAAATAAGCGCGGAGCAGCATCTCACGTGTTTTGTCGCAACTGTGGGTTTGTGTATAAATGTAGTCATTGCGATAGTAAAACTGTATATCACTCAGATCGTAAGCTTATGGTCTGTCATCATTGTGGGTTTACTGAAGCTCATCCAAATCAATGTCCCGACTGTGACTCTCAAGCGATTAAGTTCTTTGGACTAGGAACGCAGAAGTTAGAAGAAGAAGTGAAGCAAGCATTCCCAGAAGCTCGCACTAGAAGATTAGATAGTGATGTTAGTAAAATACAGAATAATTACATAAACACCTGGAATGACTTTAGAGATGGGAGCATTGATATATTAATAGGAACACAAATGATTGCTAAAGGTTTAGACAATCCTAATCTAACCTTAGTAGGAGTGATTTCTGCTGACAGTAATTTCTCTCAGTTAGATTACTTAGCTGACGAACGAGGGTTTCAGCTACTGACACAAGTCTCTGGTAGAGCTGGACGTAAGGATAAGCCTGGATTAGTAGTATTTCAATCTTATCAGCCTGAAAGGGAAGTATTACTAGACGCTAAGGAGCAAGATTATGAGAAATTTTATGCCAAAGAAATAGAGATGAGAGAGATACTTAAATATCCACCCTTCTCTAAACTAGTCAGATTCTTAGTAACAGCAGAGAACGAAACTAAGGCAATCACTACTGCTAATGAATTACATAAACTCACCTGCGATTTACTCGAGAAGCAAGGGTTAACTATAGACAATCTAGATAGCAGTCAGGGACAAGATTCTATATCTATACTTGGACCATCTCCTGCATTAATCTCTAAGATCAACAACAAATATCGATATCATGTAGTGATAAAAATTCCTCTGATGAAGAATAACAAGGATACTCAATTAATAGAAGGACTTAAGACTATGTTCTTGAGTCGTAAGAAAACTAACGACATAACGGTGACTATAGATATAGACAGCATCAGTTTATACTAAAATCTATGCCATTGCATAGTCGCGAGTATCGACATTTATATTCTCAATAGTTTTCTCATCTATATCATGCATTGGTATGCCTTTACCTGCCACTAATCTGCGTACTTCATTAATATCTAAACGCGCTCTAATAGTGTCTTCATCAGCATTCTGTAAATTAAACATCAAGCGAGCAATCTCTATACAAGCATTCTCTTTAGCAACAGTTCCATTATAAACTTGCTCCTGATTACGAATAATTTCTATCACCGAATCAGGGATGCCATAAGTTCCCAAAATCATTGCAGATATCTCAGGGAAAGTTATACCAAATTCACTTCTTTCATGCTGCATTCTCAATGGGAAACTTTTAAAAGATTGTATCTTAGAATAAATCGTCGGATAAAACTGCTTAAAGAAATATGATCCGAAATTTAAGAACAAAGCTGCCATGTAAATCTTATCTGCTTCTATTGGACTAAAACTAGATTTACGTGCGACGTATTGAGATGCTACTGCCAGAAACACACTTTCAAACCATACTGTTGGATCATTAATAATACTTTTAGCAGCAACAAACAATCCAACCTTACGAATATAGGAAAAACCTAATACATCAATAATCGCTGGTATAGAAGTATATTCTCGATTAAATCCTAATGCTACTGAATTAGCTTGTTTAAAGCATTGTGCAACTAAGATTTCATCTGTACTAACTAAGGCAATAATTTGATCTCGTGTAGTTCGCGGATTATCAATTAAGGACACCAATTGAATTGCAGCAGGTGAAACTGCTGGTAATTTCTCTGCAAGTGAGTATATAGTTCCTGAATCTAAAATTGGCATAGCTTATATTCAAGGAATTATACTCGACTTATAGTTATAAACACACCCTCGGGGGCTTTCACCTAATCCTAAAGATTCTATGACATCGCATAGTCGCGAGTATCTACTTTAATGTTTTCGATAGTCTCTTTATCTATTTCATGCATTGGCACGTTTTTACCTGCTACTAATCTACGTACTTCATTAATATCCAAACGCGCTCTAATAGTGTCCTCATCAGCTGTCTGGAGATTAAGCATTAAACGAGCTATTTCAATAAAAGCGTTTTCGTTAGTCATACCTTCTCCATAAACTAATTCTTGTTTACGAATTATATCTAACACTGGAGCTGGAACATCATAAGTCTCTAGAATCATTGCAGACACTTCAGGAAAAGTCACACCAAATTCTGTTTTCTCTTGCTGCATTCTTAAAGGGAAACTTTTAGTTGATTGGATATTTGCATAAATTGCTGGATAGAATTTTTTAAAGAAATAGGATCCGAAGTTCAAGAACAAACCTGCCATATAAACTTTATCAGCATCTATAGAACTGAGACCAGATTTACGTGCAACGTATTGTGATGCCACAGCTAAGAAAACACTTTCAAACCATACCGTAGGATCATCTATAACACTTTTAGCCGCTACGAACAAACCAACTTTTCTAATATAGGAGAATCCGAGCACATCTACTATTGATTGAATAGATTTATATTCTCTGTTAAATCCCAAAGCTACTGAGTTCGCTTGCTTAAAACATTGAGCTAATAAGGTTTCATCAACTCCTACCAATTCTACGATTTGATCTCTAGTAGTGCGCGGATTATCAATGAGAGATACAAGCTGGATTGCAGCAGGAGAGATCGCTGGAAGTTTTTCTGCTAAAGATTCTATATTAGCTTTAGTTAAAATAGGCATATCTGGATGATTATATACTGAACTTAGAAAGTTTTATGAGTTTTTGATTTACTATGACTAAAATTTCCAACTTCCAGGGTAAGCACCTAGATATTAACCACCACAGATACAATACAAATATTGTTTTTATTAGCGTAGTCGATTGCTTGCTCTTGTTCAACAAAGAAAGTTTCATTAGCTTCAAATGCAAGTATGCTACCAGGACTCATCACCTTTAGAGTCTTAAGTCCAACTGTCGGCACATCAAACCTATTGTCTTGGTTTGGTTTAGCTACTTTACAGACAGTTACAGTTTTAGACTTGGCAAAGATACCAAGCTTGACGATAGCTCGTTTAATACAAGCGTTAGTTCCTTCTATTGCTTCAACAGCAATTACTGAGCGATTTTTAACTACCACAGTTTGCCCAATATCTAAAGCTGCAATACCCTTAGCCATACCTAAACCATAATTAATTTCTTCTAGTTCTTCGTTAGTAGGCTGCCTATTAGTGAGAACTTGCGCACTAGGAAAACGATCTCTTAAATATTTAGTTTGATCAATCACAGTTAAACCAGCTTCTTCGTACAAGAAATCTACTAACTTTAAATGTAATGAATCATCATTTAAATTTTTCAATTTAGAAATTTGTTGTAAAAGTCTCTTATCAAGTTTATGTATACTCTTAAAGAAATCCAACTTAGGAACTTTACCAATAAAAGTTATATATTTAGCATTATATTCTCTACATTTATCGAGCATCGCAAAAACCTCTATAGGTGAGTATTTGAAGCATAGGTAATGCTTCTTTATACGATTATAGGTAGCATCATTTAAGGCTAAAACTATAATCTCTATTCCTTCTTTAGTAGCTGAAGCTGCAAGCAGATCTGGAAGTTCACCTTGACCAGCTACCAAAACAAGTTTCGTTATCTTTTGCTCCATTACAGTCATTTTATAAAACTTTCTCCTTGGATCTTGATCGCTGGATCTTTAAGATTAAACCAATCAAGAATAGTAGCACCCATATCTCCGAAAGTTTTTCTAGTACCTAGATCTTTACCTTGCATATTTTTATTATAAGAAATTATTGGCACATACTCTCTAGTATGATCACTGCCAGCAGAACAAGGATCACAACCATGATCAGCAGATATTAGGAAAATATCATTCTCACCAAGAGTCTCTAATATCTCTGGAATTTTTTGGTCGATGGCTTCAAGTGCTCTAGTGAAACCTTCTGGATCGCGTCTATGACCATAGTTAGAATCAGTCTCTACCAAGTTTATAAATACTATCTCCTTATCTGCTTGGGGAGCTTGTCTCAGAGCATTGATAAATTTATTCAGACCATCAGCGTTATTATCAGTGTGAATATTTTCAGGTACTCCCACTCCAGCAAATATATCCTGGATCTTGCCAAGCCCAGTTACTCGTCCACCATGCTCTAGAACTGTGTCTAGGACTGATCTAGAATGTGGCAGCACCGAATAATCATGACGCTTATCTCCAAGACGTACATATTTCATCTCAGCAGCTTTAGTAGAACCAGGTTTGTAATTAGGATTGATGGCAAAGGGTCTTGCAATAATTCTTGCAACTTCATGATTGCCACGCATAATTTCTCTAGCAAGTTTGCACCATTGATACTGTGTTTCTAAAGGTATACGACCTACATCGCAAGCGATTTGTAGCACTGAGTCTGCACTAGTATAAATTATCGGATAACCAGTAGCATTATGCTCATCACCAAGCTCATTAATAATAGTAGTGCCGCTCGCAGTACAATTCCCCAATACACCTTTAACACCAGTAGCTTTCTTAAACTTCTCAAGTATTTCATCTGGGAAACCATTAGGGTAGTATGGAAAAGCGTTCTGCGCCTTGATTCCCATCATCTCCCAGTGACCAGTAATAGTGTCTTTTGCAGCATTCAGCTCTGCCATTTTGCCATAAGAAGCTATGGGGCTTGCCATCTTTTGTAAACCTGGCAATTCAATAATATTAGCCAGACCGAGTTTACGTAAATTCTCCAGCTTAATACCACCGAGCTTTTCAGCAGCATACTTACAGGTAGTATGAAGAGTGTTAGACTCTGCAACTTCGTCGTAGTCCTTCCAATCAGGCATAGAACCAATACCCAATGCATCTATGATCATTATTGCTGCACGCTTAGCCGTCATTCAATAAATAAGTATAACAATTAAGAGGATTGCTCTTGTGAATGGTGGATCTTCGGATCTGAATTTTTCGAAGAAAAATTCAATAACAAAAAATCAATACCGCAAATAAGATCTTCGATCTTATTTGACAGATCAAGCACCTAAATCCTTCATACAAACAATAAAAGTACCCATGAATGGGTACTTTTATTGTTTCGGTAATGGTGGGTCTTCGGTGACTTGAACACCGGACCTCACGCTTATCAAGCGCGCGCTCTAACCAACTGAGCTAAAGACCCTAGCAAAGATGAAATTATAAACCCAGCTTTAGCTAACTTGTTAAAAATCTTATAAAACTTAGCAAATTCCTTAGAAATTCAATCTGTATTACAAAACATTTCTCACTTCGCATATTTTCCCTTAGTATGTATTACGCCCTTCGGGCGTAATACATGTCATCGTAAGCTTATCGCTGGCATATATTCTTCACGATATTCCCGAGACCAATATTCTCCAGTGCGCGCATAAGTCAGTAGATCATTAAATTTATATTCGTAAATTATTGCGCGAAGATATTTAGGTGGATGACCCTCATAAGGATTGTGTTTCATAAGTCTAAGCACAGCTTCATCTCCCTCAAGTAATTTTATACAAAGACTAATAAACCAACCTTGCTCTCTATAGTTACTTAAAGCTGCAAACCACATCTGCCAGTCTAAGCGTGGTTGATATGGAGCTACTTGTAAAGGTATGTTTTTAGGGTTTTGCGGTTTGAAGAAAAACTCATAATCCAGCCATTGATTGTTTTCTAGATCATTAGTGCCTTGAATAATTATTTCATTTCTAGTAGTAGTCATAGTAGCAAAAAGACCGTAAGGATTATTAATATGAAAATTCATTAACGGATCAATTAAAGGGCTAATGATACGAACAACATTATTAACACTATTAGGGTTAAGTGGAGATCGAATAATGATAAAGAATACATCTGTCACAATAATTATTGACGCCACAATAATTACCAAAACACGAATAATATTGGCGCTAATAATATTTCGAGGATTCAATGAATTAAGATCAAGCAATTGATGTTCAATTTGCCTACTGAATATCTGTTGAGTATTAGAAATCGTTTGAGGAGGATTAAGCTGCCTTATAACACTCTCTGGCATTAGCTTCTCTAGCACAGTATCATCTACTAACCAAATACAAAGAAATATACTAAGTAAATTAAAGAAACAATAATTACCCGTAAACATTATTACTAATTGCAATCCTATAAATGCACAAGCAGAGATTTGTCTTAGAAAACGTCCAGCAAAAATAAAAAATGGAATGACCAATTCAACTGCAAACATCATTAGACAGCTAAGTTTATGAAACCAAGTTGGCAATTGATATATAAAGAAACTAATAGGATTAGGTAAGGGTTGCGTGCAATAATGATAAGTCAAGGCTGTCATATTAGCCCAGTTAGGATCATGAGTATAAAGTTTCACTAAACCTGACATCAGCATTAGCTTAAATACTAAAAACCGAAATAGCCAAGTAAAAACCTTAATAGCAAATTCATTAGTTTTACCAAGTACAAATAAAGTC
Source organism: uncultured Gammaproteobacteria bacterium (assembly GCA_964551135.1). Lineage (GTDB taxonomy): Bacteria > Cyanobacteriota > Vampirovibrionia > LMEP-6097 > LMEP-6097 > CAYPGT01. The sequence continues at coordinate 120,879 of CAZKAT010000006.1, read as the reverse complement.
GTTAAAAAGCCAGTCTCCAAGAGTAAAATATCCCATTGGAAGCTCAAGAAATCTCTACTAACATTCACAAAAGATAGATAGAGTAGATAGAGCATTAATAGTGATATGAACTCAACTAGGTCAAATTTATTTTTGTCTTTTCTTACTATCAAATTGAGCGACAAAACTATACCTAGGAAACAAGCAGCAAATAAAAATTTATCTGAAGCATTAAACCAAAATAAAGAAGGTATTTTGAAAAATTTACTTAAAAATGTACCTGAAATATTATTCGCTACTAGATCTAAAAACTGAGCAGCTGGTAATACTCCATGACTGCTAATTAATCCTCTTAGCTGAACCATTAATGAAGCAAAAGCCAAAAAATAACATAGCCCTAAACTTCTTATAAAGATTCTTTGACCTAAAATGTTCACAATTATATTTTAGTGTAAAATCGGTGGATACGCTAAAATTAGGTCAGCCTTGTTCTGAAAGTTCGAGAACAAGGCTTGCGAGTCCCGAGCCACCGGAGTTTACTAGAACGTAAATGAGGATGGCGAGGGACGAGCGTAACGCAGTTATCGGACTTTCAAGACAAGGCTGATATGAAGCAATATAATGTAGCTATACTAGGCGCCACAGGGAATGTTGGAAGACTACTCTTAGAGATCATTGAAGAGAGAAAATTCCCTTGTAAAACACTTAAGTTATTAGCTAGTGAAAGATCTGTAGGGACTAAGATTAAATCTCCGAAGGGCGAAGAATATACTATCGAGTTAGCTTGCCCGGAAGCTTTTGATGGAGTAGATATAGTGTTTGCTTCGGCTGGTTCTGATGTCAGTAAAAAACTAGCACCAGAGATTATTAAACGCGGTGGAGTTATTATCGATAATTCAAGTGCTTTCCGTATGGATGCTGATGTACCTCTAGTGGTGCCAGAAGTTAATGGTGAAGATGTTGCTAAGCATAAAGGCATTATTGCTAATCCTAATTGTTCAACAGCACCTCTAGTGCTAGCTCTCAAATCACTAGATCAAAAGTTTGGTATTAAACGTGTAGTCGTAAGCACTTATCAAAGTGTCTCTGGTGCTGGTAAAGCAGCTATGGACGAATTAATAGAGGCAAGTGAGAAACTTATCAACAACGCTCCTTCTGAGCTATACATACTAGCTAGCTCTACAACAGAATCAATCGACAAGCATGAATACAAAGCTTTTGCACATCCAATCGCGTTTAATCTTATACCGCAAATCGATGTGTTTTTAGAGAACGGTTATACCAAAGAAGAAATGAAGGTTATCAATGAAAGCCGCAAAATGCTTCATAGACCGGATCTTGCGATCACTTGCACTGCAGTAAGAGTACCAGTATTTATATCTCACTCTGAATCTGTTAATGTCGAATTTGATAGACCAGTGACCTTAGATGAGATTAAAGCTGTATGGAAAAATACTCCTGCTTTAGAGATCATGGATAATCCAAGCACTAAAACCTACCCTATGCCAGCCTGGGTCTCTGGACGTGATCCAGTTTATGTAGGTCGTTTACGTTTAGATGAAAGTAATCCTAATTCTATAAACTTCTGGTTGGTCTCTGACAATCTAAGAATAGGCGCAGCGCTCAATGCTGTGAGAATCGGTGAAAAGCTGGTAGAGATTGAATCCAAGGTGAAAGCTTAAATATGTATTACGCCCTTCGGGCGTAATACATATTGGGCGAATTCATGACTATCAGATCTTTACTTGCTAATATCTAATCCAATGAGCTCTTTTAAGAACCCTAATTTTGGACCAATTATCACCGCAATGGTGACTCCTTTCAAAGAGTCCAATAAATACGAAATCGATTATCCAGCAGTAAGCAGATTGGTAGAGCATTTGGTGAAGCATGGTTCTGATTCAATCATCATAGCTGGCACTACTGGTGAGAGCCCAACTATCACTCACGATGAAGAAATAGAATTGCTCAAACATGTTCAAGCTGATATCAAAAAACTTGGTACTAACACTAAGATTATTTTTGGAGCTGGTTCCAACTCAACACAAACATCTATCAAAATGAGTCAGGCAGCAGAAGAGCTCGGTGCCGATGGTTTACTAATAGTAACACCTTACTATAATAAACCAAATCAAAAAGGTCTCAAAGAGCATTACTCACTTATCGCTCAAGCGACTTCACTTCCTATCATTCTTTACAATGTTCCTTCACGCACTAATATCGCTCTCACAGCTGATACTATTCTTGAATTAGTTGCAAGCTATCCAAATATTTGCTCGCTGAAAGAAGCGAGTGCTAACCTCGACATTATCACCAGATTGCGCCTAAAGCTCAGTTCTGATAAATTCTCTATCTATTGTGGTGACGATAGTCTCACATTACCAATGCTGGCAGTCGGAGCTGATGGGGTTATTTCAGTAGCTTCACACCTGGTAGGCAATGAAATGCAAGCTATGGTTAAGGAATTTAAGGCTGGAAACCTCATAAAAGCCCTGAAAATACACCAAGAAATCTTCCCTATCTTCGATAATTTATTTATTGAACCAAATCCGACATGTATTAAGGAAGCTTTGGGTATAATGCAGCTATGTTCTCCACAACTAAGAGAACCCTTAGTACCGCTGTCTGATGAGCAAAGAATGAAACTGAAAAAGATTATAAACTCAGTTGTAAATTCATCAAGTTTAGTTTAGAGTATAGCTAACAGCAAAAAAGCAAACAAGTTTTAAGCTTCCCTTCCTGATCCTGATAAAGACCCACGCTCGCGGGCAGGAATTTAAAGAAACAGTTTTACCATGCCCAAAATAGCGAAGAATACTAAGATCAAATTTGACCCCGATAAAAAACTGAAGATTATTGCTTTGGGTGGACTCTATGAGATCGGCAAGAACACTTGGGTTTATGAGTGTGATGAAGATTTAATTCTAATTGATGCTGGATTAGCATTTCCTACCACGGATATGATCGGTGTTGATATAGTTCTACCTAAGCTTAATTACATCATCGAAAATAAACATCGCATCAGAGCAATGATTATCACTCATGGTCATGAAGATCACATAGGCGGTGTCGTGCCGATACTCAAGGAAGTAGAGATACCTATCATTTACGCTCCTAGCTTGGCTTTAGCATTGCTTAAGTCTAAGTTTATAGATGGAGATATTGTTGACCAAAACACTAAACTAACTAAAGAGAAAGAAACTATATTTGTGGGCAATAGCTTTGCGATAACTTATATCAGAAATAATCATAGTATCGCTGATAGTTTTTCTCTCATTATCGATACTCCAGCAGGTAGAGTAATTCATACTGGAGATTTCAAGTTTGATCATAGTCCTATAGACGGTAAGTTCTTCGATATGGCTAGCCTAGCGGAAGCTGGCGAAGAAGGTGTGACTCTGCTTATTAGCGATAGCACTAACGCTGAGAAATATGGCTACACTCCATCTGAGCGTGCAGTGATTCCTAAACTGCAAGAGATCATTAATAGCGCTAAGCGTCACTGTTACATCACTACCTTTGCTAGCCAAGTACATAGAATAAAACTCATTATGGAACTGACTTTTAAAGCAGGTAAGAAGCTATCACTATTCGGTAGATCAATGATTAACCTTGCAGCTATTTCTAAGGATCTTGGATTCATTTCTATTCCAGATGATTTTGTGGTGAAGCAAGAAGACATCCATAGAATCCCACCTGATCAATTAGTAATATTAACCACTGGCTCTCAAGGAGAAGAGTTTGCAGCACTATCAAGGATCGCACGTTGCGAGCATAAATACCTTAAATTACAACCCGGTGACACTGTGATCATTAGCGCATCTCCAATCCCAGGAAACGAGAAGTCAGTAAACAATTTAATTAATATGCTTTATAAGCAAGGAGCAGAAGTGATCTACGGAGCAGGTCAATCAGTTCACGTATCTGGTCACGCCAGCCGCGAAGAGCAGAAAATGATGCTAAATCTCGCTCAACCAGAGTATTTCATGCCATGTCATGGTGAGTATCGCATGCTAGTTAAGCATGGTGAGACTGGTGTAGATTGTGGAGTAGATCCAGAGAAAATCTTACTAATGGATAACGGTGATGTACTAGAAATGCAGGGTGGTAAGTGCAAGGTAGTAGATAAAGTTGAAGCCGGTATCATTATGGTGGACAATGCCAATGTAGGAGAGCTAGATACAGCGATAATGTTAGAGCGTCGTATGATAGCCTCTGAGGGACTAATTTCCATAGTAATGACTATCAATGCTTATGGTGAAGTACTTGGAGAGATTAAAGTTTATTCGCGTGGTATAGTGCTATCTCCTAAAGAAGCGACTTTCACAGATATGAAACTTAATGGTAAGAATCTTGACGCTAATAATATTAAAGAAGCTTTCCATCATAAGATTAAACAAATCGCTGCAGAAGCTTTAGACAAGAGCCCTCATAACCCTCACGGCTCTGCTGAGAAGAAGAAAGCTGAGAAGCTTGAAGTGGATAAGTTAGAGAAAGATGTTAAGTCTGAGATACATAGATTCGTCGATGATAAAATGCACCGCCATCCACTGTTAGAGCTGATAATCATGGAATATACTGGTAAACCAGTAGCATCTGTTTTAGGGGTCTAGCATTGCACTCAAGATAAGCCTTGAAATTACAGGGCTAGTCTGTTAGAATTAAGCTCATGGACTACCGTAACAGAATACAAGCATTTTTTGAAGCAAGATATGGTAATGATGCTAAACCAAGGCAATCACCAAGACCTTCACTAACAGCACTTCCTTGTGAGACAGTTCCTGAGCTTAGTCAACAATTTTTTGCTAATTTACATAATGCTAGTACACCAGCAAATCTAGCAAAATCACATGCTAATGAATTTAATCTGGAGCTATGTTCACCAGGTAAATCATTAGATGAAACTTTAGAACTAATAATCTGTGATGCAGGATTACTAAAAGGTACTCCTTATAAATCTCTAAAGGGATTACGCAATAATGCAGCATCAGAAGGATTGGACCAAACTTTTATACAGAATGCTCTTCATTTTGTAAACGATAGTGTAAATAATAGTGTTGCTGATAGATATTTAATCACCAGGTTAGTACTCACACTTGATAACAGCATGTTTACAGCAAATTTTGTAAGAAAGGAAGCTGAGTTACGTTCACAGATTGAAGCTTTAAAAAAAACAACTTAATTACGAATAAAATATTAAGTACTTATTCTAAACCTACAATATAAGTTAAAATAATTACATATCATGGGTACAGCAATAGAACATCATTTTCAAGGTTTACGTAATAGTGAAAGATTAAATCTGAAAGCTCGAGATGGGCAAGTAGACGAACTAACTACATGGGAAGAAGCTACGAGAAGACGATCTCAGCCTAAAAATCAACCAGGTCTACAAATAGTTTCATCAAGTGATCTTGGCAATGGCACTACCCAACATATTATTGAGCTACCACTAAGATCTGTGGGAAATCGTCCAAGAACAACTGCAGCGCTAGATCTACACAGTTCTAGTCCTAGAAATAAATTAACTCAAAAAGGAGCTTTCGATCCTAGTAATGTGGCAGCAGGCATGCTCGTTCTCTCTCGCCAAAGAGACGAGTCCATAATTATCGGAGATAATATAGTTATCACTGTAGTAGATATACGCGGAGATAAGGTAAGACTAGGTATCAATGCTCCTACAGAGATGCCAATACATAGACAAGAAGTTTATGAAGCTATCCATAGAGAGAACCAACGACTTGCAGGCAGTGGACCTGATAATTCAACCAATCCAGGTGGTTCTGATAAATTTCCTAAAGGTGCTAAACCTTAAACATCACTCATTTAATCATAAAAGCTAAAAAATAATTAACGAACTTGATCTGTGTTAAACTCAAACATAGTGCTGGATTGCTTCGTCGCGCCTATGGTGCTCCTCGCAATGACGAGAGAGAGTAGTCCAACGTTAACCAAAGGAGAATTAAATGCCAATTGCTAATTATAAACAATATTGTGAAATGCTCGATAGAGCTAAGAAGAATAAGTTTGCTTACCCTGCTATCAATGTAACTTCTATCGTTACTCTTAATGCTGCACTCAAGGGCTTTGCTGACGCTAAATCAGACGGTATTATTCAAGTATCTACAGGTGGAGCTGAGTTTGCTTCAGGTCTTAATAATAAAGATATGGCGTTTGGTGCTATCGTGCTTGCAGAAGCTGCTCATAGATTAGCTGAGAAGTATAACGTAATGATCGCTCTACATACTGACCATTGTCATCCTAAGAATGTAGAGAAATTCCTTAAGCCTCTTATAGCTGAAACGGAAAGAAGAAGAGCGAACGGTCAATCTAATTTATTTAACTCACATATGTTTGATGGTTCAGAATTGCCATTAGCTGAGAACCTCAAGATCTCTAAAGCTCTATTAGAGCAGTGCGCTAAGAGCGAGATTATTCTAGAAGTAGAGACTGGTGTAGTTGGTGGCGAAGAAGACGGACATGATACTTCAAGTGTTGGCAAAGAGAAACTTTACACAACTCCAGAAGACATGGTTGCTGTTTACGAGACACTTAATGCTGTTGGTGGCAGATTCATGCTTGCAGCAACTTTCGGTAACGTACATGGCGTATACAAGCCTGGTAACGTTAAACTTAAACCAAGTATTCTTAGAGATGGACAGAAAGCTATTACTGACAAGCATGGAGCGAAAGCTGCTCTAGATCTAGTGTTCCATGGTGGTTCTGGTTCTGAGATCAGTGATATTCACGAGACTCTTGATTACGGTGTAATTAAGATGAACGTTGATACTGATACTCAGTATGCTTTCACAAGACCTATTGTTGATCATATGCTTAAAAACTATGATGGCGTACTTAAGATAGAAGGTGAAGTTGGTAATAAAAAACTCTACGATCCACGTTCATACCTTAAAGCTGCAGAAGATTCTATGGCTAAGCGCATTGCTCAATCTTGCGCTGATCTTAAGTCCACTGGCACTTCAATACTATCTGGCGCAGTAGCTGCGTAACATTCCTAACTTAATAAAGCAACAACCCGTCATGGACATGCTCATCAGCTGAAAATGACGGGTTGTTTGATTGTCAGGGGATGTACTTCTTTCAAGCTGCTTCTAAGTAGCCGTGACCAGAAGTGATGGATGCATTATTAGCATCTAACGATTCTGTATGTTCAATGAGCTCGTCAAAGCAATTGAGTAAGTCAATTTCTTTGGCGTTATTGAGTTTATATTGATTCATCATTACTTCAAAGAATGATTTAACTACTAAGCGATTAACATGCCCTCTTAAGTAAGACAAAGTCAATGAAAAGATCGTCATTATATTATCTGAGTCGTAGCCAATCTCGCTATAAAATCTCTTCAATGATTCAATCTGCTTTATCAACTCTTGTCTTTTAACATCAGTGACACAAGTATTTGCTTCTTCTATAGTGAATTTATCTTCGTTATAGTTCATTATTGCTCCTTTTACCTATCTTTCCTGATAGGCTTTAGTATCTCCACAGTTCTTACAACACACGGGAACCTAATTTGGGGATTCTAAAGAAATTCTTAATTTCTAGTATTGCACCAGTTGCCAAGCTTGTCTACATTAAATAGATTAAATTTCATTAATCTTCGGAACAATTCAGATCGCCATTTTTAGCTTATTCAGAAATGATATATTAATCTGCATGCCTTTAGACACAGAAATTATTACCGTAGGAATCGACATGGGTGGCACCAAAATAGCTGCCGCTCCCTTTATTAACGGAAAGCTACTTAAAGATCAAGAGATCAAGGAAGCCACTCCACAAAATAATGCCGAAGCAATTCTTAACACCATGGAAACTATGGTCAAACAATTGCAATCTAGCAATGATGTGAAAGCTATAGGTATTTCTACCGCTGGAGTTGTGAGTGATGATGGCACTATGATTGGCAGCTGTGGCAATATTAAAGGTTGGAAAGGCACTCATGTCAAGAAAGAATTAGAAAGAAGGCTTGGTCTCCCAGTAACAGTAGAGAATGATGCTAACTGTGCTGCTCTTGCAGAAGCAACTGTAGGTTGCGCAAAAGGCATGAACCCAGTTCTACTAGTTATTGTAGGCACAGGAATTGGTGGCGGCATAGTTTGGGATAACAAGATCTGGCGTGGAGCACATTTCGCTGGTGGCGAGATTGGACATATTAAATTAAACGATAAGAAATCACGTCGTTGCAGCTGTGGTTCTTGGAACTGTTGGGAATCTTACGCTTCAGGAAGAGGTCTACAAAATACAGCACATTTATTTTTCTCTGATCCAGAAATCAACAACTATAAACTTATGGAACTTTATCAGAAGGGTGATGAGATTGCTATAGAAGTAATTAATACATGGCATGAATATCTTGCATTAGGAATGGCTGGAGTAATTAATACTTTAGATCCAGAAGCAGTCGTAGTCAGCGGTGGCATGGCTCAATTTATCGACTATCCTAATCTCAATAAAAGAGTAAGAGATAAGGTAGTAGACGCCCTTAAACAACATGTGAACATTATAGAAGGTGTTCTAGAAAACGATTCTGGGATGATTGGAGCAGGTTGTTTAGCTAATTTCTTAGCTCAAGAAAGACTATTGGTCAAATCTAAAGTTTAAGCTGCCACAGCAGCACTTGGTTTAACACCACCTAATATTTTACGACCTGTAATAGGTTTAACTTTATACATTGATTTAAACATATCAACTAATGGAGCTGCAAATAAACCAACAACTGGAACTCCTCTTACTAATTCACCAAACTTACCAATAGACTTGTAAGCATTATCCTTAGCTTGTTCCTCAGCAGTAAAACCAGTAATTGGATCACGTTGTGCAAAGAATAGTTTATTCTGAGTACTAATAAGATGTCTTAAGCCTATTCTCATTGCCATAACTAATTCAGAAGCTTTAACTGAATGTTCATGCTTAACTGCTTCCTTATCCAACTCATCAAACTTCAATTGAATACTTAGAGGATTGCGGAAATCACTGTCTTGAATATTCAAACGTTCAAGTGTCGTAGCAATATAGTTAGTACCAGGAAGCTTACTCTCTTTCAATGTTTTAATATTTTCCCTCAAAGCAATGGCAGCATCATAAGATCTCCCTTCTATATCAGCCTTACGCTGTTTCATTTCAAACCACTTGAGACAGATCTGCGGTGCTCTTGTTTTAAAGAAATAAATAAAATAATTAGGTAAAGAAAGTAGGGCTGAATTAACACCAACTAAACGATCTAGCCATCTAATATACTTGGTTCCATTATCCTGAATATAGGCATCACTAAATCCTACAACAGCATTTGGAAGTAGCATTAACGCAGATTGTATAGGATGTAAAAGTTCAAACATCTCATTAAAGAACTCTGATTTCTTAAACAGATTCAATACATAATTATCCTTAGCATTACTTGACTCCACTATATCGGTAGAATCTCCAGAAACAACTCTTCCCGAAATATTAGTGGGTCTAAATTTGGAAAAGAAAGATTTAAATATTGGATTAGCATTCATTAGTTTAGTTACTGAGTCATCTGAAAAAGCTTGCATGTATTCTAATGACTTAGTAATAAATTTTTGCACTTGCTCTTGCGTCGAAGCTACACTACCACGTAACCAACCTAATGACTCAAGTTCCAATGCTACAGCTCCAATAAAGTCTCTAGCCTTATTAGCTAGAATGAAAATATGATTAGTATCTTTCTCAAGAAGAATATCTTTCACTCTAGTTAATGCACCAAAGAAATAAGGAACTGAAATAATAGAACCTAAAACTCCTTGTATTACATGCAGCAAGTTGATATTGTATCTATCGAACGCTAAACCAATATGCATATTTGAAGACCAAGAATCGTAATATGCCTTAGTAACTTTATAAAACGAATTTAAGTTAGTAGTTACAGGCAATAAACAATCAGCAACCCTAGAAGTAAAATTAGTAAATTCGAAAGGCTTTTGGTCACCAGTATAAGCAAACGCAGCTCCAAAAGCACTAGAAGGTAAAGCAAAAGCAGCAGTTAATAATGAAGACACAACTCTAAATGGACTTAATAATGCAGATGCTCCTGTAAAAACAGATGTCTTAAATCCAGAAACTGTACCACCATTAGGTTTGCTTGGATCATGTTCTTCTGCCGGAACGGTTAGAACATTCGGAATAAAAGAGAATAAAGCTCTACGCATTGCAAATATAAATGCAGTTACCTGTCTAACAAAAGCTGGCTGAGAAATTCTGGCAAAAATCTTATCAAGTAAAAATGGATGTTTATTAACAGTTACATCATCTTCATTAGCAGCTTTGGGTACAAGTTGATTAAAACCCCATCTAAACATACTCGAAAGAGATTTAACACTAGTAGTTAAAAAACTGATCAAACGACTATTGGCATGATCATTTTCTTCAGCAACAATAGTCTCAGCTTGGCTAATCAATGAACTGAAAATTAATGGTACCGCTGAAAACAGTTCTAAGTAACTCACTCCTGCTTGAGCTTGTCTCGTCAAGAAAGGAAGCCTCTGATCTGCCTCTCTAGTGTTAGTTACGGTTTGATTAGTTTTATCAGTAAATAAACCATCAGGTATTCTAGCTGCAGCAGTATCACCGCTAGCAGTATCAATTTGGTTTTTAGCTGTGTTCATATCTGCTACAGCATTATTCATTGGCTGAATAGGTGCTATAGGAGCTTGAGCAGCAGGATGAGTGTTTATTTCTGCCATTGCATTTTTAGGCCTGTTACTTTGCAATTACATTCTTATATGTAATTACAGCTATTCCAAAGAAGGAATGTGCAATACTAATTTTAGCGCAGAATATATCTATACGTCATAATAAGTTAAGAATTGCCCCGAAATCACATTATAAAAAGCCAGTCCTAGGGGATAACCCCTAGTTACTGGACCATTTGGCTGATAGGTTAAATAATTATAAATGGAATATTCAGTATAAGAGGCAAAATTATATGAATAAAACTAAAGTAGGATCTGGATCAAAAAATGTTAAACAGTTGTTTATGTCACAACTAGATCCAGTGCAAAAGCTATTACAAAAAATAGATTCATTTTTTAAGCAAGAAACTAAAATGATTTTTCTGGGTGATAATACTACAACAAGTTTGAACTTTACATTCTTCACTCACTTAGATAAAGTCTCTGAGATAGTTTAAAAATTGGCACGCCTGAAGGGACTTGAACCCCTAGCCTTTGGTACCGGAAACCAATGCTCTATCCAGTTGAGCTACAGGCGCATGAAATTATTTTAAAGTGTCCGGTTTGCCCCCGGCCTCAGGTGGACACTTTATATTATTGTATCTCTGCCATGCCGCAGTTTTTGTAATTCTTTCAAGAGATCTTTTTCTGCTCCAGTTAAATTCTTCGGAGTTACTACTTTAATTTTCACGTAATGATCACCAAGCTTAGTAGGATTATTAACTCGTGGCATGCCTTCACCCTTAAGAGTAATCACTTCACCAGATTGAGTTGCAGCTTTAATTTCAAGCTTTTTAGTACCACGCAAGGTAGGTACATCTAAAGTAGTACCCAAACTTGCTTCAGGGAAACCAATCTCTATCTCTGAATATATATGAGCTTCATCACGCTGGAACTTCGCATGTGGTTTAACATGAATCGCTAAATAAATATCTCCAGGAGGTCCACCATTAGTACCTGCATCCCCCATACCTGCAAGCCTCATATTAGCTCCGTCATAGACACCTGCTGGAATAGTAACTTCTACTTCTTTATTCTCTCTACGTAAACCTTTACCTTTGCATGATGTACAAGGATTAGTGACAGTCTTACCACTGCCTGCACAATTAGGACAAGTAGTAGTTTGTCTAATCTGTCCCAGGATTGTGTTTTGCACTGAACTTACTTGTCCGTTACCTTTACAAGTCTGGCAAGTAACTACATCAGAATCTTTCTCTGCTCCCTTGCCATCACATTTAGAACAAGTAACCAAAGGATTGAATCTAATTTTCTTTTTGATTTCATGGACGGGATCTAAAAACTCTAAACTAATATCTACGACATGATCCTGTCCCTTAGTCGCTCTTCTGCCCCTGCCAGATCTTGCTGAAGAACTAAATCCTCCTCCACCAAAGAAACTTGAAAATATATCTCCTAGATCTTCAAAGCCTTCAGTTCCACTAAAACCAGCTCCACCACCGAAGCCACCCATACCTTTAAGACCTTCTTTACCGTATTGATCATAGACACTACGCTTTTGTGGATCTTTAAGTGTGTCATAAGCTTCCCCAAGCTTTTTAAACATTTCCTCGTTACCCGTTTCCTTATTATCTGGATGATATTTTCTGGCTGCTTGTTTATAGGCAGATTTAATCTCTTTCTCGTCAGCTGTGCGAGAAACTCCTAATAAACTGTAAAAATCGTCTGTATTTTGTGTTGACACCACTCAAGCATTATACTTTATTACTCAATCTTTATGCCACAAATAAGCCTAATTAGAGCCCTAATATAGGCTCAATTAATGAAAAGTTAATTAGAGTCTAACTTGGGCATAAATCCCTTATGAGTAAAATTCTAGTTTTTGCTGAGTTAAGTGATGGAAACCTAAGTTCAGCCTCCAAAGAAATAATCAAGTACGCTGCGGAAATCGCAGGTGAAGCTAATGTAGTAGCAAGCATATTTGGAGCAAATACATCTGCTGCGGCCGGTGAAGCTAGTAAGATAGGAGCAAGCAAAGTTTATTTAATAGACAGCCCTGACTTCGAAGTTTTTAGAAGTGATTTATTCTTAGCAGAATTTTTAAAAGTCATAGCATCAGAGAACCCTGATTTAGTGTTAGCTAACAACTCAGTTGATGGCGAAGCTTTACTAGGACTAGCTGCAGCTAAGACTAGCTCGAATATAGCTACTGACTGTCTTGGTTACAATAAAGATGCTAATGCAGTAACAAGAAGCATGTACTCTAACAAACTTATAGTTCAATGCAAACTAAAAGAAGGACGCAAATCATTTATAACTTTCAGACCAAATAATGTGAAAGCTCAAACTTCACCACAATCATCTGGTCAAGTAATTACAGTAACAGCAAGTTCTAGTTCTAAAATACAAGTACATGAAGTACAGAAATCAGCTACTAAGGAAGTTCCACTCACTGAAGCTAGCATTATAGTTTCAGGCGGAAGAGCTATGGGTAATTCAGAGAACTTCTCTATACTCAGAAGCTTTGCTTCTAAGATAGGTGCAGCAGTAGGAGCCTCTCGTGCAGCAGTAGACAGTGGTTATGCTCCACATAGTATGCAAGTAGGTCAGACTGGTAAAGTAGTGAGTCCTAATCTATATATAGCTTGTGGTATTTCTGGTGCGATACAACACTTTGCAGGAATGGGTTCTAGTAAAGTAATAGTTGCTATTAATAAAGATCCAGAAGCACCGATTTTCAAGAAAGCTGACTATGGTATTATTGGTGATCTTTTTGAAGTAGTGCCAGCATTGACAGAACAAGTTAGTAATTTAGCGAAAGTATAAAAATGCACGTCATCCTGAGGAGCAACCGTAGGTTGCGACGTAAGGATCCACTATAAAAAGATAATTAGTAAGAAGTGGATCCTTACGGTCGGGCTTTGCCCTCCCTCAGGATGACGTGATGATGTTAAAATAGTAGCTATGGAAGAAATTCTATATAGTTATCAAAGTCAATTTACTGAATTACTTGCAAATAATCAACAGGCACCATTTACTTTTTTAATCACATTAGGATTCCTGGGTGGATTACTCTCAAGCTTACTTCCATGTGTTTTATCATTATTACCAATTAACCTTGCTTATATAGGTACTCTTGACATTCACAATAAGTTTGAAGCTTTCCATAAAGCTGGTTCTTTTGTACTGGGTGTTGCAACTATACTCACGTTGCTAGGAGTATTTGGTAGTTTTGCATTTGCGGTATTCACTGACTATAAAGCTATTATCAATTTATCTGTAGGTGTCATTATCACCATCATGGCATTAAGCTTGATACATATAATTAAACTACCTCTGCCGCAATTTTTCACTAAAGTACCAGACTCTCATCCTTATATAGTTGGATTAGTATTTGCGCTAGTAAGCTCTCCTTGCTCAAGTCCAGTCTTAGTGAGCGTTATAAGTATCGCAGCTAATTTAGGCTCAACTTTTAAAAGTATAATACTAATGTTTGGTTATTCACTTGGCTATACCGCTATTATTTTCTTTGCAAGTTTATTTACTGGACTTGCGACACAATTACATTGGTTTAAGGCTAATCACGACCTCGTCACCAAGATCTCTGCTACTTTACTTGGTCTCATGGGCTTATATTATATCTATGTAGGAATTAGTAATTTTTAAGATGCTTGAACTTACAGAAATCAAGCAAGAACTCCAAGCCAGGTTATCCTCTCATCGTTACCAACATACTGAGTCAGTGGTTGCTACTGCTCTTCAATTCACTGAGGCGATTAAAGCTAATCTTAAACATCATAGTGAAATCACAGAGAAGTTTGTTCAACGAGTGGAGATTGCAGCTTGGCTACATGATTGTTGTAAAGAATTAAAAAACGATGAATTACTCACACTTGCTGAATTCTATGGCATAGAGATCTACGACGCAGATCACAAGAGCCCTAATATCTTACACGCTAGAGTAGGCGCAGCCTGGGCAGAAGAAGAGTACGATATATCTGATCCTTATATCATCAATGCTATTCGCGATCACACCCTTGGTTCAATAGACATGCACAGCATATCTAAAATTCTTTACCTAGCAGATATGCTAGAACCTTCTCGTGATGCAGATCGTAAGTCTGCAGAACTAGATAGGCTTAGAGCAATTATTCTGGAAGAACATGATTTAGATAAGGCTTTACTAGAATCCATGAATTCAAAAATACAATACGTAATTAAAAAAAACCAACCTATACATCCATTAAGTGTGCTGGCAAGAAATAGCCTATTGAAATAGACATTTCGCGCTTCGCGTGTTTTTGTCTCACTTTCAAAATAAGCTACAAAGACCTTGGAAGCTAATCAGTAAGAGGAATTGGGTATAAAGTAATTAGTCTGATGTCTTAATTATTATAAGTAAAGGAGAAATCATGCCCAAAAAATTAGAAGATTGCGTAGCAAAAGTAAGCAAAAAAATCAAACCTAGAACTAAAGGTCAAACTAAAGAATCAGCAGCTTGGGCAGTCTGCCAAAGCTCTGTAATGAAGAAAGGTGGCACTGCCAAGAAAACAACTCGCAAAAAAAGTAAATAAATTACTTACGAGAAGCTATCAGTGACTTAATTCCAAGAGCACCAAGATCTTCAGTCCATTCTAAGAAAAGATCCTTGCTTTGTGGCGCCATTTCCTCAATAGTGCGCTGCAATAAGTTAGCTTGCCCTAAACCACTATTAAATTCAATCTTCGCAAGATCAATATCGATTAACTGTTCTACACCCTGATATTCACCATTAGTGCTATCTTTCAGAACTTTCTCAATAGCATCTAGTGATTCTTTATGAGATCTTGCGCTTGCAAGTATGATCTTCTCACCATAGTAACTATAATAGTAGTCTAATCCACCATAACTATTGTCCTCACAAACAACCTTGAATTTATTATTATCACGGACTACATAAATATAAGGAATATAATCAAACAAGCCATTGAGCATATAGCAATTATTAGTACCTATATTATTTTGTATGATTTGTATGTCATGCTCGTGAGCGAACTTCAATGCATGCCTAGGAATGGCTTCCTTCAATATCAATTCACCTTGCTCATCTAGTAACTTCTGAATCTTACCAGCAAGATAGAGAGGCATGATATAGATCGGTTCACCATAGAACATTTTCGCTCCCTGACCAGCATTGACGGTAACCGAACCAACATTCGCTGAGAACAAGTAACCCTTAATACCACTCATACTCTGGAAACTTCTCATAGCAAAGAATATCTGCTCATAAGGAGTTGTCTTATCAATCTTAATTCCTGAATCCACAAACGCATCTTCTACTTTCTTCACGAATTCTGGATTAATAAAAGCACGTGCATTATTAGGCACAAATTCTTGCATCACCAAATCATCAGTGCGAGTTTTATTAAAGATGAAATCAATCATCTCTTCTTTATCATTAGCTAAGCTCATCTTACCGCTAATACCACGTCCGCCTGAATCCTTACTTGCTTTCAATAGCCAGTAATCTATATGGCTACAGTTTTTAGCTTCAATGCGTTTCTCAAATCCCTTAGCAAGGCTCTCTTTAGACTCAAATTCCTTCTGATAGAACTCAATCTGCATAAGGCTTTCCATATGAATTTCATTGAGTATCTTAGGCAGTTCAGTCTTAGAATACATTTGTTCCATGCTAAGCATAGACCAAACTTCTGGAATCTTTAGCTCTGCTGTGAACCCATTAATATACTGAGGATGAGTATGAGCTGACATGATGATATTAGGCTTAGGCAGAGTTAATTTATTAGAAGCTTTAAGTTCTGGATCTAAATTAACCAAGGCATGAACAAAGCCCTCAGCATTTAGAATATAAGCTCCATTATGTCCAGAATATTGTTTATCTGCGTAAAGTGGATGACGGAAATCAACAGAGAAAGGAGCAATATATCTAAGCTTTTGTTTTTCGACAAGCTCAGGTCTAAACGATGTATAGATCTGCTTAATCTCACCTTCATTAGTTAAATATGGAGTAAATATCGAGACATTAATATAGCGAACACCGCTTTCTGAATCGATTTGAGGCATATCTCTTAAAAGAGGTGATCTCAATACGCAATTCAAATCCCATGAATGTTTACCAATATTAGAAAGCCCTGCAATCCAAACTAATTGAATATCATCTTCCATACCATAACGGAAGAGCTTAGTCACAGTTGCGTTTTGGCTCTTAAGAATTATCGGTAAAGGATGCTTATCATGGTAGTTACGCACAAAGTTTCTCAATGCTCTCATGCAGTCCCAGAAGCGTTCCTCTATACAAATACCTTCATGCTGATAACCAATAGCAATCATGCCGTTATCATAATCACCAATAATCGAATCACGATATTCTTGGACACTATATTTCAACACTGATTTATGGGATAGCAAGTAATGCAGAATCTTATAAGTATGAATACCGCCCTTGCAAGCAAGCTTAAACATCTTAGTTCTTAGATTCGGTTCCAAATAGTAAGTCTGATTAAAGCCATAGCTAGAACCCGCACAGAGACTATGGAACATGTAAGGAGGGTAATCTTCCTCATGGACGTTCAAGTACTGATCAAAGAATATTGCAAGCTTATTAATAATCTCGTTCTCATCCTCGACACCAATAGTCAGCATGATTAAGTAGCAATCTATAAACATCTCTCCAAGCTTAGAGACTGGAGCCAAGTCTTCAGCTTTAGCTGCAAGCCTCTGGAATATACCACCATGCTTTTTATGATCACCAAATATTTCTATTAATGATAAATTATCAGCCTCACGGATTTTGATAAAATTCTTCACCGCAAGACTCAACTCAGGATCTAAGTTACTAAGCTTAGTTGCCAAGGTTTCTAGAACCTTAAACAAACGTCCAAGTAAAATATTCAGATCATTAATGCTAGGAGATTTAGATTTAAGCTTGTCGATATAATCTATCATCAACCTATCCCAAACCTTCTCTATTTCTTCAATTGAGCTAGGCACGACTAAAGTCTCATACTCCTGCATTCTCACTAAAATGCCATGCGAAGCCTTACTCATCTGCGCTCTGTATTCTAGGCTGTCAGCAGCCGAGCTTACTAGTAGATCAGCTTCCTTAGTAGAACCAGCGTTCTCCAGAATTCTAACCTTAGCCTCTAGTTCAAGCGGTTCATCAGCAGCAATAAATAAATCCATCAATTCAAAGCCACGCTTACCAAGACTACGCAGCTCGTAAGATTTCTCAAATAAATCAACTATGAAATTAATTGCGGATCTATCTTGTCCATTAATCACCCATCTACCACCAAGAATCAACCAATCATTAAAAGTTACTTCACTAGTATTAGAATAAGAACCAATCCTAGAGAGAGCTTGAATCCATTCACTATAACGTTTCAGAGATTTAGCAGATGCACCCATCTCTTGAGCTTCATGGAATTTCTGAATAATTAAATCTCTATCCAAGTCAGCTCTAAGTTTCATTTGATTGAAAATACTCTGGACTTCATTATTAATATCCTGATAACCTTGATGCTCATTTTGTTCAGCAGGGCTAAGCTTCTCTCTATAAATTAGCTTCTGAATAAATAATTTAGCCCAAGCACTAGATTTATCAATATTAGCTCGCCATTTCTCGTATACGTCTTCAGCGATCAAGTGTGAAGCAATACTGCCACCAAGTGACATCCACTCCAAAGCCTTGTCATAGTCAAGGAAAGGTCGCTTAGCTTGCTGTGGATTATCCACTAATACTAATAAAGAATCTGCATTACCCACTCTCATTAAATTACGCAGCTTCACTAAATCTTCAAGGCTATGAATCAATTCATCATGATCAGAATTAAGTTGAATAACATCTATACCTTGAAAAGCAATTAAAGGATCTTTCAAGAAGCCCTTAGTATAAGTTTCTAAGTACTTGATATCAGGAGCAAGTTTAGCAAGCTCAGACTCTATACTCGCTCTATCACTGCTATTCAACTCAGCTAGGCGCTTATTAAGAATACGCCAATCTGCCATATTAGAACCATAAGTGATAACACAGGCATCTATTACTTCCTTAGTAAGAGGCGTCGATAATTTTAAGGTCATTAGCTTTTGGATAGTGGACTCAGCACGAGCTTTCAACTCCCCACCCATAAAAACTTCTGGGTCAACCAATGGATCAAATATTCTTATTTCCCTAGGCAGACTGTAGTTCTTAATTTGGTAATCTACCAAGGCTTCTACCTCTGGCATAGAAACGTTCTTAAGGTATTGTCTTTGATGTAAGAGTAAAGCCATCAGATACTGATTAGCGTTCTCTCTTTCATCAGAAACATTTCCCTTATATGAAGCATTAAGAATAATTCTTATATCTTTATAAGGCTTATCAGTATTGAGTTTGAGCTTGGCACGACGAATAGCAGAGTTCATCAACTGAATACGTTGAATAATGCCCGTCTCATTAATAATACGTGAGTATTCTATAAGCTTACTTGCAAGGCTAGAATAAGCCTTGGACATGGCATCATCTTCTGAACCATCAGCTGCATATTTAAACAAGGCTATCATCGAGCGTAAGTTAGGTAGCCACTTATAATCTGGATTAGCTAAGTATTTTTGGATAGTTTTAGACTCACTCAATTCTTCATAGATATGGAGCTGCCAGTCTAAGCTTGAAATGAAATTGTTCTTAGAAGCTAATAACTCCTGCATTAAGTTTTTAAGTTCTGCTCTTGCTGCATCAGTCTCCACACCTAATTGATCAAGCAGTGAATCTGAATTAATAGCAAGTCCAAGCAGAATAAATAAAGGTTCTTTAGTTATACAGTAACCCGTAGAAGCCATAGTACCGTATTCCATAATATGAATACCAGCTGCTTTAGTATTACGCGAGTTAATAGTTGAGCGAGCGAGGGCACCATCTATAGCGAAGGATTGAAAGACTCCTTGAAACGCAATGGCTTTAGAATACTGAATAGCACGGCAAGTATTCTCTATTACCTTCACCGAGCCAGCTTCAGCTGCCGTCTCAAACAAACTGTTCTGAGTTCTAGAGACATAGTCAATGTATTCCTTACCTTTAATAAGAGCGTCAGGATCATTGGCCCCTAACATACGACCCATTAAAGTAGTAATAGAAGCTACTACATGCTTACCAAAATCTATACGACTAGGAGCTACAGTTAAATCAAAATAGTAATCTGCATCGCTAATAGATTTATTACTAGTAACGACTACCCTATCAATCTGCGGGCTAGTAGCTAGGAATTCTTTTCTAGCAGTAGATTCAGGATATCTAATATACTTCTTCACAAAAATCTTAGCAGCGCTATTAGTAATATGCTTATCAAGCTCTTGGCTAATAGCTTCCGCTCTAGCTTTAGCACTGAGAGCTGTGTCATTCAATATCCCAGCAGCCCAAGATAGAAACTTCTCTATCTCAGCTGAGCTTAATCTCTTAAGCAAACAATACTTCGCTATATCTTTCTGTACATCTCTGAGATTCAGTATCATCTCAAAGCTAGCAGTCTCTCTATCTAGCTTCTCTTGAAGCATATAGTTCTGCACTTCATCTTCAAGTAAATAATATTTGAAACAAAACTCAGCAGCTTCCATGATCTCTGCTTTATAGCTGCGTAATAATTTATCTACCCCTGAATCCTTAGAAAGCCCAAGCATCATTTGTAAGCCCCAAGCAGGATCATCGATATTCTTAAGTGCTGGCCTTTGATCACCTGTCGCCTCAGCAATACTTGCAACATTACTAATCTCATTCTCTAAAATAGCTAAAAAGATCTCTATCAAAGGACCAAACAAAGTAGTCTCTAATTGATAATGAAAACGCTTGCCTTGTAATTGAGCTGCTCTAATAGCCTGATACATGCCAGGCGCCAAGCTGATTGCAAGATCTTCTGCATTCTCCCACTTAATATTAGGTTTGCCAGTTTTATGATCTGTGACTATTGAGATAGAAGCATTCTCAAAGAAGGAATCAATGCCACCAGCAATATAATCAAACTCTGGACAAACAAAATTATAAGGAATAGCATTGAGACGATGCTTCTCAGACTCTGCATCTGTCTCTATATAAAGATTATGTCCCATAAGAATTCTTGGGATAAAATGCCCTGATCTAGAGCTAGGACGTTGCACATATATCACAGCATTTTGCTTAAGCTCTGGAGTCGAATTAACCAGATCTTCTAAATCCAAAACTATATTCAGAAGCTGCCTTTCATGAATTCTTACCAGATCATAAAAAGGCACATAAATTTCCTTAGTAGATTTAAACTCACGAGCTTTCTTCATCAGCAAATGAATATAATCTTCTATATTAGCCTTAAACTCTAGAACAGCCTTATCAAAACGCGCTCTAGGACAGAGACGCAAGCTAGCATTATTCGTTTTTAATGAGCAAAGATAAAGTAAATTATCCAAATTAAGATTAATATTGAGTAAGTTTTTAGAGAATAAGTTTCGTATTTCTAGAAACTTACTAGCAGCCTCTTCAAGCTTAGAAACAGCTTCAATAGTAGAAGATCTAACCTTGCGAATTTTAATCTCAAATTCATCACTAATTTTCAACGAGCCAGAATTGATTAATATAGGACCCTGTTCATGAGCGACTCGCGAACCTCGCTGAGCTACTACTCCAAGTCCAATAATTTTAAGTGTGCGTACCAACTGATCATAATATTTCTTAGCGAACTCATGATCGAAGCTTAATTTGTAAGCCTCAAAATATTCCTGGCAAGCTTCCGCAGAAAACGCATCGCCACGATAACGAGATTCAATCTCTTCAAAAGCTCTAACATCAAAGGGCAAACACCCTACCAGAGCACGATTACGCAAGATCTGCGTAGCTAGAAAAGCCTCATCATGAGAATATGATAGTGATTCTTGTTTATCAAGAATCACTTGATAAACCTTATACATATAATTCAACAGATGACCACCAGCATCATAAGTCTTAGGACCATTCTGATCTCTCTCAATATATTTAATCAGAGCATCTATAGCTCTATGATTAAATGACATAAAGAATTCAAACATCTCACTATAAATCTCATCTTCAGACTGAGTTTTACGAGATAGTACATAGTAAATAGCCCATAAATAAAGGGGCGCAAGCTGTATACGAATCTTAGAATCAAGAATTAAAACTTCACGTTCATAGTCATAGCAAAGTAAATGGTGGTAATTATCTACCATTTCTACTTCAATAGAACTACTACTAAGTCTTTCAAAGAAACTCCTAAGTACATCTGTTTCTTTATATAGTGAATTGAGCTCTTGAGCTAACTCAGAAAGTATGTGCTGCGAACTATCCTTAAACTTAAAACGATCTAAATTAAAACTCAGTGTGTTAGTAACTAAATCACTTGCTTCATTATCCCAATTAGCTAAACCATCTTTAGTAGCAGATTCTTTATTAAATATGTATAGCTCTAGCATAGGGACGTATACCTATTGTATAAGGAATTATGGGTATTGGGAAATAAGGCTTAAATAAAGGGATGGATTAAAATACTACATTTGTGGCATAATAACCACATGAGTGGTAATCCTAAGTATAAATCGATTCGCATACCTTTAGATGGTTATAATTACCTCAAGTCATTGAGCCAGGCCAATCATAGGACAATAGTTGCTGAAATCATGCTGATCATAGGTGAACACAAATCTCTATTCAAAAAAAAGCCTAAACCGAGAGAAGGTGAGCTTTCAGAGAAAGAAATAAAAGAGAAGAATGAATCTCTCAAAAAACTACGTGGCATCATCAAAGATCTACCACCTGGCAATTATGCTGAAAACGTAGACGAACTATTGTACGGGGGAAAAGAATTAAGTGATTTTTATAGACACTAATGTATTATTTTCTTATTTTATAAAAGAGGATTCTACTACCACAAGAACCGAGAATTTCTTTTCTAAATTCAATAATTTTAAATTTTGTACTAGTACAGATGTCCTTGCAGAAACTCTCAATTTAGTAACCAATAAATTCAATTCAAAATTAGCTTATATCGTTGGCAAGGAATTACTCTCGGAGAAACTTACCAAAATTATCGAAATAACTAATGACGATAGAAATATTGCTCTTGAACTAATTAAAATTTTCTCTGATTATAAGTTAAGTTTTGTTGATGCAACCAGTTTTGCACTTATTCACAAATTTAAGATCAAACAAGTTTATAGCTATGATGCTGATTTTAATTTACTAAAAGATGTTGAGAATTTGGCGTTTTGTGATTAATTTAGCTAATTTATCAATTGAATTATTTACTACTTCTTTTCAATAAAAAGACTACATAACCACATAAGTAATAATCCTAAGGGTAACACTATAGCCAACATACCAACCAAGAAAAATGGAGCTAAAATCAATGGCCATGCTACGGAGAGTATGACCCATAGAAAAAAACAAACAGATATTACAAGAAACATCCATTTCATTGCTGTCATTTTTTCACTAGGCTTGTTATCCAATTGGAGAAAATTATATCACTTCTAAAAAATTCACTAGAACCAAAAAGCTTATATTAATCCAGCTTCAATATCGCCATAAAAGCTTCTTGTGGTAATTCTACAGAACCAACGTTCTTCATACGCTTCTTACCTTTCTTCTGTTTATCAAGGAGCTTTTTCTTACGTGAGATATCGCCACCGTAACATTTAGCAAGTACATCTTTACGCTGAGCTCTTACAGTTTCGCGCGCGACGATCTTACCACCGATAGCAGCTTGTATTGGAATCTCAAACATATGTGGAGGTATAACTTCTTTAAGTTTCACAGCTAATTTAGAACCTATAGTATGAGCATTATCACGAAACACAATCACCGAAAGTGCATCTACTTTCTCACCATTCAGTAGAATATCCATCTTCGCTAAATTACTCTTCTTATACTCTGAGACTTCATAGTCCATAGTCGCGTAACCTTTAGATCTAGATTTAAGTTGATCAAAGAAGTCTGTAACGATCTCAGAGAGAGGAATATCATAATGAAGATTAGTTCTAGATGCAGCGCTACCTACATTCATATGACTCATATCCTTAAACATGCCACGACGCTCCTGACAGAGTTCCATAATTGCACCTACATACTCTTGCGGTAACATTATATTCAGTTTCACGTAAGGTTCTTCTATATGTTCAATGTAAGTAGGATCTGGTAACTTACTTGGGTTGTCGATACGTTCAACTTCGCCATTAGTTTTATAAACATTATAAATCACACTAGGAGCTGTAGTAATGAGGTTGAGATTATATTCTCTCTCCAAGCGCTCTTGAGCTACTTCCATATGTAGCATACCTAAGAAACCGCAACGATATCCTGAACCTAGAGCCTTAGAACTCTCTGGTTCATAACTGATAGAACTATCATTGAGTTTTAATTTAGATAGAGCTTCTTTAAGATCTTCGTATTCATTACTATCTACTGGATAGAGACCACAGAATACCACTGGCATAGCTGGTTTATAACCTGGCACTGGCACTAATGCAGGATTAGCAATAGTTGTAACAGTGTCACCAACTATATTCTGAATCTCTTTAATAGAACAAGCTATATAACCAACATCACCCGCTTTAAGTTGCTCGACAATAATCTTAGGAGTACGGTAACCAAGCTCTGTAACTTGATACTTCTTACCAGCTTGCATAAACTTAATATCTTCTAGGCGATTAACTTTACCTTCAAGAATTCTGGTCATAGCTACAATTCCCAAATATGAATCATAATGACTATCAAATACCAATGCTTTAAGTGGTTTATCCACATCACAAGGAGCTGGTGGAATCCGCTCTATGATAGCGTCTAAAAGCTTCTCAATATTCAAACCTGATTTGGCACTTACTTCTATTGCATCTGAACAATCTAATCCTATAATCTCTTCTATCTCTTGTTTCACACGCTCTACATCTGCACTCGGCAAATCAATCTTATTAATTACAGGAATAATAGTTAGATCATGTTCCATTGCCAAGTAAACGTTTGCAAGTGTTTGCGCTTCTACTCCCTGAGTGGCATCTACCACTAACAAGGCACCTTCACAAGCAGCAAGGGAACGAGATACTTCGTAAGTAAAATCCACGTGACCAGGAGTATCAATTAAATTCAGCGTATAACCCTTGTATTGCATACGTGCCATGTTGAGCTTAATAGTGATACCACGCTCACGCTCTATATCCATAGAGTCCATAATTTGCGCTTGCATATCACGTTTAGAAATAGTGCCGGTAATTTCTAATAAACGATCAGCAAGAGTTGACTTGCCATGATCTATATGGGCAATGATTGAAAAGACGCGAGTTTTAGAGTCAGTTGACACGATAGAAATTATAGTGGAATAAAGCAGCATCAATAAGTATTACATGATTGAGAATAGGTTTAGATTCATAATTCAAAGTGCTCTATTGTATATTTAAGTCGTGTATTTGATTTTTGGCTATCTTGGATATGGCAATTACGGTGATGAGTTGTTAGCCTCTATTGTTGAAACACATCTAGAGGAAAACTGTCCTAGGCTGTCTCGCAAAAACTCAATCTGGCAAAATTTAAGGCTTATCTCTCAATCTAAGATACTCATTGGAGTCGGAGGGTTGTTTCAAGATTCATCTAGCTTACTAAGTCCCTGGTATTACTTCCTGGTAATTTTATATGCTTATCTCTTTAATAAGCGCATTGTGCTTGTGGGGCAAGGTATAGGACCTTTACATCATCCTATTAGTAAATTTATAGCTTATGTCAGTTTTAAACTAGCCGATAAAGTCAGTGTTAGAGACAGTAGTAGTTCAAAACTTCTTAGCAGGCTTAAGATAGAGCATTATTATGGAAGTGATTTAGCTTGGAATCTAGCTAATGATGAGCTGTTTGGTTTCACTGAAGCTAGCTTAACAGTTCACAAACAAGGATCTAAAACATTAATATGTCTTAGAGAGAGCAAAGAACCTTTAGAAAATTTTTTGGAAACTCTTAAAGAACTGCTGCTAGATTGTGATTCGGAACCAGTGTTTTTAATCATGCAAGAAAGCGATGAATTGTTCACTAAGAAAATCATGGAAGAGTTACAACTTAGTGCTGAAATTATTCATACTAAAAATTATGAACCGCATGCCTTAATCAGATTACTTCAAGACAATTTCTCGACAATGATTTCTATGCGCTTACATGCCTTGATACTCGCTCATATAGCAGGTTTGGAATTAAGAGCTATAGTTTGTGATCCTAAGCTTGATGAGTTATTACTGCAAATAAAGGAATTTGATTTGATGGAACTAAGTGAGAGAGCAACGAAGTGTTTGGAAATATCAAATTAAGTGAACCAATACCCGTAATCCGTCATCGCGAGGAGCGCGTAGCGCGACGTGGCGATCCACTCCTAAGCGTGTGTGATTAAGGCTTTAGAGTGGATTGCTTCGTCGGACTTCGTCCTCCTCGCAATGACGGCAAACGGGTACTCTTTCAAATTGATTATTTTAGAAACTCTCGTAAATCATCTCTAATTCCACAGGCTTAGTAGCATCCACTTTAGTAAAAACGACTTCTGTCTCTTTAAGAAACTGAATAGCTTTAAGGTTATATTTGAAATTCTGTTTGTGTTTAAGAAGCTTTATACTATTTGCCATGATATTGCCATTCGTATCTAGTTCGAGACTAAAACTACAATATTGGTCTACTTTATATTTCTTACCTGCCGGTGTCAGTACTTCAGGGTATTCATAAATAAATTCAAACCATTTCTTGTTAAGTTTCTCAATTCCCATCGATTTAAGTTTGGCATTATGGATTTTTATAATGCCACTAGGATAAATTGCCTGAACAGCATTGAAACAAAACAATAAAACAGTAGTAAGAATGATTCGAGATTTGAAATTTATCATTGTTTTCATTATATAAGACTTGCTCTAAGTTCAATCCCGTATTAACACTTAAGGCAAAAACTCGGGTATGTATAATAGAAACTGATTAGTGCAGCTCGGGGGAATTAAAATATG
This sequence comes from uncultured Gammaproteobacteria bacterium, assembly GCA_964551135.1. Classification (GTDB taxonomy): domain Bacteria; phylum Cyanobacteriota; class Vampirovibrionia; order LMEP-6097; family LMEP-6097; genus CAYPGT01. The sequence continues at coordinate 94,263 of CAZKAT010000006.1, read as the reverse complement.
TACAGAACAAGAACACTTAATTTAGTAGATATAATGCAGCTCAAAAAGAATTTGCTTTGGGGTAAGTATTATTATGGTCTTTTTGACAGTGGCAAATTAACAGATACCATACTCTTCTCTAATTACTTCGATAATAGATATTTAATTGAGATTCATTTTATCGAACACAAAGCTAGAGAGTTTTTAAATAAATTCACTCATGACTATGCTCATAAACGCCGCGTCAGATATTTTGTTAGAGAATTAAACGAAGTCACACAAACAGCAGATATAGAGTTCATGAACAGCTGCGGATTTAAACGTTATAACCGTAATCATTGTTTTGAGTATGATTCAAGCAAACACAATCCCAATGATAATCTAGAGCCTAAAGTTTTTTGTCGCGAATTAGAGAAGCAAGACATAGTTAAACTTATTGATATAGATGCAAGTTCACAGATTATTGAATACAGAGATGAACTTTATAAGAGCAGTAGGTTCTTCAAGAATAATCTTGAAAAGATCTTTGTGTTTACTAGCTCTAATGATATGGAAAGTATTTATGGTTTTGCTTATAAGCGTGATCTTGAACACAATTCCACGTTCGAGTTTGTAGTTCATCCAAGGCAGTCAGAAGTACTTGAGGATTGTGTTAGAGCTTTTGCAGATAGTTATATTCATGTTGAGAAAAGTTCTGATAGCTTTAGATTTGTTATTAACGAAAATCATAAGCATGAAATCGAAGAACTAAGAAAACATTTTGACCTGGTATGGACATCGCAGTTATTAATCCTCGAAGGTACACCTCGCGAGAAAATAGCTAACCCGAATCAGGGATTAGCATTCAATCAAGCCACTTCTACGGCTAGTCCTTATCCACAAAGCTCTGCGATATCAGCCCAAAGCGATACTTAGCTTAGTCTCGCCATGACCTACTTCTATATTAGTTTTAAGTATGAAACCATGCTTCTTAGCTAAAGTTTCCAAGTGAGCTATATTATATTCTGCTTCTAAAGGAATACCCAAGCACAACTTTTTAATACCATTAAAAACTCCAGCCATCTCTAACTGATAGAACATTCTATCTAGCTTATAAGCTTGTTCCTTACAGTCTTCTAGAAATAAGGTGGCGCCCTTAAAATCAGGCAAAAACTTAGTACCCACAAGGCTACTAATAATGGTTAAATTACCACCTAATATTTTCTTCTCAGTATTAATGTTGAAATCATAATCACGATAAGCTTCATAATCAATGCTAGAGAGCATATTAATGAAACTAGTACTAGAACGAGCATTGAGCTTAGCAAGCTCTAGTAACATTGGTGTATGAAATAGTTCAAGCTTAGATTTATAAGCTTGAGTATAGAGTGCACAGAAAAGAGCAGTTAAATCACTGTAACCAAGCACAGGCTTAGGTTGTTTACTTATATAGTTATAATCAAGCTTATCAAGTAATTGGATACAACCATAACCACCACGCATAGAGAGTAAAGCATGCACACTGGAATCCGACCAAAGCTTCATCATTGACTCAATGCGCCTCTCTGCATTACCAGGTAACCAAGTTCCAGCTCCTGGAAACAATTCTTCTCTATCGTATAAATTATCAGCTTGCTTAACTTTAAGCCCCAGCTCTTCTAAGAACTTAATACCTTGAGCTAAGTTCTCTTCTTCACCTTCTTTCAGTGAAGCCGCCGGTGCAATTATTCCAATGCAAGAGATTTGAGACATTAGTTATATTGTAACAGGGGTCTATAAACGTTAAGTGGCAATAAAGTTTTCAAGCAATGCATATAATTCATCAACACTAGCTATACCATACTTCGCAGAACTACTAACATGATTAGATACTTGTACACTCATACCATTTAGTTCATTAATCCGATCAAAAGCAAAACAATCTGTTAAGTCATCACCAAAGTAAAGCAAAAAGTAATTAGTATATTTAGTGCTCAAATAGTTAATAGCAAGAGATTTATTGGTCTCTTTAGGCACAAATTCAAAAACATTATAACCTTCTTGTACTCTAAAAATTCCACTATATTCATTAGCAATTTCATAGAGTCCTTCAATTAATCGTGACCTATTAGGATAGTCCCGACAATGTATTGCCAAGGAAATCTTCTTCCTCTCAAAGTCAATCCCCAAGCCAAACTTAGCACTAATTTTATTCTCAATCTCTTTTAGTTCATTACTAAAATTAAATACAGTTTCATCAATTCCAATTTCTGCGCCATGAGATCCTATTAAAATTATATCTTCATCTAATTTATTAGTAGTTTTGTCAATCAATTCTTGTAAATTAAAGTATTCTCTACCAGAAACAATAGCAACAGAGGATCTACCACTATTATTAATTTTATTGAGGATGTCGACTTGCCGAGCCTTAAGAATAGCCTCATTTCTTTGTTTAACTATAGGTGTAAGGGTTCCATCATAATCAAAAATGAACAGTACTTTACTTTTGTCATGTAGTATTTCTCTAAATTCTTTTGGCGAAAGCTTCTTCATTCGTTTTTGTAGATTCATTATCTTTCAGAGTACTAGATTTGTCCACTACTGATAATTTATCTAAAAAATTTCTTGTCCAAGTATGGACATCATATTGCCCTAATTTAGTTAAGTAGTTATCTATTATTTCATTTTGTTTGCAAGATGAATCCAGAGATCGTCTAATACTTTCTGCCATTTCATTAATATTATAAGGATTAACTAAATCAAGCTCTCCGAGCTCCTCAGCGACACCAGCTAATTCACTTAGAATTAGAGTTGCATTTTTCTTTTTACACAGCAAGAACTCTTTAGCAACCAAATTCATACCATCACGCAGAGGTGTCACCATCGCAAAATCAGCAATTTGATAATAACTAATCAAAGTAGAGAAAGGGACTGAACGATTAATATATATAATAGGCTGCCAATTAAGATCACCATATTGTCCATTAATTCGCGACACTCGCTCTTCGATTTGCTTCTTGATATTCTCATATTCGGTAACTTGCGATCTACTTGGAACTGCAATTTGTATGAAACATAACTTACCTCGATATTTCGGATTATGCTTGAAAAATAAATCAAGCGCTTTGAGCTTCTGTAATATACCTTTACTGTAATCTAGCCTATCTACACCAATTCCAATAAACTGTTGAGTAATTTTACTCCTAAGTACTTTACTATATTTCCGAGTAGCATCATCATTATTTAATCTTGTAATATATTCAGTATCCACAGATATCGGGAAATCTTGAATAGAACTAGCATGTCCACCACGTTCTATAAGATTAGTTCCAGTAGGAGCCAAGTTCTGATCAATTAACCTTCGAATACTACGTCTGAAGTTACTAACATAGCTTTTAGTATGAAACCCAAGTAAATCATAATCTAACAATGCATTTAATAATTTTGTTCGCTGAGGCAAAATTCTAAAAATCTCATAAGTAGGAAAAGGAATATGCAAGAAGAACCCTATACGATTAATTACTCCTAGCTTCCTTAAATAAGATGCAACTAAAAACAAATGATAATCTTGAACCCAAATTAAAGCATCTGGTTTATCTTTTACAATTTGTGCAATATTATTAGCGATACTTTCATTCACTTCCTGATAATGAGACCAATCTGTGTCATTAAAGATACATTTACCTGGGAAATAATGGAACAATGGCCAGATCGTACTATTAGAATAGCCTTCATAAAAACCCTTATGTACCTTGTCTTGAAATTTAACAGGATGAAACTTGTAGTTAATCCCTGGGACTTTTTCTCCAGAGTGAATATACTCATAATTACCTGGATCTGTAACAAAAACCCATGTCGAATTTTGCTCCATTGCCACTTGATGTAAAGTTGACGTCAAACCACCGATACTGATGGATTCTGCACCCTTCTTAAGATTGGAGATGGGGCATCTATTAGATACTATAATTAATTCATTTTCTGGCACAAGATATTTTATTTAATAATAGCACGCTCAGTAGGCTTCGTGGTATTTGCGCTACAGGTAGCTTAATTTAGTAAATCACAATTTATTTCTATATGATTCTATAATTGTTCTATTATAGTAAGAAGATGAGAACAAACAATATACCTTATGGAATTATTGGGAATTGCCAAATCTTAGCAATGATCAGTACTAATGCAAGCCTTGACTGGGCTTGCTTTCCACGTTTTGATAGCCCTTCAGTATTTGCAAAAATTCTTGATGATAGGATCGGAGGCTCTTTTAGTATTAATCCTGAACATGAAAATTATACTAATGAACAATATTATTTAAGAAATACCAATATATTAGTTAGCAAATTTGAAACAGCTGAAGGTTGCTTTGAAGTTCATGATTTTGCACCTCGATTCGTTCTACATGAAAGATATTTTAAGCCACAAGCAATATATAGAATAGTAAAACTAATATCAGGTAATCCAAGAATTGTAGTCAAGTGCGATCCACGTTTAGATTATGCACAAGTTGCACCAAAAATAAAACATGGTAGTAATCATATTGATTATGGTTCAGATCTACGTCTAACTTGTTCTACACCACTTTCATATATTCTTGAACAAAAAGCCTTCAAACTCAATGAAGATCAGTATTTTGTTCTAACTTATAGCGAACCTTTAGAATCAGGTCTAAAGTTTACAGCTGTAGAATTCTACGAAAGAACTAAAAATTATTGGGAGACATGGGTCAAGAGATGTGACATAGGATTTCTCTATCAAGACAGTGCAATTAGAGCAGCGCTTGCTTTAAAGTTGCATTATTTTCAAGATACAGGTGCATTTATTGCAGCTACCACCACCTCTATACCAGAAGCAGATAAATCAGTACGTAACTGGGATTATCGCTATTGCTGGCTTAGAGATGCTTATTTTACAATACAAACTCTTGACTCTCTTGGACATTTTACCGAGAAGGAGAAATTCGTAAGTTATTTAAGTAATATCATCCACACTGATCTTTCTCTGAAAGCTAATGCCAGAGGATATCTGCAGCCTGTCTATGGTATCTCTGGTGATAGTGCTCTAATTGAATCTCAACTCGACCACCTTGCTGGATTTAAAGGTAATCAACCAGTGCGCATTGGTAATGATGCCTATACACACAAGCAATATGATGTCTACGGAGAAATGGTTTACTGTTTAGCTCCTATATTTTTTGATCGCAGATTAATTTCATATGACCATGAAAAACTATTCATAGATTTCAGATTATTAGTAGAGAAATCCATAGAGCTTTTTAATAAACCAGATGCAGGTATCTGGGAGTTTAGATCTGAAGAGAGTGTTCATACTTTCTCTCAGGTATTCTGTTGGGGAGCTGCTGATAAAGGTTCTCAAGTAGCTGAGCATCTAGGATATAAGAAATTAGCTAAGCTCTGGAAATCTAAAGCAGATGAAATGAAAGAATTAATTCTTAAAGAAGCTTGGAATCAAGAGTTAGGAATGTTCACTCAAAAATTTGGAGGTACTAATGCAGACGCGAGCAATCTACTTATGCACCAGATCGGAATTATAGATGCTAAAGATCCAAGATTCATTTCTACCGTAAAAAAATATGGTGAGATTCTCAGAAAGGGTGATTATATTTATCGTTATGTAACTAAAGATGATTTTGGGTTTCCCAAAACAAGCTTCACTATCTGCACTTTCTGGTATATCAGTGCATTGAATGCTATTGGGGAAAAACAAGAAGCCATCAGGCTCTACGAAAACCTTCTATCCAAAACCAATCATGTGGGACTGCTATCTGAGGATATAGACCCTGATACTGACGAGCTTTGGGGTAACTTCCCGCAAACTTATTCGTTAGTGGGAATCATCTCAATAGCAAAAGAATTATCCAGCTGTTAAAACTCGATTAATCCCTATCTGCACTAAACTTTCTAAAACTACTTACAAGACTTTGTTCTGTATTAGATTGATTAACAGTATTAAGCTCTTTATCAGCAATCGCTTTCAAACGTTGTTTACTTACTAATGACAAAGCATTATAAAATTTCTTGAAGTGTAATATTAGTTCTTGTTTTTCGTTTTCTGGCATAATATTTTAGGCAGTTAGATTTAAGTTTGTACCAGATGATGATGCTTTACTTGCTGCTATCATCTGTTCAGGTTTAAGTTCGACATCAGTATCCTTCGCATAAATTTGTTTTCCAAATCCGTTCTTGTTTTCAAAGTTTGTAATTCCTTTAAAAAGTTCTTTTAATTCTGCAAATGCAGCTTGCGCAACAGGAGTGTTACTAATTCTTTCAATAACTGCAGGTAAAGTTTGTGTAACTTCAGGCTTATTATTCGGATTTATATTATTTATGTTTATCATAGAAAATCCTCTGTAAATATACAAAGTAGTTAAAACCCATTATTTACAATGATTTCCTTAACCAGGGCTTAACCTTAAACCTCAATCTTGCCCGAAGTCCTCAATACCTCTAAAATCCTCTGCATATCCTCTGGTATCGGAGCTTCAAAGCTCAAATCTTTACCACTAATAGGATGTTTAAAGCTTAGTTTATAAGCATGCAACATAGGACGGGTAATATTAAAGGGACTGTTTTTATTAGCTAAATAAGTTGTATCTCCCATAATCGGATGCTTTAGCCAAGACATATGCACACGGATCTGATGAGTTCTACCAGTATCAAGCTGACACTCCACTAAAGTAAAATTCTTATGCGTAAATTTAAATCTCTCAAGCACAGTGAAATGCGTTCTTGCTTCTCTAGTATTGTTAGCACCTAACGACAAGACCGCCATCTTATGACGCTCTGTAGGATTCCTTCCTATAGGTTTATCAATAGTACCTCTATCTTCCTTAATATTCTCATGCACTAGAGCTTTATACAAACGTTTACAAGTTCTATCTTGGATTTGTTCAGAGAGACTTGCATGTGCAACATTGCTCTTCGCCACAACAATTAAACCCGAAGTATCTTTATCCAATCTATGCACTATACCAGGACGCAGCACCCCATTGATATCTGAGAGTTTAGAATTATTAGCCTGCACATGATACATTACAGCATTCACCAGAGTCCCAGAATAAGCTCCAGGAGCAGGATGTGTCACCATATTAATAGGTTTATTAATAACCATGAGATCGTCATCTTCATAAACTACATCTAATGGAATATTTTCAGCGACTATATTAAGAGGCACAGCTTCCGGTACTTCTATATCTATCTCATCATCCGCACGAAGCTTATAACTTGCCTTAGCTAATTTACCGTTTACTGAAACATTCTCAGAATCAATTAGTTTCTTAATATAACTACGTGAGAGTCCAAGATCACTCAGTGTACTTAAATAAGCATCTAAGCGAGTGTCGATATATTCTTCATCATCAATTATAAATTTCATTTCTGGACCCTTTAAGATTAGCCAAGATCAACAATATTACTCCAATGTTCAAAGCAACATCAGCTAAATTAAACACCGCAAAATTTACAAATAATGGATTAATAAAATCTATAACATAGCCATGAATAAAGCGATCTAGCAGATTACCAAGACCACCAGCAATAATAAAGCAGAGTCCTAGATTGAGATGCTGGGTTTTAATAGCCCAGGCAAATAACACTAAAATAACTAATGAATTAAAGACTAAGAGTAATTCAGGTCTGTCATTAAACATACTAAATGCTATACCAGTGTTCTCGGTATAACTTAGTTCTAAAATACCAGGGATTAATGAAAGCGCTACTTGCCCTTTCAGATTAGCTATCACCCAAAACTTAGATATTTGATCAATAGCTATTATTAGCATGATAGTAAAAAATTTATTCATGCTTAATCACTTACTTTCTTTCGAAGTTTTCTTCTCAGATTTCTTATCATCCTTCTTAGATTTAGCTTCCATAGTTTTAGCTTTACGTCTCATCTCTTCAAGATTTTGCATAGCTGCTATCTGACCCTTACCTTGAAGCTTAGCAGAAGCATAAGCAGATGAAGCTTGCAGCAATACGTTAGTTGCAATCATATCCATCTTAGCTTCAGCACGGCGCTTAAGACCCCAGATAAATAATGGAATAAATATCACAGAAATAATCAAGTATCTTTGTACTATTGGATTAGCAAACTCTAATGGTCTTGCCATAAGAATTAAAACACTAAGCACTAGTAAACCTAAGACCGCAACAAAAAACGGTATCATTTTAATTAAAGTTAGTTTCTGTAAATTCTGAGCTTTACTAGTAGTCATCTCAGTAAGCTGCAAAGCTACTTGAGAGTGAACCTTATCCTTCTCCATTCTCTTAACTATCTCAAAAATATGCTTCTCGCTCGGATCTATCTTAGTCTTACTAATAAGTCTGCGAACTTGCGACCAAGTAGCAAATGAACCAGCATCTCTAGATACTTGCCTTAAAGCTCCGTTCATATAGTTATCAAAAACCTTGATACCCTTCTCTTCATTAGCTTTAGAGATGCTCAAATCTGGCTGTCTCATTATTGTTTTAGATTTATTAGTAACTTGCATAGCAGCCTTAGATTTTAGCACAATTATTATCTGGCAAGGGATTCTTGAGACTTAACGATTATGCGTATACAATTAAACTATGGTCTCTGACGACGTCGTAGCAAAAGTAACCCAAGGTAGATATAAGAGCTCTTATGAAAATTATCTCGGCGTAAAGTTTAATAAATATGAAAATGGTTATTGTGAAATAGAACTTAAAATTAGACCAGAATATTTAAATATAGGCGGCTCTGTTCATGGCGGCATAATTAATGGTATGTGTGATATCGCACTCTCAGGAGCTGTGACCTGTGATTTTATAGATAAGGCTGAGTCAGTAGTGACCATGCAAATGAATGTAAATTTCCTTAGAGCTGGGAAACCTGATGATATTCTCACTGCTTGGGGAGAGGTTATTAAACGTGGTCGTACTATTTACTATGTCGAAGGTGGTATTAAGAATCAAGAGGGTAAACTTATCGCCAAAGCTTCTGGTGATTGGTTTGTAAAAGCAGCGTGAAAAAATTCACTACTCACTTAACTTTAATCACGATCTGTATCATCTTCCTTGTACCTATAGCGGGAATGCTCTCTACTAGCCTTAAGGGCTCAGAGCAAATTTACAGTCCCGACTTTCAATGGTTACCATCTCCCATAGTTTGGACTAATTATATAGAAGCTGTTACTAAAATTAATTTCTTGCATTGCTTCCTCAATACTTTATATATCGCAGTATTTAATATCTTCGGAGTGATTATTGCTTCGTCACTTGCAGCTTATGCATTTAGTGCTTTAGACTGGAAATGGCGCGAGCCACTGTTTATGCTGACTCTAGCGACTATCATGCTGCCTGATATGGTGCTAATGGTACCGCAATTCATGCTCTTTAAAATGCTTGGTTGGTACGGCACTATGCTACCACTAATAGTTCCTTACTTCTGTGGTTTACCTTTCTATATATTCTTGCTCAGACAATTCTTCCTCGGCATTCCTCGCGACCTTGCTGATTCAGCGCGCATTGATGGAGCATCAGAGTTTATCATCTGGAAGGATATCTATATGCCGCTTGCTAAGCCAGCTCTAATGGTAGTAGGTCTGTTTCAATTCTTAATTAGCTGGAATGATTTACTTAAACCAAGTATATTTCTTATCGATGAATCACAATACACACTCTCACTCGCCTTACAACAATTCCAATCAAAACTCGGTGGTGCTGAATGGGGACCTTTAATGGCATCAGTAGTAGTTATGATAGTACCAGTAGTGATACTATTCTTAATTACGCAAAAGTATTTTGTAAAAGGGATTACAATGAGTGGGTTGAAGGAAGGTTAATAGCTCACCAGAGGAGTTATATAATTTACGATATCTCCAACAGTTTTAAAACCTGAATTTTCTCTGTCCTTCGATTTCGGAGCGATCTTCTCATCTGGGATAGAAATTTGAAATTGTTCTTCTAAGCTCATAATCATCTCGACCATATCTAAAGATTCCATTCCAAGATCTTCAATAAATCGACTGTCTAATCTAATCTGATCTTTAGCTGGTCGGACAACTCTCTTTCCTATCAGATCTGATTTTGTAGGCAAGCTATCTATGATGCTAATCACTCGATCCTTAATTAAAGATTCTACTGCACTAAGCTTCCTTAAATCAGGAGGTTCTGCAACGGCAGTCTTTGAAGGAAGTCTTACATTTTGTCCTTGAACTCTATTTCCACGTGGAGCATTATCAGGTGACATACACATTCGATCAATACGCATCTTGTCAATAATAACAAATAATTTGAGATCAGTATTACTTAAAAGTAAAAGCCACGCTAGAATGCGTGGCTTTTGTGTTCGATTCGGGGGGACTTCCTTGAATGATGCCTATATAAAGTACGTACATACAGATCTTTGATAGATTTTACAAGGATTTTTCTTAAAGTTTTTTAACTTTCAAAACTTAGGTGTTTTCAGGTAATTAAGCAAACATTGTCTTAATTATAAATGGCAAGGCTTTAAGCAAACTAAACTTATCGGCAAAATTATAAATTACATAAAAACCTAAAGCTCCAAAAATAAAAGGAAAACGATCGTTTAAGCTTATTAATTTATCTGAGATCTTATTAAAAAACTTAATTCTCTCTACCAAATAAACAGAAAGTATAGCTACTAACAATCCAGCAATCAAATCTGAAGGATAGTGAACTGCAAAATATAATCGAGGTATAATTCCTACCAATAAAACAAAAATCAAAGCTACGATGCCTAGACTTCTATTCCATAACAATAAACCAATAGCTAATGTGAACAAGAAAGCAATAGTATCACTAGGAAATGAGGAAAGAGTCGCATCGTGATATTTACTAACTGGATATAAAGCTTCAGTGCGAGGACTAAGTATCGGTGTATGAATCACCTCGATGTAAGCAGCACTAGGTCTAGGACTGATGATGACATCATTCATCAGCTCAACAATTACTAAGGCAATAACAGCACTAAGAATAATGGCTATGACTCTTTTACTTGCAAGAATATTTTTGGTAACCTTACCATACTCCCAAATACCCATTACAAACGACATCAAGATCGCAGATCTCAATCCTTCAACAGAAAGACCTATCAAAAACAAAGTATCCCAAAATTGAGATACTCCACAAAATTGATTACAGAACATTACTGCAGATAGATCCCAAGCTTGGTGAGGGTATTCAAACATATTACATTTTCACTTTCAGCTTATCGTATTTAACTGGTTCACCATAGATCGCATTAAAACCAATAGCTAACTGATTCAGAATAGTATCGTAGCTAAGTCTTAGTTTCATGTCATGTGGTCCAAATTCAGTGCGCACTTCATTACGAGCGAATTGTTGTTTAGTAAGGTTATAAGTGAAAAGAGTACCAAGCGTAAGCCATTTATTTACTCTATAATCTCCATCAAAAACTACTGACTGACTACCATCGATAAACTGATCAAATAAGAATGGAGATTGACCGGTAACTGAAGCAAATAAATATGCTACTTCAAAACTTAAGTTATCAACTCTAGCTTCAATAGATGGACCAAACCTTGCGATAGTCATAAAATCACCGGTACCATAATAGCGAGCAGCACCCTGAGCTTTCGCACGCAAAGAAAAATTATATAACTCATTACCACGACGAATCATTGGCTGAGTATAGAACGAAGTTTCTATATCAGATCTAAAACCACTATGCTCTATATCAAGACTATCCCCTGGTCTCTCTGCTGCAAGCTGCTCTCTACGCTGATTACTAAATAAATCATTATTGTCCTTAGCCCAGCCAGCAGCAGCTCTAATACGCATACCACGTTCATCCATGAAAGGAAGTTTGAGTTTAGTATCACTTGATAATTCATACAACTGACCAACTAAGCTAGTACCAAAAACACTATCTCTCTTAAATTGATTCACTAAGACATTCAGCTGCAAATATTTATCGAATATCTCCTGGTGAATATTAAATATCGGTCTCTGGTAAAGCGTTCCATAACCAGCCATGATTGCAGTCTTATCACCTGGTGTATTAAATGTACCTATTAAACCCGCACCAAGCTTCGGACCATTACCTAACTGAATAACTGGTACCAAGGAGAAAACCCCTTTCTCTACATCAAAAAAGTATCTTGGTCCTATAGCAAAACCACCAATACGTTCTCTAGTACCTATTACAGGACCCTTAAACTTAGTATCAGCAGCTTCACCAACAGTAGTATTAATATCAAACGGTGCTGGCAAGCTGAACTTATCATTCATCCAAACTCGCGCACCTGTGATTCTTAGGTTATTAGTCTTACGCGTGTTGTCGTAATATATTTCTTTAGCAGAATAATGCAAGGTTTGTTTATCAGAGATCTCATCCCAATCATACTTACGATTAGCATTAAATCTCGCTTGCTCAGAGCTATAACGAGTATAAATATTATTACCATGTGCATACACAGTAATAGGTTGATCAAAAGCTGCAACGCCGTTTTCAAAATTTAAAATGTTTTTAGATTCTTTATTTTTCTCTGGTGGATAGTAAGTAGATCTAGCCTTACGAGCTTTGAGTTTCAATCCATTAACATAGAGTCTAGGTTCATCTAATTGGTATTCGTTACTAGTAGTGTTAAAAGAAATATAAGTACCATATATTACATTTGCTCCTAGTGGCACTTTAGAATCGCTATTAAGACCAATCAGTGACAAGCTTTCAGGTGCTTGAATAATTTTAATATTACCGAATGCTTCAAGCATCTCAGATTCAGAGTCATAACTTATATAATCAGCAAATAACTTAGCATTCTTGCCTGGCAAGTAAGTCTCGGCATTGCCCTTGGCATCATAATGATTCTGCTCTTGGTTATAGAATACTTCATCAGCAACTATATCTACAAAAACTTGCTTCGGTAAAGTTTTAGATGTTTTCTCTTCTACAGCTTTCCTCTCTATCGGCGTATAAAGTAATTTATTTTCTGTTTCTTCTAATTTTTCTTCAGCTTGAGAGCTTGGCTCTTGAGTTGCTTCTATAGCATTTGGGAAATCCTCAGCAGCAACTGGATAATACAAAGTTATCCATACTATTAAACATAAAATTATTCGCAGAACAAAGGGCACTTAGAAGATTATATAACCATTTAGCGACAATGGAATCACAGATAATTCCTGATATAATTAAGCTTAGTGTTTGTTAAATCGCTTAAACTTATTGGCTTTCGCAACTATATAGAAGCAGATATAGAGTTCTCTGCTGCCAAGACTATCATTATTGGTAAAAATGCTCAGGGCAAAAGTAATCTACTAGAAGTAATTCAGATACTTAGTCATCTTAAATCACGTCGTGCTGCTAAAGATGCAGAACTAATTAATTTTAATTTAGATCAAAGCATAGTCCATGCTGTTATTAGAACAAATGAAATTAAAGAGATTGGACTCTTATTACGCAGAAGTGGTAGACGCACAGTAAAAATCAATGATGTCCCGAAGAAACCAAAAGAATTACTACATCACCTATATTCAGTGGCTTTCATGGTGGATGATATAGAGATTATTACTGGTAGCCCCTCACGCCGGCGCGAATGGTTGGACTCGGTGATATCTCAACTTAACTTTAATTATGAAAACGATCTAACCAAATTTGAGAAAACTTTATCGCAACGTAATTCCTTCCTTAAAGATCTTGCAGAGAAAGGGATATATCACTATAGTAACTTCAATTCCGCTCAGCGAGAGCAGCTCGCTATTTGGGATAGCATGTATATAGAAGCTGCTAACCCACTCAGTCATGCACGTGCAGAATTTATAAGAGAGTTAGAGCCTCATGCAACTCGTTATTATCAAGAGATTTCAGGATCTAATACTGAACTCAAGATTAGCTATCTAGGGAAAGAAATTAATCAGGAAGCTTTAGATGAAAGCCACAGCAAAGATTTAGCTAGAAGCTATTCTAATTTAGGTCCGCAACGTGATGATATAAAGTTCACTCTTAATGATAATGATGCAAGTAGTTATGCTTCGCAAGGCGAACGCAGAACTATAACATTAGCCTTGAAACTTGCTGAGCTAGAGTTACATAAATCTAAGCATGGTGAGTATCCAATATTATTACTCGATGATGTATTAGCTGAACTAGATGAAGATAGACAAGATTATCTCCTGGAGAGCATTAGCCCAGACACACAAGTAATCATTACTACTACTCATATAGGTAAACATTTAGAGAAATGGTCGGACAATGCACAGATATTAGAAATAAACTCTGGTACTATTGTGACTAATAACCAAGAATTAGTAGGGTTGAGGACTAAGTCTTATGGCTAGAAAAATAAAGCTCGAAGATCCCATTCAAGTAAAAGGCATTCTAGAACAGCTTTTTAGAGATTTAAATCTTGATGAAAAAATCCAGGACTATAAAATTATTCAACTTTGGAATGAATTTTTAGCAAGCGCTGCTAATCCAGAACTGGCTACTAAGTTACAAAAATTCACCTCAGCTCACAGAGTCACTCTTGATCGCGCTTTAGTGGTAGGAGTCAAGTCAGCTGTTATAGCCAATGAACTACAGTTCATTAAACCCATGCTTGAAGAACGCTTTATTAACTTAGTAGCAGAATACGAATATGAGGCTATTAGCAAGCTGGTTTTCGAGATGAGAAGCTGAGTAATCAAGCCAATTTTATCTCCCAATATCCAGAATACAGGACGATTTAGAGCAGAAGGCTCTTAAATTAAGCATTTTTAACTTGACCTTTATTTCCAGGATACTGTACGATTTTAATAAATTAGTTAAGAGCTTAACTAACTAGAATTAAGGAGGTATTTTATGGGAACTGATGCAATTACTCTTAGTACACCAGTTAGTATGTTTGATCGTATAGTTCAAGGAGCTGGGAGCTTAGCTGGAACTGTTTCTAATGGAGTGACCAAAAGTTTAAGTCGATCTAAAGCAGAGGAGCTTCATATTGCACTGCCAGAGGTTTTAGAAGCAGAAATTATTGATTTTCATAGACTATTAATAAAAGAATTTAAGAAGGCAGGAATTGAAGACAGTATGCAGAAGCTAAATAATGTAAGTGACTTACAAGCAGCTATGCCTACTATGATACAGTCAATGCCAAAAATAAAAGAAGTTATGGAATCTCAAATTATAAAGGATTCATTGCAAGTTATTAAAGAACACATTGACAAATTAAAAACTAAGTATGGTGGCACTATACCCCATAAGATTGAACAATTAATTACTACTATTAGACCACCGGAGTTGATAAATATGAATTTTGGCTTCTGGGGTGCTTATACTACTGTGATGGTTTTAATTGCTGGTTATTGCATGGGAGAACTTACTAAACAAGCTCCTCGTCCACCTTCTCCGCCACCACCACCACCCGCACCTAGAAGATAGTGATTAATTCACATGTCATTAATGACTGGATTATAGTTCTAGATAGTGCAATCTCTGAGCAGCTTTGTGATGCTTTAATTGAGGAGAATAAAACTCATCTTAAAACATCTGGAATCCTTGGTGAGCAAATCCAGAACTATAGAACCAGTTCAGATTTTTTCTTAGAAAAGAGTTCTACTCTAAGCAAGACTATTGAAGATCTAATAGCCGAATTTACCTCACTGCCTTACGAGAACCAGGAAGGTTTATCGATTATTAAATACTCTCCTGGTCAAGAATATAAGGAGCATTATGATTTCTTGCATCAGATACCAGGAGAGATAGACAGAGGTGGCGACAGAGTATTCACAGCTATCTTTTACCTTAACGATAATTTTCAAGGTGGAGAGACTTACTTTTCAAAAATTGACCTTGCTATCATACCCAAGAAAGGTAGAATGTTGATCTGGAAAAACTATATCAATGGTTTACCAAACTATGATTCCTTACATGCAGGTCTACCAGTGCTTTCTGGTGAGAAGTGGATAGCAACTAAGTGGGTTAGAGAACTAGAGTTTAAATAAGCTATATTATTTTGAAAATGACGCGGACGCATGCGACGTCAAAGTGCGTCATCAATTCTTAATCCTTGTTCCAGAACCTTCATCAGTAAAGACTTCTAATAGTAAACTATGTTCTACTAAACCATTCAGAATAATTGCTTCCTTGACACCATTCTCTACAGACTTGATACAACATTCAAGCTTAGGAATCATACCACCATCAACTTTTTTGCCCGAGATTAGTTTTTGCGCGCCAGTTAAATTCAATTCACTAATTAAAGAATCAGGGTTGCTTTTATCTGCCAAGATTCCAGGAGTATCAGTCATGAGTAATAGTTTCTCCGCTTTCATACCTATAGCAAGCTCAGCAGACATAGTATCAGCGTTAATGTTGTAAGCATTCCCCTCTTCGTCAGGTGCAATCGAACTGATTACTGGAATTAAGCCTAAGTCAAGTATTTGATAAACTAATTTCAAATTAGCAGATTTAATATCACCTACCATATTACCGTCACTAGCACTAGCATGACGTTGAGCTACTACGATACGCCCATCGCGCCCACTGATACCGATAGCACGCGCACCTGAACAGTTAATCATAGTCACTAAACGACGTTGTACTTTACCATGAAGTACCATTTCAACTACTTCCATAGTCTCAGGGTCAGTGGTACGCAAACCATTCTCAAATTTTATTTCTTTACCAAGCTTAGTTAGTAGTTCATTGATCTCAGGCCCACCACCATGCACTAAGATGACTTTAATACCAACACTATTAAGCAGTACTATATCTTTTATAGTGCTTTCTGATATAGCTTTATTCGTTAAGGCAGAACCACCGTATTTCACTACGAAAACTTTACCCGTATATTTTTGAATATATGGTAGAGCTTCTGATAAATGCTGGAGACGGTCTTGGTCCATCTCACGAATTTTATCATAAAAGTTGAGTCAAATTACCTTACTGTAATCAAATTATCAACTCTAACTACGCCTGGTATAGCTGCAGCCATCATTGCTGAGAAATCTTTCTGACTAGCTCTATCAACCTTGCCTTTAAGAGTTACGACTCCGTCTTGAGCATTAGAAGATACCTCATTACGCAAATCTGTGTAACTATTGATTTTTGCATCTAATTGTCTAAGAATCTCTTTATCGGAACTTTTCTCCGGGAAAATTAATCTCTGACTACTCGTTGTCGACTCGTCGATCTTTTGTGTATATTGGGTAGTAGTTGTTGTAGTCTCTACTGCGTTAGCACTGCCTACAGCAGCCAACATTGTTAGTATTGCGATTGTTATGTTTGTTTTTTTCAATTTTAACTCCTTTGCCTTTTAATTTGCTCTATAATAATTATACCACAAATGATTACAGAGCGAACTATTACTTAAATCGGTATTAAATCGAAAGCAAGCTTTTATCAGCCTTTCAAGGTTGAAAGGGACTTAATCTTTATTTTGAAATTAAATATTAGGCGCATACTTTAATTAGTCATCATGCCAATAAAGAAAAAATTTAGAGATTCCGGGAAAGAAGATGCTAGCTTATTTATTTTACATAGCTTGCGTACAATCAATAGAGTATTTGATATGTGTTCTAAGGAAATTAAAAGACAAGGCAATTTGACCTTGCCACAAATCTTGTCTCTCTTAGCAGTGTATGCTGATGGTCCCATAACTGTTGCTCAGATTGCAAGTGACGTGCATCTAAGTTCAAGTACTATGGTTGGTATTATAGATCGCCTAGAAGCTAAGAAATTACTTAAACGTGAAAGATCTGCAAATGATAGAAGAGAAGTTTATGTGTCAGTTACTGATGAAGGTAAACGAATCGCAGAGAAGTCCCCAATCCCACTTCAAGGAAAGCTAGTAAATGCATTAGCAAAATTAACTGACAATCAAGAAAAAATCTTACTGGAATCAATAGAACAATTAGTGACAATACTAGATCCAAGTGGGACTGGAACCTTTCCTAATGGAGCATGCGATTAAAATAGAACTCTACTTTATACCTAAGTGTTTTTCTAAATCATCAGCAGTACCGATATATTTACCATCCAGATATATCTGAGGTGTAGTCTTGCCTCCAGTAATATTCATCATAGACCTTCCGGTAATTTTATTATTCAGTTCGATCTCTTCATAGATTATTTTCTTATCATCTAAATGCTTCTTAGCTCTAGCGCAATGAGGGCAACCAGCTCTAGTAAATAAAGTAGCAAAAGGTGGAATTTTCGCTTGAGGATTAATATATTTCAGCATAGTATCAGCGTCTGATACTTCAAAAGGATCACCTTCTTTCTCTGCTTCAATAAACATTTTCTCAATGATTTTATTCTTGACTAGCATAGAGTAGCGACGTGATCTTTTACCAAGGCCAACTTTAGACTTATCAACAGCTAGGCCCATAGCTTCAGTAAAAGCAGCATTACCATCTGGTATAAGAGTAACCTGATCTGCCTTTTCATCTTTAGCCCATTGATTCATCACAAAGCTATCATTCACTGAAAAACAAACAATGTCATCAATACCATTCTCTTTCATAATTTCAGCAAGTTCATTGTAACGAGGTAAATGCGTTGAAGAGCAAGTGGGAGTATAGGCTCCAATTAGAGCAAATGCTACAACAGTCTTACCCTTAAAAATATCATCTGTAGTAACAGTCTTCCATTTCCCATCCTCCATGATTGAGAATTGTACATCTGGAACCGTAGTCCCTTCTTTTTCATTTGACATTCGTTATCTCCATTTTTGTTTTGACTAAAGTTTTAGCTGACTTATAAGTCTTATAGCCACCTGAAAGCATTCTAAGTTTCATAAAGCCCATTAGTTCTAAGAATCTATAAGCATTATAAGAATCAGATCCTGTGTAACAGTAAATTACAATCGCATTCTCCCTATATAGACTCAAATAATTCTCTCGCAAATCTTCCAAGGGAATATTGATCGAATCTTCAATGAATCCAGTTGCATGGTCTTTAGCAGATCTAACATCTAAAATTATGGTATCTGGATTTAGCTCTTCTATCTCATGTGAGTAAATAAGTTTTAAAATGCCTTCTTTAATATTCTGTCCAATCATGCCGATTTGGTTTATCGGATCTCTAGCCGAACCATAAGGCGGTGCATAAGCGAGCTGTAATCCATCTAAATCATAGACATAAGCATTATTCTGAATTGCCGTAGAAAGCACATCAATACGCTTATCTACCCCATCGGCTCCAATAATCTGTGCACCTAATATTCTAAAATTCTCAATAGAGTATACCAGCTTAATAGTCAGCGGTTTCGCTCCATGATAATAACCTACATGAGAATTGGCATGCACTATTATACTTGCAGCCGGGATATCTTTGGCTTGAGCTTGCTTTTCACTAAGTCCTGTTACAGCAATAGCTAAATCAAAGAACTTTAAAATAGCCGTTCCTAATGTACCTTTATAATCTTCATGAGCACCACAAATATTATCAGCGATAATATGTCCATGTCTGTTTGCAGGTCCTGCAAGTGGAATAAAATCATATTCTTTAGTAATAAAGTTTTCAACTTCTATGCTATCGCCTCCAGCCCAAATATGTTTATCAGAAGTTTGCAGATGTTTATTGACTCTAATTCCACCTTTATCTCCCAGCTTCAATCCCGCTGCTTCAGCCAATTCTGTATTAGGTTTAATTCCAGTAGCAAGAATTACTAACTCTACTTCCAGTTCAGCAACCTCTAAATCGCTCTTTAGTATTAGTTTTGATTTATTTGCGTTCTTTTCAAATCTTGTAACACTTGTATTAAAGTAAGCAGTAATTCCATGATCTTTAAGTTCCTGATGAATAATACTAGCCATCTCTTCATCTAGATTACTCAGCACTTGAGCAGCATGGCTAATTACCGAAATCTCAAGCCCTCTGTTTTTCAATTGTTCTATAACTTCTAATCCTATAAAGCCACTACCTACTACAGCTACGGTTTTAACATTGTGATCTTTTATATATTGATCTATTTTTAAAGCATCAGGAATAGTAAGAACTGAGAAATGATTGTCGCTATTCATTCCAGGTAGCTGAGGTATGTCTAAAATAGCTCCTAGAGCTAAAACTAACTCGTCATAGGATTCTTTATAGGAAACACCTTTAATATGATCTTGGATACTAATAATTTTATTTTTTGTATCAATATCTAAGACTTCATTGTTCAACCGAACATCGATATTGTTTAGCTTGGCAAAAACTGCAGCATCTTTACCATCGATCTTCTTAATATCATCTACTTCTTGTCCAAGGTAATATGGCAAGCCACAATTTGAGAAAGACAGATAATTACCCTTGTCTAATAAAATTATTTCTACTGATTCATTTAATCGTCTAAGTCTTGAAGCAACACTGGCGCCACAAGCAACTGCACCTACTATTATCACTTTCTGAGGATTCATATAGCTGATCATACTATAAACTAATTAATTTAACTATTAATTATTCGTGCTATAATCATTTGTATAAAAGTAATTAAGGTGCAATATTGCTTATGCAAGTATGCCCTAATAAAGTTTTTATGACTTCATAAAGAAGTCTCATAGTAAGGAGTATATAAAAATGCATCATAAAGTGAAAGTAGCGATAATGCTACTAGTTTTCGCCATCTCAATTACTACTAACTGCTTAAATGTTCAAGCAATAGCACCAACTGTGATTCTAACCAATCCTGCTAATGGTGATACTGACGTAACAGTCGATCAAAATATAGAAGTAACATTCAGCAAACAAATCAACCGTTCAAAGATCAATAAGAGAACATTTATTCTAAAGGAAGAAGGTAGCAACAGACATCTATTAGGAAGAATGAATTACTCTAAACAAAACAAAAGAGTAAGTTTTCAACCAAGGAAAGCTTTAACGAATAATACTCAATATATTTTTAGAATTAAGGGTAATGATGATAGCGGTTCAAACATACGAGACTTAAGTGGTAAAGCCATGAAAAGTGATTATGTATGGAGCTTCAGAACTGGTCCAAATATAAATACAAACTCAAGCTCACCAATTGTAAGTTTCACCAATCCTGTTAATGGAGCTGCAAGTGTAGAGACTAACGTAAAAGTTATAGCTAGTTTCGATCAAACTGTTAATTCTGGCAATGTGGACTTCAGTCTCAGACAGGGATTATCTCCAATAGCAGGTACAGTAAGCTATCTAGCTAAATCTGCAATATTTACACCAACAAACAATCTTGCAATTAATACGACATATACAGCAACCATTACGACTCAAGTTGATGACTTAAATGGTAACCCAGTCGCTAATGATTATCTCTGGAGCTTTACTACTGGTACAAGTGCTGACACTAGTTCACCTACAGTGGTACTAGTAAGTCCTCTCAATGGTTCAACTAACATAGCCATTAACAGTAACATTAGTATAGACTTTAGTGAGATTTTAGATCCTGCAACAGTTACTACAACAACAATTAAATTGGAACAAGGATCTACTCTGATTCCTGGTTCTGTAACTTACTCTGGTACAACTGTAACTTTTGATTCGACAAGCAATCTTGCAAGCAATTCAACATACAGAGCTACTATTACCACTCAAGTCAAAGACCTTGCTGGTAATTCATTAGCCACAAACTATGTCTGGAGCTTTACTACTAGCCAAGCTTTAGACATCAGTTCACCCACAGTACAAAGTGTAAGCCCTGTCAATGGCTCTACTAGCGTAGCTCTTAATAGAAGTTTAAGTGTAAACTTTAGTGAAGCTTTAGATCCTGCAACAGTTACTACAACAACATTTATATTAGAACAAGGAACAACATTGATTCCAGGTACTGTAACTTACTCTGGTACAACGGCAAGTTTTAGTTCAACAAATAATCTTGTCTCTAATTCTACCTATAGAGCTACAGTCACCACTGGAGTTAAAGACCTTGCTGGTAATTCATTAGCTAACAACTATGTATGGCGTTTTACTACAGGTACAAACGTAAATCAAAGTGAAACAGTAGCCCTTCAATCTAGTGCGGATTTTGCGATCTTAGCTGGTTCTACAGTTACTAATACTGGAGCTACTATAATCAATGGTAATCTAGGACTGAGTCCTGGAAGTGCAGTGACTGGCTTCCCACCAGGAAATGTAATTGGCATACAACATATAAATGATCCTACTAGTGATCAAGCTAAACTTGATTTAACTGCTGCATATAATGATGCTGCTGGACGAACATTAGCTCCTATTACTGTATCTGGAAATATAGGTGGACAAACCTTAGCTCCAGGTCTTTATAAATCCACCTCGACACTTGCGATCTCAGCTGGAGATCTAACTCTTGATGCTCAAGGTGATGCTAATGCTGTCTTCATCTTCCAAATAGCATCTGGATTTACTGTAACATCAGGTCGTCAAGTAATTCTGAGTGGTGGTGCATTAGCATCTAATATTTTCTGGCAAGTTGGTACATCTGCAACCATTGGAACAACTGCTGTTTTCAAAGGAAATATACTAACTGATCAATCAATTACATTTGAGACTGGTGCAAGCTTAGATGGCAGAGCATTGACACGCATTGGTGCAGTTTCATTAGACTCTAATACTATTACTAAGCCATAAGGCTTACTAAAAAATTTACTCCGACGAGTAGGAAAAAATAGGGCGTTAAGCCCTATTTTTTTGGAATTAATAAATTTTAGATTAAGATATTGCAATTAATAAAACTATTGTGTATAATTACGCTTTACATTAATAAGGAGTTTAATTATGAACACTAGCAATAGTATTTGGAGTAGTACCGGTAACCTGCAAATTGGTAAAACAAAATTTAAAGTATATGGCAGACCAAGCAAAGTACCAAAACTTAAAGAGCTTCCAAAGCCAGTAACTACAACTAATCGCCCTACTAATATACATAATAAATAAGGACTTGTATTTTATAAATTCTCTAATGCTTGTTTGGCGGCATTTTGTCCAGCATCTTTCTTAGAATTACCCTTAGCGCTACCTAATAATTTATCAGCAATATAAACTCCGACTTCAAACTGTTTATCGTGGTCAAGACCATAGGTGGCAATAATTTTGTAATTAGGAGGTTCTTTATATTCCTTCTGTATAGCTTCTTGCAACAGTGATTTATAATCCTTCTCCATTGAATCTTTAATCGCTTCATTAATATATTTTTGCCAATGCTTTAACACAAACTCCTCAGCAGCTTGAAAACCTTGATCAATATAAATTGCTCCAATAAGAGCTTCAAGACAATCACCGAGAAGAGATTTAGGCAAAGGTTTCTTGCTAGTCATAGAACTACCCACCTTAATGTCAGCAGCTAAACCAAGTTCATTAGCAATCTGCCCCAAAAGATCATCAGAAATCAATCTAGCTCTATATTTGGTTAATAGACCTTCATCAGAACTTGGGAAACGATTAAAAAGATACTTACTAAAAATTAGTTTAAGTACAGCATCACCATAGAACTCTAATCTCTGATTATTATTCTCACTAGGATCGTCCTTAGTACAAGAGCTATGAGTTAGAGCTAGTTTAAGCAGATTGGGATCTGAAATATTGATTGAGAGCTTACTTTGCATGTCGTTCTAAGCTAAGCGAATTTTCATTATGACCTGACCATAAGATACAGCTTCAGCATTCTGCACACAGATCTCAACAATCTCACCACTCACATCTGATGGTAATTCATTCATTAGCTTCATTGCTTCAACAATACCTACTGTCTCACCTTTATTAATCTTATCGCCGGTTTTAACAAAGGGCTCAGCATCAGGAGAGGAAGAAGCATAGAAAGTACCCACCATTGGTGATTTAAGCTCATAGAGACTTGCACCAGTGTCTTTAGCCGCAGGAGCTGAAGAACCAGCAGTAGGAGCAGCCGAACTATGAATTGGAGCAGCATATGCTACAGATTCAGGTTCTTTACGTACTTTGATCTTAAGTCCATCCGACTCTACTTCTATCTCGGTAAGTCCTTGTTCTTTAAGAATCTCCGCAAGCATATTTATTTTTCCTACGGGTAAATCTGATTTATCTTTTGTCATAGCTTTATGATTTTACTCTATCTTGATACTCACGAGTTTTAGGGTTAACTCTAATAGTTTCGCCAACATCCACAAAGAAAGGGATTTGTATTACAGCACCAGTTTCTAGAGTTGCAGGCTTACCACCACCACCTGAAGATGTGTTACCTTTCTCATTTGGTGCGGTATCGATTATCTTAAGTTCTATAGAATTAGGTAAATCTACACTAATAATTTTGCCTTCACAGACTACGATTTGACAAATAGTTTCTTCTTTTAAGAAATCAATCACATCTTGGCCCACTTCGGCTTTTGTAAGCTCCGTTTGTTCATAGTTTTTCATGTCCATGAAAGCGTAGTTATCTCCACTTTGGTAGAGGTATTGCATTTCTTTCTTTTCGACAAACACTGGTTCAAACTGCTCATTCATACGGAAACATTCTTCGCGCAAAGAGCCAGTCTCAACGTTTCTCAGTTTAGACCTAACAAACGCCGCTCCTTTACCAGGCTTAACATGTAAAAATTCAGCGACTTGCCAAATTTGACCTTTCCATCTGACGGTCAATCCATTCTTAAAATCTGTAGGGGTTAGCATAACTTTCATATTCTACTACATACTAGATTGCATGGCAGGTGTCTGTGTGCCTGAGCGTCCGAGTGACTGTCTTACCTCGCCACTCAGTCACTCACACACTCGGCCACTAGGTATATACACCTTTACCTTAACCATTGCATATTAGGATTTTCTTTATGTTTAATGCTTGGGGGAAAGTATTAGAAGGCTATTTTAATTGTCTATTAGACATCATTTCAGTACGGCTTTGCTATGGTTGCAAGAAAGCTCACGCCAGTCCCATAAACAAATATTATTGCAATTATTGTTTCAATAATCTGAAAATTAATTGGCTTAATAAAAATTACAGTCGCAAATATTTGGATTTTAGTTATACAGAACTTACAGAGTTTTATGATACAAGTATTCCGCTTTATCCGAAGATATATTTTGCAACTGAGTACGGCAGTCTAACTAAATCACTCATAAGGCATTTTAAATATCGCAAACCTTATATCTCTGAATTCTGGTCTAGCTTCCTTGCAGGTTATTGGAAACTACATGCAGATTGGATTCTAAGTGACTTAAGTAAGGATGAAGTAGAGAAGTTTAATCCTAGTGAACGCAGTAATACCAGACTCAAATTTTGGGTTACTTATGTACCCATGAATGTAACTAAGCTTCAATCAAGAATTTATAATCAAGCAGAATTAATAGCAAGAGAGTTCACTCAATTATTAAACAAGGAACTAAAGAAATCTCCAACTAAATATCTCTATCAAAGCTCAGAAGGCTTAGCTTATATTCCAGTATCTGCTTATGAACTATTGCCAAACTTTATAACAAGAATTAAAAACACTGAAAGTCTCTATGATAAATCTAAGCAAGAACGCTTAGCTATATTGCATGGAGCCTTCTCCATAAATGCTTTAGAAGAAACTGTCGTTAGTCAGAGCCTATTCGAAAAGCTCCCAGATGCTAGGCATGCGAGTTCCGAGAACGCGGAGTTGACTAAGTCGTCAATGAGCAGTTCGAGGAACGAGCATAACAACGCAGATGGGACTTTTCGGATAGGCTCAGAAAATATTTTAATAGTTATCGATGATATAAGCACCACTGGAGCAACCGCAATGGAGATATATCGAAGTTTAAACCTTGAACAAAATAGTTTTTGGAAGGAAGTGATTTTCTTGGCGTTAACGGGGAGGAATTTTAAGTGAGCTAAGTTGCATCTTGAAGCAAAACCGATACTCGTCGCCGTCATTGCTACTAGTATAGGCGTCAACTTAAGGATGACGGCTAACAGGTATTCCTCCACTTAATATTTTTCTCACTTATAAAAAGTCAGACCGTGTCTGACCAATTCAAATTCTTATTTCTTGCCCTTATTCACAAACGGTATTGTAGCCAAACTCCCAAACAAGCTCATAAAACAACACATGAGAATAGTAGTAATAGCAATCACCATATAGAAACCAGGACCTAAATTCTCTAATGCTTCAAACTCCATTGTAGAGTGCATTTTCATAGCTTCATTAATAGTGTCTATAACAAACTTCTGCATATCTAGGTCTTGAAGTTTAATAGAAATGACTAAGGTTAAAATAGCACCGACTAAAGATCCGCTACCCAAGCCCAATACCGCTGAATCCCAAGCTGTTACTTCATAAAAAGTATCTTTAAACTCACGTTTAAAAAGCAAAACAGCAATCACCCCACCTAAGAAATAAGTAAACAAAGGCGCTCCATTAATTGGCAGAATAAATACCGTATTAAGAAGTATTACTATTAAAGTTGAAAGCAGGATTGGTTTAAAGTAAGGATCTATCTTCATTGCTTATTAGCTTCTTTCTTAGCTCTTTCTCTCTCTTCTTTTTCTTTTTTCTCTTTTTCTTTTTTCTTCTTATTTTTTTTCTTCTTAACCTCTTCTTTAATGACTGGCTTGATACCACTCACTCCAGGTTTACCTGTTTGATATGTAACAATAGGTTTACTTTGACGATAAGGCTGCGGAGTAACTGTGGAGGTCTTTTTAATAAAAGGATTCATCAATTCATCATTAGCCTGTTCAGGACTCATAGTTTTTTTAACAATAGGACTCTCAATTAATTGTTGTTCTTGCAAATTATAAGTAGTTGGACTATCCGTTGCTGCTGGGCTTGTTATAGCTTCTGGTTTTTTCTCTTCAGTAGTCTCGACAAAAGGCTTAACATCTACTACATCAGTGTCAGAGATTAAATTTGGAGCTTGAGTAGCTGGTGTAGCAGAATCTATTTTAGTAACTTGAGTAGTTTCACTCCAAGCTTTATAAATTCTACGAGCAGCTTGCGGATAGTACCACTTAATAGTCTCATTAGGCTTACCTAATTTAAAAGGTCCATTACCAGTATCAACCATAAAAGCACCAGCATCACCTGTTGCCAAAACAAAACCTTGATCATCATAAAATTTAAAATGATCAACATTACTACTTGGACCAACATCTCCCTCGTATAAAATCTTTTGTTGTGCCACTCCAATAACCTGATACCAAGCGTTATTCATTGCTTCGACAGTAAGTAATTTAGAACCAACACCACTGCTTACAACTTGTTTAGTAACATTCGGTTCATTGTCTAGAATACTAGTATTAGCTTCGAGTTCAAGACCATTCACCGCTCCATTAGCAGCAGGTTCTTTCTGATCATTTGCTTGAGTATTAGTTTTGATATTTGGTTGTAGTTGATCTAAATTAATATTATTCTTACCGTAATTTGCAATAGTCAACCATGCTAAAGCTATCAAACAAACAATAAAAATCGTATAGAGATGATAAATCTTAAAATCAACAAAAGCGAATCCTAGCTTACTATTGTTAACTTCATGAGAGTTAACAATTGACTGCACTATATAAGAACCTTCTTCCCCTTTGTATTTTTCAATAATGTCGTTAGGATTATTAAAATTTAAAGCTCGCAAAATCTTGCTTATAAAACCCAATAAATAAGCCTCTTCCGGTAGTTCTTTACGATTGGCCTCTTCAATATTTTTCAGATGTGTAATTGAAACTCTTGACTCATAGGCTAATTCATCTTGACTCCAACCTCTCTGCTCGCGAGCAGCCTTAATTATCAATCCTATTTTTTTTAAAGGTTCTTGGTTTGCCATTAGAAATTAAATGTCCTAATTACAGTATAACTAAAGGTTGAGCAGTCAGTAGATTTCCTTGCTCAGTTAAAATACTGGCAAGTCCCACCAAGTTTTTATCAGAATTAAGGCATTTAAGATATTTATCGCCCTCTTGTTCAAGTAGATTAATAGGAACCCTGCGTCCTTGTTGCAATGAAATAACATCTTTATGCTCAAACTCTACTGCAGGCAAATCCAAATAATCCGCAGCTTTTAAAATTAATTCTTCTGGGTTTAACTCAGTATCCTCCAAATCCTCAAATCTAATTGCTGATTTAATATCAAAACCATTAGATTCAGTTCTTCTTAAACTACTAAGGTGTCCGCCCAAATCTCTGGCAATAGATCTTATATATGTCCCTTCCGAACAAGCCACTTCAAACTTAGCAAAGGGATAATTAAAATCAAGTAAATTAATTTCACTAATAGTAATAGTCTTAGCTTTAACATCACTTAAATCAACAGGTTCACCTGCTCTCATTAACTCATATAATTTCTTACCATTAATTTTCTTAGCACTATAAAGAGGCGGGATTTGCTCATAAGTACCTTTCAACGCAAGAAGCTTATTACGAAATTCTTTCTCATCAATAGTGACAGATCTTGAGACTAAAGCTTCGCCAGTTAAATCATCAGTATCAGTAGTATTTCTTAAATCTATCTCTGCTAAATAGCGTTTGGATTTATTCAGGAAGCGAATTAATCTAGTAGCAGAACCAATAGCTATGGGCAAAACCCCTGTAGCAAAGGGATCTAGAGTTCCTGTATGTCCAATACGTTTCATACCTAGAACTCTTCGAAGTTTAGCTACCACATCATGAGAGGTCCAATCTACTGGTTTATCAATATTTATAAATCCGCTTAGTTCACTCATCATCATGGCTAGAAGCATCTGCCGCCACTGTTCTATTAATCAAATCCACCATATCAACAGCTTCAGACAATGCAGTACTTTCAATAAAAATTAATTTAGGTGCATATTTAAGGTTAAGCTTCCTTGCTACTATGCCTCTGATATAACCAGAGTTCTCATTCAATGCAGCCTGCGTACCAGCATGATCAACATTATCACCACTAATCTCATTCATTACTGAATACAAAACCTTAGCACTACTCAATGCTGGATTAATATCCACTTCAACAATCGATATGAATTTATCGAGACGGTCATCCTTAACTCCACCTTGCTGTATAAAACTAGCGATCTCTCTTTGAAGAGCTTTGGCTACTTTGGTTCTTCGTTCGTAGCTTTTCATATGAGTTTAGTACCATTCCTTTAGAGCTTAACTCTCGCAACTTCTCTTACAGTCCAACATTCAACTATGTCACCTTCTTGAAGATCATTATACTTCTCGAAACTAAGTCCACATTCAAAACCTTCACGAACTTCTTTAGCATCATCCTTGAATCTCTTGAGGTAGTCTACCTTACCTTCGTAAATCTTCGCACCTTCACGCATAACTTTAGCGATCTCATTACGAACAATCTTACCGCGAGTCACCTGACAACCAGCAACACTACGTCCATCTATCGAGAATATCTTACGTATCTCTACTTCACCAAGTTTCTGTTCTTCTAAATCAGGTTCATGCATACCAAGCACCGCTCTCTCAAGGTCCTCGGTAAGTTTATAAATCACTTCATAAGTTTTAATCTTAACGCCATGTTTCTCAGCAAGCTTCGCTGTTGATGCGGTATCTGCACCAACGTGGAAACCAACTATTACAGCACCAGTACGCTCAGCTAGACTAACGTCGTGGGCAGTGATTGAACCAGATTCTATATGAATAGGTTTAACCAATACTTCATCGCTAGAAAGTTTATTTAACTCATGAGAAATAGCTTCCGCAGAACCTTGAACATCAGCTTTAATAATAATTCTTAACTCAGTCTTCTGTCCTTCTCTAATGTCTGACGCGAAGCTTGATATACCCTTAAATCTCTTAGTCTCTAATTCTTTATTAGCTATTTCTTCAGCCTCACCCCTTGCTTCTTTAATAGTCTCGTAAGCCTTACAAGTATCTCCCGCTTTAGGCACGGATGATAGACCCAAGACAGTTACAGCTGTAGATGGAGTTGCAGTTTTAACACTCGCTCCAGTTTCATCTATCATGGCTTTCACACGTCCCCAAACAGCACCTGCAGCAACATAGTCACCGATCTTCATGGTTCCATTTTGGATCAATATAGTAGCCATAGGACCCTTACTACGAGACATCTCTGCTTCTATAACAGTACCCACCGCTAAACGATTAGGATTAGATTGAATCTTGTCAGCAAGTTCAGCATCAGCAACTAACATGATCTTCATTAACAAATCATCAATGCCAATATTATTCAAAGCACTAATACGCGCGCACTCAACCTTACCACCATACTCTTCTGTCACAATGTCATACTCAGACAATTGTCCCAAAACCTTATCAGGATTAGCTCCTGGCTTATCTATTTTATTAATAGCTACTAAGAAAGGAATATTACTATCCTTAATATGCTTGATACATTCTTTAGTTTGTGGCATTACACCGTCATCAGCAGCAACAATTAAAACTATAATATCAGTAACATTAGCACCACGCTTACGCATTGCCGTGAAAGCCTCATGACCAGGCGTATCTAGAATAGTAATCTTACGAATATTACCATCAAAATCTTCTGCTTCAATTCTATAAGTGCTTATATGCTGAGTGATACCACCAGACTCTTGGTCTACTACTTTAGACTTAGTCTTACGAATAGTATCCACTAGCGTAGTCTTACCATGGTCAACGTGACCCATAATAGTTACTACCGGTGGACGCTTCTCTAAGTTACCTTCAGACTCATCTTGCTTTAAAGTTGAAGCCAACTCTACGTGACCTTCATCCAATTCTTCAGTATGAACTATATAGCCAAGTGACTCCATATATTCAATAATGAGATCCTTCTCAAGTAAATCATTTACTGTTTTAAGAATTCTCTTCATAAAGAAATAAGTGATAATTTGTGTTTCTGGAACAGCTATAGTCTGAGACAACTCTCTGACAGTCATTGGCTTAGTAATAGTGATCTCTTTAGGTCCTTGATCTACTTCTACTTCTCTACGCGGTCTAGAAACCTGAGGACGCTCATTGCCTTGTGAACGTTTCTTCTTACGTCCTATACCCTGAGATACTATTGTTGGTCTAGCTACTCTATAAGGTTGTCCTGCATCATGAGCAGGCAATGGTCCGCTCACAGGCTTAAGTGGAATAGACCTAACATTAGTCATGTCCTTCAACGCACCAGTACTACGTCTTACCGTAGGCTTCTTAGTCGCCTCAATCATCTCTTGAATATTTTCCTGGATGCCATCAGAGGCTTCTTCTTGCTCTTCATCTTCTTCAATATCAGGCTTAGATACTTGTACTTCTTGAGGAGCTGTATTTTCTTGTAATTTACCTTCTTCTCTTTCTTTCTCTTCTTCTTGCTCTACTTTAGTAATTCTTCTGACAATCTTTAATCTAGGCTTATCATCCTTCTTATCAGCATCGCTGGCACTAGAACCCTGTGTTGAAGCCGAACCTGAGCTAGGCGTTCTTCTTACTACCTTACTTGCACCACTAGAGCTAGTTTTAGAAGATGAACTAAAATCTCGCAAAACTTCAGCTAGATTTACCTTAGTCATAATGGCTTCTGAAGCACCACTATCTATTGAACTTGAAGCCGTCTTAGCATTTTGTCCATAGTCATTTGCAAATTGTAAAATTCTTCTTGTTAACTCAGCTTGAACTTTCTTTTTATCTTTTTCATCAAGGTCATCAGGAACATTGGCTCTTGCCAAATCATAAATTCTAATTTTTCCACCTACTGTCATATTTTATTTTTTCAGAATTGACTTGTGTCTGCAAATCAAAATTAATTTTATCCTTGTATTTTTTATGTTTTCTGATCTTAGTTATACATTCTGCATTATTACACAGATATATAGACCTCCCAAATTGCTGATTACTAGGTTGAACAATAAATTCGTTATTGCTGTAGTCTTGAAGTATTCTAATAAGATTATTTCTATCTTGTTTAGTACCACAAGCAACACACTTACGAACTATCTCCCTAGTAGTCACCTAAGCCGCCGTCTCTGTTTCAGTTTCAGCAGCTTCTTCAGTTGCTGCCGGAGCCTCAGCTGAGTTACTACTGCCACCATTTGCTCCCTTGATGTCGATCTTCCATCCAGTGAGCTTTGCAGCTAATCTTACGTTCTGACCACCACGCCCTATTGCTAGAGAGAGTTGATCAGGCGCTACAGCCACTTCTGCACGCTTACCATGCTCATCATTAAAGAGAGCAACAGTAAGAATTTCAGCAGGGCTAAGAGCATTAGAAATATAGTCCACAGGATCTTCTGAATAGCGAACTATATCTATCTTCTCGTTTCTTAGTTCCGCAAGAACATTCTGAATACGAGAACCTCTAGCACCGATACAAGCACCCACAGGATCTATATCATCACTAGTAGAGATGACAGCCACCTTGGTTCTTTGTCCAGCTTCCCTTGCAATAGAACGGATTTCAACAGTACCATCTTCGATCTCTGGTACTTCGATTTCAAAAAGTTCTCTAACGAGATCTTCGTGTGTATGAGAACCAATAATCATTGGTACTCTACGATCTTCTCTATATTCAAGGATATAAACACGGATACGGTTAGCAACTCTATAATTCTCTCTTGGTAATTGGAACTTAAGAGGGATATGAACATCGAAACTACCAAGATCCACTACTACACTAGGTTGTCCACGAATAGTGTATTCAATACGCTTAATTGTTCCAGCCATAGTAGAGTGCTTCTTAGATTCAAACTCTTCTCTAAGATTTAGCTTCTCTGCTTCACGTATTCTCTGAGTGATAATTTGTTTAGCTGTTGATGCAGCAATCCTACCAAATTCAGCAAAATCATCTGGAGTCACATCTAATTCAAGGATCTCACCCTCAACCACGTCACCAATATACTCTTGCGCTTCTACAAGCGAGATCTCTCTTAGTGGATCTGTTAGCTCAGCAACGACAGTCTTAGGTATAAACACCCCTATCTCACCAGCTTCTTCATCAAACTGAACATTAATAGAGTCAGTTGAAAGTAATTTCATCTTCTTACGGTAAGCACCTGCAATAGCGTCACAAATAGCCCTGATAAAAGTATCCTTAGGGATATTCTTAAGCTTTTCCATTTCTTCGGCCGCTTCTACTAATTGAGTTCCTATCTTATACATTTTTATTCTCCGTCAGTCCCTTCTAAGCAAAAAGCAGGCATAGGCCCGCTTATCTAAAAGGACTAAGATTATACGTTAAATATTATACCCTAAAGGAAGATGAATTTTCAACAAGAAAAATTAGTCTCTACGATTTCCCATAATTCTTAATAGACTTAAGAATAGGTTTATAAAATCAAGATAGAGTGCAAGTGCTCCAGAAATAGCCAAATTAGGATGATAGTTACTAGACTGACCTATCTGTTTAATCTTCTGTACATCATAAGCAGTGAGTCCTACGAATATCAAAACACCAGCATAGTTAAGAATGCTAGCAAAGCCTTCATTATGTAAGAACATATTAACCACTTGAGCAATAATCAAACCGATCAAAGCCATAAAACATAAAGAGCCCATTCCTGTAAGATCTTTCTTAGTAGTAGAACCATAAAGCGCCATCACACCGAAAGTCGCAGCAGCAACACAGAAAGTAGAAAATATTGAAGCTGATGTATATACAATAAAGATTGAGCTAAGCAGAACACCATTAAGTGCTGAGTATATAAAGAAGTTCAGTGCCGCCGCTTGTGGAGACATCTTCATAATATTGGCGCTGATATTAATGACCAAACCAAATAGTCCAATACATAGAACTATCATCACCCAAGGACTACTAAATACCGTTCTGAGAATCATCTCATTACTAGCCACTATATAACTAACAACAGCCGTCGCCAGTAAGCCCATAAACATCCAATTAAAAACTCTAGTCACAAAGCCTTGTTCTGCAGCTTGCCAATTAGCCTGCCCTGAAACAGGAAAGCCATTACCAGCATTTGTAGGGTCGTAGTTTAGATTGTTCATACACTTAATTATAGCAAAAAAGACTAAGCTGAGATTAAAGAACTTTTAAAATGATTATCTCTAATTATAATTAATTACTGTTATTCTTAATTTACGGGACAGTAATATATTTGACTATATCAATCGAAAATTTAGCCGGTGTTCATGCTTTAAATAGACGTCAGTTAAGACATATGGCTGAACTTATAGAAGTTCCTAATACGGAGACTTCAGTACCAAATCTGTATATAGATCAACTTGATCAAAGACTAGCAGCAACTCCAAGAAGAAAGCACAGACAAGTCAGAGAAGAAATTACAGCAGATTTACCTTTTAAAGTAAGTTTTAATATCAGAGATCATATACCTTATATTGCAAACTTAAGACTCCTTAATCCAAGTAAAGAGAATCCGTCCAATAAAAGTCATATAGCAGAACGCTATGAAATACTTCGAGAAAAACATGAAGATAGAGGTAGAGCATTAAAAATTTTAAAAGATGAAATTAATACTGAAATGGATCGACTTAGTAGAGAGGAAGATATGCCTGCTCCTTTCAAAAAAGAAGACTTAAGTAGTGAGATTTTATTACAATTAATCCGAAGTTTTCAAACCATCACGAAACCTAACTGGAGCTCTGTTAGCTATGATGCAGCAACAAGAGATATTTCTTTCAACCTTATAGGCAATGAAGGTAATAGAACCATTGAAAGACGCCTAACCAGACCCTTAACAAAAGAAATATTTGAAGCTGAACAAGCAAGACAACCTAAAGCAAGTCAATCTCAATCTGAAACGATAAAACTTATTCACGGTCAAAAACGTGTTGAAATTAATCCTGAAGATATAGTGGCTTATACATTAACAAAGGCTCTTGATGAAGTTACTTCACCAATAAGAGATCAAGTGATTAGGCAAGAAGCTAATCAAAGACCTCCAAAAACAGAAACAGAAACAGAAATATTAAATGAAAGAAAATTTAAACATGAAAAACAAATCGATCTTCTAATTTCAGTAGCCTTAGATGGACTTAATCCTGCTTTCATTAGAGCACTAGTCGATTATACAAGAATCGGACAAAGATCATTAACCAGGGTTGAGAAAGCCATAAGGCTCAAAAATAATGAGCCAACGGAAGGCGTCTTAATTACTGTTGAAAACTCCATTACTAAAGAACAGTTTGAGGCAGGATTAGCAAAAATTAGAAAGTTATCCTCTCAAGTATCGAAAAGCCGCTCAGCTGAAGCAGCTTGCTCAGATTTCAATTATCATCTACTTGAACCTAAGAATACAGAAGCACTGAAATATATAGTTGAAAATGTTTTAAATCAAACTAGATTAAAGATTCTCAAGAGGATACCTGGGTTATTTGGTGTGAAATCTAGTGAGTATTTCAAGGATAAGCTGAAAGAAACTAATCCTAATTTTACCAATGTTCAAAGTGTTGGATTCCCTAATAAATTAGCAAGCAAAGATCCTTATGCTATTTTTGAAATCTTGAATAAAGCTTTGCAACCAGAATTAGCTGCTATAGACTCAATTGAAGCCAAATTACTTGCAATTAAAAATGCTTCTGAAACTGCTAATAAACAAACTCTTGATGCTAAGGATCTTAAAACACCAATACCTAACACTAAAAACAATAAATTCTCTAAATCGCTACTTAGTACTATTACCTCGTTTTTCCCAATACGATTTATAAGCAACTTAGTTAAATCAGCTCTGGGAGATAAAAGTCCAACTGATGTCGAAACGCAAATAGCAGCAGTCGCACAAATTAAACCTCAAACAAATGAGACTAAAGTTAAAGGATTAGCTTCTAAGCTTATTGATGCTAGCCATAAACTATTTGGTGAAGATACGACAGTTGATGCAGAAAGAGTTAAAAAGTTAAGTCAGCACACAGTGTCGTTTTTAAGTAGATTTCCAAGCATCATGAAAAACATAATTCGAGCTCTTGGATTAAATGCTCCAAGCCAAATAAAAGAGCCTGATGTAGACGAGAAGCAAGATGCTATTGATGAAGCAACAATTAACCAAGATCCTAAAGATCAAATAGGAATAAGTAACAGAACAGCCCTACTTCAAGGAACAGCTAAGTTATTAGCAAAGAAACCTGCACTGGAAACCAGTCGCCAAGTAGGTGAAAAACAAATAATCAAAGCATTTGTTACTGATGTGTTGAAGCCAAATAAAGTAGAGATAGCTAAGTTTGACCTAGCTGTTTAAGTCCTTCTCAGCAAACTCTTAGCTTGATACCTATGCGAGTGTACGTAAGCAAGAATCTGGTTACGAGTATCAATAGCAACACCCACAAGAATGATTAACGACGTAGAACCCAATCCACCAAGTGTGTTCACTTGACACCATTGTTCTGCATGAATTGGCACTACCGCAATAAGTCCAATAGCAATAGCTCCGATGAAAACTATACGTGAAAGTATTTTCTCAAGATAGTCTGTAGTTGGCTTACCAGGCTTAACACCTTCTATCGCTGAACCGCCTTTCTTGAGGTTATCAGCCATCTCACGAGGATTAGTTACTATAGTTGCATAGAAGAAAGTGAAAGCAACAATCAGCAAGAAGTAAGCAATAGAATGTTCGATCTTAGTATAAGAGAATATATACTCTAAGCGCATTGATAACCAAGTTCCAAAACTACCTAGCGAAGTACCTGCTAGTGAGTGCACACCAGGGATTGAAGCGAACATATCTCTAACTATCATTGATACAGATTTATCCTGAATCCCAGCAAATGTGAGCAGTTGAACTGGCATAAATAAAACTGCTGAAGCAAAAATTATCGGCAGAACTCCTGCAGGATTGATTTTCAGAGGAAGGAAATGTCCTTTAGTATTCACTCCTACTCTCTTAGCACCGACTATAAGTAGGTTACGAGAACCTTCTTGAAGTAGAATAATTAGAACAGTCATCACAAAGAAAATAAATACAAGCACTAGAACCCCCATTTGTGGACTAGAACCGATTCTCACAGCAGTTGCTGTATCTTTGATCATTACAGGTAGCTTAGAAGCGATACCTATGAAAATCAATAAACTTGCACCATTGCCAATGCCTTTCTCAGTAATAATCTCACCAATCCACATTACCAGAACTGCTGAAACTGAAAGAATAAATATAGTACTTAAATAAAACCAAGTACCAGGATTTTCTGCAATCCTAGCAACATCAA
This sequence comes from uncultured Gammaproteobacteria bacterium, assembly GCA_964551135.1. GTDB lineage: Bacteria > Cyanobacteriota > Vampirovibrionia > LMEP-6097 > LMEP-6097 > CAYPGT01. Next base: position 57,430 of record CAZKAT010000006.1, on the reverse strand, counting down.
GAAATCTTGCTAAAGCAAAACTCTGCACCGCTGCAAGAACAAGAGTCGAGTAACGATTAATCTGTTGATATTGTTTACGTCCTTCCTCACCTTGATGACGTTGTAAATCTTTAAGTGCAGGAATCACTTCTACTAATAACTGCATAATAATACTTGCAGTAATATATGGACCAACTCCAAGCGCAAAAATAGACAGAGCACTAAGAGCACCACCAGCAAACATATCCACTAAGCCTAGTAAACCAGAACTAAGGGTTGGGTTAGATCTAAGCGCATCATGATCAACTCCATTAAGAGGAATATGAACTCCAAGGCGGTAAACCGCTAGCATCATTACTGTAAAACCAATCTTCTCTGGCAAGCCACTTGCCCCCATAATATCGTTAAAACTAAAACCGTGACTATTCTTGCTATCGTTCTGTGCCATAGAGTTCTATGATAGCAAATATCCGTATAACTAAATAGAGTAAAGAGGCTTACTTAATCTCAACACAAAACTCGTAATTAACTGGTTCGCTAACGTAATCCATAGCATCACCTATAAAAGTAAAAATTAGACTCTGAATACCTTCGATCTCTTGCTCTTCTATACTGCGCTTCATTGCCAAAGCCAGATCTTCAGTACTCTTAATTTCTTTAGCTTTAAAGTTCTCGAAAACCAAACGCTGATCATGACCAGCAAAATTGATATGGTAATCACCTCGTGCTAAAACAGCTTCAAAGCTAGGATCAAGTTTACCTAGATCTAACTTAGAATCTGAGCTGAAATTTACTTTGACAATTTCTTTTAACATCGATTAGCCTCACTAATAAATCAAAGACCTTAATAATCTTTTTAAGTTCCTAAGGTCCAGGGACTATTATAAAACAAATATAAAGAAAAGTAAAGGTAGATTAGTTAAGCACTTAACTAATTCCTAATTACTCAAGCTATGTATGCTTAATTCTTACTCGAGCTCAGCGCCAGCAACTACAGCTTTACCACCAGCTTTCTCAATAGCTTCTTTAGCAGCAGCCGAGAATCTTTCAGCAGTAACAGTAACAGCAGCTTTCAACTCTCCATTACCAAGGATTTTCACTCCCCAAGCTTCGATAAATTTAAGACTTCCTTGCTCGATTAAAGTTACAGCATCGATTTCTTTAATGCCTGCATCAGCAAGTAATTGTAAGTCATTAAGATTAATCTCAGTAAATATTTTACGATTCACACGAGTATTAACCTGGTGCTTAGGCAATCTTCTGTACATAGGTGTCTGACCACCTTCACGCCATGGCTTACGAGAATAACCTGAACGACACCTTTGACCACGGTGACCTCTTCCGCAAGTCTTACCTGCGCCAGATGGAATACCTCTACCCACTCTACGACGTCTTCTCGTCGCTCCAGTAGCTGGTTTTAAATTCTCTAATGTTTTTACTGCTTCAGTCATAATTCTCTACCTTATTAATCTTAATTCTTAGTTACCTCAACTAAGTGAGAAACTTTGGTGATCATACCCATGATAGTAGGACCATCATCATGTTGTACTACTCTACCACTCTTGCGCAAACCCAATGCCTCAAGCACTTTGGTTTGTTTTTTATCAGCCTTAGCGATGCCTCGCACTAACTTGATTGATAATTTTTTCTTTTTTGTTTCTGTTGCCATGATAATTTACCTTTATTCAATTCACTCTTAGAAAAGCATATTCTTAACAGTAATACCTCTAGAACTTGCTACTTCTTGGAAGCTTCTTAGTTGCTGTAGAGCATTAACAGTAGCACGAGCTACGTTAAGAGGCGACTTAGAACCTTTAGACTTAGCAAGAATATCACCAACTCCAGCAAGCTCTAATACTATACGTGCAGTACCACCAGCGATAATACCAGTACCATCTGCAGCAGGCTTAAGTAGAACGATTGCACCACCAGCTTCACCTACAACTGAATGAGAAATAGTATTAGTCTTAGATACAGTTTGAATATCTACGAGATTCTTCTTAGCATCAGAGATAGCTTTCTTAATAGCGATAAGTACTTCAGCAGCCTTACCTACACCAACTCCAACTTTACCTTTCTCGTTTCCAATAATTACAGTAGTTCTGAAACTTAGTTTCTTACCACCTTTAACAACTTTAGTTACACGACGTACTTGAACTACCTTCTCTGTAAATTCCGAAGGTTGCTCAGCTTGTTCTTGTCTACCTCTACCACGCTTATGACCACCTGGTCCACCTGGTTTACGGTTTCCATCTTTAGCACCAGCAGCACCATCTCTGGCTTGTGGAGCACCTTTACGCTTATTACGATCAGCATCCAGAGGGTTCTTAGTAGGCGCTTTAGGAGTACCATCAAACGCAACAGGAGCAGCATCTTCAGCTTTAGCCTCAGGCATACCTTCTTCAGTCGCGACCTCTTCAGCAATTTCTTCAGCCTTAGCTTCAGCTAGGACTTCGTCTATTTCTATCTTTTGATCTAAATCTTTATCTTCTTTTGACATATTTATTAAAACTCCAAACCTGCTTTTCTTGCTGCATCCGCTAACGCTTGTACTCTACCATGGTAAAGATTTCCACCACAATCAAACACAACCTTCTCAACTCCTAGAGCTTTAGCTTTCTCAGCGATAGCCTTACCTACAGCTTCAGCACCAGCTTTATCTGAGCCCTTAATTCTCTCTTTAAGATCTACTGAGTAAGACGTTACAGCACAGATAGTCTTAGACTCGATATCGTTAATGATCTGAGCAGAGATATGCTTATTAGATCTGCAAACAGCCAATCTTGGTCTCTCATTACTACCATTGATCTTCTTTCTTGCTCTGAAGTGTCTTTTGCCTGTTCTTTCTTTTCTAGTTAATTGTGCCATTTCTTTTCTCCAAAATTCAAACTATCACTTCGCTGTACCAGACTTACCAGCTTTACGCTTGATTCTCTGACCCTTAACTCTAATACCTTTACCCTTGTATGGCTCTGGTGGTCTGAGTGCAATGATATTAGCTGCTACTTGACCTACTAATTGTTTATCAGGACCAGATACAGTTAACTTAGTGTTTTCTGTAACCAAGAAACTGATACCACTAGGTGGTTCAACAATTACTGGGTGTGATTTACCAATCTGGAAATCTAAATTAGCACCTTTAAGAGTCGCTCTGTAACCAACTCCTACGATTTCTAATTCTTTCTTAAAGCCATCTTTAACACCTAAAACCATGTTACTGATAAGGGTACGAGTAAGACCATGCAATGCTCTTGATTGACGATTCTCAGCCTTACGCTTAACTGATATAACATTGCCTTCTTGGCTAACTGCAATCTCATTTCTAACAACACGACTTAGTTCGCCCTTAGGACCTTTAACCTTGATCAATTGACCATGCTCAGTATCCTGAATAGTTACTACTACTCCTTCTGGGATATTTATTTCTTTTTTACCGATCCTTGACATACTTAATTCCTCTCTTGAAACCTCTTAACTGGATAAGTCTTACCAAACTTGGCAGAGTACTTCTCCTCCAACTTTATCCTTTCTTGCTTTACGGTCAGTTTTCAAACCTTGACTAGTAGTGAGAATGCTCACTCCTAAACCGCTAAGAACTCTTGGAGAATATTTAGCTTTAGCATACTTACGTAAACCAGGCTTAGATATCTTCTTAAGTCCTTTAATTACAGACTCTCCATTAAGATACTTAATACCAATCTCAAGCGATTTAGTGGCAACGTTATCGTCGTTAACTATTTTAACGTTAGAAATATAACCTTCATTATTAAGCAAAGTAGCTAACTCTAGCTTAAGCTTGCTAAACGGTACTAACACAGTCTCTTTCTTAGCGATAGTAGCGTTTCTAATTCTCGTCAAAAAATCCGCGACTGGATCGTTTGAAGTTTTATTGTTTTTTATTACCGCTGTTTCGTTTGACATTTTAGATTCCTTCTCTTCTTTAAACTTTATAAACCACTTACCAACTAGCTTTGGTCATTCCAGGGATTAAACCTTGGTGAGCCATTAAACGCAAAGCGTTACGGCAAAGTCCTAAGTCACGGTGATAACCACGCGCTCTACCTGTTAGCCAACAACGACTACGTTCACGTACACGACTTGAATTAAGAGGAAGGTTCTCGATTTGTTTTTGGAGAGCCATTCTTGCTTCAAAATCTATGCCAGGAACAGCCATAGCTTTCTTAAGCTCAGCGCGCTTCTTAGCGTACTTAGCTACTAGCTTTTTCTTCCTTTGTGTTTTCTCTGTTGATGATTTTTTTGCCATATTTTTTCCTTAATTCCTTACTACTTATCTCTTAGTAGGCTTTCTGAATGGAAGCCCTAATTCTTCAAGTAACACTTTAGCTGACTTATCGTCTTTAGCTGTAGTACAAACAATGATATCCATACCTCTTACAGCATCTACCTTATCGTACTTAATCTCAGGAAACACTAATTGCTCCTTAAGACCAAATGCATAGTTGCCTTGACCATCAAAACTCTTAGTAGGTAATCCACCAAAGTCTCTCACACGCGGTAAAGCAATATTAACTAACTTAGAAAAGAAATCATACATACGTTGCTTACGTAGAGTGACTTTAAGACCTACAGCAGAGTTCTCTCTAAGCTTAAATCCTGCGATAGATTTCTTAGCTCTAGTAACTATAGGCTTCTGACCAGAAATATTAGTTAAGTCATCAATAGCATTCTCAAGAGCTTTACCGTTAGAAGCTGATTCACCAAGTCCAAAATTGATAACAATCTTGTCAAGCTTAGGAATAGCATATTCATTAGTAACGCCTAGCTTAGCTTTGATCTTAGCTTTAGCTTCCGTTTCATATCTATCTTTCATTGATGTTGCCATAATATTTCTCCAGATTCTTAGTCTTAAACTATCTGTTCTCCACTTGATTTAAGCGTTCTAACTTTTTTACCATTGTCTAAAACTTTGTGTCCTACTCTAGAAGCTTTCTTGTTAGCTTCATCCCAAAGCATTACTTTAGAAGCGAATATAGGAGCTTCAGTTTCTAGGATCTCGCCTTCTTGACCAGGTCCCATAGCACGGCGGTGTTTCTTGTTGATATTAACGCCTTCAACAATAATCTTACCTGTGTCACGAAACACTTCTAAAACTTTAGCGATCTTGCCTTTGTCGTCACCACTGATAACGATTACTTCATCACCACGATTAACATTAGTCTTAGCTTGAATATTACGACGACCTTTTTTAACTAAAGCCATTGAAACCAAACGCACACCGTTCTTCTTAGTCTTAGTTGACTTAGCCGCTTTAGTGTATCTGATTTTTTTTCCTTCTTGTGTTTTCATTTTCTTTGTCCTTAAAACTTAAATAACTTCTTGTGCTAAAGAGATGATCTTCATGTAACCCTTATCGCGTAATTCACGAGCTACAGGACCGAATACACGAGAACCACGTGGATTGCCATCCTTGTCGATAATAACGCAAGCATTCTGATTAAAGCTAATCCAGCTACCGTCTTTACGCTTGTTGCCTTTTCTAGTTCTTACTACTACAGCTTTAACAACTTCTGATTTCTTAACAGGCATATTAGGAGTCGCATCTTTAACTGCAGCTACAACTATATCTCCAATATCAGCTCTGTTACAGTTAGCTTTAAGGACTCTTATAACCCTTACTCGCTTTGCTCCTGTGTTGTCTGCTACTTCTAATTCTGACTCTTGACCTAACATGTTATTTCCTTTCCTAGACTGCCCTTTCTACTATTTCCTTGAGAATCCAAGTCTTACGTTTAGAGTAAGGTCTAGATTCTTCGATGATTACGGTATCACCCTCTTTAGCTTCGTTATTTTCATCATGAGCTAGAAACTTCTTCGTGAAATTGATAACTTTTTGGTAAACTTCGTGCTTCTTAGTACGCTCAACAGCTACGGAAATCGTCTTATCCGCCTTATCACTTCTTACCTGTCCTCTTAATGTTCTCTTCGGCATAGTTCTATCCTTCTTGTCCTTCTTCTTTCTCCGTTAATATAGTTGCAATTCTTGCTAATGATCTCTTCAAGTGTCTGATTAATGAAGTGTTCTCAAGCTTACGAGAATGAAAAGACATCTTCGCCTCAAACAGTTCCTTACGTAACTTAGCTTGCTCTTCTTGAAGCTCAGCTTTGGTTTTATCTCTTATATCTTTTGCTTTTAAAATCATATCAACACCTAGTTATTTTGCGACCGCCTTAGTCTCTACAACTCCCTCTCTAAGAACAACCTTACACTTAACAGGAAACTTAGCTGCTGCAAGCACAAGCGCCTTACGAGCTATAGCTAAATCAATACCCGCTATTTCAAAAATCATTCTTCCTGGTCTAACTACAGCTACCCAATACTCTGGGTTACCCTTACCAGCGCCCATTCGCGTTTCAGCAGGCTTCTGAGTAACAGGTTTATCAGGGAAAATTCTAATCCAGATCTGACCACCACGCTTAATGTGACGAGTCATCGCACGACGAGCAGCTTCTATCTGTCTAGAGTTAATCCATCCAGGTTCAGTAGCTTGAAGAGCGATATCGCCAAAGCTAATCTGAGCGCCACGGGTTTCTTTACCCTTCATTCTGCCGCGCATTTGTTTTCTATGTTTTGTTCTCTTAGGTAAAAGCATAATATTCCCTTCTACGCCGCCACTGCAGCACTCTCCTCGTTATTAGATGACTGTCCAGCAGCAGCTTTGATGTTCATTCTTGATTTCTCACCTGGTTTGAGTAAACCTTTGTTAAGCCATACTTTGACACCGATAATTCCGTAAGTAGTAAGAGCTTCAGCAGTACCATAATGAATATCAGCTCTCCATGTGTGACATGGAACACTACCTTCTTGAGCTTTCTCACTACGCGCAATCTCAATACCAGAAAGTCTTCCAGAAACCATGATCTTAATACCTTTAGCTCCTGCACGCATTCCTCTTTGGATAGCTTGCTTAGTTGCACGTCTGAAAGCAATCCTTCTCTCTAATTGCTGTGCAATAGATTCTGCAATCAATTGTGCATCTAAATCTACTTTGTTAACTTCAAAAACATTAACTACTAAATTAAGTTCGTTATTAGCTAAAACTCCAAGTTCACGTTTAATCAATTCCAAACCTTCACCAGCTTTACCAAACACCAAGCCTGGTCTAGCAGTCACTATACCTACTTGGATTTGTCCTGGCTTACGTTGAATAAGAACTTTGCTAACACCAGCGTTCTTAAGTTTCTTTCTAACGTAAGTTCTGATAGCAGTATCTTCCTGAAGAATGCCAGCGAACTCACCGCTTCTGAATTCAGCGAAAGTTGTTGAATCTGCAACTTCTGTTACACCTAATCTATTTGCTTTTGGAGATATTTTCTGTCCCATAATTTATTCTGTCCTAATCACTGAGCTTATGCTGCAGCTTCAACCTTCCTATTCTTTCTATTACGCTTAGAAGTATCCCAAACATACTGGGCATATTCAGCAGCATTCATATGACTTAAAACTACTCTTACTTGCGCTGTTCTCTTCATGATACTGTGCGCTCTTCCCTTATTAGCAGCTCTCCATCTCTTGTATGTAACACCGTCATCAACAAGGATTTGAGAGATCTTCATATCTTCAGGTTTCTCTACTCCAAGGTTATGACTAGCATTAGCCATAGCACTCTCAATCAGCTTTCTAACTGGATCTGATGCTTTGTATGGAAGAAATTTTAATTGAGTAACCGCTTCACCAGCTGTCATCGCACGAATAAGATCCACTGTACGACGCACTTTACGAGCAGTATGTCTCATAAAGCCAATTCTAGCCTTAGATAGCTTGACTTCAGTTTTATTCTCTTCTTTTGTTTTCTCAGACATAATTTTCTCTCTTTTGTTTACTTACTTAAGCAGCTCCTGGAGCACCAGCTTTCTTAGAACCAGCATGTCCCTTAAAAGTTCTAGTTAAACTAAACTCACCCAATCTATGACCAACCATAGACTCTGTGCAGTATACAGGAATAAACTTACGACCATTATGAACCGCAATAGTCATACCAACCATCTCAGGCAGAATCATTGAAGCACGTTTGTAAGTTTTCAAAACTTTCTTCTCGTTTTTCTCACGTAATTCTTTAACCTTCTTCCAAAGAGATTCGTGTACGTAGGGTCCTTTTTTTTGTGATCTTGCCATGCTTTATTTTCCTTATAACTTAGACTGTCGCTCCAATCTTCTTACCTTTACGGTTAGTGATAATTAGTTTTCCTGATTGTTTCTTAGGCGTACGTGTCTTCTTACCGAGACGTTTACCCCAAGGTGATTTAGGAATACCACCGATAGGACACTTACCTTCTCCACCACCGTGAGGGTGATCTACAGGGTTCATAACTGAACCACGAACTGTAGGTCTAACACCTAGATATCTCTTGCGACCAGCTTTACCCCAAACAATGTTCTTCCAATCTGAATTACCAAGCTCACCGATAGTAGCCATACAATCAGAAGGAACTCTACGCATCTCACCAGACGGTAATCTTAGTGTCGCTAAATTGTTTTCTCTTGCTAAGAACTGAGCTGAGTTACCAGCTGATCTCACCATTTGTGCACCCTTACCAGGCACCATCTCAATGTTGTGAACCATAGTACCGAGAGGTATATCGTTCAGTGAAAGTGCGTTACCAGGCTTGATATCTGCTTCTGGTCCTGATTCTACGACTGCACCAATTACTAAATCCTTAGGACAAAGAATGTATCTTTTCTCACCATCATCATATACAAGTAAAGCAATGTGAACGTTACGGTTAGGATCGTATTCTATCGACTTAACTTTAGCCTTGATGCCATGCTTATTGCGCTTGAAGTCCACCATACGGTACTTCTTCTTATTACCGCCGCCCTTATGACGACAAGTAATCCGACCAGAACTGTTTCTGCCGGTATCTTTCTTCAGTTTCTTAATTAAAGTTCTTTCAGGAGTAGATGTAGTTACATCGCTACGGTCTAACAGAATTGTTCCGCGAGAACCTGGAGTAGTAGGTTTACGTTTCTTGAGGGCCATTTTTTTATCCTTTGCTTGGGTTTTCAGCGACCTAATATTAGGTAGCTTAGATTGCATCCGAGCAAGGTTTGGTGCCCTGCTTATTAGACGCGACTGTCAATAATAGCAAAGCCAATAATCTATATTGTTAGTATTTACTGAAAAAAAGATTAAAGTTCAAAAGCTTATTAATCATATTTAACTTAGGTCTTAACCTAGCATTAATCTAAATACTGTTAAATAAGCTCAGCAAGGGAGCCAAAAGTTCAATGACAACAACGCATAAGGGTAAATCTATTAAAGAACTAGTAAATTCAAGAATATCAGGCAAAATCTATAGACGTGAAGCCTGTGTAACAAACTCGAGCAATTTTAAACCAAGCCTGCAAGATATAGCAGAATCGATACTTTTAAAACATGAACGTGGGGAAGAAGTGGAGCAATTATTTATGAACAAATCAAAGAAAATAGAAGAAATAAACAATGCCATCGTCAATAACTCAATCCAGAACTCTAATCCAGTTCCCAATAGAGTTCGCACACCAACAATACTTCAAAAGCTTAATCCCACTAAGGATATGCGCAAAAGTGCCTATGTTGCAGTCGCCGAAGCACAAGTTAGTATCGCTAAAGAGACAGTTGGCATAGTAGAAATGAAAAAAGTTCAAATTAAACAAGCACAAAGCCAAGAAGCCGCACCTAGTAATGGTTTTGGACGTGTACCGAAGTTTTTGAAGAGTTACTAGATTTTTGAGATACGATATGCAGAAAAGAAATAGGTCTTGACTTTATTCTAAAAGCTTGCTATTATCTATACTCATGACTTCGCTAGGAAATATTGGTTTACAAGAATTTGTTCGTAAAGACTTGAAACAAATAGGTAGTTATGGCGATTGGATTAATCGTCTTCCTGCAACTATGACGACTACAGCTCCTGGCATGAATGAAGATAACGTTGCCGAATACCTCGAAGGATTGAGGCACGAAGCTTTTGGTTTAACTTTTTTAGAATTTATGCATGCAGAGTTAGCAGCCCTAACAAAACAAGCTCCATCCATGAAAAAGTCAGAACTTGTAAATCAACTAGATGCTTATATAGAAATGCTTGGCAAAGGTATTTTAAAAACTAATACTCAAATTAGAACTTACTTTGGAAATCTCTTTGACAACTTTGCAATCAGACCTTGTGATGAAAATTCCACTAAGAATGCAATCTGAATTTTTATCGAATTAATTATTAATAAATACGTAAATCGCCATTTAATTATTGACTTTAAGTGCCAAATCTGTCAAATTTATTCATATTATGTTTAGCGAAATAGCTTCTATTCCATTTGAACTTTCTGATGTCAAAGACTTTTTTAGAACTGAAGGAACTCAATCCAAGGCAAAGCCTCAAAAACCTAGTGAATTTGACAAATTGGTTTCTAGAGTTTTTGATTATCTACTTGAAACAAAATCTGGTCATAGAATATTCGAATATAAAATTGATTGGGATAAAACCTTAGATTTTCAAATAATCAAACCTATATCAACTAATAGCAACCCTGCTAAGCCTACACTCATAATATATGATCGACATAGAGTCCAAGAAGCTTATGAATTACCCATTATTAATCCTAAAGATAGAGAAGAATCTCTAGATGAACTAGCAAATGCACTCAATAAGCATATTAAATCTCATTTAACAGCTAGTAACCGTTCATTACAAAAAGCTCTTATAGAAGCTGCTTAACTTTTACTAAGCTCTATTCGCTTATAATTAACCCTAATGCACTTCATTCTTCACGGCAAGGATAGTTTTCGCAAGCAGCTTAAGTTTAATCTACTTAAGGAGAAGCATTTAGAGCCTGGCATGGAAGGCTTTAACTTCAATCAAGCAAGCAATCCAGCATTAATAGACTTAATTAATTTAGTACAAACCCCAGCTTGGGGCAGTAGCACTAAAATAATTCATATCAAAAATTTTAAATTTCTGGAGAATAAATCTGAAGATAGCGAAGTAGAAGCTATCATTCAAACCCTGTCACAGACTCCTAATAACGTCATGGTGATATTTGATTCAGAGAAAGTTAACGGCACTATCAAGTTAGTGAAACAGCTTAAAACTAAGTTACCAAGCATTGTGTTTGAAGAGTTTAAAGAATTTAGTCCTTGGGATATTAAAGTTGCAGCTAGCTGGGTGAGCGAGATGCATAAAGAGATACTAGGAGACGACAAGAACATTCCTATTATTAGAGGGGTAGAAGCGGAACACTTCGTAGAATATATCGGCACTGAGGATAGTTCCAAACTTTACTCTGAACTTAAGCGCCTGAGCACCCTTGGCAAAGCCATAACTATAGAACTTATTAACGAAGAGTGCCGCAGCCGTCATGATAGTTTTAAATTTATCAATGAACTAGCTTGGGGCAATATTCATAAGGCAAACACTGAATTAGAGAAGATCATAAGTAATAAAGAAGCGCATCTGGGTTTAGTTGCTTTAATGGAGACTATGCTATCTAGGCATCTTAAGTTCAAACTCTCTGAGACTGAGCGTTACAGCGCTGACCAGCAAGCAAAATTGCTTGGTATCTCTCCTGGACGCTTACACTTCCAGCGTCAAGAATGCGCGCGCATGAATACAGCAAGATTGGAGAAGTTACTAGGGCAAACTCTTAATATAGAACGTAAAGTTAAAACCGGTAAAATGCCCTTAGAGAGAGCATTACGAGTATTAGTAAATAGTTAGAATTTAGTATCTTGCTGGTATAGCATCTGCAGCTATTCTAGTAGGAGCAGTTGGAGCTTCTTTCTCAGCTAAAGAAGGAGGTAGTGCAGGTGAACTAGTTTCTGATGAAGGAGTAGATTTAGGATCAATTCTCACAGCAGTCTCAGGAATATGTAACTTCCCCTTAGCGATTCTGTCTGCATTTATCGCATTTATTGCCACTTCAGCTTGCTTTGTAGCACCAGTGGTATGACCAAAATCAGAGAGGTTTCCACTTGTTGTAGTACAACCAGCAGTGCCAGCGGCTAATCCTGTTGCTGCAATTGCTCCTAAAGCTAAGTTTCTAACTGTATTAGATATTATCATAATATATTCTCCAAGTAATATATTATCTTATTTAACAATAGCTTGTCAATACTTATCTTGAATTTCTTTTAGAAATTCCTAGAAATCTAGTTATATAGCCATTATTAGGAATTAATTATTCACAATTTGTTCAATTAAAGCCTCGGTAGGAGCAATAGTAGTACCGGGTAAGTCTTCAAATTTTTTCAACTTATTTTCTATAGTGCGTGAACGGCTACCAGCTTTGACTATCTCATCTTCAGCTTGCTTAATACGATCATGAGCCTTAGTAAGCAATCCACCAAAATCACCAAAAGTTTTCTTTAAATCAGCTAGATAAGCCCAAACTTCACTAGAACGCTTCTGAATAGTAAGAGTACGGAAACCCATCTGTAGTGCATTGAGCAAAGCTGCTAGTGTAGTAGGACCAACAACATTGACACGAGATTCATTTTGAATCCTATCAACTAGACCCGGTCTTCGAATCACTTCTGCATACAAACCTTCAGTAGGTAAGAACATCAAGGCAAAGTCAGTAGTAAACGGCGGCTCGATATATTTATCACGAATAGATTTAGCTTGATTTTTAATTTGAGTCTCAAGTTGTTTCATCGCCTGCTCAGCAAGCTCAGGATTAGCAGCTTCTTGTGCTTCCACTAAACGTTGATAATCCTCCAAAGGGAACTTAGAATCTAGCGGCAACCACACTGGCGCACTACTATTCTCACCAGGTAGCTTGATTGCAAAGTCTACGCGACTTTGAGTTTTGGGTTTAACTTGTACATTCGCTTCATATTGCTCAGCAGTCAGTATTTGCTCAAGTAAGCTTCCCAACTGTATTTCACCCCAAGTACCACGACTCTTAACATTGGTCATAACCTTCTTCAAATCACCTACACCAATAGCAAGATTTTGCATTTCCCCTAAACCCTTATGTACTTGTTCTAGACGATCATCTACTTTTTTAAATGCAGCAGTGAGGCGATTTTCAAGTGTCGACTGTAACTTCTCATCAACAGTAACTCGCATCTCTTCTAACTTCTTAGCGTTATCTTCTTGTAAAGTTTTAAGATTAGTTTCTATAGTCTGGCGCATTTGTGTTAGATCGTGACGACTCGCTTCATTAAGAGACTGTAATTGTTTATAAGTAGCTTCACCAACTTCTTTTAGACGCATTGAAAACGCATTTAACTGTTCGTTCTGTAGTTTAGAAACATCGCGCATATTAGTAGCAATAGACTCTGTAGTATTTTTCAGTGAAACTGTAAGTTCTTCACGATTCTTCGCTATCTCATCACGAAAACTACGCTCGCCCCGCTCCTGACCAGAACTAATACCATCATGTTTAGTTAGAATAACGCTGATATCAGTGCTATGTTTCTTCTCAAGTTCTTCTATTCTTTTATTAAGAACTGAGATTCTGCTCAAAACCAGGGCAGCGATTATGATTAATAAGACTACTGTTAATGAAGAAAGTATAGTGAGAAGCATATAGAGACTATGATAGCACTAGATAGTCAAAATTCGTCATCCTGAGGGAGGGCGTAGCCCGACCGTAAGGATCCACTAAACAATAGTAATAATAGTGGATCCTTACGTCGTCGCCTTCGGCTCCTCCTCAGGATGACGAAGTTCCTAAGCTTTTACTTTCTTGACGTGATCAAAACTATCAACCAGCTCATCAAAACTACTACGATTAGCTGCTACAGTGCTTTCTGGACCAAGTACCTTAAAGAACCAAGTGCCTTTTTTCATTTCTACTACTGCTGCAAGTAAAGCATAATCCTTAATTTCTTGAATTGCGGATTCGGGATTCATTGGGTCAAGTTTCTCTAGGTAGGTACCTGTAATATGATAAATAGTTAGAGCTAAATCTCTTCTCTTGTATTGTTTTTTCTGTATTAGTTTACGTGTATCATCATCTTTGAATTGGCTCTTCCAACGTTGTAGATTGGCTTCCAGAGCATCACGCATGCCATCGAAGAAATAAACTGAAGCCACAGTATTAGTAGGAGCATCTACTACATACTCATCTAAACGCATCTCATTAGTGGGAGAAATTTTCTCCCAGCTATCCGGCGCTTGATAAACTAAGCGCCCGGGAGCAAGCCTAGAAGTATCATATTGTTGTATAACAGAGTCAGTCTTAGCAACTTCCTTATTAATAACGCAAGAACCTAAAGTTAATACCAAAGCCAAAACGAAAATTATATTTCTTAAATGCATGCTCTATGTATTGTAACAGTGTAGAATAATCAAATTTCTGATCTAAATTACTATTTAGCAATACTTAATCAAATCTTTAAATTAGCTTAATCAAAAAAAACCTAGTATTATAGTTAAGTCCGTGCCCCTGTTTGAACTAGTCAAAAATATTATTATCGGTAAGCCCTTGCCTAGCAGGCTTGCATCTAATGAAAAACTAGGTGTCGGATTAGGACTCGCTGTATTTGCAGTGGATGCCTTATCTTCCACCGCTTATGCTACTGATGAAATTTTCCTGGCACTAGCTGCTGGTGCTTACGCCAGTTACACAGGCTTACTTTCTTTTCCTATAGCCCTTGCTATTGCAAGCTTGATAGGCATAGTAGTAATCTCTTACATCCAAATCATCAAAGTCTATCAAGATGAGGGTGGTGCTTATATCGTTGCCAAAGAAAATTTAGGACGTTCTATGAGTTTGGTTGCTGGTGCAGCTCTATTAATAGATTATTTGCTCACAGTAGTAGTAAGTATTAGTGCTGGTGTCGCAGCTTTAACTTCTACTGGTTTAATTAAACATCATTACACAGTAACATTTTGTGTGATTTTTACCATTATTATCACTTTAGTAAATCTACGTGGTTTGCGTGAATCTGGCTTAGTATTTGCATTTCCAGCATATTTATTTATAGTAAGCATGTTCATATTGTTTGCTTATGGTTTTAGTAAGTTTTTTGCGACAGCTAATCTTACTGATCTTGTTGCTGCTAAGAATGATGCTTTTTTCTCTAATCCAGAATTCTCTCTGGCTAATTTAGGTTTTATGGCAATCATGCTTAGAGCCTTTTCACATGGCTGTGCTGGTCTTACTGGTATTGAAGCGGTAGCTAATGGTGTAAATGCTTTCAAAGGAAATGCTGTTAAGAAAGCTACCATGGTGATGATGATAATGGGTACTTTACTTGCGATTATTTTCTTAGGTATAACTCTACTTGCAAGTATTTATAATGTCACTCCTAATCCACATGAAACTATTATGTCTCAAGTGGCTACCAGGGTTTTTGGTGATAATACTTTCCTCTACTTTTTAATTCAGTTTGTTACCATGACACTACTTATACTTGCTGCTAATACCGCGTTTGCTGGGTTTCCACGTATGGCAAATTTACTTGCGATTGATGGATTCTTACCGCGTCAATTAATGAATATTGGAGATCGTTTAGTGTTTAACAACGGAATAATATTCCTTGGAATAATGTCCATCTTCTTATTATGGATTTATAAAGGTGATACTCACTTATTAATTCCTCTATATGCAGTCGGAGTATTTATCTGCTTTACTATATCCCAATTCGGCATGGTAATTCATCATCTAAATACTAAAGCTAAAACTGCTTGGCGAGGAATTCTAATTAATGGCTTTGGTGGAACGGTAACTTTAATCGTTACCCTTGTTATTGCAGTACAAAAATTCTACTCTGGAGCTTGGGTAGTTTTATTCTTAATTCCACTTCTAGTTTTCTTGTTCACCAGAATCAATGATCACTATAATTCAATCGTTAAACAGCTTAAACTCACTGATGATTTTCATATATCTGTCCCTAGCAAGCATAAAGTTTTAGTTTTAGTTTCTAACTTGGGTAAGGTCACACTCTCAGCATTAGCTTACGCTAAAACCATGTCAGGAGATGCTGAAGCTATTCATGTAGAGCTCAATCCCCAAGCTACAGCTAAACTTCAAGAAGATTGGAATAAATATGAAGACAAAGTACCTTTGAGAATTTTACCTTCTCCATATAGGTCTATTACCGGTCCTTTACTAAAATATATCGACGAACTTAACGCTATGCCTGAATCACATTGGATTACCATCATAGTCCCTGAGTTCGTTACTAAGAAGCTTTGGCATAACTTCCTGCACAACCAAACAGCCATATTGCTCAAAGCCTTACTAAGATTCCGCAAGAACACTATAGTGAGTACTTGTAGGTTTCATTTAGAGGACTAAAAGCGCTACTCGATGGGATCTTCACCATGCATATCTTGTGGATCCCAATCCATTTCAATTTCATCGCTTTTAGTTGAAGACTGAGTTTTAGATCTGCTTAGCTCATACCAACCATAACCATCATAGACTAGTTCGAGTGTATCTCCTATGTCAAAAGAATCGATAGCTAAATTATATGGATTGTCTTCATATACTTTAATCTCATTATCCGTTTTATCATCACTCTCAGCTAGAAAAATATTTGCTCCAGTTAAACCCTTTGCTAGATCTTCTTTACCATATTTCTTAAGCACTCTAGCTCTGTCTGTATCAACAATCTCTGTATAAGATTCAAAAACAAAAGTTACTTTATGACCTTTAATTTTTGCACCAGTGATTAAAGAGATTCGAGGTTTAAAGTTTAGGTTTCCACCCACGATAAAAAAAGTAGCTCCATCGATGTCAGCAGAATAGTTTCCACCGATATAGAAAGGCTCATGAGGACATCCATCATTGGCAATTCCTTGTAGGGGGAGAGTGTCGTCACAATACCAATTACTATCAAGATTTTCTGATGCAGTATTAACAGGGTATCCAGTTCCGGGGATATGGATGGGATTAAGTACACCACCATCTATAGCGACTGGTCCTGGCTCACCTTGTGGTCCTTGAATACCTGGATCACCTTTATCACCCTTGTCACCTTTAGGTCCTTGTGTACCTTGTGCACCTTTGGCACCAGTTAAACCTTGAGCACCTTGTGAACCTTGAGGTCCTTGTATACCTTGGTCCCCCTTATCACCTTTCTCACCTGTTATACCTTGAATACCTTGTGGACCCTGAGGGCCGGCAACTGCAATGCTGCCTTTAACTTTTGCATTAACAGATGTTGCTAACAGGATTAAACCACTAATTAATAAACTTGTATTTCTGAGCCCCATTTTCTTAAACTGCCTTTAATTTTATAAATAACACGCTAAGATTAAAGCTAAGTTAAGAGCAATCTTTATTCTTGTGTGTTTATGTTTCATTTTAAAATAGTATCATAAAGAAATTATGGACGAACTAGTACAAATGCCAAATGTGCTCGCTAATGAACTTGCGGTACGCATAATTGATAGCGATAAAAATCGCCTTAAAAATGTCCAGGCAATGGTTCAAACAATGTTACCCTCCGATGTTGAAGTTACAACAGCGCAACATCCAGAAGAAGTAAGAAGACAATTAGAATTATTATCCAGTGATGATCCAGCTACTTATACACAAAGAAAGCACAATATTTTTCTTACTAGAGAAAACTTTACTAGTTTTCATACATTACATCCCGGAGATCAGCTTTTCAAGGATCAACGTTCTGTAAAAAATACAACTAATCATGACGGTACTTTTGCAATGCTAGATAGCTATAAAGACTATCTATTAGCTGAAGGAGGAAAGTTCTTTAATGCAGTTCTTATCAATCCAAGTTCTGGCGAAGCTAATCCTCAAATTTGGGACTCATTTGAACCAACTACTCATGTAGCTAATTTCTCTTGTCCTCATGCTGAACTACATAGAGATCCTCAATTTACTAGGATACCGTTTTATGAAAGTGATGATGATAGTGAAAGATTATTTTCACGTACGCAGCTTGAGAAAATGTTTCTACATTTTGATAGTTTAGTAGGAATGGATTCATGGAAATAATCTTCCTAGAACTCTCAAAGTCTCATTCTTCATTGTGGCTTATGTAATTGTCTATTATTCGTATAGTTTGGAGAATCAACCTTTGTTACTTGAGTACTAGTCGTCTCTATTGTTTTTAAAGCATCCTCATGAGTCATTCCGTTCAAAAGCACTCTAGGTGGCTGTTGGTTGCGTATTGTTTGTTCGATAGAACCAGAAGTTGGAGTCATAATGATAATAACTATACAATTTCAGGATGTTATCTGTCAACTCTTATTCGGTATATATTTGAAAATAGTCTAAGAAACCTTAGTTTCAGCTTTAGCTTTTTTACTGCTTCTATAAACAATATTGTCAGTACTAGTATCAAATATTAGCCCCAGACCAGCTAATATATCACTTCTAATAGGAGAATCCTCAATTTCAATTCTATTGAGATTAGATTTAGAACAATCAATACGATAATAAGATAAATAAGCTACTACTTCATTAAGTGACATTCTATGCTCAAGGCGCAGTTTTCTAATATATTGACCAACATTTCTTCTAATCTGCTTCTTTTCCACAAGGCATAGCTTGATATATTTCCCAGATTAAAAATCCAGGAAACTGGAAGAATTAGCCCAAAAGTACTATAATTATCGACAATTCTAGTATATCTTTCTATTCATTAAAAGGATTAAAATGTAATTATTATGTCACATAACTTAACTGAAAAAGAAATTGAAATCCTCAAGCTAATATCTAAAGGCATGAAGGATAGTGACATAGTAGAAGTTCTAGCTCTACATATAGACAGCGTTCGCGACTACATTAATAAAATTCTCAAAAAACTTAATTCTAAAAGTAAAACTGAAGCAGTTATCAATGCTATTAGATTTTCGATTTTAAATATAAGAGAGTGTTAAGCACGCTTATTTAATTTAGCATTATCACTTACAAAAGCATAAATCAATTTTGGTTCTAGTTCATTAATAAGTTTCAAGTCGTTATAATCCTCAATAGCATTAACATTCCAAGGAATTATAAGCTTATGATACTTGCTAGCATAGTCTAGAATTTTGGCTCTAGAACCGTTTTCAATACTGGGTTTCAATAATTCATAATCTGGATAAAAGTAATTTATTTTTGCATTCGCAAACAAACCTGGATGAACTATCCATTCAGAAAAGTTCCAAGCGAACTGAGCCCGAGCTAATTCTTTTGAAATTGGATCAATGATAGTGTGAAGCATTTCAGTATCAAACGAGTGAAAAATTAGCTTGGCTTGTTTCGGTAAATATTGAAGACTCTTCGTTAATGTTGCAAGGTAAATTTTCAGATCTTGCACATTTCTTTTAAGCTCAATAGATAAAGTGCCATCATAATTAGTAAGAGTTTCCATCATCTCTTTAAACGATGGCACAGAAGGCATTGCTTGACTGCCATCCCAGAATCTTTTATTCTTAGTCTTCGATACTCTAGTGGAGATTTCTTTTAACTTCAAGTCTGAGACTTTATCATTACTACCATCTATGGCTTCCATAGTTTCATCATGAAAGATACAAAGTTCTGGCTCTCCAGCATCATTCTTACATAATTCAACATCAAACTCCATGCCGATTGCGTTAGGATCTGCTGCTGCTCTAGTAAAAGCTAGTAATCCGTTTTCGGCACAAGTTGCATGAAAGCCTCGGTGGTGGATGAGGGGGAGGGGCATGGAGTATTAACTCATTTGAAGAAAAGAACTAACATTACAGCTTTCTTAAGTATTAGCCTAATATTGAACCTTAAGTATTATGCACTTATAATGAATAGTAGTGAAGCGCTTTTTACCTAAGCTTACTATTATCATTGTACTTATAGTTATAAGTACAGCTTGTGCTAATCATCTTATCAATCATCCTAAACTTAAACCTTTAAACATTGCTTTTGATAAGGATGAACTTTTACTAGTGAATAACTTAATTAAACAATATAAACACAAACAAAACTTGATAACAAACTTAAGTAAATCTGATGAAACTAAAATTATCAGCTCCTTAACAGATGGTAGCTTAGATATCTTTATCGGGAATCTAGATCTTCCGAAAGAAGCTTCAGCTCAGATAGAGTCTGAAATTATGGCTAAAGATGCTTTGATTATAGTCACCGGCAAGGATAATCCAATAAACAATATTTCGAAAACCCAACTCAGGAAAATACTATCCAAGGAAATTAAGAACTGGAAGGAACTTCATGGTAAAAACGAACCAATATTAATAGTAGACAGAGAAGTTAATAGTATCGAAAGACAAACTATTTATAATGAATTGTTTGAAGATGGGGGCAAAGTATCTTCGGACAATATTATGGTTAACGATATAGATGAAATTAAATCAGCCATACTTAAATACCCTAATGCAATTTCCTATCTTAGTTTATCTAATTTAGATTCTAGTATTAAAGCAATTACCGTTGATAATATCCCAGCTACCAAAGCGAATATTGATGAAGGCTACTTCCCTCTCACTAGAGACATAATAATTTACTATAATCCTAAAAAACTAAAGGCTGCAAAAAAAAATGAAAGCAACATAGAGTTTCTTCATTTTATATATGGCATAGGACAAGAATATATTACTCAAACAGGTTACATGCCATTAACATCAGCTGAAATTGAATTAATTAAACTTAAAACAGACCCTATCTATATTGGTGTAGCAGTATCACTTAACGAACCCTATACTGACTTAGGTAAACCAATAGTCAACGCTGCCAAATTAGCAATAGATGAAGCTAATGAGGAAGCTGATATCAAAAGTAGATCACTTGTATTAATTGTCTGTAACGATAAAGCAAATATCAATGAAGCTATTAACTGTGCTAATAAGTTCACAAAAGCCAAAGTTGCTGGAGTCATAGGTCATTTGACCTCGAAGACATCAATCGAAGCGTCCAAGATTTATGCAAAACATCACATCGTACAGATATCACCAACTGCAACAAACCCTTGGTTGACAGAAAGACCTGGAGCGAATGGTTATGTCTTCCGTACTGCAGGGAGAGATGATTTACAAGCTCAGCTTATTGGTAACCTCATAATAACAATGAAAAAGCCACATCCTATTAAAGTCAGTATATGGAACAATGGTACTTTCTATGGTTCAACATTATCAAAATTAATAGAAAATGTACTAGATGAGTCAGATCAAGTAAAAATTGTAGAAAATAAAGCATTAATAGCAGATACTTCCCAATATGATAAGCAAGTAACAACTCTTAACTCTGACGTCTTAGTATTTATAGGCGAATATGGAGACGCAGCACAAATCGTCAAAGAATTAGCATTGCAGGCTAAAAGGAATATTACGTTCATTGGAGCTGATGGAGTTTTCACTCAAAGTTTCATTGATTCGGCTGGTTTAAGAGCTGAGGGTACCTACGTTACAGGCAACACATTAGATGGTAACAAAAATATTATTAATGAATTCAAGAAGAAATTTAAAAACCATTTTCAAACAGAAGCATTCCCCATTGCTATGAATAGCTATGACTCTACCTGGATATTAATAGAAGCAATCAAAGCTTCTATAGCAAATCAAACTAGTATTAATGAAGAAGTAGCTAAGACTCACTATCAAGGTATCACTGGATTTATTAACTTTGACTCTATTGGTGACACCATCCAACCAAGAATGTCGATTTACAAGGTCTCTAAAGGTCAGTTTGTGAAATATGAGCATCCTTAGCCTTAACCGATTAAACTTAAGATAGATAGGCAATATAATGTTTTCGGCAGTTTTCAACCATAAATTTATTAAGTTCTATTATTACAAGCAGTTTGATTTATTTTGAAAAGCATAGAGTGATTTGAAACTAACAGGAAATAGATTTATATAGGAGCAAACCGTCAAGCTTCTGAAATAAAGAGCTTGATTTTCAGTCCTAGACCAATTGTGAAAGCCTCGGTGGTGGATGAGGGGGAGGGGCATGGAGTATATGGTAGCGTGTCATAACGCTCGGTATTATATTAAGTAATTTATAATTACATCTCGTTATGTTAGTTTTCATTGATGAATCTGGTGACCATAACCTAGATCTAAACAATTCTGACAATCAATACAATGTGTTTGTGCTCGTTGCTATATGTTTTAAAGATCAGCAATGTTATAGAAATTTTGATATGGAATTTAAGTCTTTGAAGAAGGCTTTCTTTGGAACAGATCAGTTTATATTACATACTAGCGAAATCACAAGACCTAATAAATCTAGAAATGAGTTGAATCTGAAATTCAACAGCAGAAACTTTAGACAAGAATTTTACACTGCAGTCAATGACATTATTGAAAGAACTGATTTCGTGGTAATACCAAGAGCAATTGATAAAACTAAATTCGTGGATAGATATACTGATATTCCTCCAGATCCTTATTTATTTAGTTTTGACTATATTTTAAATAGAATATTTTTTGATACACCACGACGATCTAAAATTATGATCTATCCAGAAGAGAGATGTGCCGCAGAAAATCAAAGATTAATAACTTTATACGAGAGAGTATCAAAGATAGGTACTAAATTTATTTCAGCTCGTGAGATAAGAAAGAGAATTTCAAAATTTGAACTAATCAGCAAAAATCAAAATTTTAGTGGATTAGAATTAGCTGATTTAATTGCAAGTCCAATTGGTAGGCATATCATTGGTAAAAAGCCTAGATTAGGACACGAAGTCAGTTATTCTGTAATAAAGAAAAAGTTCAGACAAGGAAAATTAGAGATTTTCCCATAAAAAAGGAGCCCCCGCATCCGCAGTAGCTCCTATAACTACTTACATTATACCCCTAAAAGTCTTATTTTGGGGTTAAGGCAGAAAATAGCAAAATCTACCCGTTTCATTCTCAAGCGCAAGAAAGGTCGTTTAGACCTTTCTTGCTAACCTACGGTATGCAGCTAAAGCTGCGGTACTTGTAGCGTTCGATCTTTCTTTCTTACCTACACAAAATAGAAAGGGGACCTGTGGTCCCCTTTCTATTTTGTGTGGCAGAGAGGATAGGATTCGAACCTACGGTAGATCGCTCTACACATCCTTTCCAAGGATGCACCATCAACCACTCGGACACCTCTCCACAAATTAGTAAGCTAATAAGCAATAGTCCTTAGCATTGTGTATTATAAACTATGATGCCATCAGATTGCCAAATCAGCGTTTTCATCATCTGCCTCAACGAAGAGCGCATTATAGGGTCTTGCTTAAAGCAAGCAGCGAAGCTCGCTAGTGAGATCATTATCATTGATTCAGGAAGTACCGATAAAACTTTAGAAATCGCACGCAAATATACTAATAAAATTTATCACCAAGATTGGTTGGGGTATGGAGCGCAGAAGAACGTCGCTCTCACATATTGTAGTAATGAATGGGTACTAAGTCTTGATGCAGACGAAGTTTTAACAGATGAGCTTATAAATGAAATCAAAGCGCTCGACTTAAAAGCTAATGGCTATCAAATTCCTCGCAAGCTTTATATAGGTGATAAATTTATTCGCTGGGGAGGTTTCTATCCTGATTATCACTTACGCTTGTTCAAGAAATCTTTAGGTAGATTCTGCCATAGTACTGTACATGAAAGTGTTGAACTACTAGACACTAAAAACCAATCCTACAGCAAGTCTCGCCATAGTTGTCATCCGCTAAAACACCATCTCAATCACTATTCCTATACTTCTGTAGAAGATATGGAGCAAGCCTATATGAAGTTTGCCAAGCTCTCTAAGAAGAAATCTAATTTAGTCATTGCAATCCTCAATTCTATTTATAGCTTTATTAATAAATTTATTTTTAGGCTTGGATTCTTAAATGGCAGTCTAGGATTGCGCTTAGCATTCATCAACGCAAAATACTCATTCTTGAAATATAGAAATTATTTATGAAGCGCTAGCTTAATCTCGTCTTTAGTAAACTTCTGCTTAGCGATATGCATTTGTGCTCTGGCTCTAAGAGACCTATCTAACATCAATACTGAGCTTTCAAGCTTCTCTTCACGCTCAGCACTTAAGCTCTGCTGTAACATTGAACGGATCTCTTTATGGTTAAAAGTCTTCTTAGATTTAGCATTGAAACCATTCTTCAAGCCTTCATCTATATACTCTGTAACTTTCCCAGCAAATTCATGTATCGGCTCGATTACATATTCTTTAAAGGACTCAGCTGGAACTTCATAAGCATAACGAACGATTAGCTTCATGCTTTCATCAAAGGCCTTCTGTAAATTCTCAAGAGAGATAAGCGATAGAGTTTTAGCGTATCTATCCATGATGTCTTGTTGTAATTCTTTAAAGTAAGTAGTAGCAGCTTGGACTAACTTGTCAACCGCAGATATTCTCTCTGGCTTAGCTTCTTCTTCTTTCTTCGCTTCTTCCTTGTTATCTTCCTTCTCTTCCTTATATTCGTTTAATTTAGCTTGAACTTTTTTCTTCAGATCTATTTGCTTCTCTTGATCGAAGTAAGTATATTTATTCTGCTCTATCATCTTCGCTGAGAGCAAATTCAGCATTGCTTGCAAGGTAGCTCCTTCAGCTTTCTGCAGCGCAATAGTCAAAGAATCAGTAGCAAGAGAGATATCAGCAAGAGTAGGAGACTCCGAAGATGCCTTAAGTATCTGCAGAGCCTTAAGCTTCTCACGCTTACGCTCTTTAGTAGACAGAGGCTGATACGCCTCCAGAGCTTTAGCAGAAGTTGCTGAGTTGAAGGCTTTAAGAATCTCTGAATTAGCTTGGCTTAAATTTTGGAATTGAACGCTAATCACATAGTCTAATCTATAACAGTTTGGCGTTTTGTAAAGCCAAAAATGACAATTTTTGCAAATAGTTCAGTTAAAAAAAATTTATTAATCTTAATCTAAAAAATCAGACAGGGTAATGGAAAATAAAAATTAAGTTTCAGAAATTATGGGAACTTTTAAGCTGGAACTGTTGTTGGTTTATCAGAAACTTTTCTATCATATTTGGCCTCAGGTGGCACTGCACGTTTAGTTGATTGGTCAGAAGAACTTGACAAAGAACCAAGTAAGCTTACTACTGTAGTAAGAAAGACTCCCATAAATGGTGATCCAAAAACACTTCCACCCAAGAATCCCATAACAGCTGTAACTAAAGCTTTTGAAAAAAATCCTTCTCCAAATAAATTACCAAAAAGATCTTTTAAATCATGCTCATGTTTATGAAGATTCTCTGCATTCTGCAATTCCCTAACTTTTATTTGTACAAAAAGTTGTGCATTTTTATCAAGATCATTAACACCTTCTTGAATTACTGTAAGTTTTTGATTTTCTTGTAAAGTAGCCAAATTACCATTATTAGAATTCACAAAAAACTTAGTAGCTTGCTTCTGAGCATTGTTTTTTTCATCTGGTGACAATGCATTCCATTGACTATAAATTTCATGTAAATGACTTGTATTATTTCCAATTACAATTAATGGAGCTTCATCTTTAGTCATTTTAAGTAAACGCATCAGATCATCTAATCTCTCTGTTGCATCCACGTCAAGACCTTTATACCTATAAAGTCTTGTGTCTAACGAGGCTTCTAGCTTACGCTCTTCTATCGTAGCCCTAAATTGACTTAAAAATTCATTACTAAAACTATCTTTATTCTGCGTAATTAACTCACTTAATTTATTAGCACTATCTGCCTGTTCGATCAGTTGCTGCATAAGCATATTCATTTGCTTTATAAGATTATCTTTGTTTTCATTCTGAGATATCGGTCTTGAACCAGTAGCATATTCTAATGCTAATCCCATAGAATTCAGAGCTGGATTAGGAACCATTGTAAGAACCCCACGTGAACTACTACTCATTACATCTAACATAGCAGTATAAGATTCCTTCATTGCTGTCATTCTTTCTAGAATCGCCTGAGTATGTGCATTCTGCTCAACTTCTTCTTTTGCAGCAAATAATGTTTTAGCAGCATCAATCTTGTCAGTAGTCAAACCATCAGTACCATTGCTAATCCAAGCATTTAACCAATTTAAAAGCCTAGTCCTTTCTACTGCTGATCCAATGTTTTTATAGTCAATATTAGCCGCCTTTAACCCTGAGACTAAAGCATCCTTAGCTTGAGAAATTGGTAAATTAACAGTATTTGAAGACATAATAATCCTAATATACAGTTATAAAACGGTTAAAACTTGATGGTTTTGATAAGGAATTATGCTGCTGCAACACTAGCAGGTGCAGGCTTACTATCAGCAGAAGATACTTTCGTTGATGGTTGAATTTGTTTAGCAGGAGCAGCTTCTTTCTGCTGCATTAGTAAAATCATTGGAATAATGTCTTTTGCAGTTCCTAGTAGTCCCTGTACAAGCTTGATTGGTGTTGCAAGTAAATTACCTATGTATGGTATTTGAGATACTAAGCCAGAAAACACATAGAGAGCAGTTCCTACCGCAAGCATACCTTCTTTACTTAAAGCTAAATTCTTTAATGCATCTAGATTCACAGAATCAGCACTAGCATTACTTTGTCCAAGAATTTTCTTGAAGTAATCTTGCATAGTAGCTTTCTGTTCTTTACTTAAGCCTAAAGATTTTAATTGATTACGAATAACGTCTTCTGTCATAGTAGCTTCTAAACCACTCGTTTTAGCAGTTACATAGATATCCTGAATTGATCCGATCACCTTCTTAACATCTGTAAGCTTATCAACCTTAACCCCTTCTGCATCACATTCTATTGAATTTAAAACTTTAGCTACAAGTGCAATAAATCTTCTATCCTGGTCGTCAACAAGGCCTGCTGCTATTGCTGTTCCCATTTTCTTCAATTGCTCTGCCAGTAATTCAGCACTATTATCAGCTTGCGCTACACCTACTGTCGAAGCTTCTTTCGCAGTATTAATACCATCAGTCGCTTCGTTTATAGGTTGAGTGACTGCATTTGCTAAATTTTGTCTTGCTTCAAATACTGCTTGAGCTGGATTTATCGTTGACGTGGTAGTTGTTTGACCTTGCTCCGTTACAACTGGGCTCGTTTTAACTGACGATTGTGCTGCTAATTCTTCTGCAACATTACGAGGTACGAGAATAGTACCTACTGGGTTTTGGACATGTGAAGTTGCTGATACCATAAACAATAATCCATACATACAAGTCCAAATGAGGGTAAAATTTTATAGCTATTTTCTATGAAAAGGTTAAGAATGATCAGAAATTTGATCATTCTATACATAATATCAGAGATTTTGATCAAAAACCTCTATGGCATGTCAATAATTTTATGTAGCTGCCATCCCATTCTTAATCTACCAGGGTATTGACGACAAAGTTCTAGCACTTTAGCTTTAGTAGCATCTTGGTTATACCAATCAGGCACGAGAAATATAGGACAATCATTATTAGCTTGTTTCAGCTTTGCAATTATAGTAGTAAGTAAGTACTCTATACCTTCATCATTAGCTATCACAAACTTAATTTCATCAGCTCTTTGCCAAATCCTTTCATCATTTATCTTTGAACTTTTAGAATAAACTTCTTTCGGACTAAAAGTAATAAAGAGCTCTTCATCGTAATCTTTAAATAAATCACTAGTGAACTTTCCAGTAGCAGCAGTCTCTACTGAAACTCTATATGATTTATCTATTAAAGCTTCTATCAAAGGCGCTAGATCCTGCTCTGTGGGCTCACCACCAGTAATCACCACGCGTTTAAGTAAAGGATTCATATGATCCAATTGAGCAATAATTTCACTTGCTTCCATTTCTATAGAATTACTTTCACGATTTATCCAAGTTTCTTTTTCATCACAAAAGAAACAATGTACATTACAACCCTGAAAACGAACGAAGAACGCTGGCGTTCCCGTATACAAACCCTCACCCTGAATAGTTTCTACTATCTCGGCTTGGGTATCTGCGTTTTGGTGCAATAGAATCATAAGGACGGAGCTAATTTTAGCATGACTAGTTTAAACGTTAAGAAGACTCTTTCGTCGTCATCCTGAGGAGGAGCCGAAGGCGACAAGCCTGTCCTGAGCGTAGCGTCAGGATAAGGATCCACTACACCTACCGTAGTTAATAGTGGATCCTTACGGTCGGGCTTCGCCCTCCCTCAGGATGACGGGATTAATATGGTCTCGTAAACTATTATTGTTTTACAAGCTTTAATATAAGCGGATCCTCTACCCCAGCTTCCATAAACCCTCTCTCCCTAAGTAAACAAGCATGACAGTGTCCGCAAGGCGGGAAGGTCCCTGCATAACAAGTATGTGAATAAGAAAGAGCATGCATACATTCTTCACCTAAATCTACAGCAAGCTTCACTGTTTCTGCTTTAGTTAAGTGCATCAATGGAGTGTGGATTACTATACCTTCATCACTACCGAATAGTCCTTGGTTAAGGGATTTTTGCATGGCTTGAATAAACTCACTACGACAATCATAGTAACCGCCATAATCTTCTTCGCAAACTCCTATAACAATATGCTTGCAATCATGATGCATCGCGATATTAGCAGCAAGAGTCAGGAAAAGAATATTACGCCCAGGAACAAATGTAGCTTGCACACCAGCTTTAAACTCAGAGATACTTCCATATTTATCTAAGTCTTGAGAATGATCTGTTAGTGGACTAGTAGAACGTAATACCTGAGGTACTTTCACTAGATCAAACGCCACTCCAGCCAGCTCACAAATTTTACGTGCTGCATCTAATTCAATCTTATGCTTCTGCCCATAATCAAAAGTAACAGTATAAATTTCAGACCATTGCTTCTTAGCCCAGTAAAGGCAAGTGGTGCTGTCTTGACCACCAGAGAATACCACGAGAGCTTTAGAGTTAGCTATCACTCTTCAATCCTTCAAACAAACTAATATCGCCAAGCTGCACCACTGGATTAATTGAAATACCACCGCGTGGCATAAACTTACCGACAACCTTAATATACTTCGCTTGAATAGCGTTGTTTAGATCACGTGCAATTTTATTCACGACAAACTCATGAAATATTCCATGATTGCGGTAACTAAATAAATAAAGCTTCAATGCTTTAGATTCAATCAAATATTCCCCTGGAATATATGAAATAAATATTTGTGCAAAATCTGGTTGTCCAGTTTTAGGACAAAGACAAGTGAACTCTAGGCAATCTAAATTAACGATATAGTCATTACCTTGCCACTGATTAGGAATCGCTTCTAAACGCGCGTCTTCAGGATTAGTTGGATAGACAGTAGCACCTGCACCTAAAAGTGTTAAATTATCTAAGTCAGAACTCATAGGGTATTATTTTCGCATAAAATAAACTTCTATTCTAGAAAATTATAGACTTGTTCAGAAATCGTCCAGAACAAGGCATGCGACCCGAGCCACCGGAGTTGACTGGGCGTCAATGAGGATGGCGAGGGACGAGCATAACACAGTTATGGGCGATTTATGGACAAGTCTAATGCTAGAATCCCCTATATGCCGAAAGCTCTAATCACAGGTGCTAGCACTGGTATAGGACTAGAACTAGCTAAGATTTTTGCGAAGAATGGTTACGAGTTAATTTTAGTTTCAAGAAATCTAGAGAAGCTCAAAGCTATAGCAAAAGAACTTCCAACCCAAGTCACTTGCATTGCAAAAGATCTCTCTGATATCAATCAAGTTAAAGAACTTTCTAATCAAGTTAGTGACATAGATGTATTAGTAAATAATGCAGGCTTTGGTGCTTACGGTGAATTGATTAATCTCGATCCCGATACTCAAACAGAGATGATTAATCTTAATATCTCTGCTTTAACTTATTTGAGTCAAGTCTATGCTAAACGCATGGCAGCTTGCCGCTCTGGGCGTATACTGAATATCGCTTCAGTAGCAAGCTTCCTTCCGGGACCAATGATGGCAACTTACTACGCTACTAAAGCTTATGTACTAAGTTTCAGTTATGCACTTGCAGAAGAGTTAAGACCTTATCAAGTACAAGTCAGTGTTTGCTGTCCAGGACCAACTCATAGCCAATTTGGAGAGAGAGCAGGTGCTAAGCATAGTTCAGCTTTCCGTTTACCTATGTCATCTAAGAAAGTTGCAGAGATAACTTATGAGAAACTTATGCACGGCGAAGAATTAATAATTACTGGTAAACGCAATCGACTATTAACCTTGATAGCAAGCGTTTTACCTAGAAAGCTTAGTGCAAAGATAAATTATCAGGTTTTAAAGTAATATGGGCTTATGTTAAAATTAGACGGAACGACTTAAGTTTGGAGATTAGCTAATGGTAACAGAATTAATAAAAGATATAAGTGTACCTAGTGTCCTAAGGAGACTACGGGAAACAGCAAGAAACGCTGAGTCAGCAATCATTCAGCCAGCTAAAATCAGCGATCCAACAATGACAGTACTAGCTCACCCACAAACACGACTAGTACATAAAACCGATAGAAAAAATCCAAGAGCTGAACAACGAGAAATTATCAGTTTACAGATGAAGATCAATGATATAGTAGCTCAGATTAAGGCTTATAGTTCTGAATATAGAGTTAACCATAATGAAGCTTCTAATAAGCAGATCACTGACAGTTTAGCTGATCTTTACAAGAGTATTAATGTTGATTTAGATCATAGCAATATGAGTGCTTTAGAGATTAAAGATCAGAGCGATTTTATACGTCAAGAATTAAAAGAAACTCAAGCAAGATTTCGTGAGCTTGGCAAAGATGCTAAGCATAACCAAGAAAGAGCTAGGTTAAATTTAAGTGCAATAGAATCATACAAATACTTAATTAAGCTTCAGCTTAAATTAGCACAATTAAAATTAGTGAGCAGCACTAATCCTTTATTTGACTCTCAGGTAGCCTTACGCTTCTTAGCCAACGCA
Organism: uncultured Gammaproteobacteria bacterium; assembly: GCA_964551135.1. GTDB lineage: Bacteria > Cyanobacteriota > Vampirovibrionia > LMEP-6097 > LMEP-6097 > CAYPGT01. Next base: position 26,743 of record CAZKAT010000006.1, on the reverse strand, counting down.
AAAAATAATGGTGATCTCTTAATTAGAGAATTAAACTGGCGCAAGAACCGAGTAGACGCAAGCTCTAAAATTAGGGAGATAGAAACTTTAGATTTTCTTGGTCAAACCATTTGGGGTATTAATCTAAATAACTTAGATATAAATATTGGACCTGGAACTACAACAATTCGTCAACAGATTTGGATTAATCCTCGTGCCCGCATAACTTCAATAATAAAAGATCTTAAAAACTCTGATACTGCAACCGCAAGAGAAAAAATTCAAGATCTAATATCAATCTATTCCTCAGCAACAGCTCTAATTCAAGAAACTAAAGAAATCTCTGAGCAACTAAAAGCCTTAGATCAATATATACAAGAGCACCCTGCTCATATCACTGAGACTGATGTTCTGAAAGAAATTAAAGCTAAAGTTGCAGCCATCAAAAAATTAATTCCTGGTAATGAAAGCTACCCCATTCAAAAAGACATAGAATACTCCAAAGATTGGGCTGCAGGTTTAAGAAGCCGTATATATGTACTTCAAGGAAACCATGAAGATTTCATCACAGTAGCCAAGGCTCTTGCGCATATAGAAGACTTATCGCTATTACTCAGTATGGCTGCAAACAAAGGATCATTATCAAAAATCAACAAGAAAATAATAGATCAAGATTTAAATGATCTATTAGAGTGGACTCAGCGCGGTGATGTCTACCCTAAACAATTTGCAGAGTCTCACCTAAAACATATTCCTGGCATAATCGAAAACGGCTTTGCTACACAAAGGCTTGATCCAAGTCAAGCAACTAAACACTATGAAACAGCTGCAGTCGCACTAGAGAAAGCAGCTCAAGAACTTTCCCCACGACTAAGGGATTTGGTTAGAATATCTGCAGGCACTAAAAATAAATTAGACATGATATACATAGGGCTTAAAGATGCTGATATACAAGGTAGAGCAAGTTTAATTAGTAACTTATTCAAGGAGAAGAAATATGCCGAAGCTTTAGAACAAATACAAGCTGTCAAAGCTCAATACTTTAGCTTTTTGTTTCCAGAACCAGGTTATATGAGAGCTAGTGAGAGCTTAAATAAGCTTGAAGACTGCGTTAGACGTGCAGTTAAAAATGATAAAGCTGAACTACAAAACGAGGTTAAATATTTATCCGATTTAATCGTTGCCGATATTGAACACAAAAATCAACTTCGCTTAACAGTAGTAGATTTAGACGACGATCAACCATATAAAAAATATGTTTTCCCAAATCAAGGCATAACAGCACAGGGACTAGCCCGATGGTTAGGTAAGAAATATATCTCTACTGGCAATGGATTGAAGCCTCTAACTGATGGATCAGTCAATAAAAAACTCCAAGATCTTAATACTCAAACAATTTTAGTAGCATCAGCAATGCCAACCAAGACAAAATCAATAGAACCTGGTTATCCAAGACTACAAGCTAGCTAACCTTAATCAGTTTCGCAAACTTAGGATCTAAGAGCTTCTTCAACCCATTAAAATCTACATTGTAAAGTAACTTCTCGCCGCTACCTAATACTTGCAAGACAGTACCCACACCGAATTTAGCATGTTTCACTTTATCACCATTCTTAAACTCTATCTTAAAGGATGAACCAATAGCCCTAGCTCTTGCGTCCATAGAACGTCCCTTATCATAGAACTGAGATGCTGTTTGGAAGCCAGCACGCGGAGCGGCATCATCCAAGAAGGTCTCACGCTGAAAGCCTTTAACTTTAGTCTCTGCACTTTTAGGACTAGCCCATGATGAATCATTAGTGAAATCTTCTTCAAACACTGAATGCATATCATTAGAATTAGATTGCCCATAATACCCTATTAAAAGCTCTCTAGGAGCCTCTTCCAGAAATCTACTTGGCGAGGAGAATTCCGTCTGCCCAAAGACTCTACGTCTACGTGCATGTGTCATATAAAGCTTCTCTTCTGCTCTAGTAACACCCACATACATTAATCTACGCTCTTCTTCTAACTGAGTAGCATCTTTAGCATCAAGACTGCGCTTATGCGGAAATACTCCTTCTTCTAAACCCGCAAGGAATACCACCGGGAATTCTAGTCCCTTAGCAGCATGCAGGGTCATCAGCGTAATGCTTGAAATTCTTTCACCCTTAGTATTTTCCTGTTCGCTTAATAGAGAGATCTCTGCTAAGAATGCTGAGAGATCATTCTCTTCTGCGTTCATCTCAAAATCCGTTGCCACACCAATCAACTCTTGTACGTTTTCTACGCGGGACTCAGCTTCAGCATCAGCAGAGGCACGCAACATAGCCTGATAACCAGTACATTCTGTAATCTCATCTACCAGATCACCAAGTCCCAGACTTTTCTCTTTTAATCTAAGATCTTCGATTAAATCCACAAAGCCCTTGATCTTCTTCTTAGCTGCATCACCGATACCATCAACTTCTTCGATCTCTAACATAGTACGATAAAGACTATAGCCAAACCTATCAGCATATTCTTCCATCTTAGTTACAGTAGTAGCTCCGATACCACGACGCGGTTCGTTGATAACACGTTTAATGCTTTGTCCATCAGCAGGATTTTGGATAACTTTTAAATAAGAAATTATGTCTTTGATCTCTTTACGATCATAGAAACGGAAGCCGCCGACTATGACATAAGGAATATTTCTCCTCAGTAAAGCTTCCTCTATGGCACGCGACTGCACATTGGTACGATAAAGCACCGCAAAGTCACTCAGCCTACGCCCATCAGAGACCATACGCTGCATCTCAGCACTAATATATTGTGCTTCCTCTAATTCATCCTGTGCTTCAAATACTACTATCTTCTCACCAGCATGTTTAGTAGGAATAAGACTCTTCTCAATGCGCTCAGAATTATTTGCAATAATGCTATCAGCAACACTAAGAATATTAGCGGTAGATCTATAATTCTGCTCTAGTTTAATTATGGCTGCATTAGGGAAGTCCTTCTGGAAACCAAGAATAATTTTGTAATCAGCACCACGCCAAGAATAGATGCTTTGATCTATATCACCAACCACAGTCAGTGTACGGACTCCAGACTGGAACTCAGCTATGGTATTAGGACTTGAAGCTGCAAGTAAGGAGATTAATTCATACTGAGCATGGTTAGTATCCTGATACTCATCTACTAGAATATGTTTGAAGCGTTCACTATAATATTGACAAATCTGCGGATTAGTTCTGAGCAATAATACTGAGAGTAATAGTAAGTCATCAAAATCCAGAGCATTATTCCGGCACATAATCTCTTCATACTTAGAAAAAATATTTGCTATTTTCTCTTCTCTAAAGTTCACTGCACCCGCCACAAAATCCTTAGCAAATTTTTTCTGATTCTTAGCTTCGCTAATACGATATCTCACCGTCTTGGGTACATAAATCTTAGGATCTAAATCAAGAGCCTTGATTGCTTCTTTCACTGCATTAACAGAATCAGTTTCATCAAAGATAGTAAAATTCTTAGTCCATTTATGCTTAGAACCATTCGGAGCTTCAAGCTCAAGTTTCTCTATATCTTGTCTCAGAATTCTTGAACAAATAGAGTGGAAGGTTCCAATCCAAGCGTACTTAATATTTTCTTCAGAAACGAGTTTAGTCACTCGCTCCTTCATTTCTTTAGCTGCTTTATTAGTAAAAGTAACAGATAGAATACTGCCAGAGTGAGCACCTCGGGAAATAAAATAAGCAATGCGATGAGTTAAAACTTTGGTCTTACCGCTTCCTGCACCAGCTAGGACCAATAGCGGGGAACCCAGATGTATTACGGCTTGCTGCTGAGCAGGGTTAAGACCCTCTAAAATTTTCTCATCTGTAATGACCGAACTTTCCAAATTTCAGGACCTTTCTGCTATGATATACATCTTAGTAAATAGCTAATATAGATCTTAGCATCTATAAATAGTTAAGGAAAAGAAAGCGCGTAAAATACAAAAAGATGATCAAATCTTTAATTACAGAGACAGACTTAATAACAGAACCACTCATGTTTATGGAAGGCATCACTCCTGGTTCTTCAGCAACAGTATTCAAAGATAGATTAGATATACCTTCTACCCAAGATCTTAATGAAGAGTTTAAGAACATCATGGATCAAGGCAATCATGCCATTGGCATGATTGGCAGTAAAGACCTGTCTATGAGCCAGATTAAGATCATAGAAATGATAGCTTTCGGTTTAGCTTCTTGTGGCAATACTATTATAACCAGTGGTGGTTACTGCGGTACTAATTATGCAACCATCAAAGGTGCATTAAGAGCTAATCCTGAAAAACTTAAAGTTATACTTCCTCAAACTATATCCCAACAAATTAAAGAAGTTCAAGATCAATTAATTGGTGTTAAGAACATCATCGAGCATCCAGAAAGAGAACAAATGCTACTCTCTGACGCTAGCAGACTTTGCAACCGCGAGATAGTCAATGAATGTCAACAACTTATTTGCTTCCTTTATAGAGATTCTAAGACCTTATTAGATGCAATCAACTTTGCTCATAGTTCTAATAAAGTAGTTACTATGTTTTACTTGGATTAAAGTTCTAAGTTTAGTTTTAGCAGCACAATACCCCAAATACAATTTGTCACATGAAAGAAGTGGAAGCGAGAAAAGCTTTATATGACAGAGTAGCGCCTATAATTGAAGGTTCGAGAAGCACGATTTTAAGAACTATCAATCAAGAAATAGTAAAAACTTACTGGCAAATTGGTAAAGAAATAGTTGAAGAGGAACAGAATGGTAAAGATCGTGCTAAATATGGAAAAGCTATTATCGACAATCTATCTGATCAGTTAATAGAAGCCTTTGGGAAGGGATTTACTCGGCGTAATCTAAGAGCAATGAGGCAATTTTACAGGATTTATGAGAATTGGCACGCAGTGCGTGCCGAATTAAGCTGGACCCATTATAGGTTATTAATTAGTATAGTGGAATCATCTAAACGCTCGTTTTATGAAGTGGAGTGCTCAAATAATCAATGGTCCACAAGAGAACTTGAAAGACAAATAAATTCCTTATTGTTTGAAAGGTTAACTTTGAGCAAAGAAAAATCAAAAGTCCTAGCAATCGCAAAAGAAGGACAACAAATATATATTAGAACCTCAAGATTTAGTTAAAGATCCATATGTTTTAGAATTTCTAGGGTTACCACAAAGTGCAAAACTATTTGAGAGAGATTTAGAATCAGCTTTAATTGAGCATTTACAACAATTCTTACTTGAGCTTGGTAAAGGTTTTTCGTTTGTAGCAAGGCAACAAAGAATTATTATGGATGATGAAAACTTTTACGTTGATCTTGTCTTTTTTAATTATCAAATTAAATGTTTTGTACTGATAGATCTTAAAATCGGTAAATTAACTCATCAAGATTTAGGACAAATGCAAATGTATGTTAATTACTATACTCGCGAAAAAATGAATGAAGATGATATCGAGCCTATAGGAATTGTATTGTGTGCTGACAAAAGCGATGCTGTCGTAAAATTCACGCTCCCAGAAGACAATAAGCAAATTTTTGCATCAAGATATAAGCTATATTTGCCTACTGAAGAAGAACTGAAAATAGAGCTCCTAAAGGAGAAAGAGATTTTAGAGAGGAATTTATAAAGTAGTTATAGAATATTAATTTTTTACTCCAAGCCCCTGCATCTCACCTTTAATCTCATAGCATTGAGCCTCTAACCAAAAGCTTTTAATTGGATCTATCAATAAGTAACTTAAGTAAAGTAGTATTTTAAAGCAGTATAACTTTAGTTTCAAATTATTTTTCACTGGTGCCTCTTGCAAATAGCCTGTCATAAAGCCCCAGCGCCTATAAGCTTCAAGTATATATTTCTTAGTTAGAAGTTTTTTGTCTATGGCATGTGAAACTAATATGCAAGGTTGATATTTAAGCTCCAAACCTGCTTGCACAGCGCGATTAAAGAACTCTCTTTCTTCAGCAAAATCCCGAATAGCACCAACATCTGCAAGATCAGTACTAAAACCATGTAAAACTTTAAACACATCCTTGGATATTAAGAAGCAAGAGCCATTAGGCATTTCAACTTTATAATCTGTGAGCTCGTTAAGTTTCAACTGCAACTTACGAACCATACTTATATCATTAACAAAGAGTCCTACTGGAGCATCACCATTATCATATTCATCTTTTACCAATAATGAATCTTCCCTACCAATACTAAAAGGATAATTTTTTTCTCCTTCACCATAATCATGCATTGGGAAGCATGAATGTTTTATCGCAAAAGGTGGTTCCAAATTCAACCACTCTGGTAAATCTTGTCCCCATTTAGCTTTTACTCTAGCACCATAAATTAGCATGGCTAATCTTTGCTTAGCAATATCGTAAACTTCTTTAAGCCAGAGATCAGCAAGCTCAATCTCATCATTGATAAAAACTAGATTATCTCCCTTAGCTTCCTTAATGGCACGATTGCGAGTTACCGACAGACCTTCTTCTTTTTCAATAATATATCTAGTCTCTAAGTTAAAATTTTTCTTCTCAGCAATAATATTACAGATCAAATCTGCAGTTCTATCAGTAGAAGCATTATCCACAATTAGTAACTCAATATCTTCAATTAAATCTTTAGCTTTCTTGGCATAGACTAATAACTCTCTAAATTGAGAGAATAACTGTTTTAATAATTTATCTAAAGATGCAGCATGGTTATAGGTAGATATAACTATAGTTAGAGCAGGTATTTTAATTATGTCTTCGTCTTCCACGTAATGATAAGGCAGGTTAGGAACCCTAAGTATATAATAATGTATAATGACTAATAGAGATGGTTAAAACTCAGATTAAATGTGAAAACCCTATATTTATCGTTGGTTGTCCGCGTTCTGGTACTACTATATTGGCGTCAATTCTTAATCGTCATTCTAAGATTGCTTCAGCTACTGAAACCCATTTCTTCAATTTTGTCTCTAAGAATAATTATGACTGGAAACATTTTGATCTAAGTACTTTTAAGCGTCTACTTGAAGAATCCAGAATTAGTGATTTTACTAATCTTATTCAAGCCGAAGAAGAAACTTTAATACAAAAATTCATAGATAGTACTAGCGATAAAAGTCAGTCCAAATTAGACCCTGATGATTTTTATAAAAAGCAGGTCTTTGATGTTTTAATGAATAGCTTACTGGAGAAAAGAAATAAAACTAGATTCTGCGAAAAGACTCCGCAACATCTCTACAATATCCAAGAAATATTAAAACTCTATCCTCAAGCCAAATTTATTCATCTTATAAGAGATGGTAGAGACACAGTTAACTCTCTATTAAAAATGCCTTGGAGACCAGACGGTTTAATTAACAACGCTAGATTCTGGATTCAATACATCAAACTCGGTCAAGATCTAAGGAAGCAGCTAGGCGATCTTCCTGATAATTTATTAACGATCAAATATGAAGAGTTACTCAATGAACCAAATGCCAGCCTGAAACAGATTTGTGAGTTTATCGGTGAAAAATTTGAAACAAAAATATTACAGGAATCTAAATCTGATGTAGAGATCTTCTCACCTTGGGAAAGCTCATGGAAACACAAGTCCAAACAAGATCTAGACTCTAGTAGAATCGGTGCTTGGTCTAAAGAACTTAGTAAAGACGATCAAGCCATTCTTAATTACATACTTAGAAGACCTCTGCTAGAACTCTCTTATGCAGTACCAACTACTAAACTAAGTTTCTCTCAAAAAATAAAAATCGCTTATGAGTATTTGACTATTGGTTGGCGTAAATTTGTGAGAGTTGTTTTTCATGTAATTAATTAACTATTTAACTATGCAAATCAAAGATCCTGTTTTTATAATTGGCTGTCCGCGTTCCGGTACTACATTACTGTCTACGATATTAGGTAGTAGCCCAGAGCTTTGGGCATCTTACCGTGAATCTCATTATCTCTGGGAGAAATTTCTACCAGATCCACGTGATTGGATATTTTCCATGTATATGGGAGAAGATGATTTTAAAGAAGAAGATAAAAAATATCTCGACAATCAATATCATAAATTTACTTTTAACAATAAACTTAGTGCTGATCTTATACGTTATGTATTCTTGAATAATAGTTTCAAAGCACAACTCAAACCTTTACATGAATTATTCTCGGAACTTATAGTTAAACCTATCAAATCACTTTTGGTTAACGAGTATAGGATATTAGACAAAACCCCACCAAATACTTATCGTGTCTCTTACCTTGCCAAAGCCTATCCTGATGCTAAGTTCATCTATATAGTAAGAGAAGGTAAGACTAATATCAGTTCATTAATAGAAGGCTGGCGTTCTGAGAAGAGATTTAATTTCAGCTTCCGCAAGTTCTGGGATTATAATAAACGCCTTAAGATTAAAGGTTACGATGGTAAAGTTTGGAAATTCACTAATCCTCCAGGTTGGGAAGAGTACCTGGACAAGAGTCTAGAAGAGGTTTGTGCGTTCCAGTGGTTATCAGCACATAAATATACTCAAGAGTCTCTATCTAAGATAGATCCTAAGAGATGGACACAGATTAGGTATGAAGATCTAACCTCTAATCCAGAGAAACATATTCGTGAACTGTGTATGTTTATCGATATTCCTTTTGAAGGTGAAATTAAGAAACAAGCTGAGGATCTTCCAGTAGTTTCCACCAACACTAAACCTAATCCTGATAAATGGAAAAAGAATGCTGAGCTACTTGCAAGAATAGAGCCTATGATCCAGTCCATGCAAGAAAAGCTTGGATATGAACCTAGTAAGCAAATAGTGAATATCTAAGTTATTAAATAGATTAAATCCTCTTAATTTTCACAAAATATCTTGTATTTACAACCATTTGCTGATAGCATTTAAATACGTATTAATATGTCAATTACAGCTACAACAAGTCCAATTTCTTCTGCTAAAGCAGTATCTCATCTAAGGCCAAAGAGCAAGGTTGAAGATTCAGCTCCAATTAAAACTACTGAGCCAAAGAACTTAAGTAAGCCCGATAAAAAACCGGTCATTCACTTCGGACACTTAAAAGAATATTTCGATTCTGCTGAAGGCAAGAAAGTTGGACAAACTCAAATCAGAGATAAAGAAGCTGGAAAAAATATTGATGTAGATGTAATAAAAGTTACCAAGGATAATGAAGAGATTTATAAACTTGTACATAATGGTGAGGTAATTGCTTTTCGTGAAATGAAGATAGACAGAGGTGAAGAACCTGCTAAGGATGAAAGTTCACTTGCCACTAGCATTAGAGAAGCTTCAGTTCTTACAGGATTTGAAACAGACAAGGCTCCTAGTGCCAAAATTTCCTTCGAGTTTATTGCATCTAAAGATCCTAACCGCTTTGGAGCAGTACTTGAAAGATTCAATCAGATTGCTTTAGAACGTTTACAAGAGCTTGAAAAAGAAGCTATTGAACTTAAAGGCATACAGCTAATTACCAGTTGGAATAGTGGTCAGTCTCATTTCAATCAAGGTCTACATCTACAAGACAGAAAGGGTATGGATACTATATCAGCTAAGAAATGTGACCAATATATAGCAGAGCAAATAGAGAAAGCTGGCTCAGCAGAGCAAGCTAATACTGAACTTCTTGGTTGTACTACTATGTATTTGCCTTCATCTGGTCGCAGTAAATGGAAGAAGCTGATCAACAAGTCTCCAATCTTTGAAGCTGATAATTTCGAGAAAGGTAAAGTACAACTTATTAAGAATGATGGTAAGACTAAGGTAGAAGCAGAAGTGACTAAAGTATCTGACCCAAGCACAGGATTAGATGTCTATAAAATTAATGCAGAAGGTAAAGAACTCGGCTCAATACAAGTTAACAAAATGAATATTGATGAAAAAGATGGAAAGGTGCGTGACTATTGTGGTAGCTATGACGCATCATCTCCATTCTCACAATATGGTAATGGTTATTTATTTGGTTGGGGAGCAAAGAAACCAGCATCCAAAATTGCTATAGAGATACATGAAACTTTAAGTAAGGATTTTAAGAATCTTAACGAAGCTTTGTTTCAGATTCCGATGGAGATCGCACAGAAGGATAAAAAATTTGGTGGTAGGGTCATGGTAGAAGGGGACTGGAACGAGCATGCCACACTCTACGAAATGGGCTTCAGAACTCAAAAATATCGTGGCATAACTAAAGCCGATAAACTTGAAAAAGCCTTTAAAACTGAAATAGAAGCAGCTAAGAAAGAAGGACGTTTAGCTAATCTAAAACAATTTGGTTCTCATTTAATGACCATGCCTAAGGCTGAGATGCTTGAGAAATTTAAACACTCACAGCCAATATTTACAGAAGCTGCTTAATTTTGATTATTATTTTACCTGTAAATTCATTCAAATATTCTACTTATGATTGGGTATAAAACACTAAGTGATTCTTTCCGATAGAGATGGAGATAAGGTTAATTGTTATATACAAAACGATTTGTTAGAAGACATGCTCCAATCATTTTTGTTTTAGTTTTTGGAATATTCTTTTCGGTTTTCTCTTTTTTATCCTTATATCAAAATGAGCAGCAAGAATATATTCGTAGCTCAGATCTATATGCTAAAAATATTATTTCAAAAGTTGAAACAGAATTAAACTCGAGTTTAAATATTCTAGACTCTTTAGTTGCACTTTATAAATCTAGTATTTATGTCGATAGAGCAGAATTTGAACAATTTTCACGAATAGTCTTAAAGGATCAACCAGGTGTTAAAGCTTTACAGTGGCTACCTAGAGTTACGGCTAATAAAAAACAAGCATTAATCAATGAAGCAAGAGCAACCGATCTTAAAAATTATAATTTCAAGAAATTAGATGAATATGGTAATTGGCAAGAAGACTATCTAAGCGATATTTACTTCCCAGTATATTATTCAAGACCAAGAGTAATTACTAGTCATCTATTAGGTTTTGATTGGAATGCTATTTCAGAAAGAAAGCTATTTATAGAATCCCTTCATGATGCTAATGCACATTGGTGTATGTTTAAAGATATAGAATCAATTCCTGGTCATACTTATCCTATAGTGAAACCGCTCTTTGACGAGGCTGCACGGGATTTCAATAATGCAGCTACAAAAGAACATCTACTTGGTCTACTTACTATATTAGTAAGTTTTGATGATGTTTTGCAGCATGTTTTATCAAAAGCTGAACTAAATGATACTGAATTACATATATATTTCCAAGATAAGGATAAATCTACCTTTATTGAGATAGCAAGTACTGAGCCTGAACCAATTGAGATAAATAAGCTCAAGTCTTCATCTAAATATTTTTATAGTGAATCTTTCAATTGGGCAGGTGCTAATTTCATATTAATGACATCTCCTCCTAAACAATATATTAAACCTATTAATATTTATCCATCATTATTCTTTTCTTTATGCATTACAGCTTTGGCTATTCTACTATCTATTTACTTATGGAAAATTCGACGCAGAGAAGAAGAGATCCAAGAAGCGGTCACAGAGCGAACTTTATCGCTCAAGCTTTCCAATGAAGAATTAGATAAGTTTGCATATATCACCTCACATGACCTTAAAGAACCAATTAGAGGCATATACAATCAAGCTGATCTCTTTCTAGAAAATTACAGAGATAAATTAGATGCAAAAGGCATCGCTATGATTAATACTGCAAGAGAGCTTTGTATAAAATTAATCAATTTAACTGACTCGATTCTTGAGTTTTCTCGTTTGAATAGAATAGAATTTTCTATGCAAATGTCCGATCTACAACAAATTGTTAATGACGTAATTTTTTCCTTAGATTCATATATTAAAGAAACTAACACTGAGATCATTATTCCTAAACGTTTACCAAGTTTAGTCTGTGATAGTGTTCGCGTTGGAGAGGTATTTAACAAACTAATCGTTAATGCTATCCACTATAACAAACATGAACATAAAAAAATTGAAATTGGCTATATTATCAACACTCCTAAAAATATAACTTTCTATGTTAAAGACAATGGCATTGGCATTGATTCTAAGCATTTTTCCGAAGTATTTGAAATGTTTAGAAGCCTTAATTCACAAAGTACTTATCCAGATGGTTCTGGAGTAGGATTAGCTTTGGTAAAACGAATTATCGATAGGCATGGAGGCAAGATCTGGGTTGAATCTAAATTAGATGAAGGCACAACATTCTATTTTACATTAAACGTTTAATTCTACTTCTTCTAATTTAATATTAAGCTTTCCAGTTTGTTGAAACCCAATAAAGTCATTAACAGCTAATAATTTACCCTGTGTAAATAGGCTAGTACTGAAATAACTATTTAAGAATTTCAATATTTCGATTTTAGAAGAATTATCCAAAATAGAAACAAGTTCTTCAATATTGAATTTCTCGTTGATTCTACTAGCATTTATTTCCTTTATTTGATTATTAATTAGATCTCTTCTTATTGCCGAGTCAGGTTGATTCATGCTGATACTAAGATCAAATCTCCCCTTAGAACCCTTTTCTAGTATCTTTTTGAGATCAACATTGCTGTTAATAGAATCTTGATTATCGATTAGGCTAGCTATAACTTTAACAGTTGGAGATTTAGACATTTCAGTAGCTAGATTTATCAATTTTTTAGCATAAATTTTTTGATCATTATCAAAATCTTTCAGAAGAAAGTCTTTCAATGAAGCAAGATACAGAATACATGGCTTAGAGTTATTAATTTTGGTTTTTAACTCAGTTAAATCATAATTAGAACTTAGAATTAAATCCAAATCAATATACAGAAAACTATGATTTAGATTTGCAGCTAAAATTCTCATTAAGTAAAGCTTTTCAGCCTCTGCTTCACCTAATATTGTTGTAATGCTATTAATTCCCCGCTTCTCACTTTTAGTGAGTTGTATCAAATTTGCAGTAATAACAGCCTCTAATTGACGATATTCATCTAATAAATCATTAATCACATTTTTTGTTTTTTTAGATTTTTCTAAGCTCACAGCTTTAATATCAAATTCTAAATCCTCCTTAAAAGATTTATTGATAAGTTTGTAATCTTGCTCACTGAAAGCAAATCGCAAAGCTAATGCTTCTTTGATTCGATCTAATATAGCAGCTTCTTGTATTAAGAATAGAGATGCTATTTGTTCTGAGCTAATTAGATTTTTTGGATATTTTAAATATTCAGTTAAAGGTTCTATAAATACCTCTGCTGTACTATCTTTCTGGCAGCATTGTACCAATAGTTCCCAGATTTCTGGCTTATTCTCTTCTATATATTTTTGAATATGTGTGAATAATTCTTCCAAAACTTTTTGATCAGAGTCACTAAATTTTAGAACTGTAGCATTTAAGAAACCTGTCAAAATATCCAAGTAGACATGATATTTGTCTAGATCATTTTCTAACTTTCTGATCTCTTCTAATACTTCTTTTTTGAAATTGAAACTACAGTTTCTATTAAGAGCCAATTTAGAAAAGTAATCTACTACTTCAGCTCTAGGATTCTTAATCATACCTATAGCCCTAATCATACTTATAAGTAGTACATCTGAGCTTTTAGAATCTCGCTCAATAATCAAATCAATATGTTCTTTAAGATTAGTAAAACCATTTTCTTCATTGAGTTTAATCATTCCTTTTGCAGCAATTTCAAAAAACAAATTGATACTTTTAAATTGCCCCCAAGATCTAATGGAACTTCTAACAAGCTCCAGAAGAATGTAATAGCTTTCAGTTCTTTTGAATTGAATTACTACTTTTACTACTTCTTCAGTAATTGAGCCAAGTTCTCCAAGAGGTTCTTTTAAGTAATCAGCCAGCTTATTAAAAGCAAGATCTTGCACTGCTTTTTCTTGGCAAAATACCCAGTTAAGCCATTGTTCACTACTTGCATGATCAAATTTATAAAATACCTGAGCTAATGGTTGGTAATTCTTACTAGGTGCTATATATTCTATTTCACCAAAAGAATCTATTCCTTCCTGAAATCTTGAAGCAAATCTAAATACCGAAAATCCAGCTATAGCAACTCCACCAATACCAATAATCAAGCCTATACTAGCTAAATCAGCAGAACTTAAGAATGCTTCCAACATTAATTAGTTATTCCAGTTTTAGATTTAACACTGCCATCCACTATTCAGACTAGTTCGTGTAATGGATATGCCAAGTAAAACTTCTGAGGCATAACTTATATAACTATGTCCTTAGATCAAGCAGTAGAAGATAAATTTAATAAAATAGCAAAAATTATTGCGATAGAAGTTTCAGCTAAATTATCATCATTACTTAATTGTGCTGTCACAGTTTCTTATTCAAGATTAATTGATTCAGTAATGCTTAATAAGAAAATTGCTATTAAAAAAGATTCTTTTCTAATAGCAACACCTATTAGCTCAAATAACTTAGGTCCAATATCAATTATAGCCAGCAATCAACAAGTAGTAACTATCGCAGAATTAGCTAGTGGTAGCGCAAGTAATGCTATCGATAATGTTGTTCCAAACGAAAATAATGAAACTGCATTTGCAGAAACTGTTAAGTTAGTGATCAACTCGACATTAGCACGATTATCAAAATTTAAGGAAGGATTAGAATTAATTGCTGGTGAGCATGAAGCTAGAGCGCTTAAAACTACAGAAGAAGCAAGTTTAAGCCTACCAAACGATGTCAATGACTCGATTGGCATTGGCTTTAAGATTAATATAGCTTCTAAGCTAGATGCTCCTCTACAGTTAGAGCTTAATTCTAAAACCATTACATTTATAGTAGAAGAATTAGCCGAAATCATAACTAATCTGGACGAAAATAAATTCACAGAAGAAGTTAAACAAGAATATTTATCATCTAGTGGATTAACTTCAAGCAATGAAGATAGTAAAGCAGAAGAAAAAGATTCCGGTTCTGAATATCAAGTAAACGAAAAAAGAAATTTAGGATTCATACGCGATATCAATATGGATTTAATTCTAGAACTAGGTCGCTCAGAGATGTTAATGAAAGATGTTCTAAAACTAACCAAAGGTTCAGCTATAGAACTAGATAGACCTTGCAATCAATCTATAGATCTTTATGCACATAATCAATTAGTTGCTAGAGGTGAAGTAGTCGCTATTGACGATAGCTTCGGACTGAAAATTACTGAACTGGTTGGTAATTTAAATTTAGCTGGTGATTTTGGATTGCAGGCGAAGTAGAACAATACTCCCTATTATAAATATAAACTCAAAAGCATAAAAACTATATAACCATAGTGCTACACCTTGGGTAAATCCATAAGAATGCAAGCCAACTCCAAGTAAATTAATTCCAAACCAAGAAGTCATAACGATCACACAGCCAAAGACACTAGCTAGCGCTATGCCAGTTTCTTTAATTAATCCAGCCATTCTGGCATGAAATACAATCACTGACCATAATACGATTAATAAAGCACCATTTTCTTTAGGGTCCCAGCCCCAGAAACGTCCCCAACTCTGATCAGCCCAAATACCACCAAGCATAGTACCAAGAAAACTAAAGCAAAGTCCGAAACCAAGTATGCCAAGAACCTTTGGAATAAGTGGTGAGTGATGAGTGGTGAGTGATGAGGACGTTCTATTAAAACCTCTAGAAATTTCTTGTATAAGATAGACATGTCCTACTATACCTGCTGCAAAAACTCCAGCATAACCAATGGTGACACAGATGACATGAGTCGAAAGCCAGAAATTAGAATTAAGCACAGCAATAAGCACCTGCATAGTATCACCATCCGCGGCAAACTTACCTGATATAAGTAATAAAGCCAAGCCAGAGAAACTTGCAAGTATCAATCCCAGATTGGATTTACGATCTAAGAAATAAATAATTAAGCCGAGTAAAACTATTATCCAAGAAACAAAAACAAAAGTCTCAAATAAATTAGTAACTGGTGGCTTGGATAATATTATTATCCTAGTTATTATTCCAATACTATGTACTAAGAAACCTAATAAAAGCAAAATCAAGGCTGCTAAATTTAATTTCTTAGTCCAAATTAAAGTAGCAATCATACTACAAAGAAACGCAAAACCATAGAGAAATTTAGCATTGGCAAAAGGATTCAAATTATTGTAAAAAATCTCAGTATTAATCTTAGGTGGATTAATATTATATTTGATAAGTTTTTTATTAATGCCTGATCTAAACTGAGTAATTATTTTATCGAAAGCTGCTTGATCATTAGCTTTATAAGCCTTATACATAATATTCAAATCAAACAATTCTTGTTTATAAGCCACTTGAGAATTGAGTAGCAATTCCCAAGGTGAGATCCATTCTACAGAAGAACCACTTTCAGCTTCAACAGGAATAAGGGCTAGTTTATCTTCTACACCAAAGGCATCTGTATATGAACGATGATTTTCTATCCAACGATATAAATTAAATGCTAGTTTTACTATATCTTTATCACTCTCACTGAGCTGATTAGCTGATCTAGAGCTAAATTGAGACATAAACAATTCTAACTGTTCAGATTTTTGAATAATCTGGAATAAACTATTACCGTTATATCTTAGTGATAACTTAGCTCTTGTTTCCTCATTCTCAACACTAAAATCAGTATGTTTAGCATTAAATTGCAAACTATTAATTAGCTGAATATAATTATGGAAATTATTAAAAATACGCAAGAACTCCTTCTCGATTGGAGTTCTATCTGCTTCTTCCTTCCCTATAGCCTTAGCAGCATATTCATGTAATTTAGCAATCCCAGGTTCTAACTCCTTAAAACTATAACGCCTGTGCGCATCAGGTTCTATACCAATAGCCTCTACCACTTCAGGATTATTAATCAAGAAGATCTTAGTATCATAAGTTTGCTCTGGATCAAATAGCATAGCTGCAAGCCAAGAGATAGCCTGCTTCCCATTAACCTTAGATCTGCCAGAGAACCTAAGAGCAAGATTCTTAGCATAAGTATCTAGAGGTTTCAAACGTCCTTGCTCAACAATAATTATTTTTTTAAACTCATTGAGATTTAATTGCTTAGCACTGACAGTCAATGAAGAGCATACAAGTATTAATATAAGCAGTATATTTCTTCTATTCATCACGCTTCCTCACATTAATTAAGAACATCTGACCGAAATGTATGAATAAACCCAAAGAGCAAATCAAACTAGCAATATATGGCAAAGTATAATTAAGATTCTTGACTACTGCAAGCGCTGTCATCTCCTTGCCATCAGCATCCATGCCAAAAGACGCTTGGTAAGCAGTGTACAAGCCAGAACGAAAAGGTTTATTCATAGATATAGTTAATTCACGAGAAAGATCATTTTCATGAATTACCACTTTACTTTGATAACTTTTAGCCTTATCTGTGCCAGGATGCAATTCTCTACTTACATCCACTAACTCAATCATAAAAGGAAGCTTGTATTGTTTCTTTCTAAGTAATAGAGCATAGTTGATACCTTGATAACTCAAACTATAGTTTGGTTCATCTTCACCTTGTAATTTAATCTCATCATTAGACTTCCTGTGAAAATCATTCCAGTCTAAAATCAAAGCGCGTATATTCTTCTCATAATCTTTCTCTAAGGGCATTTCCTTTAGAATCCTGCCTGCATATGGAGTATCGAAATAGTGTGAATTAATATATTTGGATTTAATCTTAAGAGGCAATGTCAGACCTTCGGCTACAATAGATTTACCTGGAACTAGGTCCTTCTCATCTATGCTTAACTTACTGATCTTGCCATTCTCTTCTTTAATAATTACTAATTCCCAGTTCATATAATCAGAAGCTATATTACTTGATTCACCTTCATATAAATTAACGAAGGTTTCTTGACTATAATGCAATGTAAGAAACCCACTCACCAAGAGGATCACAAGCCCCAGATGAGTTATCACCAATCCTAAGTTTTTAAAACTATACCTAAATCTAAAACTAAGCGCTGCAAGCAAATTAAAAAACAATACCCACATAATGATACGAACACTCGGAATTGGTAGCGGACCAAGAAAGACAAATAATGAATTAAAAAAACGTTCTTGCGCTAGATAGAGTCCATGTTCAATTTGATCAAGAGTGCCCCAGAAAATTAAAACTCCAAGCAAAAATATACATAGAACAGTTAATTTTAAAGATGATATAGCTCCTAAAATCGGGTTATTAATTGCTCTTGATCTTAATGCTTTTATTATCATTGATATAACAGATTAAGTTCAGATTAGCATGTTTTTGATAGCATTTATACATGCAAGTTCTCCCCTCTTCTGAAATAAGTTACCGGAGAATCTGGGATTTATCCTGGCCAACTATACTTGCGAATGTATGCGTACCTCTAATAGGTGCAACTAATATTGCAGTGATGGGCAGAATGTCAGACCCTAAATATATTGGAGGAGTCGCATTAGGAGTAGTAGTCTTACAATGCATCTATTGGAGTTTCTCATTTTTACGTAAAGGTACTACTGGAATTACTTCACAAGCTTTCGGTCGCGGTGATAAGGAAGGAGTATTTGCTGCACTCGTGAGATCTTTATTAATTGCTTTCATTCTAAGTGTTATAGTGATTGCCCTACAACAATTAATCAGTTGGTTTGCTTTTGGAATACTTAATGGTAGTGAAGAAGTAGAAAGTTTAGCTAAAGAATATTTCAATATTCGTATATGGGGGTCATTTGCCACAACAGGTAACTATGTCATGCTCGGCTGGCTCTATGGCATACAGCGTCCTAAATTAGCCTTAATCTTAAGAGTACTGATGAATATCATAAATATTCCACTGGCAATTTATTTGGCATTAACTTTAGATTGGAGGGTTGCGGGTGCTGCATACTCAGCATTAATTTCTAACTATTTAATTTTTGCTCTTAGTCTAATTCTGGTGATTCCAATATTGAAAGAATATTTTGCTGACACCAATAACCAAAATAAGATAGATTTCAGTTTCCTCAAAAGCGTAATTCATAAAAGCCACTTGCAGCAAGTATTTCGCATCAATGGTGATATATTCGTGCGTACAGTTTTAGTATTCTCTGCGTTTTCATGGTTTACCTCGGCAGGAGCCAGTCAAGGTGATTTAGTTTTAGCAGCGAACACTATTCTTATTAATCTTTTTTGGTTTATCAGTTATGCGCTAGATGGCTTTGCGAATGCAGCTGAAACTTTAGTTGGTCAAGCTGTAGGAGCTAAAGATCTAAGTATGTTTGACCTGACTATTCGTCGAAGTAGTTTCATGGCATTGATGTTTGCATTAATCTTTGCCCTAGTTTATTTTCTTTGGGGAGATTGCTTATTAGGCTTCCTCACTAATATTGAAACTGTTAAATGCGAAGCTATGATTTATATGCCGTGGCTGGTATTAATGCCACTGACAGGGATTGCGTGTTTTCAATTAGATGGAATTTATACTGGCACTACTTCTACTGGTGACATGAGAAATATGATGATCTTATCTTTTATGATTTATGCTCTGGCAATTATTTTTCTACCAAAATTCCTTGCTAATCATGGATTATGGCTTGCATTACATATCTTTCTAATTGTACGTGGTATCTCCCTAGCCATCCCCTATAAAGCTATGCGTGATAAGACTTTTACCTTGATGAGAGCGAATTAATGAGGTATATCCTTATTAATTAGTTTACTAAGACAAAAAATATGGTACAATAGTAATATCAAGAGTTTTTTGGAACTTATACTATGATAATCAGAATTGATAATTCATTTGGGTAGCTTTGGTTTTAGCCATTTTGGCAAGAGTTTTTAGTCGTCTATATTAAAAAAGAAAGCTAGTCGCTTTCAATAAGAACAAAAGAATTGAAATATTCTTGTTCACTTTTAAAGGAGTTATATCATGTCTTGGATACTATTATTTTCTGCGCTTATATTAGAAGTCGCTGCAACATCACAACTTAAACTGTCAGAAGGTTTCACTGATGTGGGCTATTCGCTAGGCACTGTTATGCTATTTGCTTTAAGCTGCATCTGTGCTGCTATTGCCTGCAAGAAGATCGATCTAATGGTTAGAAGTTGGTACTCTTAACCAAACTTCACCTCTACTAAATAGCCAGCATACTTTCTTAGGTTAATAACGCCAGTATCTAGAATCAAGTACTGGCCTTTAATACCAGTGAGTGTGCCTTCTAGTTTAGGATCTTTATCGAGATTAAAGCTATTGAGCTTTTTAGGATATTCAAGCACAGGATAATTTATTTCTTGTATAGAAGCTTGATCATCACCAAGGATCATCACATCATCTAAAAGATAACTTAGATCTTCAGATAGTTTGCCAGACTGAATAATGCTTCTAATTTTCTCTAAGAGAATTTCTTTCTCTTTAATCAGGTCAACTTCATCGACTTCGTTCTTGAGCATTTTACGCCAGTTGGTTTTATCAGCCATATCTTTTGCTATCTCTACTTCAAGCAAACCGGCATGGTAACGTCGTTTCAAAGTTATTAAACGTAAAGCTTTAACAGCTCCTTGGTCTACCCAACGAGTTTGCTCTTGCAACTGTCTGGTGACACCTATCTTCATACCACTAGTGAGTGAGAGATACAATGAATGAGGAATATTACAATGATCCGCGGCAAATTCATTATCACGGCAAGTACCTTCATCAAAATGACAGAGCTCTGGTTTAACTATGCAAATATCACATTCAGCTAATTTTTGTAGACATGGAAAACAATAACCTTGATTGAAACTTTTATTAGTTTTACGACCACAAGCGATACAGTTGATTTGATCTTGATATTCTATAGTTATTTTTTTACCCAGATATTGATTTAAATCTTCAAGGATCTCATCCTTATTTTCGACTCCTCTTAGTTGATAACTTACCGTCTTGTCAGCCAAAACTTTATGCTTCATTTTACGTAGGTGATAGTGAAAACCCATGGATAAAATAATAGCAAAAACAATACTCCCTTTATGCTTTGCTATACTGTAATTAATGTTATCGCTAAATTTTAAATTAAATAAGATATTAGTCATTGTTATTTGTGCTCTTGCTTTATTAAATACAGCATGTAGTAAAAAAACAACAACTAATAATCCGAATCAAGACGACACTTTTAATCAAGAAGATACTTTAGAAATACAAACAATTGATGGTAATCATTATATCGCCATAGCAGCTCCCCTTACTGGTCCGTATAAACAACTTGGCAACAGTATTGTAGAAGGAGCTAATCTTGCAGTAGAAGAATTTAATGCAAGTGAAGCAACTAAAAATCACAAAATTGGAACCATGATTATTGATGACGGTGGTTTAGTATCAGAAGCCCTAGCTAGAGCGGATTTGGTTATAGCTCAGAAATCTCTTGGAGTTATAGGTCACTTAAACTCTGAGATATCCATAGAAGCTTCTAAGAAATACTCTAAGGCTGGCATTGTAGAAATCTCACCAGCTTCTACAAGCCCTAAATTAACTGATAGACCTGAAGTTAAGGGTTATGTCTATCGCACTATCGGCACAGATACACAGCTTGGAGAAGTTGCAGCTGCATACGTTAAAGCCAACGACAAGTATAAAAAAATTGCCGTACTTTACAATGACAGACCTTATGGAGTTTCTGTCTCTTCTGAGTTTACTAAGTCATTAGCTAAAGATCCAACTAAAGAAATAGTGCTGCAACAAACTATTCCAGTAAGAACATCTAATCATAGTGCTATCGCCGAGAAAGTATCTCAAGCTCAAGCAGATATAGTGTTCTTTATCGGTGAATATAATGACGCTGGTTACCTGGTCAATGATCTTAAGAAGAGAAATCCTAATATTCAATTTTTAGGTTCAGAAGGTGTACATCATCAAGAGTTTATAAATATCGCCAAAGCCAATTCCGAAGGAGCTTTGATCATAGGAGCTGCTCCAGCACCTAAGGCAATACAAGAAAAATATGAAGCTCAATATCACAAGCCTATATCAGGCTATGTCAGCACCAGCTATAAAGCTACTAAGTTACTCTTAGAAGCTATTAAAGCCAATGATTTTAAAAACCCGAAAGAGATTGCTAAGGCAGTCGGCGAGAATACTATATTTGACAACAATGGTGATCTATTACAACCAGAATTTGTAATATATAGAGTACAAGCATTTAAATTTGTGATTTAGGACAATGCAAATGATTTTAGTTTATATTACTTGTGCTAATCTTGACGAAGCCAAGAATATTGCTAGAACCATAGTTACAGAGAAGCTTGCAGCTTGCGCTAATATCTTCCCGCAAATTCATTCTATATATAATTGGGAAGCTAAGCTTTGTGAAGATAATGAAAGTGTGTTGATTCTCAAAACCCTAGAAGGCAATTACGAGAAGCTTTCCACAAGAGTAAAAGAACTTCATAGCTATGAATGTCCATGCATAATTGCTTTAGATCTAAAACACACTAATGCCGAGTATTTAAATTGGATTACTAGTAATCTCTAGATATCCTGTAGTAGCTCTAGTGCTACGTCTGCAAGCTCTTCATCACTTAACTTATCAAACTCTTGCCAAAGCTCTACTATATCTTCTCTACAATCCTTAAGCTCAGGATTAATAGCCATAAACTCTTCTAGACTATCGTACATGCGATAACAAGTAATTGCACGATAAAGATCCACTATCATTGATTTGTAATAACCTAGTTCTTTGTCATCAGTGAAATGACTGAAGAAGCTGGTAACGAGTTCTACTTGGCTATCTATGTTGCCGGTAGATGCTCTTGAACTATCTCTACTATCATCAAAAAATTCCATGGTTTAATAAAATCAATTCCTTATTATCGTTTGGTTAAAACTTAGATTAAATTTCTAGCCTTTCTCGTCGACATTCTCACCATTGTTTTTACCAAAACGAGGAGGATTATTAGTTCCTCCATTTGGTGAGGGTTTAGCAGCATCTTCCAAGGGAGCTGCTGTAGTAAATTTCTTAGCTACTCCAAAACTTGGATCACTTTGTTGTGCAAAAATTTGCGCAAGCATATCTTTTTGTTGAGGACCTGTAGCACCAATACTCATAAGCAAAGTAAAACAGATTATCCTTAAGCCTAGATTAAGAATCAGTCCTAGTTTCTGTAGTTTTTTTCTTTAGGAAGTCAGCTTGATTCATCAAACTTATCTCCTCTAAATCTGGATTGATGCCGCTGATAACACAGTCTTCGTCTATCTCTAATAGTAAAGCCCCACAAGATTCCTTTACCATATATTCTAATTCTGCTTTATGTAATTCTCTAGTATTAAAAGTTTTTTTCATCAGTTTTTGTCCCCCAGCTGATGCTTTAATTAAACATATCAAGGTTAACAATTGGTTAAGATGACCATATTACTCATGCTAAAATTGACTATAGATGAGCTCTGAAATTCAATTCAATACCATAGAAGAAGCTATCGCTGACATTAAAGCCGGACGTATGGTGATAGTGGCAGATGATAGCGATCGCGAGAATGAAGGTGATCTAATTTGTGCAGCTGAAAAAATCAGCCCTGAGATGATAAACTTCATGGCAAAATTTGGCAGAGGATTAATCTGCCTAGCTTTAGATAAAGCAAGAACTTTAGAGTTAGAACTAGGAGAAATGGTAGATGTAAGCAATGATACTATGCGTACAGCTTTCACTATCAGTATTGATGCTGATCCTAAGTTTGGTGTGAGTACCGGCATCAGTGCTCCTGACAGAGCTAAGACTATTCAAATAGCAATAGACCCCAATACTAAACCACAAGATTTAAGAAGACCTGGACATATATTTCCGCTGAGAGCTGTAGATGGTGGAGTACTTAAAAGGGTCGGACATACTGAAGCAGCAGTAGATCTAGCAAGATTAGCTGGGCTCAATCCTGCGGGAGTTATTTGTGAGATTCTTAAAGATAACGGAGAAATGGCTCGCAGAGATGATTTGCTTAAGTTCTCCAAAGAACATGGATTGAAATTTATCACCATTGCAGATTTAGTGGCTTATAGACTTAAGACTGAACGTTTTGTGCATAGAGTTACAGACGCTGACTTGCCAACTAAATACGATGAGCATTTCAAGATCTATGGTTATAAGGATTTCCTTTCTGGTAAGGAGCATGTAGCTTTAGTTCTAGGTGATGTAGCTAAAGCTAGTAATGAAGGTAAGTCCATTCTAGTAAGAATGCATAGTGAATGTTTGACGGGTGATTTATTTGCTAGCTTAAGATGTGATTGCGGCGATCAGCTAGATAGCTCTATAAGACAAATACGCGATGAAGGCTTAGGAGTATTAGTCTATCTTAGACAAGAAGGTAGAGGTATAGGTTTACTAAATAAAATTAAAGCCTATAAGCTTCAAGACGAAGGTCATGATACCGTAGAAGCCAATCAGAAACTAGGTTTCCCGTCTGATTTGAGAACTTTCGGAGTCGGCGCTCAAATACTTACAGATCTAGGACTTAAGAAGATCAGGTTATTAACCAATAATCCTAAGAAGATCCATGGTATCGAAGGTTATGGCTTAGAGATTATTGACAGAGTCCCTATCCAAGCGACAGCACAGAAACATAACGAAAAATATTTAAATACTAAGAAAGATAAATTAGGACATCTATTATAAAATTTACTTATGGATAATGATTGTATTTTCTGTAAGATTGTGAAAGGTGAAATACCTGCAACTAAAATCTTCGAGAACCAGAATCTGATTGCTTTTCGAGATATTAAAGCTGCTAGCCCTGAGCATATATTAGTAATTCCTAAAGCACATAAAGCTAGTCTTAATGAAATGCAGTTAGAAGATCAAGCTTTACTCGGAGAATTACTATTAACAGTAAAAGATATAGCTAAAGAGCTAGGCGTTACTAAGCAGGGCTATAGAACTGTGATTAATACAGGTGACAATGGCGGACAGACAGTTCATCATTTACATGTTCACCTCCTTGCTGGACGACCACATACTTGGCCACCAGGATAAATTATGCGTGAACTATTAGCTATCAATGCTGCTAAACTTAGCTCCAAATTAATCAAAACCTTTAAGCTAGGTAAGGCTTCAGCTTTACCAGGTAGAGTATCTTTAGCCATATGTCCCAAGATACTTGAATACTATCAAGAAAGCATGCAAGCTTCAAATTTGCAGTTTTTTATTACTGGTACTAATGGTAAAACCACTACTACGGGACTTCTCAAACAGATAGTACTAGAACATCTCAAGCTAACGCATCAAGCTCAAGAATTAATTTGTAATGATTATGGAGCGAATCTTTATTATGGGATTTGTACAGAGTTTATTAATTCATCATCACTATTAGGCAAACCTAAATCTTCTAATTACATTCTTGAATTAGATGAAGCAGCGTTCGTTTCAGTGGCTAAAATACTTAAGCCTAATTCAATTACAGTAACTAATCTTTTTCGTGATCAGCTAGATCGTTTTGGTGAAATAGATAGCACTCAAAAGCTTATTGTAAAAGGAATAGAAGCATTATTAACTGAGCATCCAGGATCTCAAGTAGAACATATCATTCTTAATGCTGATGATGCCAAAGTAACTAATATAAAAGATTTGGTGAGCATTAGCACTTACAAACCTGAATATCATTTCTATAGAGTCTTACACTCACAAAAACAAATAGAAAACTTAGATGCTTCTGTAAGTAAATCAATGATTGCAAATGAAGATTGTTTTATTGCAGAAGTTATCGAAGAAGGAATTGGTTATAGCCATATCAGGTTAAGTAAGCATAAGGATAGTATTGATATCAAACTTAATCTACCAGGACTTTATAATATTTATAACGCAACTGCTGCTGCTACCACAGCTTATAATAACGGCATTAACCTTAAAGCAATCAAATCTGGACTAGAAAGTTATCAGGGTAATTTTGGTAGATCTGAAACTAAGTCTATTAATGGTAAAGAATATCAGGTATTTTTAATCAAGAATCCCACAGGTTGTACAGAAGTACTCAAATACCTAAATCAAGACAGTCAAGCCAAATATCTAATTGCAATTAATGATAATTATGCTGATGGACGTGATGTTTCATGGCTTTGGGATGCACGCTTTGATTATATGAATGTTGCTAATAAAATAGTTTACTGTAGTGGTCATAGAGCTGAAGATATAGCATTGCGCTTGAAATATGCTGGAGTTAATCCAGAGCAGATCCACATTGAAAAAGATCTAAACAAAGCATTAGAGTTAGCTGCAAGTGAAACTCAAGAACAAGAGCATCTCTATGTACTTCCTACATATACTGCATTACTAGAACTCAATAAATAAATTACGCTGCTTTAGCAATATTTACTAAACTGTTGAATGCTTCTTGATCGTTAATAGCTATCTCAGCAAGTATTTTACGATTAAGCGTAATCTTAGATTTCATTAGACCATTGATAAAACGGCTGTACGAAAGACCTTGAGCTTTAGAAGCTGCATTGATTCTTTGAATCCATAGACCACGGAAATCTCTTTTCTTCTTTCTACGATCAGTATAAGCTCTCTTAAGAGAACGCATCATTGCTTGCATAGCAGCCTTGAAGAATACTCCACGTCCACCAGCAAAACCCTTAGTTAATTTAAGAACTTTCTTGTGTTTATTTTTATTTACTTTGCCTCTTGTTACTCTCATTATTACCTCGCGTATTTTTTATATGGAAACATAGCCATAACATTGTTCATTTGTGCGTCACTAACGCTACCTTCTGGCCTTCTCAATCTAAGCTTATGTCTAGCCGACATATGAGCATTTATGTGCTTAATTCCAGATTTTTTATAGCTCACTTTGCCGTTGGCACTGAGTTTATATCTTTTTTTGGCTGATCTATTAGTTTTTTGCTTAGGCATAGGTGAGAATTCTAGCACGG
>CAZKAT010000005.1:0-262794 GCA_964551135.1 uncultured Gammaproteobacteria bacterium | reverse complement strand
CGCAGGGGGTCGAGGGTTCAAGTCCCTTCGTCTCCGCCATTTAAAGAAATAAAAAAGGGCGCCGCAAGGTGCCCTTTTTTATTTCTTAGAGGTAGATTAAGAACTTGTACTTTTAGCCAAGAATCTCCGATTCTGGGTCGAGGGTTAGCAAGAAAGAGCTAAACGCTCTTTCTTGCGCTCTTAATGCAAACTAGAAATCTAGACTCTAAAATTACATCGTAATTTTTTCGAGCCTGTCCCTTCGTATTCACAAGGTCTAAATGACCTTTCTTGCGCTTTCAAACGAAACCAGGAGATTCAACTTGCACCAAACCACAAAATTAAAGTCAATCCAGCATTTATAATTTCAAACAATGTAATATATCTTAAGACAAATCCATATAAAAATTTCCTGATTCCATCAGCTCCATACATTTGTGTTGCAATAAAAACAAAAATTAAATAACTAATAAAACCAATTACAAATGCAACTATAGGAGCAAACCAAGAGATATAAAGAAATAACCAAACCCAAAAGCTTAATCCTATTAATAAAGAAAGCGTACTTATAACAACCTGTAGAATATTTAGATGGAGACTTTGGCGATCTACTTGTGCCATTTTAGTGTTTACATAAGAGATAGTGTGTCCAATAATAGATATAATTAATGCAATAAAAATCTTGTATTCTGGTTCATTAAAATCCATAATTTATTACCCTTCATTAAAGATTGTAGCAATTTCAATGATATTGGTTAGATATTTAATGTTCGAACCCTTACAATCCCTCACCAAAATCCGAAAACTAGCTACAACCCCATACTTACGGCAAATTAGCCAAAAACTTAGCCGCCGGCATTAACCATAATTGAGCACCATTGATATCTGGTAAACGCTTATGCATAGTGCCGTTAAGATGAATCTGAAAAGCATAAGGTATCTTCACTCTTTCCAGTAAGTATTTTAAGTTTGAATCCAATCCTTGCTCTGCTTCCTTTACTTCTATTGCAATCAAAGGCTTTTTCTTGTCCATAATAATAAAATCTACTTCTCGTTTCTCTGTATCACGAAAATATCTTAGTTCATATTCTTTGCCATTTACATCTAAGAACCAATGGCAGAGCCTTAAAAGATGCATAGCAATAAGATTTTCAAATCTAGCTGAAGATTTTTCAACTCTTGCCCAATCCCAAAGATATAATTTCTGTTCTTTTTTAACAGCCTTAATTTTAGGAGCACCATAGGGAGGCACTCTAAATGAAACATAATTTTTATCAAAGATATCTATCCAATTACTTGCCGTCCTAAAATTGACTTCCAAATCCTCTCGCAGACTATTAATTGATAGTGGTGAACCAATAGTACTAGGCAACTGATCGTAAAGATTTTGAATCTTATCAATCAGAATAATGTTCTCCAAACTACGAATATCTTCTCTAATTAATCTATAGCCATAAGCTATTCGCCAACGAGCAGCATCATTCTCTGAGTTAGAAAACAATGGCTCAGGGAAACCACCATAATGCATCAAATCATCTAAACTAGAATCCTTTCTGGGAGAGTTTTCCATTAACATCATTTCTTCTATAGTATTGGCAATTTTTATATTTTGAAGTTCAGATAAAGTGAAAGGATGTAATCTGTGAAAATAGTATCTTCCTTGCAAAGAATCTCCACCCCTATTGTATAGATCCAACTTAGCACTGCCAGTCACAAGAATTTTATGCTGATCATGATATAAATCATATTTGCCTTTAAGCCAATTACGCCAGCGTGCATATTTATGAATCTCATCAAAGATCCAAAGTTTAGAACTTTGATCTAAATCACCTTTTCTAATTAATTCTTTATGTTGATCATCATCCCAATTATAATAATGACCACTATTTTTTTTTAATAACCCTAGAGCAAGCGTTGTTTTACCACTTTGTCGCGGTCCAGCAAGCATAACCATCTTTTTCATCAAGTCTTGAGATATAACTTGTTCAATCCGTCGCTTACAAGACATAAGAATATTATACCACTTTTTTATACTCTACTACAAAAAACACTGGTGTTTTTTGTAGTAGAGTATAAAATTAAGTATTGGCAATTTTAAAAATGTCTAGCCACGACAAGTACCCATTCTTAAGCCGCAAAGCACACATTATGATTCAATCCTAATTCTACATTAGAGAAATGATTCATAACCTGAGACCTATCAGCAGCATCGCCAAGATGAATATTCGTTCCATCTGTACTCATTAAACTACGCTGAGCATTAAGACTAAGAATATTTGTCTGTGGATCAAAATGCATATTAGTCACAGGAATTTCAGCCTCAACAGCAAACGCTCTTGGATCTTCTCTTATAACACTTTTTTGACCCGTAAACTTACTTGATGAAACCACAATTCGAACTTCGGAATCAATTGCTTTATTTTTAAATTTTCCAATCTCTTCAGCTAAGACTTCTTCAACAACTTCACGCACACCTTTACTATTTGTTTTAACTTTATCAAGAGAAGGTGCAGGAATACCAAGAGGATACTCTCCCTCTGTACGCTCTATTGAACCAGCTGGAACATAATCAATGTAGATTACTTCTCCTTTATCCTTAGCTAGTTGTATTAAATAATCCAAATTACTGAAAAAATTTTGAACTAGTTCTGGTAACTGCTTACGAGCCATTTTTATAGGATCTTCACCTTTAGACTCAACTCCCATAATATGAAGCATCATATGACTATGAGTTTCCATTCCCAAGCGAACTCTTAAAAATCCAGCCGTACAAGCTTGCACCAACGTAGTATAGGCTGGATCATTTACATCACCGTTAGCTCGAGATTTAACCACAGCATGTGCTGCCGCCCAACCCTTAACCAGATTAGGATCATATATTTGACTTGGGTGAGTACCCAGGCTATGTCTATTTACTCCTCTTAAACGAGTAAACTCATTCGTAGTCACAAATTGAATTTGCAGAGAATTCATATTCAGATAATACGGATACAGAGTAAGAATTTTATTTATATAAATGACTTCATTTATTAATAAGCTAAATTCTATTAATTCTACTCATGATAATCTCGGGATAAATAATAGCATAAAAAGAACTAGAAATTACAAGCCCTCACCAAAATCTGAAAACTCATTGATACTACAATACGAGCTTATAAAGAGGATAATTATCAGGGGTTTGCTATTTTTATTTCTTTTTCTTTAAAACCAAACAAACAAACTTGTCTTGAGGTCTCAAGAGAGAGTTAAATGGTACTTCCTTAATTTCAAACTTTTTATCTATTCCATTTTCTCTCATAATAGATTTAAAATCTTTTAGCATACAAAATTGCTTAATACCAGATATCGAAGTAGATCCATAAAATAGTGGACTCAATCTAGCTTCACCACCCGGTTTCAGCACTCTAGCAATTTCATTCAATGATTTGCATAGTTCTTTAGCATCAAGAACATATTGTGTCAAAGCTCCATTAGAAATAATGACATCAACACTTTCATTTGGTACCGGCTTGAGATTTGACCAAGGACAAAACAATGTTTCATTAGTATCTATTTCTTTAAAT
Organism: uncultured Gammaproteobacteria bacterium; assembly: GCA_964551135.1. Taxonomy (GTDB): domain Bacteria; phylum Cyanobacteriota; class Vampirovibrionia; order LMEP-6097; family LMEP-6097; genus CAYPGT01. The sequence goes on along the minus strand of CAZKAT010000005.1, from coordinate 259,252 downwards.
CTATCTGCATAGTCTGAAGGAACAGTTTGTGGAGTAAAACCTAATTTTTCTAAAGTGACTTGATCTTGGTGTTTTTTCAATATCTCTGGCGATAACATGCTAGGGTTAACATTAATTACTTTTGCATTATTACCTAATAAATATAAGGATTTGGCAACAGCATTTCCAGAAGAACCTAAATCTAATACAACCTTATCTCTTACATAAGCTAAGAAGCTATTAACATCATTACCAAAACCTAAATAGCTTATAGTAGATTCAGTTACATTAGAGGATAGAGGTATAACAACAGAGTCATTAGTAGTATTAGCAGTACCTATAGCCATATCTAAACTTGTTATTGCCCACTTAGCCTCAGCAGCTAATTTAGCTCTTAGTTCATTTTCTACTGCTGCTGAGACGTCAGGAATCTCTATCAACGGTGTTGGACAAGAAAGTTTTTCTCGATCTTGCAATCCATGAGCTTTAAGAATACGTTCAGCAGCTAGAACGAGTTGTTGATATTGAGGTCCCTGATTCTGTTGCCATTGAGATAAGTCTCCAGAATTAGATTGATTTGGATTTTTATAATCTGTAGCATGCTTAATAATTTGTATACAGTCATCTATATCTACCAAGCTAGCTCTATGAGGCTTAGAAACGAGTCCTAGAAAATATCCCAATCTGAAAGCATCAATTTTAGGTTCGTAATATTTATGATCAGATTTTATACTAGGTCTAGTGTGATATCCCCACTTATCAAACTGTTTATCTGCAAAATCGCTGATAGAAGGTCGATCATATGCATCTAAAATTACTGCTGCTTTCGATTTATATTCCTTAGCCAACCCACCTTTAGCTGCCATCGCATGAAGTCTTTCTAAAGTTCCCTCCGATAATTTTCCAATATTTCTTCTATCCCTAGGTTTTAAAGTACGAGTAAGATACTTTTTAACTAGAGGATCTAAACCCCATATATTTTTTATTTCAGAACCTATAGTTTGTATAAATAATCCTGCCGACATAAGATAATATTAACACGAACTTCGAATCTTTTTTTATCTTAAATAGTTAAGTACTTAACTATTTAAGATGCTAACTGACTCAAACGTTTATCATATCCACTTGGTTTAATAAACTGATAATTAGTAGGTTCAGATTTTAGAGCAGTAGCAGCACGGTTAACAACAAAACGCATAGCAACAGACATCGGTCTACCCCACATAGATTTAGTTGCTGGCTTAGGATAAAAATCTTGATGACGTTGAGATTCAGTTTGAATCACTTGGTCATCGGTAGTATCTTTGGGTTTATCCATTCCTGCAAATAAACGAATAGACTTATACCTTTTTGCTATAACATCTTTCATCACTGGATCTATATCACCGGTATCAACAATAGCTTTAACAATTCTCAGATAGCTTTCTCTAGCATGTCTAAAATCCGTTATACCAACAGGATCCATATATTTGGTGTAATCGGTTAAAGACAATAGCGCTTTAATAAACGCATTTATATTTGCATATTCACTTTTGCTAATGCCTTGTAATTTCTTGTTCTGTAAAATACCAAAAATTCTTTTAATAGAAGGCCTAATATCCATTCCATTGGTAACTGCATTTGCAATACTATCCATTATAATATTTGCAAATAGTACCTTCTCCTTATCTGATGGAGCTTGATTAGCAATACCGTTTTCATCAAAATTACCTACTACTACAGTATATATAGTCTTAGATCCTTCTTTACTTGGCACAACAGTTACTCCTTGATTATGACCGTGCCTATCGTGATCAAAAGGTTTTCCAGAGAGAATAAAATACATTTCTATTAGAAAAATCGCTTTAGCAACTTCTCGTACAAGAGCAGGATTTGTCTCTCTATATGTTTTGGCAAAATCATCAAAATGCTCACCTTCTACTCTACGACTAACTCTAAACATCTCATCATTCTCATACATTCCTGCTGCATAGAACTGGGTTCTTACTTCTGTATTTTTAATATCATTGCTTAGAACTTTAACACCACTATATAGTGCTTCAGCAATTTGTGCTTTCTTTTTAGCAAGATTTAAATTCGTTTCTTCAGGCAACATTGCTTTATAGTGTTCCATTATTGGCAAGAGGACTGACATTGGAATAGTCCCACCAAGATCACCACTATTAACTTTCTGAGCATTCTCAATTAGACTTATTACTAAATTAAAAATTTCTCGAGATCTCTTTATAGTATGAGGTTTGACTAACTGTAAAACAAACTTCTGATCTGCTGTGGTTTTAGCATATTCCGATTTTTGACATTTATAGTCTTGATTTAACGTAATCTCCCTAGTATCTAAATAGGTTCCACTACCCATAAATTCACCGATAGTCATATTCTTCCATAAATCATCATGACCACTAGCTTTCATTAGTTTTTCAGCAAGCTCTTTAAACTCTCCTTCTGAAAGTCGATCAGCATCGTATTTAGATTTCTCCAAACCTTCTTTCCACTGAGCCTTCGTATCATTAAAGCTATGTAATGCTTGTGCTAATTTAGTACCACCAATCTCTATTAAAAAATCACATAACTTATGACCAAATCTTATATGAGTATCTTTAGATCTGTTAGCATTTAACGAATCATTACGCAAAGCTTGTAGCAGACCAGAGATCAGACTTGCCGCTAAAGCATTAGTATGAACATGAGTGATTATAAATTGAGCATCATGTTGTCCGATTGCTTTTATTTTAGGATCATTAGGGAAAAATCTATCTAATAGACTTTTTATAACTCCATTGTTAGCCTCAAAAAACTTTTTCTTACTCCCATGTTTCTCAATTAATTTTTCAAAGAAACTTTCTCTATCAATACGACTACTATTCCAAAAATTATCATAAAAAATATGAGCTTGATCTTCTGTAATACCAAGTGCTTGAGTATAGTTCTTAGGATCAACAGGTTGACTAAGAAAGTTTAATATAGCTGCAACTGATTTTGATCCTTCAGTTGCAGAAATGGATTTTAATAAATCTTCAGTAACAATTGGAGAATTTACAATTCCAGTACTCTTTCCTGTTTGAGCTGGCAGTGAATTAATTGCTGCACTAGATGCATCTCTTATCTTCCCTATCATAACGGGTCAAATAATAGCATGCTTTTGGTTTCATCATCCCTAGTAATATTAAGAACATGAACAACCCCAAAACTAACTATGTTTATCGAATCACTATTACTGCTTTATACATAGCTATTTTTCTTTTTCTTCCTAGTTATTTTTTCAAGAACATCATCTGCGCTAAAACCAGTGTAGTTTTAAGGGACAAGGCTTTCTATGAATCAATTCCTGAAATCCAAACCTTAGTGGTTGGTGATTCGCATAATATGAAAGTTCTAGCAACGAATACTAAACTGGGTATTTTTAATTTTGCTACAGGTGGTGAGAACTATATGCAAACTTACTACAAGCTCAAGAAAGCTCTAGAGCAAAACAATCAGATTAAAACAATAATCATTCCCCTAAACATCAATAGCTTTGCAAAGAATGATTTCTCCGAGAAGTCTCATCTCTATTATTGGAATGATTACATTGACTATATAGAATTGTCCAAGCTAGACCCTGACTACATTAGACATCTCAAGAATTACACACTAGGAACATTTTTTCCTTATCTAGGTAAGTCCAAAGTGATTAGTAATTATTTTGGTGGCAAGAAACTTGACGAAGAGCAAATGCTTAAGAGCATTGAAACTGAGAATAAAGATTTCTCCAAATTAATTCCAGCAGAACAAATATCTAAAGCAGAGAAACGTGTTCAAGAGCTCTTCCCTAAAGGAAACTACGACAAAACTCTAGAAATATATTTTCATAAATTAATTGCATTAGCCAAAGCTAAAAACCTAGAAATTGTAATTCTCACTTTACCTATGACCGATGCTTTTATGGAAGCTTATAAGTCTAAATACGATCTACAATGGTTTGAGAATAAAAGAAATGAAATCTACGTTATGTATCCAGAATTGAGATATATAGATCTTAGATCTAAACTAGCTTCGAGGTATTTCAGTGACTCTGATCATTTAAATCTCGATGGTACCAAGATCGCGAACTACTATATTCTTAGAGATTTGCCTTAAAATCATTGACAAGCTTAGATAGCAACGTATATTATCTAAACAGTGCCACAGCAAATTAATAATTATAATCGGAGTACTTTATTACTTCCAGTCTTAGCAATCACTACATTACTAGTGAATAGCGGTTGTCATGAGACTTCAGAAGCAAATCAACCTAGTTCACGTACAGTCGCGCAGAGTCTAGCTCAAGAACAAGAAATTATAGATAGCAACAAACAATATCAAACAGAGATAGAGCAAAGTTTTATTAATAAGCTTAATAAGATTAACACTGAGAATAAAACTACTATGTATCATGATCTTATAGCCTTATGCAATGAAGCTGTGAAGTATAACTCCAATGAACTTAGTAAAGCTCGCTATAAAGTTTTACCTGAATTATTTTTTCAGCTAAAACAATTTGCCTTCCAAAATTTACCTGGTTTTCAGAGTCATTATAATCCTCAGTATCTTAATACTAAAGATCCACGAGAATGTGACAGGAATAAATCACTAGAAGTCAGTCAGTTTGGGCTTAGCGTTATTAAATATTGCGAACATAAGTTACACCGTTTTTAATTTTGCTTTCTTGCTCTCCACTCGCCACCTTGTGAACTCATTAACAGCAAGGCTCAGTATAAATATAAATATTGAGTGCATAGTAATACCCGCATAAAGGGTCTTAGCATGAGCATCCTTAGCCTTAAGCTCTAAAGCTTTATTGTTCTTAGTCTTGTCTAAGATCTGATGGATTCTAGCTGGCTCTACAAAAGTATGACCATGGAAATCTTTATCTATCATTAGACCAGGTTCAGTACCAAATTCTTTCGAAAGCTTTTTATCAAAATGCTTAGCTAAAAATCCATTAAACAGTTTATGTCCCTGCCACCAAGATGAAATCAATACAGTAAAAGATACCACTCGTTCTACAAGTTCATCCCAACCTTGAGCAGTAATAAAAGTACCAATCCACTTAGGTAATGAAGTATAAGTAAACATCAAGCCCAATTTAGGAAATAAACCATGCGTCATATCTAAATGTTTATCTGCCATTTGCAAGAATTTATTTTTCTTCACTAACTCTTCATTGTCAGTCAGTTTCATTAAGAAGTAATTTAAAACCGCAGGTAAAGGCATCATCATGAAACCACCTACTTTCTGCCATAGCTTCAAATCATCTCCCTGACCAATTTTCTTAGCTTCTTTATCATTGAGATACTTTTCTGTTCCAGTAAATCTATCTTGCTTGAGCACATACTTTCTAAATGCTCTAAGCATCAATCCAAATCCACCCCAGAGTAATCCCTCTGACTGGCTTTCAGCTAAAGTAGTAAACTCCTTTATTTTTTTAACTTTAGCAGCTAGATCCTTGTCGTATTCAAGTCCAGTAAATAATTTTCGTAATTTATCAGCTTCACTATCATATTTAACAGCTTGTCCTTGCTTACCTATCTCTCTATATAACTGGGCTATTCTTAATTTATCTGCTGGTTCTTCATCTAAAACACGCTTAACTCCTTCCTTAAAGCCATTCTCAGTCCGCAACTCATGGCGATTAAGATTGATGAGAGAAAGTATTTCTTCTCCAGATTTATCCGGCATAAAGATCTTACCGCCAAGCTTAGCAAACCAACCTGTTAAAGCTGGTGCAACCAAGAAAGAAGATAAAGAAACACTACACTCAAATAACTTTTCAAAAAACGATTCCCGGTTCCTTAATGCTCCCGCTAACACCCAAGGGATATCACCACCAAAAAACTCAAGTGCTAAACGCACAAGTGATTCTCGCGAATCAACAATCCCTGCATATTTTTTTGCTTTATCCCAAAACTTACTTTGGGTTGGAGTTTCTACAGTCTTCGGTTTAAGATCTAAGGAGATATTAGGATGACTTAGTTCCAAATCTGGCTGAGATCGTTCATGTTTCAAGTCTAAATTAGGCACTGACCCAAGAAGCGGTTCAATACTCGCACGACTATTCAAGCTAGTGATGCTAGCGGCCATAGTTTTAATGACATAACAACCAAAGGTTATGTATTGATAATTTTAACAAAATGTATATATACTTGCTAATTTTTTAAGATTTGCTAGATATTAAGCCATTTTTACCAGTCTGAGTTCATAAAACTTAGCCAGCATCGGCACTAACGGTAAACCAAGAATTATATCCTGGTCACCTTCTACCTTAGAGAATAAATGTTTACCATGTTGCTCAAACATAAAACTACCACAAGAATTAAACGGTTGTTCTATATCAATATAGGTTTCGATTTCTGAGCGGCTTAAATCACGCATAGTAAGCTTAGCTGTCTCTTGGTGTGACCAAATTAATTTATCAGCCAAATAAACAGCAGTTGAACAATGTTGGTAATGCGTTTGCCCAGAGAGTTCTGTAAGTTGCTTAATAGCATTCTCTCTATTACCAGGCTTCTCAAACATACGTCCATTATATTCACAGACTTGATCAGCACCAATAACATATGCATAAGGAAGAAGAATAGAGACTGACTGAGCTTTAGCCTTAGCTAAATACATTCCTTGCTCTACTAGAGAAAAATCTTGAATAGTTTTCTTTAACTCTTCTTCATCGACATTAGACTTAACTACCCTGAAACTCAATCCTAGAGATTCAAGCATTTTCTTTCTGGTCTCTGAACCAGAAGCAAGTATTAGTTCTTTGGAGGTGAGAATCTGTGACATAAAATTATAATATCACTAGCATCATTAAAGAGAGTACCGTAGGATGACGAATTCATTTAAGTTTATACCAATTGTTCACAATGACAGTTAGGAAATACTCTCTATCTAGACATTCCTAGCTTCTGCGCTTGTTGATAAACCTTACCTTCGGTAAGAATACTTGGAGCGATAATCACTTCTACATCTTGAAAGTCCTTAAGTGTCTCTGCACCTAAAGTTGCCATAGATGTTTTAATAGCACCCAATAAGTTTTGGCTACCATCGTCTCTGCGAGCAGGTCCGTGAATGAGTTCATTTACAGAACAATCAGTTCCTACGTGTATTCTTGTACCACGCGGTAATACCGGACTAGGAGTCGCCATACCCCAATGATAACCACGAGCAGGAGCTTCTTCAGTACGCGCAAACGGCGAACCAATCATCACTGCATCTGCACCGCAAGCAAGTGCCTTACAAATATCACCACCGATATTCATACCACCATCACCAATGATCGGTACGTAACGTCCAGACTCTTGGAAATAATCATCACGTGCTTGACGACAATCAGCTATCGCAGTTGCCATAGGCACACCGATACCTAAAACACCTCTAGACGTACAAGCCGCACCAGGACCAATTCCTACTAGCAATCCTGCAATGCCAGTACGCATAAGTTTAAGTGCAATACTATAATCCACACAATTACCCACTACTACAGGAATCTTAGATTGTTTACAAAATGCTTCTAGATTAAGTTCCGACTGAGGATCATAACCAGGTTTAGCTTTATATGCTTTATGTTCAAGTCCTACTACTGTAGATTGAATCACTAATATATCAGCGCCAGCTGCTTCTACTACTGGACCATATTCGTTAGCCATATACGGTGCAATCGATACTACCACAGGCTTTGATTTATCTTTATAACTTGCTTTGATTTGTTTAATCACTTTAGCAATTAATTCTTTCTTGATAGGTTCTTTATAAATTCTCTGCATCAACTCAACAAACTCAGTTTTATCAGCAGCGCACATCTCTAGAAGTACAGTTGAATAATCTTCGTAGCGAGTATAAACTCCAAGTAAGTTAAGTACAGCCATCACTCCTTGCTCAGCAATGAAAGCTGCGTTACCAGGACTCACTACTGAATCCATCGCACTTGCGATAATTGGCACTTCAAATTTAAAACCACCTAACTCCCAGCTAGTATCACAAAGCTCTACATCTAAAGTATTGCCTGCCGGCACTAAAGCTATCTCATCAAAACCGTATGCTCTTCTGGTTTTCTTACCAAGACCAATAGCCATCGTGCTTAACTCAGGACTCAATGTAGCATTACTCATAGCTTAATTTTAGCCCATTAGACTTAGCCGTATAAGCTTCTTAATATTTCCTATACAATTACCCTAATTCCAGCCGACTCTCATCAGCATGATCAATCAGATACATTGAAGTTAATTTACTTTCTAAAGGACGAGTAAACTGTCCAGTACTAGCATCATCAGCGTAAAGTTTTCTTAGCTCAGCTTTATCAGAATATTGCAAACTAGTACTAATATGCTGACCAAAAATTAGAATAGCAGGAGATTGAATACCACTATTAATCATATCCTGAGTTAAGCTTCCCAAAACACTAGTTACTACTTTTTCATCATCAAGAGTTCCATTATGAATAGCAATTACTGGCAAGCTTAGATCAAGATTTTCTTTCAAGCCATCAATAATTTTTACTACATTACTGAGTCCCATATAAATCACAATTGTCGCACCACTATCTAAAATTCTTGCCCAATTTTCTATTTGATCGTCAGTTGGATTATGTCCCGTGACCAAAGTAACTGAGTCACTACTCTCTCTTAAAGTCAAGGAGATACCGCGAGCAACTGGTACTGCAAGTCCGCTAGTTAAGCCAGGTATAACCTTATAGTCATAACCATGCTTCTTAGCTACAGCCAGTTCTTCCACTCCTCTAGCGAAGATAAAAGGATCACCACCCTTGAGCCTAAGAACATATTTATGTAATCTAAGTTGCTCAAGTATAAGTTTATTAATCTCTTCTTGGCTAATAGATTTATGACCTTTACGTTTACCAACAAAAATTAATTCTGGTAATTTATCTAATCCTTCAAAAGCAAGATTAAATATCTTAGGATTCACCAAACTATCATAGAGAATAACATCTGCTCTTCTCAGTTCCTTGATAGCCTTAAGAGTAATCAACTCTGGATCACCAGGTCCGGCTCCAACTAAGCTGAGTAATGCTTGTGTACCTCTAGACATTATTCCAGTCGCTCCCTAAATACTCTATCTGTATACCAACGTATCAGCTTAGATCTACGCACTACATTATCATCACCAGCAATTTTAGCTTGAACTTTTTCTCTAAATTCATGGATGATATCTACTAGTGATAAATATTTCTCTTGAATAACATTCTCTAAATCCTTTCTTATTTTCTGAGCCACAGAAGGTGCTTTGCCATTGGTACTGATAGCTATCTTAATATCACCAGCATCAACAATACTCGGCACATAGAAATCACAATACTCTGCTTGATCAACAGAATTAACCAAGATATTTTGATCTCTGCATCTATTAGCGATACTGTTATTCAATTCAGGAAGATTAGTTGCAGCAATCACCATATAGAAATCCTTCTCATCACCGAACTGATAATCTCTCTCGATAAACTTGATACTTCTAATATCAGGAAACTCTCCTCGACAAGCACGAATCTCATCAATAATAGTAGGTGCAATTATAGTTATATAAGCTTCAGTGTTAAGCAAACCTACAAGCTTCTGTAAAGCAATCATGCCACCACCTACTATAAGAACCTTCTTATCCTTAAGCTTGAGAAATACCGGATAAAGTTTATTCATATAGTAAACTCCCCACCTTGTTTCATCTCAGAATCTTGAATATGCAATCCACACTCTATCTTGTCCTTACCTGCCCAACGTCCCTTACGACCCTCACCAGGACTAGTACAGGGCTCGCAGCCAATACTATCGTAACCTTCATCTAATAAAGGATTATAAGGAACTTTATTTTCATGAATAAATTTCCATACATTAGATTTAGTCCAATGTATTAGTGGATTGATCTTACCAAGCTTAAACTTAGAATCATACTCAAACGCTTGAGCACGAGCACGATACTCTGTCTGCTCACGTCTTATAGAAGTGATCCAAGCATATTTACCTTGAAGTAAATTAGCTAGAGGCACCAGCTTCCTCATATAGCAACATTGATCGGGATCAGTATTATAGAGATCCTTACCATATTTAGCATCCTGCTCGGGAACAGTTAATGTAGGTTGAATCATATTGATAGTAAACTTATAACGCTCTTCCAGTCTAGCTTTCAGCTCTAGGGTTTCCTTAAATTGATACCCAGTATCTAAATTTGCAATATTGATAAATTTACCTCTAGCAAATTTTCCAGCATCTCTTAAGTCAGCCAAAATTTTCAGAAGCAAACAACCTTCCGCACCAAAAGCAGTTAAGAATACTATTTCCCCAACTTCTAACAGTTCAGCAACCGTATATTCTAAAATTTGATAAGCATGAATAACATTCAGATTATAAAAATCCAATTCTGCATTGGGATCTATTTTCTCAGGAGCTTCAAAATCTTCCCCAAGTAAATTCCATTCCGGTGGATTCTGCGGAATAAATTTATTTTCTATATTACTGATTATTTTTCTCTCAGAATAATTCACCGCTAATCCTCATTTGATAATAGAATACTCCTTAGCTTATAGAGCAACTTGAATAGTATCGATTCCTACTCTATCTATGAAGTCTCTAAAAACCTCAGTTTCTTTTTTATTATTTAAATAATATTCTAGCAAGGTACTAAGTGTTATTTCAATATCCTTATGTAAGAATCTTCCCTCTAGGGGTTTACCGAACTGTGCGTTATTACATAATCTTCCACCTAAAAAGATTCTAAATGCATCCTGCATTTCACCTGAGTCATCTCCCTTAACTTTACAACCTACTAATCCAATATCTGCAATAGAATACTGTGCACAGTTATTAGGACAACCAGTAACTGAAATCATTAACTGTTCTTGCATATCAGGGAATCTATCATTAAGGTAATTTAATAAATTCTTGGCTTTGCTTTTAGTCTCCACGATCGCAAGATTACAAAACTCAGTTCCAGTACAAGCTACACCTAAGCGATAGAAAGCTGAATGTTCGATCTTAAGACCCAAAACTTTAGCTTCAGTACAGAGATTCTCTAAATTCTCTTCAGGCACATTAACAATAATCAAGTTCTGTTTATTAGTAGTACGCACTTCACCATTCTCAGTGTAACGACGAACTAGTTTCGCGATATTTCCTAAGTCAGGACTATGAGATCTGCCACTGATAAACGCTACTCCCACAGCGTAATTACCATTTCTCAATCTACTTATCCCCAAATGATCATGGTGAGAGACTTCTGGACTAGGAAAATATTCTGGTACACCTGTATCCATAGTACGAATCATAGGAACTCTTTCAAGTTTATAACCGAGAACTTTTTCTAATTCATCTAAGAACTTTTCTACTCCCCACTCATCTACTAGAAACTTAATACGAGATTTAGCTCTCTTATCACGAAAACCATGGTCTCTATAGACAGTAGTCGCAGCTATAGTTACTGCTTGTGCTTGCTCGCGTTTAATAAAGACCGGGAAATTCTTAGAAATCATTGGCTTAGTACTAAGTCCACCACCAACTTTCAGAGTGAAACCTAACTCACCCTTACTTGGATGCTTCACTCCAACTAATGAAATGCAATTGATATCAGGCTGAGAACACCAAGTAGAACAACCAGTCACCGACATCTTATACTTACGCGGCAAATTCGAGAAATCCTTATTACGAGTAAAAAACTTATCAATGCTTATCAGCTCTGGAGTGGCATCGAAGATCTCATCTGGCAGCAAACCTGCCAGGGGACAGCCTGTAACATTACGCAATATATCCCCGCAACCACCTGCAGTATCCATACCAACGCTTGCAAGTTCCTTGAGTATAGTAGGAATATTTTCTATTCTTATCCAATGCAGCTGGATTGCTTGCCTAGTTGTAATATCAGCTATTCCACGAGCATAGCGCTCAGCTATTTCATTGACCTTTTCTAATTGAGTAATGGTTAATCTACCACCTGGAATCTTAATGCGCATCATGAAGTTACCTTCTTCATTAGGCTTCTGTCCATAAATTCCAAACCACTTAAATAAAGGTACACGTTCAGGATCCACAGCCGAGAATCCAATCTTAGATGCTTCTTCTATATGTGACCAAACTTCTAAAGTTCCGTGCTTAATTTTCAAATCTTCAACGGGGTTAGACATGGAGCTAATTATAACGCACCCTGACGTCGCACGCGTCTGCGTCATTTTCAACATAAATGACATTACTGTATTATTAAACTAATGCAAGACACTCTCTTCCTACTTGTAATCTCAGGCACAGACACCATTAAACATCAGGGTATCTCTGCTGCAGGTGCTTCGCATGATTTACTTCCTTATACTGCAGCGCTTGATGCTGAGTTTATATATTATGGATATAGGACGTCAATGAGTAGTCCGAGGAACGAGCATAACACAGCAGATGGGACTTTGTGGACAGGCTCTCTACCTGTTTCGCCTAATGGCATAGTGAGCCCGGCATTAATTTCTAAAGCTTGTTTAAATTTATTAGGCATAGATATTCTCATAGCAGATACTGGCGCGCATATCAAAGCACAGTGTCCATATATCTCAATCAGAGAGAAACCAGGTGCTGATATTAGTAGCGGTCAAGCAATGACTTACGGCGAAGTCTTAGAACTATATCAAGCAGGGAAAGAGTTTACAGAAAGCATAGGAAAATATCAGAATGTGATTATTGCTGAATGTGTTGTCGGTGGTACAACTACAGCTTTAGGTTTATTAGAAGCTTTAGGTTACCAATGCTCACAAATGCTCTCTAGCAGCTTCCCCGATGGCAATCATAGTTTAAAGGAAAAACTAGTTCGTGAAGGATTATGCCAAGCAAAAATTACTAATGATCCTTTAACCGCACTAGCTGCAATGGGTGACCCAATGCAAGCCTTCGTTGCTGGACTAGCTGAAACTTGCTTGGATAATGATATTCAAGTAACCCTTGCCGGAGGCACACAGATGATTGCCGTTTATGCTCTTATCAAAAAACTCAATAGCCAAGCAACAAGCAACAAAGTAAAAATCATTACAACTCCTTGGGTAGCAAATGATAAATCAGCAAAATTTCAAGAGCTTCTGCAGCTTTGCTCGCCAGATTTAGAAGTAGAATATCCTGACACTGAAACTATAAGAAGCAATCATTTATTAGATCAGCAAATTAGTATGCTTAGTGAGAATCAACTGACACTAAATTCAATTCTTGATCGCTATGAAGAGGGACATGTGAAAGAGGGAATTGGCATGGGAGCATTGCTTCAGCTCATAAACAGTATATAAAATAGACCAATTATTACTGAAATAATAACCATAATATGATATTATCCTTGAGATAATATGCATTACGGAATTTCAGCAGCAATAACAGGAAATGTAGATAGTTCTCGGTTCCAAACAACTATTATTAAATCTGACTCCAGAGATCAAGCTAAGGTCGTTAAATCTTGGGATGAACCTTTACGTCTTCATTCAAAACATGATGTAAAAAGAGTTACTATGAGATTTCTTGAAACTATTGCAGAAGTTGCGAAACTACAAAAATCAGAAGGAACAAGCGAAGACTTTGCTTTGGTTTTAGGTTGTCCAAGTACATACCCAAAAAATAGTTTCAAAGAAGCGGTAGCTCAAATTTCTGATTTGAAACTATTTGGAAAATTAGACTCTACAAAAACAAGCTATCATTTTTTTAAAATTTTAATAGATCGATACTTAAAATCAAAAAGTTTTAAAATGCCTTACTTCAGTTGGAGACAATTTGATATACACAAGACCGATCAATCCCTTACGGATAAAGAGTTATACACTAAATGGTTTAAAGAGAATAATATATCTCAATACGAAGAAAGACTTAGAGAACTTAAAGCAAGAGCAGATATGAAAGATGTAGATGCTTTAAAGGAACTCCGTACCATGGCAGAAAATAAAGCGGAACAACAAGCACTTAAGACATTGAAATTCTGTGCCGATCAAGGGCAGCAACATAATGTAGATACTATCCGTTTTCAGCATTTAGGTCCATTGTATTTAAGAAAAGTGCCAGAAGACTCTGAGGGTGCTTTATGTCAGAATTTTGTCAGATGGTTTGATTTAAGAAATATTTTCATAGAAAAATTTAAGCAGATTTTAGGTATACGACATAATATTTGCATCAAAGCTCCTGCTGATCCAGAAGCAAGACCCTTCCAAGATGTAGCTTTTGCTTTTACTCAGGATCTGCATGATGGTATAAAAGTAGACTATGATGAAATACATAGAGAAGAATATTAATAAATCAAGTTCTGCACCGCAGTTCTGATGTCAGGCTGCTTAATAAGTGACTCACCAACTAAGAAACCTTTAACTCCAAGCTGATGCAAGATGGCAATATCCTGTTTAGTACTAATACCAGACTCAGAGACTAAGGTTATCCCAGAAAGACCAAATTTAAATCTATTAATCATTTTAGCCGTAGTATCAAGATTCACTTCAAAAGTATTGAGATCACGATTATTAATTCCGATCAAATCAAAATCAAGTTTCAAGGCTCTATCCATCTCATCTTCAGTATGCACTTCTAATAAAACATCCATACCAAACTCATCAGCCAAAGCACCAAACTCTGAAAGCTCTAGATCATCTAAAATAGCAGCGATAAGCAAGATAGCATCAGCACCAGAGAGACGTGCTTGTAATATTTGTCTTGCGTCGATTATAAATTCCTTACAGAGGCAAGGTAGATCATATTCACTAGAGATAGCAATTAAGTTCTCATAACTACCCTTGAAATATTTAGAATCAGTTAGCACTGAAAAACAATGTGCGCCACCATCTTGATAAGCCTTAGCTATTTCATATATATCAAAATTCTCTCTTATAACACCTTTACTAGGACTAGCTTTCTTTACTTCAGCAATTAACGCAGGACCATCAACTTCACGAATCTTCTTCTTAAAACCTCTAGTCTTAGGTAGAGCCTTACAGCTTTTAAGATCATAGATCTTATCCTCAAGCTCCTCAAAGTCCTCCAGCTTTTCTACTTCTATGCGTTTATTGGCGACTATGTCATCTAAAATACTCACGTTTAATATTATACAACCATACCAGCTGCTACTGTATTATTCGTGATTTCGTCAATCAGTATAAAAGCACCTGTAATTCTATTCTCAGAATACTTGTCTACACATAGAGGTTTAAGAACCTTAAAACTTACATTAGCAATGTCATTCAAACCAAGCTCAGTAGTGTCTTGTTTCTCATAACTATTAATATCTAACTTGTAATTAATTTTGGTTGCCATTGCTTTAACTTTATTAGAAGTATGTTTCAATAAATATTTCTTACCTGATTCAAACTTCTGTTCTGACATCCAGCAAAGATTTGCGTTAAATTCTTTTACTGGGGTTACTTCTTCACCCAACTTAGCAAGCATATCTCCGCGGCTAGTATCTATCTCATCTTCTAAGACAAGAGTCACTGACTGCCTTGCGATAGCCTCATCTATATTGCCAGAGAAATCAGCAATAGCCTTAACCTTAGATTTCATACCAGAAGGTAAACTTATAAGCTCGTCACCAACTTTAACAATACCGCTAGCTATCTGCCCAGCAAAGCCTCTGAAATCTGGGTTCTCTAGAGTATCAACTCTAATAACGTATTGCACTGGTAAACGGAAAGGTAAATGAGTAATATTATGCTGCACATCTACTGACTCTAAGATATCAATAATACTAGGACCTTGATACCAAGACATATTAGTACTTTTATTTACGACATTATCACCCTTAAGCGCAGAGATCGGAATGAAATTAAATTTAGACTCATCGATACCAAGCTTCGCTATCAAAACTTTAAAATCATTAACTATATTATTAAAAACATCTTGAGAATAATCTACTAAATCCATCTTGTTAACAGCGACGATGAAGTTAGGGATGCCAAGCAAGCTTGATATCAAAGCATGTCTGCGAGACTGATTCAAGATACCCTTACGAGCATCTATAAGTATGATAGTAAGATGCGCTGTCGACGCGCCAGTCACCATGTTACGCGTGTATTGTTCGTGACCAGGAGTATCTGCAATAATAAACTTACGCTTAGGCGTAGAGAAATATCTATAAGCTACATCTATAGTAATCCCTTGTTCACGCTCAGCAGCAAGTCCATCAGTAAGTAGCGAGAAGTCTATACCTTCATCACTGGTGAAACCTTTCTTAGAACTAGTCTTCTCAACAGCAATTAATTGATCTTCAAAAATACTCTTAGAATCATAAAGCATGCGCCCAATGAGAGTAGACTTACCATCATCCACACTACCAACAGTAGTGAAGCGGAGAATGTCTTGCACATCAGAACATTTATCATTAAGTGTCGCACTATTCATTAGAAGTACCCTTCCTTCTTCTTCTGTTCCATTGAAGAGTCTGAACCCAGATCTATGACCCGGTTCTCACGTTCGGATTTACGTGCAAGCTTAGCTTCTTCGATGATGCCATCTATAGTAGTTACATCTGAAACAACAGCACCAGTACATGGCATACAACCAAGAGAACGAAAACGAGTTTTACGAATTACTACTTCTTCACCTTCCTTAGGACTAGTGAATTCACTTGATCTATCTATAGGAATAATTATTCCATTACGGATTACTACTTCTCTATCTTGCGCATAATAAATAGGCACTATAGGAATATTCTCGATCTTAATATACTCCCAGATATCCACTTCAGTCCAATTAGAAAGCGGAAACACTCTAATAGACTCGCCTTCATTGATCTCAGAATTATAGAGATTCCACAACTCAGGACGTTGGTTCTTCGGATCCCACTGACCAAACTCATCTCTAATAGAATACACTCTCTCCTTAGCGCGGGATTTCTCTTCCTCTCTGCGAGCGCCACCGAAGGCTGCATCAAAACCATATTTCTCAAGTCCACTTAGAAGTCCACCAGTTTTAAGTGCTGCACAACACTTATCAGTACCATACTTAAAGGGATTCATTTTATTAGCGATAGCTTCTTCGTTACGATAAACAAGTAGCTTACCACCAATACTCTTAATAAACCAATCACGAAACTCATACATCTCGGGAAACTTATAACCAGTATCCACATGCAAGAACGGAAAAGGAACGGGTGCTGGATAAAATGCCTTGCGTGCTAAATGCACCATAACACTAGAATCCTTGCCCACAGAATAGAGCATGACTGGATTTTTGAACTCAGCAGCAACTTCACGAATAATATGAATAGACTCCGCTTCGAGCTGCTTAAGATGGTTTAATTTAGTATCTTCCTGTACTGGCATAACGCTTAATGCAAGGCAATTTTAACATTTATCTCGCTTCCCTCTGTAAACCCCTCAAAAATCTTATAAATGTCTTGTATTAACTTATCTAGATCTATATTATCTAAGTGAGCAGTATTATCCTTAAAGTTTTTCTGAGCTCTAAGCCAGACTTTCTCTGCTCCTGTAAGCCTACTGCAGTCTAATAAATGTAAGGCTACAGCACATTGAATAAGCCCCTGTACTAATTTCCTATAATCATCTGCTGGAAGTTGTTTCCAGTATTTCTCTAAAACTTCATGAGCTTCAAAGTATCTAGCTTGGTTAAAGAGTTGAATACCCTGCTCAAATAAAGTCTCCATATGGGAGAATTATAGCTAATGGAGAAGTCTAACAAGAGCTTTATTATTTATGACTCAGATTGTGGCTTCTGCAAGAACAGTATCGCCCGCTTAAAAAGCATTGTCGGTGATCAAATTAATTATGTACCTAGAAATGATATCGCTGATGGCAAGTATGGCATCTCAGCCCAAGCATCTAATGGAGCAATCCAGTTCGTCGAAAATAATCAAGTCTATTCTGGTGCTCACGCTATTTTCAAAGCCTTAAGTTATAAATCAGGCTGGGGAATTTGGTTGAAATTTTACAATCACTTACCTGGATTTAAATTAGTATCAGAGGCTGTTTACAAAGTGATAGCCAAATACAGATCTAAAATTAGTAATGCTTGCAAAATAGACTTGTTCCCAAATCGCTCAGAGCAAGGCTTGCGAGTCCCGAGCCACCGGAGTTTACTAGACGTAAATGAGGATGGCGAGGGGCGAGCGTAACGCAGCTATGAGCGATTTCGGGACAAGTCTTATGTACAGTAAAACAGCAGCAGAATTAAATCACAGCGAGAAGTACTTTCTTATGATCGGTGGCATCAATCCACGTCCTATAGCTTTCGTATCTACAGTCTCTAAGAATGGCATCTGCAATCTTGCACCATATTCTTTCTTCAATGCCATGAGTGCTGAGCCACCTATAGTAGTGTTTGGACCTTCTTGTACTGATGATCCAGAGCGACCATACAAGGACACATATGTTAATTTAGTAGACACTCAAGAATGTGTTATTCAAATGGTGACTTACGATATGGGTGAAGCTATGGTCAAATGCTCTGCTAATCTAGCTCCTGAAGTAGATGAGTTCCAGATTTCGGGATTTACTCCTATCGCCTCTGACATAGTTAAAGCTCCACGTGTTAAAGAATCTCCCTTCCAGATGGAATGTAAATTACTGGAGATGAAAAACTTCGGCAAGTTTCCAGGTGGCGGCAATATGGCAATCTGTGAAGTAGTTAAGTTTCATATTGATGAAAAGATTTTCAAACCTGGTACCACTAGAATAGATCCTCTAATAACTGATTTCATCGGACGTAATGGTGGACATTTTTACACCAGAGCCAGTGCTGATGCTATGTTTGAGATGAAATTACCTTAGTAGTAATATTTATTTCAACTCCATTTGGCAGATTATTTAAACCCAGTCCTTCATCACTAATCTTTATATTAAAGAGCCCAGGATTAGCTTCTATA
This sequence comes from uncultured Gammaproteobacteria bacterium, assembly GCA_964551135.1. Classification (GTDB taxonomy): domain Bacteria; phylum Cyanobacteriota; class Vampirovibrionia; order LMEP-6097; family LMEP-6097; genus CAYPGT01. Next base: position 240,448 of record CAZKAT010000005.1, on the reverse strand, counting down.
AGGTTAAAGGAATCAGCATCAACAAGCTTAGCTAAAAGATCAGAACTAATTATAAGCTTCTGACCATCTATAATTTCCGATTCAAGTTCATTAATATCAATCTTCTCTCTCACTCGATTATCAGTAATTAAGGATGAACTATAGGCTTTATCGTTTTCATTAACTTTAATTGGTAAATAATCTGAATGAACCAAGGTTGCAGCATAAGAGTCACTGTAATTCTTAGAACCTTGATTATTATAAGGATGCAAACCAAATTCTACAGTGTTTTTTAGCGGATTATTAGCACTAAGATCTAACTTAGATAAATAATCTTGAATAATAGTAATGCGCTCGCTATTAAGACTAGTATCAACGCTGCCATTGCTAGGATCATATGATTTGATACTTTGTAGCAGAGATTCTTTCAAAGCCGCAAGAAAACTATTAGTCTCATGCACCACTCTATTAGTAGAAGCTAAGGTCATAGTATCCCAAAGACTCAGAACCTTACTTTGTTGGTGAAAATTCTTAAAGCTAGTAAAAGTATTGAATAAAAAGAGACTGAAACTTACAGCAATAATCACAGCTAAAGCAGCAAAAGGCATCATAGTGAGAAACTATTCTAGCAAAGCTAAATTAAGGGAAAAGTATATTTACACTAAAACAGGCTTCACTTTAAGCCAATGGCTATTAAGCTTATACCATTCAATAGTCTTAGCTAAATCATTTTCAAAACTCGATTCTAGTTTAAAGCCAAGAGCTTTTAGTTTAGAACCATCCATAGAATAACGCAGATCATGTCCCTTACGATCTTCTACAAACTTAATCAGAGATGCATCCTTACCTAAAACCTGGAGAATAGTTTTAGCCAGATCAATATTCTGCACTTCTTCATGTCCAGGAATATTATAGATCTCTCCAATCTGTCCTTTATTACGCACTAGATCTACAGCTCTACAATTATCCTCTACATAAATCCAGTCTCTGACATTGTTTCCAGTGCCATAGACAGGGATGGATTGATTATTAAGAGCATTGCTTATAACTACTGGAATAAATTTCTCGGGATACTGATAAGGTCCAAAATTATTACTAGAACGAGTTATAATACAAGGTAATTTAAAGGTTCTATTATAAGATCTTACAAGGCAATCAGCAGCAGCCTTAGAAGCTGAGTAAGGATTATTAGGTTGTATAGGAGCATCTTCTTTAGTAGAGGGAGAATTGAAATCTAAAGAACCATAAACTTCATCAGTGCTAATATGCAAGAATAATTCAGGCTCAAACTTAAGAGCCATATCTAATAAGCGTTGAGTACCAAGTACATTGTTAACAGTAAAAGCTTCTGGGTTAGTTATAGAATTATCCACATGCGAGTTAGCAGCGAAATTAATGATCTGATCAAATCTATTAGCAACAAATATTTTATTCAATAATTCTTTATCCAAAATAGAACCATGAACGAAATGATATCTATCTGGATCTTTATCCTTATGATTGTTTTTAGATATATCAAAATCTAAATTATCAATATTAAAAATCTCCAGATCAGGATAAGATTTATAAATAAGATTAAGAAAATTGGTTCCAATAAAACCATTGCAACCTGTGAGTAAAATTTTTTTCGCGTGACGCATAGGCTACTATATTATGCCCCGAACTCAGGCTCCACCAAATAGAGGATATTTAAACATCTATACATAAGTGGAATATTACTAGGATGAAAGGTGTCATATTATCCGGCGGTAAAGGACAGCGCCTCGCTCCTATCACAAATAACTATGCGAAACAATTGGTACCTGTTTTAGGTAGACCAATTTTATTTCATTGTATTGATTATATGCGTCGTGCAGATATAAATGAGATCTGCATTATTCTCAGCCCACATACAGGTAAACAAATCGAAGAAAGTATTGCAGCTGCGAAATTCGATGCTCGTATAAGTTTTATTTATCAAGAAGAGCCATTAGGATTAGCACATGCTATTAATTGTACTAAAAGTTTCGTTGGTAATTCCGATTTCACGGTATTGCTTGGTGATAATCTTTTTGACAAACCCCTTGTTGATTTAAAAGAGACTTTCTATAAGAATAAATCTGATAGCTTAATTCTCATTAAGACAGTAGATCGTCCTTATGATTTCGGAGTAGTGCAGTTTGATGAAAGTGGCAAGGCTCAACGTTTAGTAGAGAAGCCTAAAACTTTCGTTTCTAACTATGCGATTGTCGGAGTCTATCTCTTTAACAGTAAAATATTCGATGCTATTAGCAAAATCAAACCTTCTGGCAGAGGGGAGTTAGAGATTACTGATGCTATCTCCTTGCAAGTAGAAACAGGACTCAATGTACAAACAGAAAGACTTGACTCTTATTGGTTTGACTCTGGAACGCGCATTGGTTTACTTGATGCTAATAAAACTATGCTTATAGATTCAAGCAAGTTTGACAATGTTAATTCACGTGTCAGAAACTCTTATATCCTGGGTAATGTAGCTGTGCATAACGATACAGTAATAGATGATTCTAATATCATGGGACCAGTGTTTATCGGCAAGAATGTAAAGATCAGCAATTCTATTATTGGACCTTTCACTACTATTGCTGATGGTTGCAGAGTAGAGAACTCCGAATTACAAGAGACAGTAGTAATGGAAGATACAAGAATTACTAATAGTAAAATATACTCTTCAATTATTTTCAGAGACTTGAATATCAGACATCAACCATTAATTATTAATCAATTATACGCATAACCGCACCCATCCAAAAATAATTTGAATTAAATTTCATTATATTTTTTCTTAAGCCGCGCGCAGCGCAACCGCCGCGAAGCGGCGGAACCAAACCCCTCCCGGTTTGAGGGATTTGAAATGAATATTGTTAAAAATTAGGCTTATATTCTTCTATCCATAATTGCAAGCTTAGTAAAGCCCAGAGCAATTTACGATTATTAGTTTTATGCTCAAGATGATCATCTATAAGCTTCTTAATACCACTATATTCAAAAATACCTTGAGATTCCAGTCTATCCTTAGACAATAAATCCAGCATTGGCTCCTTAAGATCTTCTCTCAGCCATTGAGTTATAGGAATACCGAAGCCTTTCTTCGGTCTATAAATAACCTCATCTGGAAGATATTTTTCAGCAACTTTCTTTAATATATATTTAGTTTGTAGGGTCTTTAATTTAAACCTATCAGGCAACATTGAAACATATTCAACTAAGCGATGATCTAGAAATGGTGAACGAATTTCTAGAGAGTTCTGCATGCTAGCACGATCAGACTTAACCAAAATATCATCTGTTAAATAAAGCTTCTGACTCAAGTAAAGTAATCTATCTGTTTCATTATGAATATTAGTTCTAGACAAATATCTATTAAGATCAGAGTAGGTAAGCTGACCAAGAATTTTATTCTGATAGTGAGCACTGAGAATGTTCTTTTTCTCTTGCTCAAGAAAGCCACCCATCCATCTAAAGAAGCGGATTTCACTAGCCACACCTGCACCTCTAAAAAACTGCTTAAGCTTAAAGTCCAAAGCAATATTTTTATTAGATATGGGGATTATTGAACCTTGAGCCTTACTAAATAAGGTAGTTAATCTAGAGCGAAGCTCATAAGGAATAATATTATAGATTTGCACTAATTTATTAGCACTATAAGTTGGATAGCCAGCAAACATTTCATCTGCACCGTCACCGCCCATAACAGTCTTCACATTTTTAGCGGTCATCTGTGACAAGAAGTAAGTAGGTACTATAGAGGCATCAGCCATAGGCTCATCCATAATACGACCGAGCTGACCAAAGACAGAAAGCATATCTTTAGAGGTAACTGTTTGAGAATAATGTTCTAGATCATATTTGGAAACGATCTTCTTGATATAACTTGATTCATCATAACTAGCTTCATCAAAATATATAGAGAAACTTTTAATTCTTTCGCTACTGGTTTTCACTTTCGATGCAATTGCAGTCACCAAGCTAGAATCTATACCACCACTAAGCAGCACTCCTACAGGTACATCAGCTTGCATACGTATTTTAATAGAATCAGCAAGTAAGGAATCTATCTGTTCGATAGCCTCTTTTTCAGTATGAACAGTACCTTCCTGGAAACCATAATTAGGATGCTGCCAGTAAAAACTCTTATGCATTTCATGTTCAGTAATAACAGCCATCTCACCTGCTTCTAATTTCCATACTTGATCAAGGATAGTGTAGGGCGTTGGCACATATTCATAAGTAAGATACTTATTAAGACCCTCACTAGATAGCTCACGCGAGCAATGTGGATGCTTAACCAGTGCTTTAAGCTCAGAAGCAAAGAAAACTTCATTACCCTTGCGTTGATAGAAGAGTGGTTTCTCTCCCATTCTATCTCTAGCTAGTATGAGCCTCTCTTCATCAATATCCCAGAGAGCAAAAGCAAACATACCATTGAGTTGCTTTACAAAATCAAGCCCCAATTTTTTATAAAGGTTAATAATTACCTCAGTATCTGAATTAGTCTTAAAAGGAAAACCCTGCTTCTCTAATGAAGCTCTCAACTCTTTATAATTATAGATTTCACCGTTGAATACAATGACCTGTTTCTTATCAAAAGAAAACATCGGTTGATGACCAGTTTCTAAACCAACAATACTTAACCTTCTAAATCCGAGATTTATCTTCTCCTGGATCTCTATACCTGCATCATCTGGCCCTCTATGCACAATACTAAGGCACATAGCAGTTAGGATTTTTTCTTTATCAAAACCCAGATTCTTAAAACTTGTAAACCCTACTATTCCGCACATTCTCGAGGCTTAATTATATAATGATTCACTGATAACTATGCGAGCACTATGAAAAAACCTCAAATATACTATGTTATTTTAGCTTCAATCATTGCATTTGTTATTAGCTGGCAAATCTTAGGCCCTATTATTGGTGATGAGCTGGTAGTACAGGATGATTTCAGACAAAGCATGTTTTGGACATGGCGCCTTTGGGATCCAGAATTATTTAAAAATGATTTCTTTGCACCTATGTATGAATCTCATACTTATAGAGTTCCTTTACTTTTTTTGGTATACAAACTTGCACCTTTGTTTACTCCAAGCTTAATTTTCTTCTCAAAATTCTTAGCCTTAATCATGGCCATCCTAACAGGAGCTTCTGCGTTTTTATTCTTTCAAGCATTACTTAATCATTATGAAAGTTTCACCAAGAATTTAAATCAAGTAAAAATTCTTGGTACTAACATTGCATTAATAGATCTCTGGGCTCTATGTTTCTCAACTGCACTAGTAACGACTACATGGTGTACTGATCACCTTTCTGCAGCACACTCACGTTCACTAGTGTGGCTAGGCATCTTGAGTTATATGTATTTTAAACTTATTAACAAAAATATTACAGCAGGGTTACTATGCCTAATCAGTATTTTTGTTAGTCCGCATGCTTTCTTAATTTGCTTCGCCATGGAGTTTTTTGATGGCATTATTAAATATCGTCTTAATTTTATAGATTTTAAACGCAAAGAATTTTTACTCTGGTTATTTAATGCAGCAGTAGTAGCGTTTACTTATCTAGTAATTTTCAAAGATATTAAAACTCAAGGTGTTGGCACATCATTCACTGTAGCAGAGATGAAAGCTTTACCAGAATTCAATCCTGGAGGACGTCATCCGATATTTGGTTCATCTGTTTGGGATGGTAGTTGGTGGCAAAATGAACATTGGGGACTAGGCATTGGTTACCTTCCCATTAGCTCTATTATTAAATATGCTTTTGTAGCTAGCTTGTTTTATTTATTTTTCGTACTAGTTGGCATAAATACTAAAAAAAACAGTAAGACCAAAAATATTTTCTACAATTCTTTTTCTGTGATATTTAGTTCTAGTCCAGCAACACTACTATATGCTGCTATTTCCTTATATATAGCATCACAATTACTGTTCCCAGTATTATACTTACCCAGTAGATATCTAGCGGTACCTTCTTTATTACTTTCTGTTATATGCTTAACTCTAATTGTTGGCATCTGGCTATGGCAGCTGTCTCATGAATTACCAAAGTCAATTGCTGATAAGGTTTTTGTACTAGCTTTATTGATTAGTACGGGCTATTATTGGAATATAACTCGTACCTTTTATCATGCTAGGTATGTTTCTGTTACTCCAGCTGTTAATGAAGTCTTGTCACAAACTCCTAAAGATAGTCTAATTGCCGCCCATCCACTATTGCCAGATATTAGTACAGTCTCAATTACTAGTAAACGCAAAGTGTTTATAGATTACGAACGTAGCATGGCTTATACTCATGAATCTCTTGCTGAAATCAGAAGACGTAATGAAGTAGCTATAAGAATGACTTATGCCAAGTCTAGAGATGAGTTTGTTAAACTTGCTGATGCCAATCACATAAATTATTTTCTGGCTTTATATAATTTCTATCAACAACCTTATATTAATAATCCTGTCTACTTAGAACCATATAATGCTTTATCTCAAGAACTAGTTAAACTCAATCCAGGAGAATCTTTTTTCTTAGAAAGATTTATGGCTGAGAAAAGAATTGGCTATGCCATTATCGATCTTGATAAAATAAAGAATGGGTCTTAACATATATCCCTAAGGTTGATTGAAAATTAAGCCTGCTGTGTTACAATCCTGGATTGAAATGGTTAGCGAAGATACATTATTAACAGTTAAAAATCAAAACCAACAGGGACAAGATTTTCAATTCTTGGCAACTATAGACGAACTTGAGCCACATGGACAATTATCACGTTGGATTAATGATCACGATATTTTGCTTTATAAACATGAAGGTGAATTGAAAGCTATCAGCAATATTTGCCCTCATTTTGGTGGACCAGTAGGCTATCGTAAGGCTAAGGATGGAGTGTTTACTTGTCTTTGGCATAATTGGCAATTCTCCTGTGCTGATGGTTCATGTAAAACTAATCCAGGCTTGCCTTTAAGACAGTATCAACTTAAGGTTGATGGTAATAAAGTTTATGTAAACTTATTAGGATAATTTTTATGGCAAAAAACGACAATGGTAGAACTAAACTTACTTTAGAATTAGAGCTAGAACAAGATTGCCCGAAGGAAGTAATAATGTGGAATTATTATGACCATGAACACTTACTTGGTACTCACCAGAAGCTTTATAGAGAAGCAAGAATCTTAGCTGAAAGAGATGATTGGGCACTAGTTTACAGAAGAGCGAAGATTCCTGTAGTACCTTTTGAGAACGAAGGGATAGGTTTCCAATTTATGCCTGAACCACACATTATGAGAACTGTTCATAAGGATCTCTATGGCATGCTAGATATGGAAGTACACTTCTTTGATCTGCCTAATAATAGATCAAGAATGAAAATTTATTACAATATGCATGTACCTAGCTGGATGGGTTTTCTTCAACCTGCATTTAGAGTCGTATTCAGTTCTTGGTTAAAGAATGCTTGGGCTGAAGATGTGCCAATGAGAAACAGAAGATGGAAAGTTCATACTCTAGGATTTAAGGATTTCCATGGCATAGACTGGATCAATAAGAAACAAACTAAACCTGCTGATCTCAATCCTGGTCCATATATTTTTGAGCCGCCAGTGCCTTCTCTACCAACAATTAAAAATGAAGGTATGTTTAGACCTGATGTTAGTACAGTAGTCATACCTAATAATGAATATAACGTCGATTACAAGGCAGGAGTTGCGAATCATTAGATGAGCTGTATTGTCTGTAGTTGCAATCAAGACACCATTAAATTTACAGGACTTAAGGACTGGGAGTATGAAACCTGCAGTCCAATTGACCTCTATCAATGTAGTAACTGCGGATTAATATACCAAAAGCCGCTTCCTAAGCTTAATGACATTAGCAGCTTTTATCCATCTGAGTATAGGAATTATTTGCCAATCGGCTCAGGAGTTTTTTCTCAGCTTAAAAAAATAAAATTCCGCAACCAAGCAAAAAAACTCACTAAGTTTTTCAACAAGGATTCTAAAATTCTAGAAATTGGCTATGGCAATGGAGAGTTGTTAATGGCATTTAAAGATCTAGGTTATCAGAATTTATACGGCTGTGATTTTAGTAGTGCTGCAGCTGCAAGGCTGATGGACAATGGGGTTCAAGTCAAAATAGCCAATGTAGAACAGGAAATTCCTTTTGCAGAGAAGTTTGATATCATCTTGCTCAATAATGTTATAGAACACTTCCTTGATCCAATAGCCGTTATGAAGAATTGCTACGCTAAACTTAATCCTTCTGGACAAATAATCTTATTCACTCCTAATACTAAAGCAATTGAGTTTGCAATCTTTGGTAAATATTGGGCAGGATTACATATTCCAAGACATATACATCTATTCAATAAGCAAAATCTTCAACTCATAGCTGATAATTGCAAATTTTCTACTACTAAATTTTATACAGACCTAGATCCAGCTCAGTGGGCTATATCCATACAGAATATGCTTCAAGATACTAAGTTATTTCATAGTCAATTAAGAAATGGTATGTCATTCTATATGGTTCCATTAAGTCTGGCTTTTATCCCAGTGGCATTTTTACAGGGACTTATAGGGAACAGTACTGGGCTAATGTGTGTAGCAAAGAGGTAGGATTTTGGAGAAGATGGCACTTATTACTTCACAAAAATGATAAACTAAACTAGAAAATGAATACTCAGACAATTACCAAAAACGAATCTATACGTAAACCCAAGAATTTTTTCCGTTTTGGTGAGAATTGGTCACATTACCTTGATAATTGCCTTAATGATACCGTTATAGAATATGCCATCGAAGCCACTAAGAAATTCTGTGGAGAAGAAAATATTCAAGGGAAAACTTTTGTTGATATAGGTTGCGGCAGCGGTCTGTTCTCTTTAGTTGCTCATAGACTTGGAGCGAAAAAAATTCTAAGCTTAGACATTGATGAAAATTCAGTCGAATGTTGCCGGAGATTGAGAGAAGCAGAAGGCAATCCAGAGAACTGGGAAATAACTCATGGATCTATACTAGATGAAAGCTTTGTAAATAGCCTTGGCACTTATGATTTTGTTTATTCATGGGGAGTATTACATCACACAGGCAATATGTGGACAGCCATAGATCATGCAGCAAGACTTGTTAAAGCAGATGGATATATGTGCATTGCTATCTATAATAAATCTGATGGTTTTAATATTTATCCAGATTTCAGGTTTGGTAATTCTTATATGTGGCTTGCCGAAAAGAAATTCTATACTAGCTTACCTAAATTTCTTCAATTTTTTATTGACTACTTAGCCATGACTGCTTTAATCTGCTTCTATTTAGCTACTTTCACAAATCCATTCAAACAAATAAAGAATCATATTAACTTTAGAGGCATGAGCTGGAAAACAGATATCATTGATTGGCTAGGTGGCTATCCTTATGAGTTTGCTACGGTTGCAGAGATATTTCTATTCTTACAAAAGAAAGGTTTTAACTTAGAGAATTTGATCTGTAATAATGGACTATTAAACAACGAATTCTTACTGAAAAAAGTTAAATAGAGTAAATCTATTGCCGCTGTCTCTGACTCTCAAATACAGCTTCTAGCTCTGGTTTTGTTATAGCTTCAGCAACAAGCCACATAGCAACTGGTATATTGTCCACTTTAAGTTTCTGCTTATAGTTCTTCACTATACCTTCTAATTCCCTTCTCTCTTCACCAATGTACATTACGTTATTCTCAAACACTAATGGTTTAAATTCATAACCAAACTTAGACCCCACAACCCAATCGTACTCATCCTTTAATAAACTTATCTGAGTTGGATCATAGCCTATCTGATTTACAAAACGATAGAAATGCCAATCTGGATTAAGTTCATGCACTTTAGTAATCTCTTCAAACAAGCTTGGGTTCTTTAAACGCTCCAAAGCTGCTTCACTCAGGACATCATTCTTATCTACCAATATATAATTTACTTTTAATTCCTGAAGCAAGATTGGATTCATTAAATTAATAGCTGTTTTCCTTGTAAGCATATCCATCTTAGACATCTGTCCTCCAACACCATAGAATCCTGCAACATTAGCGATATCACTCATCCAGTAAAAAGGTCTAGCAGCTAAGCCTATCTCGCCAGGCTTATGAATCTTGATCATTACTTCTAAGGCTAATTTCTGTGGTTTAGTAAGCCTATCATCCACGCCATATGCCACATGTCCGAAGGAAGGAACTATAGATGCCACTCCAGGCAATAGGAAAAACAACAAATTGACTATCAATAAAATCCTTATAGGCAGAGGCTTTAATAAGCTCTGCAACTTAGTATTTTCCTGTACTAATTTGATTACTGAAATAACAACAAAGAATAGAAACATGATCATAGTCCAAGCTGGGAATCTATAAGTCTCACTTGGCTTGACAACATAGTCCACAATAAATGGCACAAACAATCCCGCTGCACCTGCAAACACAAATACAAAACTGTTATCAAATTGTTTCTTAAATAATTTATAGGCACTGAGTAGAATCACCACTATAGTCAAAAATCCCCAGTTACGAAAACTAACCATTGACCATAAGTAAACATTGAGAATAATCTTCCCTGAAACATAATCACGCACTGGTAATACAGTATGATTATCCATTGGTGGCGGGAAGAAATTCAAGAACTGCATCGCAAAGTGATCCCAATATAGTGTTGGATGAATCACTAGAGCATTAATATTATCGAATGAAGAAAACCCTGATCTGAAAGTTAAAAACTTCGCAATGCTATAGCAAGCCATAAAGAAAAAGAAATTTAATAGTTTTTGACGGACTTGGATTGAACCAAACTGATTTCTAAACAATGCAACAAGTACTTCTAAAGTAAAAAGTAATCCTAGACCAGCAAAACTCACATACCAATATGCTTCATAACAAAAATAAGTCAGAAAAGAAAGTAACAGAACTGGCAATCCTATTTTGAAAAAACTAAATTTATAATCTGTTTGATCTTTAAGAATCAGTAAGAACAGAAGTATTACCAATAAAGGAGCCGTTCCCATATCTTGAGATATAAGCACTAGATTATAAGGTATATGTCCAATAGCAGGTAAGCTAGCTTGCTGCCAATAATAGAAGAAACCCTTCACGCCCCATTCTGAAATCTTACTAGCAAATTTATAAATAAACTCAAGTCCCATTATTGAAGTAAAGAAAGTAGTAAATAAAGTTGCCAGAAAAGTTATGACAAATGATTTGAAAAAATAATCATAAATAGCATAGATTACAAGAAACACTGAGAAAGCTCCAATGCCAACTTGCATACTAATAGCATCCCAAGGAAGTGCTCCTGTAATTGAGAAAATTGATGAATTGAGAAGATCAATTCCATAATGATAAAAACTCAAATTATATTCTGGATTTACTGGCAGTAATGGCGGATAGTCATTATTCAGTACTATGCCTGCCATCCAAGGTATATGAGTATTGTCTGAGTCAGTTAAATGTCCTCTGATACCGCAACTAACTGCAATCAATAATCCAAGAACAATTACCCAAGCTTCCTTAGACTTACCAAAGGATAATAAATCTTGACCTAAGTTATTTAATGAATAATATTGTTTAAACTCGGCAATAATAATTATCAGCAACATTAAACCAATACTCAAACAAGCTGCAATTCTATAACTATGTGTAGCAAAAAGAGCCAAAATATGAGCAGTAAATAAATGGAATGCTAAACCAAATGGCAATGCTACTGCAATTCGAGAACTCAATTTAGCTGGATAATTTAATGTGGCGAAAGATCTACTAATCAATATATCTCCGAAGATAAGGAGAATAGCTAAGTAGGCTATAAATAAACAAGGAGTGAGCATACTGTTATTATAATAGAGTAAGGCCTTTTATGAGCAAAAACAAAACAATACTAAATAATCATTTACCTTTCCTCATCTTTGCTGGATTTAGTTTGATTTTACGCTTTAGCTCCAACGTACCTACATTGTTTGTAGCAGATTCGCCTAAATACTTTGTCCCTCTGCAAATTATCAATGAACGTAATTTTGGCTGGTTACTTTCTAGCATTAACTTTGGATTATTTAATCGGATAATAAATTATTTTATACAAATTAACCATACAGGGGATGTTAGTGAAGTAATCATATTACATAAACTTTGTGGAGTAGCTTCCACTATATTAATCTACTGGATACTTTGCCAAGCTAACTCTAATCGAATATTAGCGTTAATAGCAAGTATAATATTTTCTCTCAATCCAGCTCTCCTATATATGGAACAAGTGGTTATGCCAGAAGCTTTTCATGTATTTTTCTTATTACTTACTATTAAACTAATACAAGAAATTTTCTATAATTCCAATCCAGTATTCTTTTGGATCTATGCTGCTAGCGCAGGATTTTCTGCTGGACTATCTTCCCTTACCAAACCGATTTCTGATCTATGGATACTGTCAATCACAATAGTGATTGGTTTATATGGATTATATTTTCTATTAAAGAAAAAAATCAGCAAGTTTATTTTGGCAGCTATTGTTTTCTATTCATGTAGCTATGTTGTCAAATGGCCAATCTGTTGTTTCAATTACTCTCAATCTAAGATTTTTGATGTCTCCACCAATGAAGCTGCCCGTTCAGGCGCTGGTGTTCTACTCTGGGCTTTAACGGAAGATATGATCTACTCCAGAACTCAAACTCGGCATCCCTGGTTAACTGATATATTCATTAACACTACGGATAAATTCAAACAAGAGTTTGCTATTAACGATACTAATTCTGTTACATCACCATTCTATTTAGCGATATCCAGAATCAGTGTTGCTGGCAGGGAAGGGAGAATAATACATCCTTATACTCAAGCAGCCATTCCTCCTAATGAATGGTCTAAGATCTGCACTGAATACTTCCTTGATCTTTCCTTAGGACAACCAATTAAAACCTTAAAAAGAATTTTCAGAGTTTCAATGGTAAATATGTTTGCAAAAGAAGACCTAGGACTTTTTGTTTATGAGTCCTCTATCAGACCTAACGTTGGATTTAATCCGATACAATTCACACTAGTTCCCTTCAGCCTTACAAGTAACCTAGATCCCAAATTAGCTCACTCAGAGGCGCAGGTTATACATATAGAAAAGAACCAGCTTTCTAAAGCACATAGTTTCTTTAGTTATTTCAAAATGGATCCAAGTGATAAATATTTAGTTATGGTTAATATGGATACTCCTTATGGCTTTTGGCATAAGGTAGAAGGTCTCTCACCTTGGTGGCAAAGACTATTTGCATTCACCCCATGGATTTGGGTTATTTTACCTGTTTTTCTAATTGCTTTGATAGTGTACTTATTGAATCTCTATAAAACTCATCAATTTGATATTTTTGAATTGATAGTCTTAATTTCAGCTCTATATTTTGCATTCTTCCCAATTCTAATAACCATGTGTGAACCAAGATATAGATTACAATTCATACATTTCATGCTATTGTTCATAGCTCTTAGAGTTGCTAAGTTAAGAAAGGAAAAGATTTGAAATGAGCTCTATAGTCCTAATACTAGTCCTAGGACTGATCTTTATCAATGGGGCTTGGATTTATAAAAAATCCAATTCTAACCTCAAGAGTTCACTAATTAGTTTCATTTGTCTCTCTATTTTAATTGGCTTATCGCAATTCATATTAGCTTCGCATTTACTTGCCTTATTAATACACAGCTTCACGCAAGCTATGTATTTTGTTTTAATACCAATGCTAGTTTTAGCCGTTTTCGCTCTGAAAAATTATCGTAATACATTTGCAATCAATAAACCAGAATTAGGCGAGATCATCCTAATACTAGTCTCTATGCTTCTATCCTTATTATGCTTTCTTCGCAATCAGCTCATGAATATTGGTGACGCACAACATCTGGCATATTCGGCAAATATAGCGATGAATGATTATTACCCTCCTAGACTTCTAATAAATAAGGATATAGTTTTTAACTTTTATCATTATGGTATTGATCTTGTGGGTGCTTTCTTTCAAATATTTGCTAAGAATATTGATCCTTTTACATTAAATGGAGCTCAATTAGCCATAGCAGCTTTCTTACTGCCCATATTACTTTTCAAAATTATTAATTCTGACGCTGAAAATAAAAAATATTCATTACTTGCCTGCATTTCAATAATATTATTCACTTCAATTAATTCACTGGACTTTCTTGTACGGGAAATATTGAATATGAAGCAATATGAACTTTTTGAATTCATTAAAGATTGGCTAATGAATTCTCAAGTTTCAACTGATGCTTTATCTGGCTGTTCTAATAGCCTACCTATACTCTTTGGTCTAGTATATCTACTCATATTGATTTTACAGACCATTCAATTAGAATCTAATCAACAACAAAACTTCTATTTCTACTTATCTGTTCTAGGTGTTTCCTTTATGTCTTATTTTATTTTCCCAGCCTACTTATTAACACTAGGAGCTAGTTATTTTGTAATAAAATTCCTATTTAATTTCAGTATACAAAGCATCAATAAAATTCAAACAATTTTTCAAAACCCGACAGTTATATTTTTCGTAATGATTTGTCTTGGAAAACTCCTTACGTTCACTGGCAGTCAATCTAAAATCAACGGTATTGAAGCTATGAGCTTTAAACCACACTTAACTTGGACTGTAGGCTATCTACGCTATTTAAGTTATTTCTATAAGCCCGAGTATTTATTTAGCTTAGGCAAAAGTTACGAAGAAAGGGCTGGCAGATATAAATTCGAAGTACCTTTGTTTTCTTCTTTATCCTTTAGAGAATTTGGTTTCATGATCCTCTTAGCCTTAGTCATATTTCTATTTATTTGGGGGTACAAAAAACGATCATTAAGTTTCATACAAAAACTTTTAATGCTATCTTCTCTAGTCAGCCTTGCTCCAGTTTTCCTTTTTGAATTTTGCATTGCACCTATTGAATTAACTCGGTTCCTATTCCCAGCTAAGCTTTATGCAATGATTTTTGTTGCAATAAGCTTATATGCTTTAGAAAAAGAATTTAAATTTTTCAGCAAGAGAAAAATTCTACGATTCATTTTACCTGTTTGCCTTGTAATTTCTTTATTACCTGGCTTAGCAAATTTCATCCCAAATGAGAGATTTGCGATAACTGGATATCGATTCAACAAGACTGAAAGAAGCTTAGTTAAAATGCTCAAGTCTAATCAAAGATCTGGCAGAGTAATACTACATTATGACGAAGATCAAATCCCATGGGCTTATGATTGTCCGCTTATCGCAGGGTTCTATGATATAGGTGGAGTATTACTTAAGCCTGAATATACTACGCAAAAAACAGCTCTTTATACTTTGAACCCTAGACTATTAGAGGAATTGAGAGTAGATTTTATTTTAATTCATAAAAACAATGCCTTATCTAAGGCAGCAGAGAAAAGGCTTGAAGATCCGAACTTATTCAAATTAGTAGATAAGATACCAGATAAAGCACCTTACGAGTATCGATTGTATAAATTTGTTGCCACAACAGAAAAAATTAATCAATATGCAAATGACGATTATGTTTGGATACTTGGTTACCAAGATGCCACGAGAGAATTCCATCAATTCGACTCTGAACATGGTAAGTTCATTTTTCCAAGTAGAGAACAATCCCAATTTGATTTAGGGAAAGCCAGGGAACTATTGCTTAAATCCGATAAAGCTATAGCCATATATGCCACAACACAAGCATTGCCTAGTCCGCAGCCTTAGCCAACATGCTCTTACCTAAATAATAAAGCAAATGACAATAAGGATAATGATGTAATGCTGCAATATTAAGATAGATTAGTGCCGTCATTACATAGACTTTCTGATAATCATAGCTATTAGCTTCTAAATATTCTTTAAAGAATCTCTCACATTCTACTAAAATCTGCTTACGATGTAGGTCATATCTAACTTCATTACCATTAATGCTAACCTCATATAAGTCTTTTGCTATTAATTCATGGGAAACGATTATGCCATGATTTAGCTTACCCAAATCATAATAGACGTCTCCATATTCAATCTCGCCACCAAAATTTTGTCTCCAATCAAGAAAAGTGAACTTGTGAGCATCTTTATCATATAAAATATTCTCAAAATGAAAATCACCATGAAAATTACCAGGTAGTCCATTGCTAATCCAGTCCCAGTCTAGGTTTTCAAGTAAAGTTTTAGTGCTTGGATGTTTTATACCATTAATACTTTCTTCTTTGTCAGTATTGCCAAAAGTTTTGTAATATTGCTCAACTCTTTGAAATGTTTTGATCTTATAGAAATCAGTGCAGATATCTTTAAAATATTTTTGTTTTTCTGGACTTAATTTTTTAGGTTTAGTTGGAGTTGAGTTCCAAAATTTTTGAGAATAATTAAGTAAGTTTTCGAAAATTTTTAAATTGATAATCTTAGAAAGTACTTCGCCTTGGACTTCTCTATAACAGTACATATGTTCTGTAGCTTGGATAATTTTCGGCACAAAATCACCCAGAACCTGAGTACGTTTGACTCTGTCGGAAATAAATTTAGTATCTGTATTAAATTTAATTACCCTATCATTAGCAAACCAAATTGCCTCTGTAGGTTTTTCTAATATATTAGGACCATCCAGATCATGAAATTTATCACGAACCTTGTTTAAAGCCTCAAGATTACCAGTATCGTGCCAAGTAAACTTATAAGCATGAATATTTTCTAATTGTCTTAACCCATAACTCTCACCAATAGTAATAGCCTCATTATCACCAGCTTCCATAGCTTGCCAAAAGCTCTTATAGTCATGGATTCCAGCAAGTCCTATATAGGGATAAATATTCTTTTCCTTGTTTCCCTTCTCTAATAATTTTAAGACTTTGCCAGACTCTACTAGAACAGTGCGGTATTGATCTACAGGACCATCTATCTGAGCATAAGCCATCCAATTACTATCTGGAGCTGCTATCTCTTCATCCACAATGGTGTCACAAGAACAGAAAACAAAAGGACATTGCAAATATTCTTTACATCTAAGCACGCTCAAACCTAATCCTGATCCTTCACCTTCATATGGACTTACTTCTACAAACTCAAACTTACGATCATAATGAGCTAATTCTAAATACTCTTTAACTAGTTCACCCTTATAACCAAGAGCAATAACAATCACTATCTCTTTAGGAAATTTTTCTACAATATGTGAGATACAGGGTTTATTAGCAATAGCAACCAGAGATTTATTTATATTTTTAGTAAGATCAGCTAAGCGCGACCCAGTACCGGCAGTAGGAATTAATACTTTATAGCTCAATTGCGTTTATAGTCATCAACTAGACGAACCACATCGTCCATTTCTGGAGTAGAAGCTTCAAGATAGACAGCATCTCCCAATTCAGCTTCCATCCTATGTACAATACCAGGACTAATGGTTATAGATTCACCTGGATGAAACTGTTTCTTAGTGAGAGTTTCAACGCTATTACCAATATAAATATTTAAAATTCCTTCAAGTACATAAATAGTTTCTTTCTTATGATTATGGTATTGAATACTACATCTATGCCCTTTATGCATAGTAAGTTTCTTCATCATATACTTATCATTAATTTCTATTACTTCTTCCTTACCCCAAGGTTTACTTATTACTTGTACCATAATTAATTAATTCTATACTCCAATAATTCAGGATAGTGTTCAAAAAACTTATCATAAAAATTCTTAGAATACATCTGCATTAGCCAGCGACTATTAAATCCATATTTATTACGCATCCAATTCTTACCTTCTTCAAGTAGTTTTTGAATGTTTATATCATAACTATCTGTCATCATTATCCCAGCCTTAGTCTTTAAGTAGGATTCATTCTCTGTCTGCCAAGCTCTAGGAGTGATACCACAAGCCCAATCATTAGCATAAGCTTTAGCTATCAGCTCTAAATCAACTCCATAACCTCTAAAATTAGCACCATCAAACATGAAATTAAGATGACTTGAATTTTCCATTGGTAATATATCTTCGATAAATTCTCTTCTCACAAACCAAGAAAGAAACTGAGTATACCAAAAATATTTCACATCATTATTACCGGTTATAAGTATTTTTTCTCCCCATTGTTCTGAGCATGGTGACAAAATACCAAGCCTAGGATGCTTATTAATCTCCTCTTCAAGAACCTCAACAACATTAGGCGTAGAAAACTCTACATCATTACAAACCAGAAAGAAATAATCATATTGTTTAAACTTACCCTCTTCATATAATTTATGTAAACCATAATTAAAACCTCTTGGATAGCGCAAACCCTCTTCTATAGCTTCAGGCCAAGCTGCATGCCAAGTACAATATTTAGACAGAGAATCTTTATTAGAGCCACTTTCTACTACATATACATCAGTAAACTCAGAATTATATTTCTCTATGTTTTCACAAAGTTTATTAGTAACTTCAGGTAGATTTCTATTCAGAACTATAGTAGCAGTCCTTTTCATATATTAATCTCCTGTTCTTGCTTGTTCATGATGAGCATTTCATTACCAAGACTATATTTAGATATGTCTAAAAGTCTAAATGCCTTAAGGTATCTCATAATGCTTAATTTAACTCTATCTTTTAAATATTGATCTATATCTACATCTTTTGCAGATTTTTGTACTTCTTGTTTTATTTCTTGAAATTCAGGCTTAGCAAAAACATAGTGACCAGCAATGATTGCTCTTTCACGCTTACCAGCATTAGTATTAGGCAACATCCACTTATCCCATTTATGAGAGTTATAAGCCAGATCAATAAATCTATCAGTGAGCTTAGGTAACTTATAGTCTTCTAAAAGTTTCAAGAAAGCTCTAGTCTCTTCTACTCCAAACTCTGGAGCAACGTTAGCAGCATGAATACCAAACTTAGGATGCCAGCTCAAAGCTTCATCTGAAAGGTAATCAGTATTATGCTCTTTCATAAATATATTGTATTTATTGCATAACTCTATCATCTGCGGCACTTGAATCTCAGCTGGCAGCTCACCAGTAATTCTCAGCGGCCAATCAAAAGTCCCTACATTCCTAGTCTCCATTACCTTGGTACCAGTTTGTATAACTATAAAAGTAGGTCTTTGAATTTTATTCTTATCGCAAAAACTCAGTACATTCTGCAAAACATATTCAAGTTGCTCGCGAGTATTAGTACCACCACTTTGCTCTTCAGTACCTATTTCAAAAGCTATATCTTTACTCGCTCTCTGAGCCACACTAGTACAAAATTCTAGAAGTTCATAAACTCTATCCAGTATCTGATCTGTTGTAGAATTACCAAAAATATCTTCACTTGGATCTATATGAATAACTTCAAAACCAGACAGAATGTCAGCTTCATAAGATTTCTTTGCAGACTCCATAGCGCGCTTTAAACTCAGCTTCTGTTCTTTCTCGATAGTATTCTGCCAAGGTCCGCCATGATCACGAGCAAGAATAATAAAACCCTTCTTGTCCTGATCAATTACATAACGAGAATATTCTTCAGTAGTCCAGTTATTAACATAGCCACCACCAAAAGCTTCAGAATCAATCTGACGTCTAGAAGCAATAAGCATTAAAGGTACTTGATAATCATTAGCAAGCTCTATCGTGGCATCAACACAATTCTTACTCATCGGACCGACACCGAGTAGAGTACAGCGTCTCTTCTTCATTAAATTTTCAAGTCTATCTTTTATCATTATAGTTTAGCCGGCAAGATAATAGCGAACTATTTTTTATTGCCCTTTGGTTTATTCCCTAACTTGCAATATTTTATCAGGATTATAACCGCCAAAGAATTTATCCATCAAATGCCTACAAGCTTCTGCTACAGCCCTATCACCGCCAGCACGCTCACAGATATAGTCAGCATGTTTCGCAGTATAAGCATCAGAGGCAGCTGGAGCAATGCTATAACCGACCTCTTTAAAGACCATATAATCAAAAACTCCATCTCCCATATATATCACTTCGTCAAGATTATAGCGCTTCTTGATCCAGTCAATACGTTCAAATGTACTAACAAGATCAAGAGGATAGTTCATATCCTCTTCTACTCGCTTCTTAGTAATAGCAAAACCCCTCTTATCACCGCTTACAAAACGAATTTCAAGTAAGTCATCTATTAAAGATAGAGCATCATTATCATCTGCTCCAAACTCTTTCATCATCTTGCCTTGTTCGCTATAAAAAAATCTTCCGGTATTTAAAACTCCATCGACATCAAGAATAAAGACCTTAGGCTGCATATATATGAATTGTATTATATAATTTCTGTTTATGCCTAGTAAAACTAAGCTCATGTTGTTTATCCCAATGTATAACTGCGAAAAGCAGATACCAAGAGTTCTTAGTAAATTTAGTGAGGAAATACAAAAGCTTTTTACTGAAATTGTAATCATTGACAATGGTAGTAAGGACAATAGTTTAAGTGCAGCTCAGCAGGGACTTGAGAAACTTAAATATGTTAAAACTACACTTCTACAGAATTGTGACAATTATAATTTAGGTGGTTCTCATAAAGTAGCTTTTAATTACGCATTAATACAAGGCTACGATTATGTAGCAGTGCTTCATGGTGATGATCAAGGTGAAGTAGCTGATTTTGTGCCTCATTTAACTAGTGGTGAATACCAGGCATATGATTCATTCTTAGGATCAAGATTTCATAAAAATTCTAAACTAATCCATTATCCTTTAATAAGAGCCTGGGGCAATATAGGACTTAATTTATTATGCTCAATGATAACTGGTTACTGGATTACAGATATGGGTGCTGGCTTAAACATATATAGTACTAACTATCTTAAGAGTAAATTTTATTTATACTTCCCCAATAATCTTACTTTCAATGTGTTTATGCTGTTCTATGGTTGTCATGTAAAATCTAGTTTTAAATTTTTTCCTTTAGTCTGGAAGGAAGAGGATCAAATCAGTAATGCCAAAGTTTTCCAGCAGGGATTTAGAATACTTTATTTACTGCTAGAATATCTTTTCCTGCGTAAGCAACTTTTCTCTTGCACTGAAAATGAGTGGTCTAAAATTGATTATCAATCTAAAGTAGTTTTCTCTCAGTCTACAACGATGTAATCAATAGTAGAATTAACAAGAAAAAAACTTATAATGACTCTTTAGTGCCTACTATATAAAAAGTACTTGGTGATCTTAAATTACTGTCTTCTGCAATCATCCAGCCATTAGATTTAAAGTTCTTATAAAATCTTAATTCGTCTATCTTTCCATTATAAGATTCTCCAAAAAGTCTATTAGCACAAATGACTCCTAAATTAGCAGTAATATTATCAGAATCATATCCAGGCTTAGAAATGTTGCTTACACCGTCCATCCATGTACTAAGTTTTGAATGAGCACTATCTTCTTCTAAAGAATTAATACTCATATGATACCAAGTGCCTATAGACAGAGTCGTACTAAGCTCTGCGATGCCATCATAATTATTATGATTCCAATTGATTTTCCCTGGATTAAACATAGCAGCTACACGTCTTGTATTGAGCCCGCCAGGTGTGGCATATTCAAAAAATACTTGGGGGACAGCAGTTGAACTAAAATTAACAAAAGCAGAGAAGGCAAAATTTCTACTTTGATTTGCACTAAAAGGATCTAAGTCTAGATATCCGACAGGAGATACAGCAGAACAATCTAAAGAGTTGCCAACCAAGCCGGCAGATGTCGCCAAGCCTCCAAGATTAGTATAAGCACCTCCAATACCACCAGTAGAATTTACAAAAAGACTTGTTCCTGGATTTTCTTCAAAGTGAGCAACTAACTCAAAATCAGAAGTCCAAACTTTATTTCTTCCATAAACGGCAGTATTATCATAATTAATAGCAGCAGGATTACCATAGTAAATATAGAAATCATTATTGCTAGCTGTTTTCAAAGAACTGGCTTTAAAATATAATTCGCCTGTTTTATTAGTTATATTACAAGCAACAACTTCCCTTGGTAATTCAGTAATACCAGTATTGTCGGTTATTCTAATATCTCCACAATTTGTATTAGTTTTACTAAAGAGACCATCTCCTAAATCTGCAAGTTTTATATAAACAGGGAAATCAATCAAATCTTCAGTTACTTTGCCACTCGGCACCGTTAGCTTAACTCGCTCTTTCCAAGCAGTGTTCATCCAATTTGAAGGAGCGGGTGGAGGTGGAAGAACTAAAGTTTCATTTATAGTAATTGTTTTAGTACTATTTTTAGCTCCTAAACTATTTGTCGTAATGAGCTTTACATTATAAGTACCAGGTCCAGGAAAGACATATGAGCCATTGACATCTGTAGAATCAACTGTCCCATCCGCATTAAAATCCCATTGCACTGTTGACCCATTAGCTAATAATTGTGGGCCCGGATGGAAAACTGTGGTGTATATAGTAATGAAATTAGTTGCTGGAGCAGGATCTACAGCCTGAACTTGCTTTATTGTTAGGATTATTGCTAGAAATAAAAAGACTATAAGACTAAGTTTGTTTTTCATTTTATTCACTTTTAATGAGGTATTTTTACCTGGTGGTTAATAATAACGTAAATCTTAACAATTTTTCAGCAATTTTTTAATTATTTCTTGACATTTCACCGGGAATTTCTTTATGATGTTCCGCTACTGGGCAATTAACATCGACTGAAATATTTAAATTTGAACGAAAATAACCTACGAATGAAAAAAATTCTTTCGAAGCTAAGATTTTTAGCTTTAAGAATTTTTATTATAGTAGTAATTAGTTTACAACAAATTCACCTGGAACTCTTTCTCCTACCAGCTTATGCAGATACTCCCAATCCCAATGAAATAAAATTTGCAGCAAATATAATCAATAGGGAAAATAATTTTGCTCAAGGTTATAGTGATATTAAATTTCAAATTCAAGCATCCAACAATGGTATTGCTCCTGGGAATAGCAAATTTACTGTATTTCTATTCTTCGGAGACAATCTCTATACGTCATACAAAAGCTTTACAGCAAGCTATGAGCAATTCCCCCTAATTAGTTATAAATATAGCAAACCAGGTCTTTATAAACCTCTACTAATAATTTATTCGAATGATCTTAAAAGCAAACTATTTCAGTTCTTGGATCCTATTAAAGTTGAAAAACTTATTCTACCAAATCCAATAGCAAGCGGCATTATAACGAATAAACTTGAAGACAATCAAAACAATGTCGTTAAAATAAACTTTGACGCTAAAGCCAGCTATGATCCAGCAAATTTATTTAATGGCAATGCCATGACTTATGCCTGGGATTTTGGGGATGGAGTTGTAACCGAAGCCAAAGCTTTAATTGATCATACTTATACTGCTCATGGAACTTATATACCTAATTTAATTGTAAAAACTCCTGATGGTAGAACAAGTACAAAGTTTACTCTCAATCCTATTATAATAAGTAAAGAAACTATCATTCCTTATGATGAGTTTGTTAAAGCTAGCGACCTTAAAGTTAATCTACTCTCTAGGATCAACCAGGCTCCCCTACTGGATTCTAAAATAACTTACTCTATTAGCAGTGACAATCCATATATGCCATTAAGCAAGAGAAAATTTACTGTTTTTCTTTTTTATGGTGATAATTTTTATAAAGACTATTATAGCTTCACTGCTCCATTTGCAGAATTTCCACAATCTATAGTCCATGCATATAAAAAAGCTGGGAGGTATACGCCACTATTAATAGCTTACTCTCCAGATTTAACTGATAAAGTTTTTAGATTTTTGGACCCTATTATTATTACTCAAGTCCAAGGTGATAAGCCTATAGCTCAAGGTCTCATTGATACTCGTGTGGATGATAGAGACAATAATATTGCTACTATAAATTTCAATGCTTCAGGAAGTTTTGATCCACGCAATAATTCTCATGAGAATCTAATTTATCTTTGGGACTATGGAGATGGAATTGCAGAAACTAATATTAATAAACTTGTTCCACACATATATAGATCTCCAGGCACTTTCATTCCTTCACTGATAGTACGCACTAGTGACGGAAGACTAAGTGAAAAGTATCAATTAAGTCCTATTATTATCAGTAAAAGTGTAGTTTGTCTTGAATCAAGGAATACTTGGGTGAATCAAGGAGTTTGTCAAGCAAACTGTGGAGGAATCCTTGCCGAACAATTGCAAGTCAATAGCTGTGAAGAAGAGAGATTTGTTACTTGTACCAGTAAAGCTTGCAGAGGAAATTCTTTCTCTATATTAAATGAATACATAGAAGCTCAAAATTTTATTTCATTACTAGCTGATAATAGTGGTTTCCAAAATGGACAGAATCTAACATATCGATTTATCATTGATTCGGCAATAGAAGAACCTCGCGAGCAAATTTATCAAAACAGCAAATTCTACCTCAATCAAGCCGGACCACATACCGTAACTTTAGAAATTTACGAACAATCATTTAAAGCTTCTACTTATACACAAACCATAAATGTTGCAGAAGCCAATAAAGCTCCCATCGCTAAAGCTAAAGCCGATAAATATAGTGGTGAAATACCTCTTAGTATAAATTTTGATGCATCCGAGTCCTCCGATCCAGAAAATGGTACTTTGACTTACGAATGGGGCTTCAATAATGCAATCACAGCATCAAGCAAAACAATTAGTCATACTTTTACCGATCCAGGTACTTACAAAGTATGGTTAAAAGTTACTGATGCTAGAGGCTTAAGCTCTCAAATAAATCTTCAAGATATAGTAGTGGAAGAGAAAAACTATCCACCAGTTGCTAAATTTGTAAAAAATGTCTTTGATTGCAGAGTTAGTGAGAATGGACAAGTAGCCCTTGAATATAAGATTGATGGAACATTTTCGTGTAATATTGAATTAGATGCTCTATTTAGCTCTGATCCTAACGGCAATATAGGAAACTATTACTGGACTATTAATTACCATAACCCAGTAGCAAATTCTAATCAAGCAATTCAATTGATTCAGGCAACTAGTCCGAAATTTACTTATAAATTCAATAAATTTGGCAGCTATGATATTGTGCTAAAAGTTACTGACATTAAAGGACTCATTAGTAATTATAGTTCTCAACTAATCATTCTAGAACCACCACCAATTCTGAATGCTGAGTTAAAAAACAGAGTAGATGATTTAGTACTTGGCAGTTCGATAATGAGCTTCTCTGGAGCTTCATCTATTTATTACCGCAATGCAACTCCATTTGACGCTGGAACGGAATTCTTGGATTACAATTGGGATTGGGGAGATGGTTTTACAGCGAATGGAGTTGAACTGACTCATAATTATAGTAAGCCTGGTGTTTATTCACCTGTACTTAGTGTTTATAGAAAGGATGATGCCGAAAAGAAAATTCTCAGTACTAAAAACTTAGAATCAGTAGTAGTAACTACCAAAATACCTGTTGTCGGCTCACTTAGTTTTGATAATTTAATTGGAATAGAGGAAACTGATTCAAGTTCTGTTAAAGGAGTAACTATTGGACCTATTAATAACGAACAATATCAATGGATATATCGCGGTTATGAAAAAGATCTTAGCGGCAAGACTGTTCTGATAGATAAATCTAATGATTTTAATAGTGCCTATGGCGAAGTTAATTCAAGTATATTGGATGCTCCACAAAGCTTCACAGAAGCTGGTCAATATCAATTAGTTCATCAATTAGATGACAAGCCAGTATTGAGTGAAACTTTAACAGTTTTACCAAATCAAATCCCAATTCCTAAATTACAAATCACACATGATACTGGCTCTAATTTAGTTTCAGTGAGTGCTGATGGAAGTTATGATCCTAAAAATTATGAGATACAAAGTTATCATTGGGATTTTGGAGATGGTAGCGATTCTAATAGTATTAGTACAACGCATACCTATACTAGTAAAGGCGTTTATTACATCAAATTGACTGTAGTTGATGCTAAAGGTCAAGTAGCGAATGCTTATGGCAAAGCTATTATAGTTGGTGATTTTGCAAGTGCAATCAGCAACTCAGTTCCAGTCTACAAAACACCAATAGATCAAGAGAATGGCGATGAAAATATTCCAAATGACCTGAAAGCAAGTTTAAAGCAACAGTCTACAGATGACCCTATAAGCGATTTTGATTCAATCACGGATCATAAAAACGATAACAATAGTACTCCGATACGTGATTTAAGTTTACCTGTAGCAGGCGCTTGCAGTGGTGGCAGTTGTGACTGTAGAACAAGTTACGGAACAGGTCTCAAAGTTACAAGCATAAACTTCATTATGGGTAATATTGCACATACCAAAGAAAAGGGAGGAGCTTTAATAGAAATCATAGGTTCGAATTTCTGTAAGAATGAACATAATGTAAGGATTAAAATTGACAGTGGTGATTTCATAGATAGACCAAGCACGTTTATTGATAGCAATAAAATTCTAGCTAAACTCAGAAGTGAAGATTTCAAAGGAACAAATATAACTATCAGAGTTAGTCAAAAAGCAGCTGACAATAAATTCTATATAGTCGATAAAGTTTATACAAACAATCTATTTAATCCAACTGAAAAAACATTTGATGTACTTGATGGTAATTCCAAAAAAATAGACTTGAATATAGATTTCAATACAGATTATTTCTTCTTTGATGAATCAACTGGCTTTGGCAATGCTTATCATTATTTTAAAGATGGTTATCCTACAGTATTCTCTAATGATGCTCTAATAATATCTAAAAAACTTAAGTTACAGACTTATACTGCTAATCAAGCCAGGTTAATGCTACATCTCAATGGCAATAGATTTAACGGGATTCGAGTCTGGGTTAACGATGCATTAGTGCTCTCCAAAGATCCAGCTGCTGGCAATAAATTCTATGAAATCGTATCTGAGCCTTTTAATGTAAGTTCTGGTGCATTCAATCTAAAAATTAAAGTTATTGGTCCTTCAGACGATGGCGTACAAATTAAAGCTGTAACTATTTATACAGCTCCAAGCAAACCATTCATTAACAATCTCAAATTAAATTTATTTGGTGGCAGTACTAAAACAAGAAAGAGTGTTGGTATATCGATGAATACCACTTCAAACACCAAGCTTCAAGCTGTTCATATCAACAGAAAATCAACCGCAGGAATATACAAGGATAAGTATATTATTCTGCAATCAGACACAGCTAATTCTAATAGCGAAGGCGCTGCTGAAATTATTTTCAAAGAAACTAATTTCAAACCAGGTACTCATTGCACTTATTTCTATTTAACTAATGGAAGTAAATCTGATGAACAGATGGAAGATTATATAAAAAATAATTTGGTTAAACCTTATAATCAAGCATTTGGCAGTGGTAAATATGCATCAATTAATCAAACTACTTTTGATTATCTAAAGAATAATGCACTACCAATTAAACATGGTGTTTGCTTCAATGAAGATCACAATGTGACGTTAAGCATCCAATCTCCTACTGAATTTATTGAGCAAGCTAATAATCAAGACTTCATAATTCAATTACAGAGCAACGCTCCAAATCCAACAATCAAAGCTAATTGGGAATATGAAGTTAAACTACTTAATGCTGAAAATGAAACTTTATCAACCAAGACTATAGATCTGCCATGGATTAAAGTAGGAACAGAGCAAATCAAATTCCCTGTATTAAGAGATTACATAGGAGACTATAATTTATTAATTAAAGCTCGTTATTATGATCCAATTAGTTATTTAACTTATGTTGGAGAAGTTTCAACTGCGATTCATATAATCGATGATGCTCTCCCTAAAGCCAAAGTAGTAACTGAGAATATTAATAAATTAATACTTGAACCAAGTGATAATCCAACAGATAAGGCGAGCTTCCTTGGTCAATATAGTTATGATCCAAATAGAGCCACCTTTGCTTCTCAAGTCAACGATGGTATTGGTTCATATTCATGGATTACAGAATATAAGAGCCTAGAAGCTAATCCAACAGATGATTTCATTAATATCGCATCCAATTATGACCCTAATGCCAGCACTTATTATATAGGTCCAAGAAAAGAACCAGGGATCTATAGAGCAGGGTTAACAGTAAAAGATTTCTTCAATAATTCTGATACCGCTCAATCTGATACAGTACAAATCATTAGACCTGGACAAAACTTGGTAGCTTCATTAAGCGTCATTAACGCTGATAAAATATTTGAGCCTGAGCTTAATGGCAATAAAGAAATAAGTTTCAAAGCCAAGGTGAAAATTATTACTGCTAAGAACAATAAACCTAGTTCTTTGAATTATAAGTTTATATACGGAGATGGCATTCAAGAGACAGGAACAATTGACCTCGGACCAGTACTGATTAATCAATATATTGATCTAGTAGCTTTAACTAATCGTAAACATATCTACGTTCAAGGGGAATATGATCCACGTCTAGAAGTTAATGCAACCTTCCCAGACGGGCATTCTGAGACTTGGACAGTATCTGCCGGCACAGTAACTATAGCGAAGCTGCCTTCCCATGTAGCCTTCACACCGATTATTGCCAATTTAGCTCCGAAAGATATTCCTAATCCAGGCTTCATTGCAGATCTAAAAGTCAAGAGTAAAGCAATCTATAAGACCACTATAGAATCCTTTGGCTGGGATTTTGGTGATGGCACCAGCTGGACTTATTCAGGAAACAATCCTACTGCTGACTTCCTGAAGAATACAGTAACTGACAAGAAACATACATATAATAATTTAGGAATATTCCAGATTAAGTTCTGGGTGAAAACAACAGATGAAGCTAAACCAATAGTCTTCACTCTTAAACCACTGGAAATTAAGGATACACCTCCACCTTTAATTACAAGTCTGACTATCAATAAACAAGCAAGTGATATTCAAATTAATGATGAGGAGATAATCAATATCGCAGGTGAAGTAGACACTAAGGTTTCCTTACAAAGATTAGAGATTAGAGTTATCGCCAAAGGTAGTAATGATGTGGTATTCAGCAAAACCTTTACTGATCAAGTACCAACGAAATTCACAGAAACTTTCAATGATTTATACCTACAACCTGGTAATTATATTTTAGATGTGTTGGTTTATGACAGTTTAGAGCAGGAGGGTTCGAAGAGCATAGAGTTTGGGGTGAGCAAAACCAATAAATCAGCTAGCTCTATTGATTTCAGTGGGTTAACACCAATACTCAATAAAACAACTTATATAAATCAATATCAATATGAAATTCCAGTAAAAATCTCTAAACGCATTAAAGAATTCATTGTCTATAATTCAGACGCAGTAATTCAATCATATAAAAATATAAATCCGAATGTTACAGAAGCAAATTCAGAAGAAAAAATATTAATAGCAAAGCTTAATGAAGGTGAAAATACTCTTACGTATAAAGCTACTTTGCCCAATGGTAAAGTAATTAATATTGGACCTCACAAAGTTATACTTGACTCCACTGTTCCATTCTTAGAAATAGAAACACCAGTAAATCATTCTATTTACAAACACTCTAAGATCATCGTTTCAGGTACCGTACAAGATGAAAATATAGCTAAGGTTATATATAGATTGAATAGCAATGAATATAAGGAAGGAAATCTTATTATTGACTCTGATGATCCTGGACTTGCTGAGTTTGCAATAGAATTATTGGAAAAAGATATCTTACAAGAGCCAGATGTTAATTTTGTAGAAGTTGGAACTATAGATAAAGCAGGTAATCAATATTATAGTAATGCTTATTTTATTTCATCATCTAATAATGAATCTAACGTTTCAAAATTCAACTCATTAAATCTAATTAAAGGGGAGAGAAAATTCGAGTTCTTCTGCCCTAAAGGACAAACTTTTGATGAGGATGACTTAAGATGTTATTATCCGGGTCAAAAAGAATGCCTATACTATCTATACAATAATATTTCATTAATCTCTAAACCCTTCCCGAATAATGCCTACGATATTGAAAGTTTACAAGTCCTTCCATTTTATGCACCGACTTCAGGACTAATTACAAATACTAGTGGACATTTTGAAGCAAAACAAGGTTATCCATTTGTTCTTAATTTTGATCTAGCAGTATGTGATGTCAATTCTGATAACAGTGGTGAAGTTAGTTCAACAGAAGCAAACTTTAAAATGAATCAACCAACAATACTTTACAAGGCTCTTAATTCAAATCTAGTATCTCAACGTGACTCCAGGTCAATTATTCATAAATCACTCACTTATCCATGGTCTTTATATGAAACAGAAGACTATTATACATATAATTTTGGATACAACATTGTAGGACGTTCTCCAACCACCCATTACATTAGCTGGAACAATTTCAATAGCTCAAATTCTTCAAAAAAAGGTCAACTGAAATTCTTTGATCTTTCTTCTGAGACAATAAGTGATCAATGGCCTCTTGGTTACTATGGATTCCATAATGACGTTGAGTTTGATTCAATTACTGGAAATGTCGCATTGGGTCAGTTTACTGATACAGCAATTGAAGGCGATATCGAGATTTGGATTACTCCTGGCGATAATACAATAGATGTTAATAGTATTGTTACAATCCCCAATACAACATTGAGTAATGGTAGCCTTCTTACAAGCATTACAATTGATGCAACAGTACAATCTTATCTTCCAATCTCAAGTATTAATAATTTTAAATTTTATTATATTTCAAACGATGTTGCTAATAGACAACTAATCATTAATAATCAAAATACTTATTCCTTAATTCCACAATCAACGGCTGGAACACAAGCTAAGTATCTCTATAATTTACACTTGAATGTTTATAATCCTTCTTCCACTGGAATTTATGTAAAGCCTGGAGATTCTTTAGGAATTAATTTATTCTCTAATTCATATTCAACAAATGAAAATGATTTATTATCATCGACTAACTATCTACTAGAAGTAAATAAAACCCCACTTCCACTTATGTTTATTGGAAATTTTCAAGAAATCAGTGATGATAAACACCACACTTCGCATTCACCTAAAAAGTTTGAATTGACTCTTTACCACAGAAGAGATGCATCCGATAAAGAGGAAGCTGGAGCAGAATCAAAATATCTAAAGTATCTCACCACTACAAAATATGATCGACTGGGAAATAAAATAGGTTTAGTTAGTTTAGATGAAATGAGATTTGAAATCAGTAGATCATCACTTCTATCGTCAGGCAGTTTAGATACATCCCCCGAAACATACTGGGAAACAAAATATACTTCTTTAGGGTCAGACAATGGAGGTACTATTTTCAGAGAATCAGCTGATTTAGAGTTGAAAATGGATATGACATCTTATTTTGCTGCAAAAGGATTTTATACTGGTCCTATTACTTTTGATAACGTCGCTTATAGAGAAAGTGATACATACAACAGTTACGATATTGAGAGATACCGAATTGCTCCCAAAGCAGTACAACTAAAAAACTATGATATATCAGCAGACAAAATTATTTTTGAACCAGCAAATTTGGATCTTTCAAGTCCAAGAATAACTTATCAAAATATAAATGATATACATTTATTTGGTGATTATGAATTCGATGAAGAAATAACTGAGTTTATTGATTTTAGATTTGCAGCAGGATATAACCCTGAATATGGCAGCATTACTTATAGCTACCGGAAAGGTGAGCATGGAAGGATAGATATTCCAGCAGGTATATACGAGGACAACAATAATATTCCAAGCTTAGTCTTTGATGCTGCGCCTCAAGCAGAAACTATAGATATTCAAGAGCTAAGTAATAATTCAAAGCATTTCTCAATGTTGGCAAATTTCTTTATTGATAAAGGTAACAATGCTCTTATAAAAAATAAAAGCTTAACCGAAGTAGATAAATTACAAAAAATTGGTATGCCGTTTGCGGTACTAGCTATGACCCATAAAAACCTGCAAATTGAATTAATAGGTGGTTATAGCGATAGTTCTTATGACAAAAATTACCTATCTTCTTATTCTTCTGATGATCTCACTTATCTAAACAAGAAAGTTAATTTTATTGACTATCCACAATTCGAAGAATCACAAACAGTTGCTAAATATCCAAAAGTTACTCTTAAGCAAACAAATAATAAACAAGATTTATTGCTAGAGACTTATTTTTCTAATATTTTACATAAATCAGTTGATCCACTGGAAATGGAAATCCAATTGTTCGATGAAACTAATAGAGCAATTGGTTTTCCTTTAATTGTTACTGGCGAGATCATTGGTCGGGATTATTTATCTAATGTAAATACTAAGGTTAGAAACTTCATGAAGGTAAATCTAACTAAGAATGCACCGCAAGAATTCAAAGACAAATTCAATGATGCAGATTCTATATCAATGAAATTATTACGCAGTAAGGATGCATATTTAGCTAAAATCTTTGATGATGATCCTAGTTCAGTAGAAGAATATTATTTCGTAAGTGAAAATGATCCGAATCGAACTCGTAAAGTACAAATTAAAGCAGACTTTCAAAACAGGTGCTGGATTGAACTTCCGAATGAAACTAACGATTCACTTAGCAAACGCAGACATTCTCATATCAGTTCAGATATTAATGAAATCAGAAATCTAAAAGTAAAATTTGAATCTGCAAGTAGAAAAGGAGCTAGATTATGGGTTAAACAAGATGATTTAGCTACCAACAATACCTTTAATCATGGTCAAGCATATTCATATGCAGATTTTGAAACAATTGATGGACAGAGTATAGAATTAGATGTTCCTAATTATACGATCAAGAATGTAAGAGAAGGATATCTCTTACTTAGCAGATTAGATATACCAGAAAATACAAATAAAGTTACTTTTAATTTTATTGTATCTAAAGTCAATGCAGACCCTTCTGTTATTAGTTCCGATTCTGATACTAATACTGCAGTAGTTTGCGGTGTAACTTATTTAAAAAATATTGCTGATGGGGATATCATTTTCAATAATGCATTATTAGCAAATATTTCAAACCCTGTTCCAGCAGCCAAGGATTACAAAGTCATCATTACTACAGAGCCTGATCCAGAATCCATTTATGGAGTAGAGCTATATATAGATGATCTAAGCACCAATACTGATAATCTTATAGATCCACTTGGAATTTATATATCAAATCGGATTTCAAATTTAGACGGAAAATACTTAGAAGTAAATTTAAAAGATATTACATCTGGCAAGGCAGGATCAGAATATATATTAAATGCTCAATTAATACATACACCACAGCCAGGAAGAGAAGTAAGGAATCTACCAGTCTCACGTAGATTTATGTTGGTGGGTGATACAGAACCTATCATAACTTTCGGTATCAATGGAATAAATGATCTGGGTGATCAAGGCTCCGGTAACAATGGTGGTGAACCAAATGTAATCTATGCTAAAGCTGGTGAAGATTATACTTTCAATAGAACAATTACATTTACAGGCATTAAAGATGAAGAAGCTAATAAAATCAGTTTCAAACTGATAGATAAAGCTAGTAATAAAGAAGCATTAAACCTAGTAACAGTAAGCTCTGTAAATCCAACTATTAACACTGATGAGTATACTTATAATATTTCTACCATTGTTCCATTTAAGCAGATCGAAGATATTAAAGAATATATTCTAGAAGCATACTTTGATAATCAGAGATTAAGTCAGACTGCGGAGTTCTTTATTATTGATGATCCTGTTCTAAAAGTTAAGTACGATGATTTCCTAGAATTTGGAGAAGAAGGAAATGAAGCAAAGTTTCAGTCACTCATTAATCTAGAAAACGGTTTTGCGAGAGAATTAAGTTATGAAATAACTACTTATCAAGAAGGTGACCCGGAACTAGATATTACTACTCCAGGCGAAAAAGCTGCTGTAAGTAAAAAAGCGATCTTGACAAGTAAGCAAACGGCTGGGGTTGATCAAAAACTACTATTAAATGATGATACTTCAAATGACAGTCAAGCTTTAGTAGCAGTTAGTGGTGGAGTTGCATTGGCAGGAGCTAGCTTTATATTAGCTCCAATTGAGGTGCCATTATTTGTGTTTGCTGGTGTAACGGTAGCAGCTGGATACTTCTTATATAAAGTTGTTCTTGAAAATAAAACAGAAAAGGTAAATCTTAGTTCTAGTGCTAGCGAAATATATGAAGAACGCAAGGTGATTCCTTTCATGAGTCTAGTAGGAGCAGGAACTCGAACAAAATATATTGAACTTAAATATAAAGACGGGACTGGTAATATAGCCACTATATTAGAACAAGGACAGAAATATAGCCTTGAAATTATTAGTTCCACAAACAAAGGTCAGATTGTAATTTGTGAAGATGAATACAATGGTTCATGTAATAGGATACAAGGTGGTCTAATTAATCTTGCACAGCTTGAAGAATCAGGTAAATATGAGTTCACGGTTGATGATAATGGAAGCAAAAAATCACTTACTTCCTACAAAACAACCTTGCCTGCTATTATTCCTAACGGTATAGAAATCCCTAATACGGGTCTACTTATGGACGAAGATTGGGCTTATTTATTCCCAGATGTAGACTCGGACGAGATTATAAAACGAGTACCGATAGTCAAACTTACTAAAAAAAGTAATTTTATACCAATTTGTATAACAAATGAAATTGAAAATAGATTAAAACTTCTTGGTCCTTTACCTGTTTCAAGTACGACCGCATTGAATGAAATAGTTGATTTTGCTTTTCAGGCGAATCTTACTTATGCTGAGATGAGAGCTAGTGGAGTTAGCACAAGCTATGGTAACTATCCATTATATCCAAATGAATTAGGATCAATCGGTGATGATCTGAGAAGAGTTTTACCCGAAACTGTGACAGTTAGTTCTAATTATGCCAATCAACAAGGAGGTTCACCAACTACTATAGCAAAAGGTTTCTGTAATTCTTTAGCAGATCACATTGTATATTCAAATCATGGTGTAAGAGAAAAAGGAACTTTTAGAATTTTTGAGTCAAGGGATGCTAAACAATCTATTGTTGGAGAGGAATGGAGAAATTATAAGGTGTATTGGTTAACTTATAGTGGATTACAGCATGTCCTGGAAAATCATGGCTGGAGAACAATAATCCCTAGAATATTAGCTGGCAGCGATAAAATCGACACTAAATTTTATAGTTCTGAGAATATTGTCAAGCTTATTGAGGATCTAATTATAAATTCAACAAGTTCTAATAGAGGATTTGCAGGAAGCAATAAGCTAGATACTGTTTTTCAGAAAAAATATAATAGAAACATCGGACAGTCTAAGTCCTTTAATAAATATCCTTCAGACCAATTATATTCTAATCGCATACAAGTTCCAACAAGGTCGACAAATGTAAAACAAGAGAATTCTATAATTACAACTTTCCCTTTATATAAGGATAATCCAGGTATTTAAAATGTTTAATATAACTCGTAAAAAACCTATCGATGTAGTTAATGGTTATTTTAAAAATTACGATAGGGAACCCTTCTTTCAAATTACTAATAGAGAAAAACCCTGTGATTCTAACATACCTAATTATGGCCAATTCGCATGGGAACGTGAATACGACGGCAAAGCTTTAACTATGGTAGGTCATGGTTATTATGTTTCTTGTGCAATATTTTGCATAATGTGTTTAATACAGTTTTTTATAAATAATGACCAAGATGACCTAAGTAAGTTTGTTTTTTCCGAGTATTATGAGGAAGCCTATGGACTTAAATTAACAGTTATAAGAAATCCGTATCAAGCTAATTTCTATGCTTCATTTGGATTTTACGGTCAAGAGAAATTAGGAGCGCCCTATAATGATGATGGAACATATAGAATAGAAACTATTCAGGATATTAATTTTTTGATAGAAGCAATGACAAAGAACAATAATGATCATGATGATCTTGTTATAGAGGGTAGGACTTGTGTGGCTTATTATTGCGTAGATGAAAAAGAACTTGTAACAGAATTCTTAGATTTTTTTGATCTCGCTATTAAAGACATACCTCCAGGTTCAAGAATTTTTGAGTTGAATTATATTAAAGAAACCATGTCTAATTTCGATAAACTTAAGGCTTATGCAAAAGAACAAGGTTGGATAGATTAACTAGGTTTTAAGTTAACTAAACTTGGATTCATTCCGTTTTATCAACAACACAAGTACCAGAAATCTTAAGATCTTTTCTTAGAAGAATATTTTTCGTTTTATCAGACCTTACGATATATTGTGAAGTAATACCTCTATCATATTGAATGATTACATTATAATAACTAGCTATAAATTTTCCATAATTAATTACAAAATTGGCTTCAAGAATATTTTCATTATTTTGAATTATTGTAAAACTGCCAAATTCTTCTTCATTTAATGGGCTTGGTTCATATTGAATATATTGAGTCACAGTTTTTACAACACCTTCTTTTTTTATTTTTTTCATATCAGCTCTTTGTGTAATGTTAAATGAGGTATTTACAAGCCCAACTTCAATTGGAATGATTCCCAGTTCTGGTGTTGTCGATAAATAGATAAGAGGAATAGTATCTCCAGGACTAAGATTATTAAAATCATCCTCACTTAAAATAAATTGGACAAGCAAATCTTCTGTAGCCATGTCTGCAAATAAACTGATACCAAACCCATTCAGATTCTGACCAGAAGGGTTTTGACTTAAATTTGTAACAAGTGTAGTTGCATTATCAATATTTTTAAAATTCAAATTAGCCAAAAAACTTTTAGCAAAAGTAGTTCTACAGGAGATGATAATCAATAAAAAAAGTAAAAGTCTTTTCATCGTATTATAATAATTATACTTCTCTATAACTACACTTATCACTATTAACTCGCCTTTTTTGACATCACCATATAACTTACTCTCATAGCCTAAGCTCTTAATGTTTATATCAACCAAGATAGGTTTAGATTTTTCAAAAATACTTTACTTCATGCCTACATTGCTATTAGGAGTAATATATGTATTTGCTTTATAACCAGATCAAAGAATCTTTACTAAGTTGTCAATCCAAAAACACCAAAGTTTACCTTCATCCACCCTAATCTGCTAATATTAAGCCTGTAGATTTATATAGGATTTTACTAATGGCTTTAATAATATGCATGGCTGGCTTAAATACAAGATTTCATGATGTCGGTTTCGACATTCCTAAGTATTTATTGCCATGGGGTGAAACTACTATAATTCAAGAACTATTAAATGACCTGATGAAAGGTTATGATTTTGGTCAGGTAATTTTACTTGCTAATAAAAGAGATTCCTATTTTAAGAATAAATTATTAGAAAACATCGAACCACTAGGCTTAAATGAAGAAAGTATATATTATATTGGGGATACTACAGGTCAAGCTGAAACAGCTGCAATTGGTGCTCAATTAGTTGCTGATCATAAGGCACCTCTTTTTATTCACAACGCTGACACTATATTAATTAATCGCGATTTCAATAAAATTGAAGAAGCCTTGAAAAAACACGATGCTTTTATAGACGTGTTCATAGCTAACTCACCTAAATATTGTTATATCAAATCCTCTGATGGTAAGGTAGTAGAGATAGCAGAGAAAAAAGCTATTTCTCCTTTCGCTAGTTCTGGCTTGTATTGTTTTCAAAGTGCCAATTCATATTTAGAGAATTACAATATTTTTTCTGACAGCATAGCTAAAGATACTGAGTTATATATTTCAAACGTAATGTCTCATATGCTTAGCAATGGTAAAACTATTGCAGTAAATGAACTAGAACATTTCCCTGAAACAATAGTTCTCGGTAGCCCGCAAGAGTATGGAATTGAACTGGCTAAGAAAAGACTTAACTTATGAGTATAGTGCAATTAAAAGGTGGCTCCTTGAGTTCAACCTTTTTGGTGGACCAACGTTTTATACGCAAAGAAATTAGCACCAAATCTGATCGTGAATACGGTTACGTGCGCTGGTATTCTCAATTAAAAAAACTACAGCGTTACGCAAAGAGCTTCCCTGACCTGTTTCCCAAAGTATTAGAAGTAGGTTACAAGGGTGATAGAGCATATTTTGATATTGAATACTTCCCTGATGCTGTAGATATCAAGAATCTTTTTATAAACAAGAATCTAGAAATAAATGAAATTGAAAAAATTAACTCTGCACTTTGGTCTGCATTTAATGAACTACACTCCATGACTTTTGCTGCTAACAAAGGAGCTTGCTCACTTTATTTCAAGGAAGAGGTTAGTCAAAAACTTGCAGATGCCAAACAAGCATCAAAAGAATTTTCAGATTTTTGTAACTATGAAATATACTCTTATAATGGACAAACTGTTCCTAACTTAGAAAATCATTTCCATAAACTAGAAACTTTTTTTAGTCATATTAATCTTCCAGAAGAACAATTTATTCATGGTAATCCAACCTTAGAAAACACTCTTTATATAGAGAAAGAGAATCGAATAGTTTTTATTGACTTATATGAAGAGAGCATTATTGACTCTAAGTTTCTTGATTATTCACAAGTCTTACAATGCAGTCGTAGTCATTATGGTTTCTTGAATGATAATGAAAAGCAAGTTCAAGGGAATACTGTATCACATAACTTAAGCATACCTCCATCCTTTAATAGTTTTAATTCTTGTTTTGAAGGAAGACTTAAACAAGAATTAAATGATAAGGAAATGCTATTGGTGAATATACTTGAAGCAACTCAATTTATTAGAATGTTACCCTTCAAATGTTACGCAGGCAATCTTAATGATGCGAAGTTTTTTTATGTGCACGCTTGCTATTTATTGAGTAAAATTTATAACTAATGGAAAATATATTAATTAATTTCGATAATTACAAGAGAGCATGGTCTGTTCAAGCAGAGTTGCCAGTATCATTTTCTATAAAATACTCAAGTGATGTTTTTAATCCTAATAATCATGACTTGCTTAATTATGGCAGCTCCAATAGACGCATAATCGTTATTGATAAAACCGTTTATAAACTCTATGGTGATGATATAAAAAATTACTTCTCAACACTAAAAACAGAATTGAAAATATGCGTTATTGATGCAAAAGAAGAAGACAAGAATTGGGAAAATACTGATCATGTTTTAAAGTTTTTTGAAGAAGCAGGCATACTGCGTCGTGCAGAACCCGTAATTGCAATAGGTGGCGGTGTTTTACTGGATCTAGTGGGATTCTGTGCCAGCATTTATAGAAGAGGTATACCTTACGTAAAAGTACCTACAACCTTACTTGCGATAGTAGATGCTAGTGTTGGTTCTAAAACTGGAATCAATCACTTAGATAGAAGAAACCGCTTAGGTAGTTATTATCCTCCTATTGCAGCATTAATCGATAAGAAATTCATCAACACTCAAGAACAAAGAGAGATAGTCAACGGACTTGCAGAGATATTCAAACTGGCACTTATTAAAGATAGTACTTTGTTTGAACTACTAGAAGTAAACTATGACCAATTGATAGACGAGAAGTTTCAGTTTGGTGCAGTACCAGTACGCGTCATTAACCTTGCTATTACTGGCATGATAGATGAGTTAGCTCCGAATCTTTGGGAGAAGAAGTTAGAGCGTTGTGTTGATTTTGGACATTCATTTAGTCCATTAATTGAAATGAGAAATCTTCCACATATATTTCATGGTGAAGCTGTAGTTATGGATTGTTTGCTTAGCTCTTGCTTGGCACATAATCGTCAATATTTAAATGACAAGGATTTATTACGCATATTTAAAACTGCCAAGAATCTAAGGTTACCAACTTACCATAAAGACTTCACCAATATTGATCTATTACAGGAAGCCTTAGCTGATACTTGCAAACATAGAAATGATAATCAATACTTACCCGTGCCAATAGCGATAGGCAATTATAGAATACTTAACGATGTTAGAGTCGAAGAGATTAAAGCAGCAGCAGAATTATACGAAAGGATGTGTAATGCCTAAGACAGTAGTCATTACCGGAAGCAGTAGTGGATTGGGTTTGGAACTTGCTCGTCATTTTACAAATGAGGGTTGGCGAGTTATCGGTTTATCAAGAAAGCCAGCTGCAATTGACTCTAAGAACTATATACAAAAGATCGTTGATATTAAAGATCACAAATCAGTTCAAGCTGCGTTTGCAGGACTTAAAAATGAATCAATAGACTTACTAATAAATAATGCAGCTACTTTTACGATGGCAGAGTTTTGTGACACAGATATAGATACTATTAACAGCATTATTGATACCAATCTCAAAGGTGCTCTCTATGTTTGCAAATATGCTATCGACTTACTATCTAAAGATAGTCGAATTATATTTATCAATTCAGTTGCAGGCTTAGAAGAATTAGAGAAACAGTCCATCTACTGCGCATCTAAGTATGCACTGACTGGATTTGCCGGAGTATTAGGCAAGGAACTTCGTAGTAAAGGAATTAAAGTAGTTAGTATTCATCCAGGCGGAATTAATACACCTCTTTGGAATCCTAGTAATCCATATCCATGTGGAGATGTAACAGAAGCTATGCCTACACAAGAAATAAGCAAACTAATAAGCTATATAGTAAACAGCCCAGCAAATATAGAATTCAAGACTATTAAATTATTCCCGACTTTAGAGTGGCATAATTAAGTCTTTGCAAAAGCTTCTTTCTGAAACACAGTCCTAGATTGATAATCAATCACCGAGAATTGGTTTGGTTCACGCGAGAATAATTCCTTACGTTTGAAAATATATTTCATAATCAATTTCAGAATCTTATATCCCACATCAAAAATCTTAGCGTTACTAACTTGGTCTTCTTCTCTCCAGGTTAAAGGAAAAAACTTGAACTTTGATTTAGTATGAATACCATAAAAAAGCATATAAACGTTATAAGCTAAAGTATTAGGGAAATAGAGATAAAATCTATCTTTTAAATAGCTTGTCTTATACATATTTAAACCAGATCCCATATCTGCAACCCATTTGCCAGTAGCTATTGAGCAGAAAGCATTAAGTCCCCAATTACCTAAGATTCGAATTAATGAATAACCTACTAATTTAGATCCTTTAGCAAATCTTGCACCCAAGATAGAATCGTAATTTTGGTATTCACCATTCTTAATATAAGGTATTAAATCATGGATATCACCTTGATCATCCCCATGAAGAACTACAACATAATCATAGTTATTAGCAAGTGCATAATTAAAAGCTACTT
Source organism: uncultured Gammaproteobacteria bacterium (assembly GCA_964551135.1). Taxonomy (GTDB): domain Bacteria; phylum Cyanobacteriota; class Vampirovibrionia; order LMEP-6097; family LMEP-6097; genus CAYPGT01. The sequence goes on along the minus strand of CAZKAT010000005.1, from coordinate 199,402 downwards.
TATGAGAACCACCAAGACTATAATTATCTACATTCTGTACCAGCGTGGTCTTGATTTGCTTTAAATTCTTAAAAGCTTGCTCTGTAGCTTCTAAAGTTCTATCTTTACTACCATTATCAACCGCTAAAATCTCAGAAAAAAGAGCTTGAGTTTCTTCATCAAACTTGGCCAGTACCCTTACTATCTGCTTCTCACAGTTATACATTGGTATGAACACTAGTATTGAAGGTTGTTTCATCGACGCTTATTATAACAGTAAAATATTGCAGCTGCTGGTATTATAATTATATGAAAACTTCTCTAAGTTTGAGTGCTTATTTAACCAAACTTTTTATTCTAATTTTCTCTGCCTCCCTACTCTTGGCGCATTTACTCTCTTTTATAACTCAGAACCCCTGCCTCGCAATAAAACTCTCTATTGGTTTGGTGATAATCGGCTGCTTTACCTTAAGAAATAAAGTTCAATTACCTAAGTTTAATTGGTGGGATTTAGCTGTTTTAATATTTGCCTTATTGATAGCTTATTTAATGTCTGCACGTGATAGCCTTTGGGGTAATCCTGATAATTTTCATATACCCTTTACTGCAAGTATTGCCTTGAATAATATTTATCCGCCAATATTTCCTTCGACATTTGATATAACTATGTCAAATTATCATTATGGGACTGATTTCATCGGTACCATATTTATAGCCCTATTCAACGCAGATGCAGTCACAGCACAAACCATGCAAGTTGGTTTTGATGTATTTCTTTGTATAATGAGTTTAAATTTATTAGTAGAATTTTTTGTTGCAAATCGCCTTCAATCTTTCTTAATTAGCTTAGCAATTACTTTCTATACATCTATTAATAGTCTTGAATTTTTTGCTAGGGAATTTACGCATATCAGCAATATGCCTCTGAAACAGTTTCTCTCTACTTGGTTAATGATATCCTGGACTTCCGTTGCTCATCTGACAGCACTAATGAGGCTCACTTCGCAGAATAGTGTTTTCTTTTTTGCTTTCACCTGGATTGTATTATTCATAGATAATCTTGAGAATAAACGTAAGCAGCTAATTCCCTTATGCCTAGTGGCTTTTGGAGTATATTTTGCCTTCCCTGCATTCTTCTACCCAATCTTTGCTGCTATGGGGCTTGCATTAATATGGGAATTATATAAAAATCGCAAAAACAAACCATTAATATCTCCACAAGTATTGAACATCTTCTATATGATGCTTGCTGCTTATATTGGAAAAATTCTAACTTTCACTGGTAGTTTCACCAATGCCAATGGCGTGAAGAGCTTGATAATCTCCCCTTCTTTAGAATGGATTCATTGGGGTAAAGCATATATAAACTATTTCTATAGTCCCTTTTATTTACAAGGACTTAAAACCAGCTTTGATTATGTACATCCTAGTTACTATCCAATCGCTCCATTTTTTTCTAGCATAACCTTTAGAGAGTTTGGATTTGAAGCCTTACTTGCTTTAGCAATAATTATTTATCAAATATATAAGAAGAAGCTCAATTACTCTTCTCTATTAGCTTTCAGCGCCTATATCTCCATGACCATACCACTATTAGTAAAATTCCTTCCTAGAGAAATTGAGACTACTCGTTTCTTACACTGGACTAAAATCGCTCTGATTATTTATGTCTGTATCAATGCTCCATACTTTATTGATCTATTAGTCAAACAGTTCAAGTCACCTTTAATGTCTAAAATTATACGAATTACTATCGCAATAATCATTATAATTATGCTAGTACCAGGTATGCTTTCTGTTTTACCTATTGAAGGATTCCGTATCGTTAGCAATCAAAGTTTATCTCCAGAAACCAAAAAACTAATTAGCACTTTAAAGGAAATTCATAAAACTGGTGATGTTTGTGTTGATACTTTAGACTTCTTACATGGTCATAATATTAGCGAACTTGCTGGATTCTATGGAGTCGGCGGACAACTATATAAGGCTGATCGCATCACTAGAGAGACTGCTATTAACAGCTTCAATCCCGCTCTATTACAGGAATTGAAGGTAGATTATTTATTAATTAAAGATTCGAATCATCTTAATAGTAAAGCAATAGCCAGAGCTCAAGACCCAGAACTCTTTCAAGAAATAATTCAAGTGAATCAAGCACTCCCTAGCTATAGAATGTTTAAATTCATAGCTAAGAATAATGAACTAAGCCCAGAAATAAAATCTCAGTTGCAAACTGAATATCTTTGGATAGTTGGTTGTGATCTAGGTAAAGAGTATCTTCCTATGAAAGACTCTCAAGGGAGATTTTATGCTGCTCCCAATAAAATAGAAGCTATCAAGATGAAAGATTCTCTTATAAGCAGTGTTGCTACCCAAAACCCTATCTGTGCCTTCTGGCTTAAAGAACAAGCGATATCGCCATCCTAATAATTTATCTTTGTTCTATTGGTACATAAGATTGCTCGTTTGCACCAGTATAGATTTGACGTGGACGGAATATCTTATTAATGCCACTATCACGCTGTTCTTTCCAATGTGCCAGCCAGCCAGGGATTCTTCCTAAAGCAAACATCACCGTGAACATGTCCATAGGAATACCAATAGCTTTATAAATGATACCTGAATAAAAGTCTACATTTGGATAAAGCTTACGTGAAACGAAATACTCATCATTAAGGGCTTCTTCTTCAAGTCCTCTTGCTATATCAAGTAAAGGATCATTAACACCTAGTTTATTCAATACTGTGTCACAAGCTTTACGTAGAATTTTAGCTCTAGGATCGAAGTTCTTATAAACTCTGTGACCAAAGCCCATCAATCTGATACTAGACTTCTTGTCTTTAACTTTACTGAGGTAAGTCTTATAATCATCACCACTGTTTTTAATATTCTCAAGCATCTCCAATACTGCTTGGTTAGCACCACCATGTAATGGACCCCAAAGAGCAGAAATACCAGCAGAGATCGCTGCATAAATACTTGCACCAGAACTTTGTACAGTACGAACTGTCGATGTAGAACAGTTTTGCTCATGATCTGCATGTAGAATCAATAACTGGTTTACTACTTTAACTAGATCAGGATCAATTTCGTAAGGCTCTGAAGGCACAGCAAACATCATATTAAGGAAATTTGCACAATAAGTAAGTGAGTTCTCAGGATAGATCAAAGGTTGACCAATAGACTTCTTATAAGAGAATGCAGCAATAGTTCTAAGCTTAGAAAGAATACGAATTATATCTAAGTTCACTTGCTCATCAGACATGATATCCTGAGATTCAGGATAGTAACTTGAAAGTGAAGAAGTCATAGAACTAAGAATAGACATCGGGTGCGCTTTACTTGGGAAACCAGAGAAGAAATGAGTCATGTCTTCGTGTAATAAAGAATGTCTAGTAAGACCAGTAGAGAAAGCTGCAAGTTCATCCTTAGTAGGAAGTTTGCCATAAATCAATAGATAAGCACTTTCTACGAAAGTAGATTTCTCTGCTAGATCTTCGATATTATAACCACGATAACGTAGTATACCTTGCTCCCCATCAATAAAACAGACAGAACTCTGACAGGAACCGGTGTTCACGAATCCATGATCAAGAGTAATCAACCCTGTATCACTTCTTAGTTTTGATATATCCAGGGCCCTTTCGCCTTCTGAACCTTCAACTATTGGCAATTCAAAGGTCTTCCCATCAACATTAAGAGTGGCGGTTTTGGATGCTATTTCTGTCTGAGCTGAATTCATAATTACAATCTTCCCATAATTTGTTTTTTATCACTCGAATCATAAATGATATATTATCTTACAAGCAATGTAAGGGAAAAAACGAGCTCGTCATCCTGATGGAGGGCGAAGCCCGACCGTAAGGATCCACTATGTAAAGTAGTCAATAGTGGATCCTTACGTCGTCGCCTTCGGCTCCTCCTCAGGATGACGACAGTACTAAGTTGATACCTATTTACAGTCAGTAGGATGAATTCTCAACTTCTACATATATTTCTTTCAATACAGTATAATTTTCCCCTATGAAATTAAAAAACATGTTTAGGAAGAAATGTATTGTTAAGTTAAACGAAGAACCAATAGATAGTGTCGGTCATATCAGCTTAAACAGAATTCTTACTACCAGAGATTTGACGGCTCTTGGTGTTGCAGCAATTATTGGTGCTGGTGTTTTTAGTACTATAGGACGCGCTTGTTTTAATGGTGGTCCAGCAGTCTCTTTATTATTTGTGTTTACTGCTATCACTTGTGCTTTTTGCGCACTTTGTTATGCCGAGTTCGCTTCTAGAGTACCAGTAGCTGGTAGCGCTTATACCTATTCTTACGTAGCTTTCGGGGAAATTATCGCTTGGATTATAGGTTGGAACCTAATTATGGAATATGCCATCGGTAATATCACTGTGGCTATAGCTTGGTCTAGTAATCTTATTAGTTTTCTAAGAGGCTTTGGCATTAATATTCCTGATTACTTAGCTAATAGTTATATGGCTGCTGCTAAAGGACATATTAAATTCATGGAACTGACTACTCAAGCTGGTTCGATTCCTGCACCTAATCCACCTGTGGAAATTCCTGAACATATTAGTTATTTACATGAGCTTTGGATAAATGCACCGCAAGTTTTTGGTCATCCTCTGATCCTAAATCTACCTGCATTCTTGAGCGTAGTAGCAATTACCTATCTAGTTTATGTTGGTGTAAAAGAATCTCGTAACACTACTATATTTATGGTGGTATTTAAAGTAGTAGTAGTTTTACTAGTAATTCTTATTGGTGCATTCTATGTTAATCCTGAGAACTGGGTGCCATTTGCTCCTAACGGAGTCCGTGGTGTAATGCAAGGTGTCTCAGCAGTGTTTTTTGCTTATGTCGGATTCGATGCTGTTTCTACTACTGCTGAAGAATGTAAAAATCCACAGAAAGATTTACCTCAAGGCATGATTAACTCTCTACTTATTTGTACTGTTCTTTACATCGCTATCTCACTTGTTTTAACTGGAATGGTTTCATATACCAAATTAAATGTTGGAGATTTCATTGTAGTAGCATTCAACTCTGTAGGTTTACACTGGCTTGGCGGCATTCTTGCTTTAAGTGCGGTAGTAGCTACGACTAGCGTAATGCTAGTGTTCCAATTAGCGCAGCCGCGTATTTGGATGGCAATGAGTCGTGATGGTTTATTACCAAAAAAATTCTCTTATATACATCCGAAATTCCGTACCCCTAGCTTTGCAACTATAGTTATGGGCTGTATGGTAGCAATTCCTGCTTTAATCTTAGATGCTGAACTAGCAACTGATATGAATAGTATCGGTACTCTGTTTGCGTTTGCAGCAGTCTGTGCTGGTATCTTAATGCTGCCACGCGAAGGCACTCATGGTAAGTTTATGGTTCCATTCATTAACGGACGCTATATTATTCCTTCGGTCGTACTCATTACTGGAATGTTGCTGTATGTTTATAATGCTGAAGCTTGTTGTGAATTCTTCAGTTTAGATCATGCAGTATTAAGTCCAGCACAAGTCTTAGTTAATAAGATTCCCCACTTCAGTTTCGTCGCTCTAGTAATTGGCATGGCAATCCTAAGCTTCTGGAAAAAACTCTCTGTTATTCCAGTACTAGGTTTACTCTCTTGTTTCTATTTAATGACTGAGCTTGGGATTCTAAATTGGCAAAGATTTGGAGTATGGATGCTGATAGGTTTTATCATTTATCTATTCTATGGTTACAAGCATAGCAAAATGAATGATAAATAATCTAACTCTTAATCCAATCTACTATATCTTGAGCAATCGGACCAACAAGGTCTGACCAAATCCAATCGTGATCAGCACCTGAGTAAACACGCATGGTTTTATTCTCACTTGGTATTGCTTGGAAATATTCGTCTTGAGTTGCATTATTCACAACCTTATCACCTTCTATTTGAATACAGAGCACTGGTACAGATAGTTTGAGAATATTCTTCTGAGTCACACCGCGCATTTTAACTATCTCAAACAATAGAGTCTGAGTGACAGTACCAACTCTAAGTGGATCAGTCATCGCTGGAGTAAGTTTAGCTTTCTCAGAGACTGGCATCTCAACATAGACATCTCTATCAAAAAGCAATTTATCAATAACTATTTTGCGTATGGTATTGATCATAAAAGCTAAATCAAAAGTAGACGAAGCACCTTTAAAACCTGGTACCGAAAGAATTAACTTATCTCCTGGAGCTATCTCAGGAAGATTAACAGCAACTAAGGCTCCAAGGCTGTGTCCTAAAATAGTAATCCTGGCATTTGGGTTCTTAGCTTTAAGAGCTTCATACTTTCTTTGAGTAAAATCTACCCATTCTTGATAGGAATCTATATGACCCTTAGTATAAGGACTATGATTATCATGGTCTAAATTATGGTTCTTACCAAAGCCCGGTAAATCATAAGCAATAAATTCTATATTATTACGTTTAAACTCTTCTGCTAAACTAGCAAACCAACCGCTATGACCGCCGAGACCGTGAATTGCAAGTACAATGTCCTGAACCATTGCGTACATTATATACTCATATCGTTACTGTAGCCACTGGGCTAGAGTTCTTATAAAGCATTAATGCAAGCCTGCCGCAGCCTTGAGAAAGCATATTCAAAGCAAGTTTACTATGATTAGTCTTAGCAAGATAGCGTGCTAAACCATCAAAAAGACTTTCAAACAAGAAACATGTACCTGATGCTTTCTTCATCATTTCTTTTTCAAGTAACATGCCCCAGTCAAACAATGGTCCAGAAAGATCTCTTAGCAAACCAAATACTTTATCAGCGCCAGTTAAAGCAAAGCCAATAGTAGCTGTTGCAGAACCAACACTACTTAAGAAAGCATGATGTCCTTTAGTTTCAAGCGTAAGCAGGTTCTTCATAGGAGCAGTGAAAAGTTCTTTCGTAAGTTTTCCTAATGCCTTACTTACTTCAAAGAAACCAGTTTTAAAATCAGGGAAAATCCCTTTCTTATAACTTACATGATGATCAGTCGCTGTCCATAATTGATCTGTACCAGTTGGTAAACCTCTAATCAAATATATATTCTTTAAACTACCTAGCCAAGGGAAGAATAGTTCACCAGTAAAACCAAGCATAGTAAAAATATTCTTTCTAACAAAGCCATCAGCGATTCCACTTAAACCATAAGGCAAGAAACTTAATTTTAAGACGGTTGAGACTACACTTTCTATACGCTTTTGACTGGCTTCAGAGAGACCAATCTTCATTAATATTGCACCAAGGAAATTTGCACCTAAAGCTAACCAACAACTCTTACTTTCAACTTGGTCTAAGACTTGCTTCCAAGCTGGAGCTGTATCTACATTCTTAGGAGTCGCTTCAGGACTTACTTTAGTGGGTGTAATAAATCCAGGAACCTTAAAGAGTTCGGCAATTTGATTATCTAATGGCATATGCAGAGCAGGATCTATTGTTTCGTTAAGGTTTTTTGGCCGCGAAACAATAGTATCCATCGCAGGTTTTTCTGCAAGCGACGTAGTTTTTATCATTATTTATTGATCTTTACGTCACGACGTAAAGACATATAGGATTATACACTAACAGGTATTTACCCCTAGAATCTGGGAGCTTTGCGAACAGATTCTACTAAATTAACCATGAATAATTAAATAGCGTAGCCCATAACTAACTAGAATTCCCAGTATAGCTCCAGCTAAAACTTCCTTAGGACTATGTCCTAATAACTCTTTTAATTTAGCGCCGCTTAAAGTGTGTTCGTGAGAAAGCAATTCTTTAACAATACTATTTAATACTCTTGCTTGTTTTCCCGCAGCTTGTCTCACTCCAGCAGAATCATACATCACTATTATTGCAAGAGTTGCAGCTAAAGCAAAACTAATAGAAGAGAAACCTTCAATCAAACCTACACTAGTAGCCATAGCTACCACAGAAGCACTGTGACTTGAAGGCATACCACCTGTAGTAAACAACATACGCAAATCAGGTTGTTTGTGTTGCAAAGCATGAATTAAAGTTTTCAGAACTTGAGCTATAACATTAGCTGCAACTAAAGAAGTGAGCACTTCAGAACCTGTGGAATCAATTGTTTCTAGATATGACATAATCTGCTACAAGTTTAAGTTTAGCAGTATATATCATTACTGAGTCAAGAGCTTGCTTCGCTGATTCAACCAATTCCACAGCAAGATGCGACGCCTTATCTATGCCATATTCTTGAACGTAGGTGAATTTATTTTGCTTTAGATCCTTGCCTACTGTTTTACCAAGCTCTTCGGTACTAGCCGTATGATCCAAAATATCATCAGCGATTTGAAACGCTAGTCCTAGTTTAGCTGCATAAGAATCTAATGCTTGTACTTGCTCTTCGCTGGCAGAAGCAAGCCTTGCAGCGAGCCTCACTGAAGCTCTAAGAATCGCGCCCGTCTTAAGTTCTTGCATAGATTTAAGATCTTCGATAGTTTTATTGGTTTTATGAGGTAGCTCCAAATCCATTGCCTGACCAGCAATCATATCCTTAATAGCTTGGATAAGCTCAAGAGTCACCAGATTTAAATTAGACTTTGCAATGTCTGGTGTTTTAGTAATCAATACTTCAAGTGGATAACAGAGTAAAGTATCACCTGCAAGCAAAGCTATAGCCTCACCGTAAACCTTATGGTTAGTTGGTTTACCACGACGTAGATCATCATCATCCATGCAAGGAAGATCATCATGAATTAAGGAACCACAATGCACGAGTTCTATTGCCAATGCCAAACCTGATGCTGGATTAGTTTTAAACGAGAGTTGATTCTTTGATTTAGTAATAGCCTCTGCTGTTAATAATGAAAGTATCGCTCTAAGACGCTTACCGCCATTCATTACACTATATCTAATTGAGTCGAGGGCTTGGGACTCGGCTAAATTATTTAAGCTGGATTCTTTTAATAAGAGTTCAAGCTCGGTCTCTATAATAGACTGATACTGCTTAAGTATAGATTTGATATCGGCTTGTAAAAGCATCGATAATATTATAGCTTGAGCAACAAATCCTTGAGTGTTTCTATTTCTTCAAAACGAATAAAATATACTGTCTTACCGTTATACTGCACTTCATCCTGATATTTTTCATTAACAACTACGGCAAAGGGTGCATTAGTATAGGCTTTGATAAAAGTTTTAATTGAACTAGGAATAGACATACTACTTAATTTAGATTTGACTTCTATTGGACAAGGGATCTGATTTTGTAACCATATGAAATCTACCTCAGCATCATTCAACGTTCTCCAAAAATAAATCTCTGTATTCGTGTAATCATAGAAACTTAAAAGATAGTTATATGTAAAACTTTCCCAAATTGCTCCTTTATCCATACGAGAATTGACTTTAGTGAAATTTTTTAATAGAGCATTTCTTACACCTAAATCATAGAAATAATATTTTTTAGATTTTTTTAGCTCATTACTCAAATTATTAGAAAATGATCTAAGAGCATACAGAACAAAGGTTTGCTCTAAAATAGTTAAATATCTATCTACTGTGTGAACTGATATTCCTAGTTCTCGAGATAGGCTTGAATTTGAAATTATTTGCCCTTGATTCTCAGCTAATATAAACAGTAAATTATTGAAAGCACTAATATTTTCCTCTTTCACTAGAGATTTGATGTCTTTTTGGATATAAGTTGCAAGCATTTGCTTTAAATATTTTTGACGATCTTTTAGAGTCGGATTTTCAAGAGGATCATAAACACCTGGTAAAGCACCATAAATTAAGAAATCGTCGAAACTCAAATCAATATTATTAGAATTAAATTCCTCCAAGCTTAATGGCTTGAGATAGTATGCTTTATAGCGACCAGCCATACTTTCTTCTAGATGTTTATGCATTTCAATAGCAGACGATCCGGTTGCATATATTTTAGGTTTATTACCAGAATCATAAATAGCCTTAAAAATATGCGATGCATTTTTTATATAATGAAACTCATCGACAAGAACAACATCACCACTTGATCTAAGCAATTCTAGAATCTCAGAATCCGATTTATTAAAAAGAACCAGTTCATCAGGCTCTTCCAGTCTATACATCTTAGATTTTTTGATTTTTTTTTGTAACTTCTCTAGCAAATAAGTTTTACCAATTTGCCTAGCACCAAAAATCACAGTTATTCGTTTACTGTCTTGATCATTCAGCAATTCATCATATATTTGGCGCCTAAAGTCCATAAGTTCATTATACCATTTTTTATAGAATTATGAACCATTACCTTGAAATCCTATTAAATATTGAATTCTGTACTAAACTAGTCAGAATTTATTGTACAAAACCAGATGTTTTATTTTTTTAAATCTAAAAATAAGGTTGACATTTCAGCAGGGGCGTAATATTATCTCGACTCATGTCAACAATTGTAGGTAGTAATGTAGAAGAGGTTATGCATTAATGACACATTTCCGAGATGACAAAATCGTTATCCACCCAAAGGATGATGGCTGGGATGTGGACTTAATAAGACGGCAACCAGATGGACTGTATGCTGAGGCTTATGGTTTAATCTCCCGAGACGAGCCCATATCAGGACTTATACAAGAGAAATGGGATAACAATAAGGAAGTACCCTGGAGGTGCTAAAACTCCACCATCATAGCTATCTCAAATTAGTAGAAAACATTTAATATATAAGCATGTCCCTGTTCTCTAGATTATTACTGAATCCTAGATCAAGACTAATATTTGCTTTATCTACCGGTTTACTCTTGACTAGCACTGCTGCCTATATCGGTTGGGGTATTTATGCTTGGATTGGCTTAGTTCCATTCTTCCTGCTTATAAGAACATCCTCTTCGTATAAAACTGCACTGCTTGAAGCTTTAGTTTTCTTACTTAGTTATAACTGTAGCTTCTTTATTTGGCTATTAGGAATGCATCCATTAACTTGGCTGCACCTCACTAACACAGAGAGTTTAATTGTAAGTTTTTCAATTTGGTTTTTAACAGCAGCATTTCATAGCATTGTTTTAATTCCAGTAATCCTCCTAAGCAAATTTTTTTTCAAGAAAAGTAAGCAAGAAGAACTACCAATCATCTATATCATTCTGATTGCACTAAGCTGGGTATTAACAACTCACACCTTAATATTAAACCTTGAGCCAAACCTTGCTAGCATCGCTATTCCATTCAGTCAATTGGTTTATAGCCAATCTCAGTATAAAGAATTAATTCAATGCTGCAATATCATAGGAGCCATTGGGCTTGAATTTATTATTATTGTAGTTAATTTATTGTTATTAAATATCAAATTAATTAAACACTTAACTATTATTATCATTCTTGGTACTGCAATATTCAGTTATGGAAAACTGGAAATCTCCCATACTCAACAACAAAGAATGGCAAGCCAGGATAAATTTAAATCTTTCGCCATAGTACAAAGCAATTACCCATTAGCTTCCAGCAAAGTTCAGGTTGCTTTACCAATGAATCTAATCAAGTCGCAATATCAACTCTCTAAAACAATAAACCCAAGGGTAGATTTTTTGTTTTGGGCAGAAGGTTCGGTACGACTCTTGAATAAAAGCCAATTGCAAGGAACACTATTTAGAGATCTAGCTAACCATGCAAATGTATTTGTCTATAGTTCACCACTTCTGATAGCAGATAAGGGCTACAGTACAGTTGATTTTATGGAATATACTTTTACTAATCAGATAGCGACTGGTTTTAATCTAAAACACTACTATAAAGCAAGATTAATGCCATTTGGGGAATATACCCCCTTCTATAATTTCTTGCCCCCTAGTTTAAAAGAATTCTCAGACAAAACAATTGGCAAAAATTATATTCCTAGTTCACCATGCAAACCTATAAGCGCTAACAATGTAAAAGTAGCAAGTAGCATATGTTCTGAACTATTATTTCCACAAATATTGCGTAATCAGGTTAGAGAAGGAGCTGAGATTTTGCTCAATCTTAATGATTTATCATGGTTTAAAAGTCCGCTCAATATTTTCCAAACAACCATGCAAAGCAGTAAAGATCAATTAGGCGAAGACATGCTCAAAAAATTATTCTTAGCCATAGCAAGTTTCAGAGCTATTGAAAACAAAAGAGATCTAATACTCTCTTCTAACACTGGCTACTCTGGTCTAATTAATTCTTCCGGTCAAGCAGTTATTCTGAGCGGAACCAATAGAATTGCTGTATTAGAAAACTCTTTCTTGCCATCAACAGCTAGGTCTATTTATACCTACTACAGCTGGTAATCTAGCAAGAACCTTAGATCTCAGCTAAATGACCGAGGACTCTTAATAGAGAATAATCACATAGAGTAAATGGAGCTATTTGAGCTCTATTTATTTAATGGAAATAAACAAGAATAATCTTGTATTAAGTTTTATTGCGGTTCTGATTTGCATCTGCTTGCAATTATGTCTTTGGGAAAACGAAGCTAATGCTGGAATGTTTACAGATTGGACTAATCCTTACGATCCCCCCAACGGTGCAACCAATGTACCAGTTGATAAGGATTTGTCTGTGACTTGGACTGAGAATTGGAAGACAGATGGTCCCGCTGAGGGTGGGCGTTGGATTAAAATATATGTGAATGGTGGAGCTCTTTTTGAAAGTTATCCTTTTCCAGACTATCCACCCGAAAATATCAGCGGTATCCATACAAAAACTTTAACAATTAATCCTACAGCTAACTTGCAACCTAATACCATGTATGTAATTACAATTGCAGATTTGACGATCTTCGCTGACAATATGAATAATTGGGATTACACAGATGGAACGGATCCGCCGTTCATGAATAGCAATGATCTCTGGCGTTTCACAACTGCAGCTGCTTGCTATCCCGGTGGCATAGTGTGTTGCGCTACCCCAGCAGAAGGACACATTAAGTGGCTCTCCCCACCTGACACCGCACATTTTATGCAAGTTTATGAAGGTCTTAGCATTACTTTCAATGGTAATACTGCTGTAGGTTCTGGCAATATTACTATCAAAAAATACAGTGATGACTCAGTTGTTGAAACTATTGATGTAACAAGTAATAGAGTTACAGGTTGGGGTACTCCTACTATTACCATTGATCCCGTAGGAGATTTAGCAAACGATACTCACTACTATGTAAATTTTCCGATAGATGGTTATAGAACTTCTGCTGATAAAGATAGCTGGGACTTCTGGACTAAAGCTACCCCTAATACTTTCTCGGGGACTGGCCTCTAGCAGTAATTATTTCCTCATAAAGCCCTTCCTGATGAGCGCGGTCCATAGCTCTCGTTAACTCAGCTGAATAAGTTAAAAGAGCTCTTATGATTTCAGCTTGATCTATATTAGGGTTTTTGGTTGTTAATTTTTTACATAGTTGTAAACTACCAGCTGATAAATCAATGCTTTCTAAATATGGATATTCTTCTCCGAATTTAGGAGCAATTAATAAATATTGGGGAATCACTTTACGATCCTTATCGCTTAAGTTTTCCTCTTTATATTTTAGTAACTGTAAAAATTTAATCATTCCAATTCCAGTAGCTGAAGCACTTTCAATAGAGGAATTTAGCTTAGAATTTTCTTCAACTTCTAACTGAATATAGTTCTCTTTAGTTAGATTCATTGTTATACCTCTTGCAAGTAACCAATCTTTACCAACTCCAGTAGCCCATACCCACTCGTCTGTCGCGGTGTTTACACCAGCACGGTGCATTACTTCAGCTTCTTTTCTTTGATTAATCTCAGCTTGCTGAAGAATTCTTGGGTCAGGCTTTAAAGCTTCATTAGTTCCCAAGATAGCAAGAATTGGTGTAGCAAGCACCAAAGACATTGTTCCAAGAGATTTTCCAACAGTATGCATAGGCTAATTCAACTATTAATATTATAGTACTAATTTCTATATTAGATCAGAACTCCAGCACTACAGCACCCCAGGTAAGTCCGCCACCGAAACCTACCAGAGCTAGTTTCAGTTTCTTATTAGCTTGAGGTTTAATTAAACCTAATTCAAGAGCCTCATCCATAGCAATAGGAATACTTGCAGCACTGGTATTACCATAACGCTCCATATTACAAATAAATTTCTCCATGGGTATTTTAAATCTCTTAGCAGCACCTTGAATGATTCTCATATTCGCTTGATGGGGAATAAAATAATCTATATCACTAGGTTCTAGATCTGCAAGCTTACAAGCTTCTTCGAGTGCCTCAGGAACAACCTTCACCGCAAACTCATAAACCGTCTTACCATCCATATAAACCATTTGTGGCTTAGCTGTGATATCAGCAGCGGCTACAGGATATTTATTAGCAACTATAGGTACGTATAAAGAACAAACTTCTTCACCGCGAGACTTGATATAGAAAGGATTAAAGCCATCATCTTCAACGCTAGTAGCTGTGATCAAACAAGCTCCTGCTCCATCTCCAAAAATTATTGCAGAACTTCTATCTGACCAATCTACAAACTTGCTCATTAGATCAACGCCAATCACCAAGACGTTTTTAAACTGTCCTGCACGCACATAGTTATAAGCTGTATTTAACGCAAAAATAAATCCAGTACAAGCAGCTGACATATCAAACGCAACAGCTTTGGTTGCACCAATATCTCTTTGGATCAAACAAGAAGTCGAAGGGAATAAATTATCACCAGTCGCAGTTGCACAAATAATCATATCGATATCTGTTGCTGCAATATCAATACCAAAATATTTCTTCGCGTTAGCGATAGCATTCCTTGCAGCTTCAGCTCCAAGAGAAGTAGCTGTCTCCCCAGCATCTGGATCTGCAATATGACGCTGCTTAATTCCAGTTCTCTGAGTAATCCACTCATCAGTGGTATCAAAAAGTTTCTCCAAATCAAAATTGGTGACTATTCGTTTAGGTAAGGCCCGTCCCCAGCCTATAATCTTGGCTCCCTGCTGCATAATTAGCTTATCCCGAAGGATAGAAGAATTATACCCTAAAACTGACACTGATGTCAGTTTACTTAAATGTCCAATTGCCTGAGAACAAAATGGACACTATACAAATTAGAATCCCTGTTATACTTTTAGAGTGGAGTCCTTAACCTTAAGGATGGGTTCCCTTGTGAGAAAATGATGAGTACAGATGATAATTTAACTAAACATGAGACGGCACAGAAGCTACATAAACTTCTCGCCAAATACAAAAAAACTCAAGATAAAAAAATCCGTGATGAGATTGTAGAACAGAATTTTAACCTAGTAAAAAAGATCGCTCATGGTCTAGCACGAAGAAGTACCGACCCAGTAGATGATTTAGTGCAGATTGGCTCTATTGGTTTGATTAAGGCTATCGATTATTTCAATCCAGAAGCTGGAGCTAAATTTACTACTTACGCAACACACTTAATCACTGGTGAAATCAGACACTATCTCAGAGATAAGACTTCAATGATCAGAGCACCGCGCGAATTGCAAGAATTAAGTTTCAGAATTAACAAGATAGTTCATAAACTTAGAACAGAGTTTGGTAGAGATCCTACTGACCTAGAGATCGCAGAAGTTTTACAAGATGTAAAACAAAACAAGATTCAAGAAGCCTACGAAGTAGATAGAAGACGCACATTAGTGTCGCTTGATCAGACACTTACATCTGGTTCTTCATCTACAGATAATGATACTTACCTGATAGATACTCTTATGGATATTAAAGAACATAAGCGTTCTGATACTCGCGAGGAGTTCTTTATGGTACAAGAGCTAATCAAGCAGCTCAAGAAACCTCTTGCTGAGATTATTGACATGATTTATTTTCAGGATATACCTCAAGCTGAAGTAGCAGACTTACTAGAGATCTCACAAATGCAAGTATCTCGCAGACTTAAGAAAGCCACCGCTGCACTGCAAGAATTAATGAACGGTAATGGTTCGTCAGTAATCTACAGTAATAATAGAGAAACAGAGAAAACCACTAAAGGCAAAAGAGTATCTAGATCTAGTCTAGGAGCTAAGCTGCAAGCTCAGCAACAAGTAAATAATCCATAAGCCAATATGTCCACTCAAACAAAAGAAGATCTAAATAGCGCAGAAAGTATACTGGCTGATATTGCACTTAAAGCTCAGTTAGCTGATTACAGTCCAGTGAAAGGTTGTATGGTTATTAGACCTTATGGTTATGCCATCTGGGAAAATATAAAAAACATTCTAGACAAAATGATCAAAGACACAGGTCATGAGAATGCCTATTTCCCTATGCTTATACCTGAGAGCTTTTTACAAAAAGAAGCTGAACACGTAGAAGGATTTGCCCCTGAGTGTGCAGTAGTAACCCACGCAGGTGGTAAAGAATTATCCGAAAAATATGTTCTCAGACCTACATCAGAGACCATTATTAATCACATGTTCTCTAAGTGGATAGAATCCTATCGTGATTTACCTATGAAGCTTAATCAATGGGCAAACGTAGTCCGTTGGGAAATGCGTACTAGATTATTTTTGCGCACTACTGAGTTTTTATGGCAAGAAGGTCACACTTGTCATGCTACTTGGGATGAAGCTCAGCAAGAGACTCTAACAATGCTTAATGTTTACAAAACCTTATTAGAAGACTATTTAGCTATTCCTATCCATACAGGACAGAAGACTGAATCTGAGAAATTTGCTGGAGCAGAAAGTACTTATACTATTGAAGCTTTAATGCGTGATGGTAAGGCTTTGCAAGCTGGTACTTCGCATAATCTTGGACAAAACTTTGCCAAAGCTTTTGAGACACAATTCACTGATGAGAATAATCAACTGCAATATACTTACCAAACAAGCTGGGGAGTTAGTACTAGATTAGTTGGTGCTTTAGTAATGGGTCATCATGACAATGCTGGTTTAGTTTTACCACCACGCATAGCTCCTTATCCAGTAGTTATAATTCCTATACTTAAAAAGAATCAAGACAACTCTGCATTACTAGAGCATGTAACTAAGATCAATACTGAACTAAAGGCTTTAGGCATTAGAACTAAACTAGATACCAGAGAAAAAATTAGCCAGGGAATCAAGTTCAATGAATACGAAGAGAAAGGCGTGCCTATCAGACTTGTAGTAGGACCGCGCGATATGGAAGAAGGCGTAGTTGAAATACATAGACGCGATATTCAATCTAAGGATAAAGGCATTCCTAGAGAAGGTTTAGCAAATAGAATTAAGGATCTATTAGATGAGATTCAAACAGCTTTGTTTAATAGAGCTAAACAATTCAGAGAGGACTCTACTTTCGTTGCAACTAATATCGATGAAATGGGAGCAAGACTCGAAGCTCAAGGTGGCTTAGCTAGAGCAGCTTGGAATGGTGACACTAAGCTAGAAGAAATTCTCAAAGAGAGATTCAAAGCTACTATCAGATGTATTCCAACCGAGCGCATGCTCAATCTCAGTTCTACACCATGTATTTTGTCAGGAGTGATAAGCGAAAAAAACACGGAGATATTAATTGCTAAAGCATATTAAAACCAAATTACTATGTATGGCGATTGCTCTTTCTTGTAGCGGTCTGCAAGCTGCTGAACCTATAGACTATGGCAATTACTATGATGTCAAAGATGCAGCACCAACACAACCTGCTACAACAACACCTCTCAGTCCTATAATATCTCCTGCTAGTGATACCAAACTTCAAGGACTAGAATATAATCAAGTCAAAGCTACCGAGGGAACCGAGATACAGAAAGGACTTGAGTTTGCTGTTAGTAAAGAGCTTGTAGATAGTAACCATGCAAATGATATAAGCGTTAAGAATGAGTATCCTGAAAGCCTAAAGGTTGTGTTTGAAGCCATTGGTGAAAATATTGAAATTTATCTCAATGCTTACGAAGTCTTAGATAAAATAGCTCTCAATAAAAACTCCGAATATAAGATCAGAGTTTATAACGTTTACAATGACTACCTTGGCTATATCAGATCACCTGCTGTATTGGTGGGACAATTAAAAATCAGTCCCTTTCTATTAGTAAGAGATTCTAATGTTGAGGCTCCTGCTATTAAGTTTGTTAAAGAAGATAAACCAGCTTCAACTCAAAATGGTTCAATAAGCAAGCCTCTAGAGAATTTAACAGAGAAGAAAGAGACACCTAATCCAATTATTACAGATGTATTAGAAAGTATTGAATTGAAGGATGAGTTTGCTGCTGAAAAAAAGTCCTTAATTCCAATTAGCAAGCGCTCTATTAGAGTTGCTAATATTAGCAAAGCACAAATTCACATAGATATAGTAGACTCTGGTAACGAACCTGTTGGTGACGGCTGGACTATTAGCAATGATATATACGAACCACAATTTCTCAACTTCCAAGCTAAACCAATACAAATCAGTGCAAATGCAGATCTCTTAGTTACACAAATTATCAGCAAAGCAATCGTCAAAAAAAAAGCTAAAGAACTCAATATCGATGAAAGAGGTAACTTCGTTTGGTTAATAGACAATCTAACACTTAGTAGTTCTCAATAAAGGTCTATAATGTACGACAATGCTAATCCCACACCTGAAGAATTAGCTCAATGGTTGGAGACAGCAAGGGAACGTAATTCAATACTACCGCGTCGCATTGAAATGAAAGGACATTATATCCACATTACTTGTAGTATTCCAGACTGCAACGAACGCTTCAGCCGTAAACTTCTTCCTGGACGCAATGATCCAGTTTACGTCTGCCCCAAATGTAAGTCTAGAATTTATATACCGGTAGAATGGTAAGGAAAGTGACTGTGTGACTGAGGGTCGGAGTGACTGGGTAATTACAAATTTGCGGTAAACCTCATAGGGTAATCCCTCACGCTGATAAAATCATTTTATTATGATTAATGATTTTACATTTAAAAAATTAAAAGTATGGCAAGAATCAATCCTTCTAGCAAAAAGAATTTATGAACTAACAAAGACTTTTCCTAAAGATGAAATGTATGGATTAACTAGTCAAATTAGAAGAGCAGTTACTTCTATTTCATTAAACATTGCAGAAGGTAGAGGAAAATATTCAAGAAAGGATTTTGTTAAATATTTATATCAAGCTCGCGGTAGTATATTTGAAGTTATTACCTGTGTCGAACTAGCATGTGAATTAGGAATGACAAACACTAAAATTAAAGAAGAACTACTTATTCACATTTCACTTATACAAAGACTTTTAAGTGGCTTAATCAAATCTATTAAAGAAAAAGATGAAACTAATTCTCAGCCACTCACTCACTCTGTCACCCAGTCACTTTATTAGGCTATTGCTAAAAGAAATACTTCGTAAATCTCACCGTCAACTAAAATTGCTCTTGGAGCACCTTTACGGTTTTTCTTCTTACTAGTTACTATTCTGGTAGTTCTTAAAGCCTTACTAATATCATGGCTTCTAATTAAACCTGCTTTATCAGCCGAGCCTGCTGATTGCTTCTCTAAGGAAAACTCCTTACCAGCTGATTCACTATTAGCAGCCGCGCCACTTTGTCCTTGCTGGTTGCCAGCTCCTGCCCCTATTCCCGATACTCCACCTAACGCCATGGGTTAGTTATAATCTATGAGAGTTAAGGTTCGGTTAAGTTAAATAAACTCTTCTCTAAACATCCAATACTGCAAGTCCAGAGTATTCTTCTATAAAGGTCTTACGTGGTAATACTACATCACCCATAAGGATATCGAATATACGGCTAGCTTCTTGACCATCCTCTATCTTCACTTGCTTAAGAGTTCTAGTCTCTGGATTCATAGTAGTTTCCCAAAGTTGATCAGGCATCATCTCTCCTAAACCTTTGAAACGTTGCAGAGAAGCTTTCTCACCAATCTCAGCTAAAGCTAACTCTAACTGATGATCTGAGTAAACATACTTCACTTTCTTCTTGTGCTCTATCTTATAAAGAGGTGGTTGAGCAATAAACACATGTCCGTTCTCTACTATCTGGCGCGCGTAGCGGAAAAAGAATGTAAGAATCAAAGTACGAATATGAGCACCATCCACATCCGCATCGGTCATGATAACGATACGTTTGTAACGTAACTTCTTCAGATCAAGATTTGCAGCATCCATTTTCAGAACAGCAGCTTCACCTTTCTTATTATCCTCTTCCATTGGCACTAAACCAATAGCCTGAATCATAGACTGAATCTCTTGATTATCATAAAGCTTATCTACCGTAGCTCTTTCAACGTTAAGAATTTTACCTCTGAGTGGAAGTATTGCTTGATAATTACGATCACGTCCTTGTTTTGCTGAACCACCCGCTGAATCACCCTCAACTAGATAAATCTCACAAAGATCAGGATCAGTATTAGAACAATCCGCAAGCTTACCAGGAATACCAGTAGAACTTTCGAGTGCAGATTGACGACGCACTGCATTACGAGCTTTCTTTGCAGCTTCACGAGCTTTACGCGACAAGATCGCTTTATTAACTATAGCCTTAGCATCCTTAGGATTTTTATCGAGCCAATCAGTGAGCGCATCACCTAAGATCTGTTGTACAGCAGAACTTGCTTCATTATTAAGTAGCTTCACTTTAGTCTGTGACTCGAATTGCGGGTCTCTTACTTTCACAGAGATGATAGCAGTGATACCTTCTCTAACATCATCACCACTAAGACTCTCTTCCTTATCTTTTACTAAACTTAATTTACGCGCATAGTCATTAACGATACGAGTCAAAGATACTCTAAATCCTTGCATATGCGTACCACCATCAGGGTTAGTAACATTGTTAGCAAAAGCAACAGCATACTCATTAAAATTCTCTGTGTATTGTAGAGCTACCTCTACAACAACGTCCTGATGCTCTCCTTCACAATGAAATACTGACTTATGAATAGGAGTGCGCGACTCATTTAAGTAATTAACGTAAGCTATTAAGCCTTGAGGATTGTAATAAGTCTCACTATAATGAGCATGATCTTTCGCAAGTCTCTCATCAGTGAAAACGATCTTCAATCCTTTATTTAAAAAAGTCATTTCTAAGAAAGCATGAGCAAGAGTCTCACGATTAAATTGAGGAGTGATCATGTCACCCTCTGAATTAGTTTCCTTAAATATCTCTGAATCAGGCCAGAACCTAACCTTAGTTCCGTTCTTATCAGTCTTACCCATCTTCTTCAGAGGAGCAGTTGGTCCGCCGACCGCATGTCCCTTACTAGCTCTACCTTTAAACTCAACAGCATAGACGCTACCATTGCGATAAACTTCTACTTCCATCTTCTCAGAGACAGCATTAACGCAACTTGCACCCACACCATGCAAACCACCTGAAACTTTATAACTAGAATCTTCTCCACCAAACTTACCACCAGCATGCAAGACAGTGAACACTGTTTCAACAGCAGAGAGCCCAGTCTTCGCTACGATGTCAGTTGGAATACCTCTACCATTATCTTCAACAGACAAAGAACCATCCGTATGTATAGCTACATTAATAGTGTCGCAATAACCAGCTAAAGCTTCATCTACAGAGTTATTCACTATCTCGTAAACGCAATGGTGTAAAGCCTTATGATCAACTCCACCAATATACATCCCCGGTCTTTTGCGAACTGCTTCAAGCCCTTCAAGGACTTCAATATTTTTTGCGCTATAGTCACCGTTATTTTGAGATTTTTTTGCTTTAGTAGCTTCTTCTGTCTTGACCATAGTATTCATTTATTCTTGTAAAACCTTTTATTAATGCGCTTTTTAAGCACAAACTTCTGTCATTTTAGCATTAATATTAATTTCTAGATCTACAGTTTTATCTTTTTAGTTTTTTTGTACAATCATCTATATTAAGATATTTACAAAAATACCCGAGCAATAGATTATTACACATTTACATTATTTTAATAATTTGCTAAGATCTCTGATACAAGTTACCCAATACCTCATTTGTCTTTAGATTACTAAGTGTCTGTTGTGCCTTTGCTATAGAAACTTCTAGTATCCCTAAGTTCCATTACTCCTTTACATTAACTTATTCAATTGTATGACAGCTCTTTAAGGAATTAACTTAGACAAATGTACGGATTGCTACGGTAGATCATTGATTTACTGGGTTGTTTGTCGCGCGTAAAACTTGCAATGGAGCAAGTCTCGTGACTTGAAAAGGTCCAGATGGACATTACCATGAGAAAAACTCAAAATTATCCTGCTCATCATGCAGCAGTTCAAAAGACGACGCCTAAATGTAAAACACCCACTCCTGTAATTCATAACGATAAACTTGGATTTGACTTAGCTGCAGAACCTAAATCAACATTGAGCTCAGATCTTATTGGTCAATGGGGCATTACCAAGTTCTTTCGCAAGCTTTTCCATTTTATAATTCATGATTTGCTCGGCTAAGGAGGTTTAATAAGTATCTATCATCGCACCAGCGACTACCAATACTTGTCCACTCATATACGAAGATAGATCCGAACCAAGGAACAGCGCTACATTAGCGATGTCTATTGGCTTACCCATACCTTCAGGTCTATTGAGACCAGTCTGTGAGTAAAGCATCTCTATCATTTGTTTTTGTTGTTCAGGGATACCAAGCTTACCATCTGCTGAAGGAGTTGATGTTAAGCGGGTTTCAATAAATCCTGGCGCTATAGAATTACAACGAATATTAAATCTCGCCCATTCTTTAGCAATAGTACGGCTCATACCATTAATACCAGCTTTAGCTGCAGCATAATTAATTTGCCCTGCATTACCTTTCACTCCTGAAGTAGAACTAACGTTAATAATAGAACGTGTTTTTGGAGCAGGTTTCTCATCCTTCGCTTTGTCACGCATTGCTGGCACTGAAGCTTGTACCATATTAAAAGTACCCTTCATATTGATATCTACAACGAAGTCCCAATCAGCTTCTGTCATCTTGTGAATAACTACATCACGAGTGATTCCCGCTACGTTTGCGAGTATATCAATGGAACCATTGCCCAGATCCATTCCTGCTTTAATAATCTTGTCGCAATCTTCACGCTTAACAATGTTACCTGCAACTACTACTCCATCAGAACCCGCTGCTCTAACAAGCTTGAGAGTTTCTTCTGCTGGTGCCGCATCTATATCTGCAATCACTATCTTTGCGCCGTGCTGTGCATAAAGTTCGGCAGTCGCCTGACCGATACCTCTACCTGCTCCAGTGATCACCGCTATCTTGCCTGCTAATAATTTGCTCATAAGAATAGTCTACCCCTGAGCATAAAAAAACTAACTGTGATACTTATTTATGGAATGAAATACTATTGCTTCTTAAAGCTTATATAAGCTTGATCAGTGGATTGATGTCTACCACAAGTACCTTGATTCAATTCTCTTGAAAGCTCTCTTACCATAGTCCCGGCTTTTTCAGTAGCTTCAGAACGAACACCGTTATAAAAATAATATGGATATAATCGTGGCCAAATTGGCGTAATGTCCATCTATCCCCCAATAGCAAACAAGAATAACAGGAAAACCTGTTTCTATTTATTATCTTCCACGAATCTAGCCAAAGATAACATGAAGCCAGAATTTCCTAATACTGATATCATAAAATCTGAGTATCATGGCAGCAGAAAAAAACATAGTTATAATTGGTGGCGGTTTAGCAGGACTTGGGGCAGCTCTTAAAGCAGTACAAAGCGGCTGCACAGTAGATTTAATTTCCCTAGTGCCAGTTAAACGTTCACATTCAGTTTGCGCTCAAGGTGGAATCAACGCTGCTAAAAATATTAAAGGTGAAGGGGACGACACTTCTAAACATCTATATGACACCGTCTATGGTGGTGACTTCCTTGCGAATCAAGGTCCGATTAAGCGTATGTGCGATGCTGCTCCTGGCATTATCGACATGTACGATAGATTTGGGGTGATGTTCAATCGTACTCCAGAAGGGCATTTGGACTTCCGTAGATTTGGTGGAACTTTATATCATCGTACTGCGTTTGCTGGTGCTACTACTGGTCAACAATTACTCTATGCACTAGACGAGCAAGTTCGCAGATTTGAAGCGGAAGGTAAGGTTACTAAATACGAAGGTTGGGAAATGCTTTCTAATGTCATTGACTCCGAGGGAGTTTGTCGTGGAGTAGTAGCTCAGAACCTACTGACCATGGAACTTAGAGTATTTAAAGCGAATGCTGTAATCCTTGCAACTGGTGGTCCAGGAAATGTTTATGGTAGATCTACTAATAGTGCGATTAACAACGGTATCGCTGCATCTGCGTCTTATAAGCAAGGTGTAAAATATGCTAATGGTGAGTTTATTCAAGTGCATCCAACAGCAATCCCTGGCAGCGACAAGGATCGTCTTATGTCAGAATCAGCTCGTGGTGAGGGTGGCAGAATTTGGACTTATAAAGATGGTAAGCCTTGGTACTTCCTTGAAGAGAAATATCCTAAATATGGTAATTTAGTACCACGCGATGTAGCGACACGTGAAATATTCGATGTAGTAGTAAACCAAAAGCTCGGCGTAGAAGGTAGACGCTGTGTATATTTAGATGTATCGCATATACCAAGTGAAACTTTAGATCGTAAACTCGGCGGTATCTTAGAGATTTACGAGAAGTTTAAAGGTACTAACCCACATAAAGTACCAATGGAAATCTTCCCTTCAGTGCATTACAGCATGGGCGGTCTCTGGGTAGACAACGAAAAACAAATGACCAATATTCCAGGACTCTTTGCTGCAGGAGAATGTGAGTATCAATACCATGGTGCTAATAGATTAGGAGCTAACTCTCTACTCTCTTGTACTTATGGTGGTTTCCTTGCTGGTACTTCAGCGTTTGAATATATTAAAGGACTGAAGAAGTGCATCACTGATGTTAAAGAAGATGAATTCAAAAAACAACTAAGAGCAGAAGAAGATCTGATTAACAAATTCACTTCTCAAACCGGTTCTGAGAATGCTCGTCAGATACATATAGAGATGGGTGATGTTATGACTGACAATGTGACCGTGGTGAGATATAACAAGAAGCTAGAAGAAACTCTAGTAAAACTTAGTGAGTATCAAGAAAGACTTAAACACGTTAAAATTCCTGATTCTAGTAAGTGGTCTAACCAGAGTTTGTTCTACATGCGCGAACTTTATCATATGTTAGATATAGCTAAGCTGATTACCAAAGGTGCTCTTGCCCGTAATGAGAGTCGTGGAGCGCATTACAAGCCAGACTATCCAGATAGAAATGATGATGAATGGCTTAAAACTACTATCGCTACTTACAAGAACGGTGAACCTGAGCTTAGCTATGAAGCCGTAGATACTAGCCTAGTTAAACCTGTGAAAAGAGATTATACGAAGTAAAACTATTAATCACTTTATCTACTAGACAATGCTTGTAATCTTGCTCGTAAAAGATTTTCACCATTAACAACTGGTACCTTTAATTGCTCTCTTGTAGCAGGATGAATGCCATTAGGCTGTACTTCTCTAGTAACTGGCTTAGGCGGTAGTAACGGAGATTCTACTTTATTACTAGCTAAACTATTAACTACTGTAATAGGAGCAGTGTCTGATCCTAAACCCAAAACTTGTATTGGTGTATTTATTTTTATTGGTTTTTGATCACCTGGCAATACACTAATAGTTAACTCTGGACTTATTCTTTGTATATTGGTAATTTGACCATCATTGTTCATGCTTACATGTAA
This sequence comes from uncultured Gammaproteobacteria bacterium, assembly GCA_964551135.1. Classification (GTDB taxonomy): domain Bacteria; phylum Cyanobacteriota; class Vampirovibrionia; order LMEP-6097; family LMEP-6097; genus CAYPGT01. Next base: position 173,850 of record CAZKAT010000005.1, on the reverse strand, counting down.
TTCATTACCATTAGGTCCTTGAAGTTTAAAATATGGTTCTTGTGCATTTGGGCGATTTCTCTCAAAGCGAAAGTTTTGATCAATCTTTAATGAATGGTCAACTCTAATACCATAATAATAGAGATCACGTATTGCCTCAGCTTCTTTTAATAAGGTTTCTACTGTCATTGGAGCAGTTTGAGTTTTACGTGACTTATCCAATCCAGGTAAACTATCAATAGACGTAAGTCCATTAAAAAACACCACATTAGAATGATCTGGACTCAATAACTCCTTACCCTTTGATCTGACTACAGCTAAAAATTGACCTTCTTTACTTCTTCTTTCAATATTGATTGGCACAGCTCCTTTCATTCTTACTATGAATTCACCATCGCCATTATTAAGAACAATTTTGAATGTATCATATTGAGAGCGATAAGGTAATTTATCAAATCTAGCAGATTGAGAAAACTCACTCAAACTCACTAAGTCAGGATTATTCGCAATAAGTTCTTTAATCTTGGTTTCTGCAAGCAAAGTTCTTATTACTGATTGTTTAAATTTAGAATCATCTATAGTTCCTGTAGTCATAGCTTCGGTAGTAAAATCTTTAAAGCTTTTAGCTTGCCATGCAAGTTCTAGATTTTTAACTTTTGGGCTAGGACTATCTTCACTACCTTTCAGCTTAGCTGTAAAATTTCCTAATCTACTTTGCCACTTAAGATCACCTTTAAAATCTTTATCAACATTCACTTCAAAAACTTCTTTATCTAAACCTTTACCAGATTTAATAGCAAATAATGTTTTAGCTTGATCTTTTTCAAGTTTCCATCTAGTATCAGAAGCCCCATTAAAAACTTGCCATTTATCAGAAGGATTTGAGCTTCCTCTTTGAAATTGCTGCCCAACATTTTCCGCAACCGCCCTTGCATAAAGTCCTAAAATTCTTGGCAAATCTTTTGCTAATTTCTTACCACCTGCATCCAAAACCTTATCTGAAGATAAGCTCTCTGTTTGTAAACCATTATTCCATTTTAAATCAGGTAAAATTTGCATAAGACAAGATATTAACACATAATATTCATGGATTAAAATAAACGAATGTTAGGATAATATTTAATTATTGAACAGCTTGTGATAGCATTAGCCTCGGAAATGCTCAATAAGAAACCAAACGATAAGAAGAAATTCAATATTTATACTGCAATCGATATCATGGACGAGAAATGTGTGCGTCTTTTCCAAGGTAAGTTTGATAATAGTGAAACCTATAATAACAACCCTGATTTCGTAGCTAAGAGATGGAAGAGCTTAGGTGCGGAATACTTACATGTAATAGATTTAGATGGTGCCAGAACTGGTGTACCGCATAACATAGCAGTAATTAAAATGATTATTCATGATACTCAGATCCCAGTGCAAGTAGGTGGTGGTATTAGAAGCATGAGTAGTATAGAGAAGCTACTTGATGTCGGTGCACAAAGAGTTATATTAGGAAGTGTCATAGTTAAAGACCCAGAACTAGTGAAAAAAGCTCTTAAAGAATTTGGTGGTAAGAAAATCATACTAGGATTAGATTGTAATAATGGATACTTAGCTGTTCAAGGCTGGCAAGAAAGTTCTAATAAGAAAGCTGCTGACGTTATAAATGAATTTGGGGAACATGGACTAGAAATAGTTGAATACACAGATATAGCTAGAGATGGAACCTTAGAAGGTCCTAATACTCAGGCTTTGATTGAGCTACTTGAAGAATGTAAAAACGTCAAGATCATCTGTAGTGGTGGGGTTGGAGAGTTAGATGACGTGTTAACTATAAAAAACCTACAGAATAAATTCCCTAATATTGATGGTGTCATTATTGGCAAGGCTTTATACGCTGGTAAAATCAAACCAGCAGAATTATATACAGATGAAATTTATAATTAATGCAAATTCTCCATCCCAATTCTCCTAAACTTCAATCTCATACGGCTGTTGCACTTGGTATGTTTGATGGAGTGCATCTTGGTCATAGAGAAGTAATTCAAACAGCTCTGGATTATGCTCATTCTAAAAACATTAAGACAGCAGTCATTACCCTAGCCAATCATCCACGTGAGTTGACTCGTGGCGGAGCGCCAAAATTAATCACTAACCTAGACACAAGGCTAGCAATTTTTGAAGAGCTGGGGATTGATTACGCCCTGGTACTAGAGTTCAATGAGACATTAATGAACACTAGTGCTCAAGACTATTTAGAAAAATATTTGGTAAATATTCTTAATGTGGAATTTATTAGCACTGGCTATGATCACCATTTTGGTAAGAATCGTTCAGGAACTCCGCAAATGCTGCAGTCTTGGGCATTAGAGCACAACGTTAAATTAAATATTATCGATGCTCATAAATTTAATAACAAAGTCATTAGTAGTTCAACAATTAGAGAACTTATTAGCCAAGGTAAAATTGATCAAGCTAATAAAATATTAGGTTATAAGTTTATGATTATATCTAAAGTTATAGAAGGAGATAAACGTGGCATTAGATTAGGATTCCCTACTGCTAATCTCAAACTACCTGAAGATATGGTTATACCTGCCAAGGGAGTTTATTGTGGTCAAGCCATAGTGCAGAAACAAGAATATAGGTGCATTATGAACATCGGTACCAGACCAAGCTTCACTGATAGTGATGAAGTTATCATAGAAGCACATATACTGAACTTCAACAATAATATTTATGGTGAAACTATCACTCTAAAACTTGATAAAAAACTAAGAGACGAGATTAAATTTGATTCTGCTAATAGCCTCGTTGCACAAATCAAGAAAGATATTAAGAACTGTAGCATTTAACCATCCCTTAACTTATTTTCGATTTAATGAGTCAAGCCTTATGGCTTGTAAATAAAACGTATGTATTCAGAGCAAGAACAAATAAGCTTCAAGCAGCCAATATTTATCGTTGAAGCTGACGGCCTTAAAACAAGCCAGTTAAGATCTGACGACATAATTGTTATTGATACTGGAAGTTCACAAGCTCATACAAAAAACATTCCAATCAAACCTAATCATCTAGAAAGATCCAGAAGCCAAGAAGTGTTTTTCTCTGGAGACAAGGAAGCTACTATTGCACGTGAATTTGTCCAACTTAAGCTCAGAAAAGAATCTAAGCTACCTATGACTTTAAGTGACATTAAAGAAGAAACTCAGATACAAAAAATCATTACTTTCTTTAAAGAGAATCCTCTTATTAGCTTAAATAATTTCAAACAAGCAGAGTCGATTCTCTGTAACTATCTAAATGATCCAATTGTAGCTAGTGATAAACTCGGTAAACTGCAAGAAGCATTTGATAAGGAGACTTACAACACTGATAAATTCGGTAAGGTGATAATGACTTGGGCTCTTAAGAACCGTGGCGTAAGACTAAAACTCTTAAGATCTAAACTTAAAGATTGCAGTCAATCAATTGCTGTAAATTTCAAAACCAAAATTGATCCAGCTTTAGTAGTTTATACCGATTGGGATTGGAAGAATAAGAAGACTGAACTAATTAGGTCTAAATCTAATTACAAGCATACTCAACGTCGTGATATGAATTCAATTAATTTTGATGCTACAGTATGGCAAGCATTTAATCCTAGTGGTATTTTACAAAAAAATTACATGAAGAGCTTAGACTGTATTGAAAGAAACTATTTAGATTTATCTAAGTTTGTTCACGAAGTAAACAAGAAATGTTTAATGAATTTACTGTCGGACAATTTAATGAACAATATAGCTATTAAAACTGATAACCAAGAAACTACTTTTTTAAATTTCACAAGTAACACTGGGCAAAAAATAGAATCCAAGGTTACCAGCTTCGCTTCGAGCTTATTAGTTTATAGATAAATATTTAACTTGATTTCGAATGAGACTGTTTCGTCATCCTGAGGGAGGGCAAAGCCCGACCGTCAGGATCCACTTTTATGACACTTTTAGTAGTGGATCCTGACGTCGCAACCTACGGTTGCTCCTCAGGATGACGACAAGATAGCTCTTCAACGTATAGATCTAGCCTGTATTTAGACTATAATAGTACTGTGGATTTAGCCCAAATAAAAAAACTCTCTAATGAAACCCTTATCTTCATGGGTCATATTGGTAAGAATTTTTCTGAGATCTGCTATTCAATAGCTTGGGGTAATTTTAGTTCAGCTGATTTTTTAAAATATTCTGTCGCACTCAGTTATAGCGTCATGGCACCTGTATTTATTATTGCTATTGCATTAGGAGTAGTTATTGGTGTACAACTTGGACCTCAATTCGTATCTAAAGGACTAGGTAGTGATCTAGGTATACTTTCTGCACTAATGATGACCAGGGAATTAGTACCAGTAGTAGGTTCATTAATGATTGCTACGCAATATGGTACTGGTTTAGCTGCAGAGCTAGCTAATATGAAGATCACAGAACAGATAGATGCCTTAAAGGTTTTTAGAGTAAGTCCGATTCAGTATCTAGTAGTTCCAAGATTTTTGGCTGCTGTAATTTTTACTCCAGTAATCATCTGGCTTGCAAGCCTTATTGCCATAGCAAGTAGCTATACAACAGTATGGTTGACGGAAGGATTAAGATTAAAAGGTTTCCTGAGAAGTATTTGGACTTATTATAAACTTAGTGACATCTCTCTCTGTCTTATTAAATCAGCAGTTTTTGGTGGAATGATAGTACTTATCGCTATTACTTTAGGTCTTGAAGTAGATGGCGGTGCTAAAGAAGTAGGTAAAGCTACAACAATGACCGTAATACTAAGCTTCATCATGATTGTTTTAGTAGACTATATGATTACTTCAATTTATTTATGAACAATCTGATAAAAGAGCATGAGGCTAGTTTCAATACACTCTATAAGCTTTATTCAGAGTTTAATGCTCATACCAATATTTCAAGTATCACTGATAAAGAGGAAGTTTATAAAAAGCACTTTGAAGATTCATTGATTATAGTTCCATACTTAAATGCTACTGACTTTAAACTCATTGATATAGGTACTGGTGGCGGCTTCCCAGCATTACCTCTTGCCATAGTTTTTCCTCAGCTACATATTACAGCTATAGACAGCATCGGCAAGAAAATAAAATTCTTAGAATTAGTAAAGAAAGAACTAGGTTTAGAAAATTTAGTACCTATTGCCTGTCGCGCTGAAGAGCTAGCACAAACTAAAGAGCATAGAGAACAATATGATCTAGCGCTCTCAAGAGCAGTAGCAGAACTACGTATCTTGCTTGAATATTCAATGCCTTTTGTTAAAGTTAAAGGTAAATTTATTGCCTACAAAAAACAAAATATCAAAGATGAAATCTCAGCAGCTGGCAATGCCATACACAGATTAAGCTGTAAATTAATAGATCAAGAGGCATATGATGACAAACAGTTATTAATATTTGAAAAACTTAAGAATAATCCTAGTGATTATCCAAGAACTAATCAGCAAATAAAGAAAAGTCCGCTTTAAGACCTAAGTATTTTAAGTAACCAAGCCTGATTCTCTTCTTGAACTTTTGAAAGAATTGTATGTCCTTCTTCGAGAACACTTTGACTAACACTAGTTATCGGCTCCCCATCATCAAGTAATACTTCTAAGGTCTCTCCAGATTGCATAGTATCAAGCTTAAGCTTAGTCCGAACAAAATTTATCGGACATGGGATATTTCGTAGGTTTAAAATTTGAGTCATTCGATAAATATCTTTTAGATCCGCAAAAAAAGATTGATAATCTTTTTTTGCTGTTACATTTAAGTTTGCGCTTTATACAGTTCGGCTTCGCCGAACATTTCGGGGTCTAAGTAAAATGCATAGATAAGGGTATGCGCGCCCGAAGAATGGTTGCGGAGGCAAGATTTGAACTTACGACCTTTGGGTTATGAGCCCAACGAGCTACCAGACTGCTCCACTCCGCATAGGAGATTATAGCAGGGGTATATATGCCTTATTACCCTTTATAAAGTATTAATTAAGCTGTTAACTATGAGCAGTAAGCCTAGAGCTCTGTGCAGTTACAGAAATTATTGCAGAGATCTCATCTACTTTAATGGATGCACCACCCACGAGACAACCATCTATATCAGACTCTTTAACTGTTTCTTCGATAGTACTTGCCTTGACAGAACCACCATAAAGTATTCTTAGCTTCTGAGCTTGCTCTTGACCAGCTAACTTGGCTACTTGATTTCTAATTACTTTGATTACTCTATTAGCCTCTGCAGACTCACAGGTCTTACCAGTACCAATAGCCCAGATCGGTTCATATGCAATAACAATATTTACTAAAGATTCTGCTGGAACTCCATTAAGCGCAGATTCTATCTGTCCCGTCACCCAAGCATCTGTCTTACCTGCTTCTCTAGTAGAGTCTGATTCACCACAACAAAGGATCACTTTTAATCCTGCTGCTAAGGCAGTTTTAAGTTTAGCGTTAATTACAGCATCGTCTTCTTTAAAACTTTCACGTCTTTCTGAATGTCCTACTAGTACTGAACTCACACCAATCTCTTGTAACATTGCAGCGCTGATCTCACCAGTGTAAGCACCAGATTGATACTGGCTGACATCTTGTGCAGCTAAAATGATATTAGAATTTTTAATTGCTTCTTTAGCAGCAGCCAAACTAGTAAACGTTGGACAAATAACCACTTCTATTTCTTGTAAATCTTCTGTTTTAAGTTTCGGCGCAAGAGCAGCAAGAAATTGCTTAGTCTCCGCTTGATTCATATTTAATTTCCAGTTACTGGCGATAATTTTTTTTCTAGACATAATAGAGGTCAATTCTAGCAATTTTACAACTCTAACTACCATAGATAAGAGAGCTGTTTTGAAAGCCTGAGAACAAGGCTTGCGAGTTTCGAGCCACCGGAGTTGACTAAAATGTCAATGAGGATGGCGAGAAACGAGCGTAACGCAGTTATCAGGCTTTCAGGACGGCTCTGAAATATATTTTAAAAAAAGTTCCTGTTTTGCTATTGACGGCCCGGGCCGAAGGTAATAGAATCTATGAAGTGCAGGGAACAAGATTAAACAAATCGCATCTTATTAACTCAACCGACTTGGAGATAGTCGAGTTGTGTCAAGTAGGAAATAAAGAGGCTTTTCAAGAGCTGGTAAAGAGGTACCAAAAAAGTGTCTTTGCCTTGCTCTACCAATTAGCGCCAGAATGGCGTGACCTCAATGACTTATCGCAAGAGGTTTTCATAAGAGTATATAGAGGCGTGCACAATTTACGTAACGCTAAGATTTTTAAATCATGGTTAAATCAAATCGTATTAAATCTTTTTTATGATGAATTACGTAAGAGACCACGTCGTATTAAAACTATCAGCATGGATCAAACCTATGAAGATGACGGTGGTGAGAATGAATTCATTAAAGAAGTGAAGGATTCTAGACTTAAACCTGACGAAATCATCAGTAATAATGAAACTAAAGAAGCTATCAAAAAAGCCATGGCTCAGCTTCCTGAGCAGTTTAGAACGGCAATAGTGCTCAGAGAATTACAGGGTATGCAATACGAAGAGATTGCAGAATTGCTCGGTTGTGCTCTAGGAACGGTTAAATCAAGAATTTGGCGTGCACGTGAGCGTTTACAAGAGTTACTTACTCCTCTTCTAAGCGAGAATAGTTACAATTACGGTGGCGATCAACTTCAGCAGAATTCGTATTAATATATACATCAGAACAAAATTAAAATAGAAGCGTCATAATTATATACACAGACCCGCTGAAAAACGAAGTTTTTCTAGTCGGGTCTATGAAAAAAGATCGGAACCGCGCAAAGCGCGTGTTCCGCGAAGAAATGAAGAATGCTTTTTTCTAGGTACTAATGTTTATGTTGTAATACAGCTTAAATATTAAGCCTTACTTAATGACCGCCAATGACTAAAGACGAAAATAAAAATAAACCTAATGCTAAAAATCCTCCAGAACGAGAGCCTGATGAGGTTTTGGATTTATTACAAAATTTCTATCAACCTGAGTCAACAGAAATGGAAGAGTTTACTGAGTTCTATGCTGCAATAGAAAAAAAACTCACCAAGCAAAATCCAGTATCAAGAATTGCTAAATTAGGCAATGATCTTGAGAATAGCTTAAATGAAAGAGAACAGAAATTAGCTCAATACATCAAAAGACTTGAGCAGAAGAAAATTAAACCGAAGAAAAAACTTGAAGAGAAGAAGCCTCAATCATTTTTCAGTTTTAAATTAATAGCCTCTATCTTAGTTCTAGCCCTAGTCGCCCTTGCTAGCATTGCTAGTCTGAAGAATATGCAATCTTATAATTACATCAGCCTTGAAGGTGATGATATAGACTGGAAAATACTTAATCTCGATAAAGAGCAACAAACTAAGCTACAGGATATAAACCAATCCTGGCAAGCCTTTCAAGCGAAAGAAACAAGCCTTATAGAAGAGCGTAAGTCTAAACTAATTACGGAGATGAGTAAGGAGAAACCAAATTTTTCACTTATGGATAAATATCAACGCGACATACTCGACCATGAAGTTGCACTTAAACGAGAGAAACTAAATAGTTTTCTAGAGAAACGTTTCATTCTCAGTGAAGAGCAAAGTTTAAAATTAATGAAAGAAATGACCAAGAAAGTTAAATAGCCTTAATTACAACTAAAACTAAGTCAGCATGATTTTTACCGAGATTCTTTTTAATATCCTTATAAGTTTTAAGTTGCTCTTTATCTATAAGCCTTACGATTTGATCATCCCTAGCAATAGACGCAAAAGTCTCTCCAAGCATAGTCAATGTAAAAGTATTTTGATCCAGTAAATTAGTATCAGCTTGAACCGTTATGCCTAAAATATTCACTGGTGGATTAGTATTGGTATTAAATTTCTCCTGATAAATCTTATCCATATATTTAAACAAAGACGTGAAATCCACTCCCTGAGTGATATTAGAATTAAAATCATAAACCTTAGTAGGTTCTATGAAATTATTTCTCAGCATAAAAGTTTCTAGATCAATACTTCTCACAGCGTAAACATCAGCTACTAAAGATATAGGCTTAGGAATAGCATCATAAGTTCTTAGTAAATCTAATGCTACATTAACTTCATCAGCGACACCAGTTAATATAAAACTGTTTTTCTCATAACGCTTTAATTTAATACTGTTTAGCTTACTAAGATTATTACTAATGAGCTTACGTGCATCCTGCATAGTCAGAAAGCTTGGTGTATAAATTCTAACCAAAGGCGGAGTATCAAGCTTAGTTATAAAATCCTTAGCAGCTTTTACTTGATCTTCATCACCAACAATGATCACAGCATTCTTAGTAGGATCTATCGAAGCATGAGGCTTAGCCTTAGCAGGGTCTTGGCTAATAGCAAACTGTTTAAACAGTGAGTCATTTAAAGCAGTTACCATATCTTGTGACTGACAATAAATTATCGGCACCGAGGTAAACACCTGTCCCTGAGTATCTTTACCAGAAATCAGCAAACTATTACCCTTGAAATTATAAGTTAATCCTGTAAGCTCAGTGATATCTTCTATAGCGTCTATAATTCTTTGGTTGCTTAGCTTAACAGTAATTTTTTTATTGTACTTGTCTGGCATCACCACATTAAACTCACCTACTTTAGAGAGCATCAGTAATATATCCGATAGATCCGTATCATGAAAAGAAAAATTAACTCTGTTATTAAGTTTTTCGTTCTCTACCTGCGGTGGTAGCATAAATGAATCATCGAGACCTTGCTGGTCATAAGAGATAACAGCACTAACACTGTTAGAACAAAGGAATATAAGTAGAATTATTTGAATAAATCTCAAAAGCAAGATGATTCCATTATATTGCATCTTTCATCTAACGATGTCTTTAATATGCCTCAACTCTCTCCCACTAATGGCAATGAAATCAAAAGTCACCGGCGTCTTGTACTGGTGATAGCCTCGACGCTCCATATAAATAGTGGCAAGTTTTTTAAGCTGCTGAATCTTCTTATAACCAAGTGCTTGCAAGCTCATGTCCATAGACCAAGATCTATACTTCACTTCGATAAAAACTAAATATTCTTTTCCGTAACGCTGAGTATCAATGGCAACGATATCTATCTCACCTCGCTTACCCCAATGCCAATTGCGCTCTAGAATTCGATAACCTAAACTCTGTAAATATCTGCAAGCTTGCTCTTCTTTAGCAGAACCAAGTTGACGATTATTAGCCTCTTCCATAAATATCCTTTTTGAGGATAATTATAAAATTCGAGAAATATCCGAAAGGTGTTAATACCCAACTTAAACTTCCTCTATTTATGACCAATTTTGAATTAGAGAGATGAGGTAAAATTACTAATATATGCCTGAAATTTGTCGATTTTTAGGAATAATTATCGCTATGTATCACAATGATCATGCGCCGCCGCATTTTCATGCTAAATATTCGGGTAAATCTGGTCGTTTTAGTATCAGTGAGGGACGAATGATAGAAGGTGATTTACCACCCAGAGTTATAGCTCTGATTATTGAATGGACATTACAACACCAACAAGAATTAATGGAAGATTGGAAGTTAGCGGAGAAAGGTGAGAAATTAAAAGAGATAGAACCGTTAACATAAAGGAGAACTATGCTTATATACGTTAAAGACGCACATTACGTAAAAGATTATCAGATCAACATAGAGTTCACAGATGGACTATTAAAGACCGTTGATCTTAAACAACATCTCAAAGGCAAAGTATTTGAGCCTCTTAAAGACATGGAATATTTTAGAAAGTTCAAAGTTAATAAAGATACTGAAACTATAGAATGGAGTAATGGTGCAGACTTCGCTCCAGCATTCTTATATAATCTATAAATGCACCCCCTTCTTATCAATTCAATCTATGTAATGCTCGGCGGTGCGCTTGGTAGCTTGCTTAGATATTTTTGTATATTGTGGTTACCGTTGCCTACCTTAATAGTGAATGTCGTTGGTTCATTGATTATTGGTTACACGTACTACAAGCTTGGTATGCATTATCCTCAATACTTGCCACTGATTAATATAGGCTTCCTCGGTGGACTGACTACCTTTAGTTCTTTTAGTTTGGAAACCTTAATTTATATCCAAGAGGGCAATATTGTCAAAGCAATAATATATGTACTAGTTTCTGTTATTACTTGTGTTTTAGCCAGTTTCTTGGGATATAAACTAGCTACATTATAATAATATTGTTATCCCGAGTAATTTCTTTAATATCTCAGTATAAACTGTAATTACGTGAGGATAAATGCTGGATCGCCACGTCGCGCTACGCGCTCCTCGCGATGACGACAACACATTATGAAAATCAAGTTTATCTCTTATGGACATAAATTCTACGAAGCAGAAGGTATTGCTCCGCCTTATCACGATTTCTTGTTTAATTTAAGAGATTTGAAGAACCCATACTGGATACCAGAACTCAAACCACATCATGGCTTAGAAGCTCCGATTCAAGAATTCTTTGGTAGTGATGAAAACATACAAGAACGCCTCAATCAAATCATAGAAATAGCTTTTAAGTTTATCAAGGACTTTGCTGGGAACGAATCACGTAGCCATGAAGATAACTTAGTGTTCGCATTTAAATGTACCGGTGGTAAACACCGTTCTCCTTATTTTGCTGATCAAAGCTATATTAAGATCAAAGAACTACTTTCTAAAAATCCTGAACTCGATTCTAAAGTTATACTAGAAGTAGAACATATAGATCTACATAAATATCTCAGTCCAAGCACATGAAAAGACTCATACGCAAATACAGTTTACCTGGATTAAAAAAATGGCTACTCGTAATTAGTTTGGGGATATTTATAATCAGTTTCGGGATTCTGCTTATTGTTAAAGCTCACCCTGTAACGCTTATTGCTAAAGGTACTTGGAACGTTCTTTCTTTCATCGCAGATAATGTACCACCTGTAGTAAGTGGCATAGTCGCTATTGTTATCGGAGCTTTTCTTTTACTATTTAGTTTCTTTAAAGCAAGTAAGCGCGTGCTCAGTATCGTAGCACCGGAAGAAAGATCATTATTCGAAACTCTAGATAGAGCACATATGGAGAATAAAGGTATTAAGATCGTTGCTATTGGTGGCGGTACCGGGCTCTCTAATATGCTTAAAGGCATCAAGGCTTATACCAGTAACACTACTGCAATAGTTACTGTAGCTGACGATGGTGGCAGCAGTGGTCGCTTGCGTAAGTCTATGGATATAGTACCTCCTGGTGATATTCGCAACTGTATTGCAGCTCTATCACATGATGATGAAGTTATCACGCAACTCTTCCAATACCGCTTTGATAGTGAAGCTCCGCAAGATTTGCAGCATCACAGCTTCGGAAATTTATTTCTTACTGCATTAGTAGAGCTTGGCGGTAGTCGTAATATGGCAGATGCAGTCAAGCAAGCCTGTGCCATCCTTAAAGCTAGAGGCAATGTGCTTCCTATTAGTAATGAGGCTATGCATTTAATTGCTGAGATGGAAGATGGCAGAATCATTGAAGGTGAATCTAGTATTCCAGAAGCTGACGGTAAGATCCGTAAACTCTCTTGCAAAGCACCTTGCCCAACAATTCTTCCTGATGTGATAACTGCAGTCAATGAAGCTGAGATTATTATCATCGGACCTGGAAGTCTTTATACATCTATCATTCCTAACTTGCTCGTTCCTGAATTAGTGAAAGCTATCGCCAAATCCAAAGCTCCTAAGATTTATGTTTGTAATGTGATGACTCAACCTGGAGAGACTACTGACTATAGCGTTGCTGATCATATTAAATCTATCTTGAAGCATACAGAAGAATTTATTAAGCCAGGTCAAAAACTAATAGACTTTGTCATAGTCAACAATACTACTCCCCATCCTAAGCAGTTAGAAAAATACAAAGCAGACAAACAATTCCCAGTAGAGATAGATTACGGTGAAGTGAAGAGTCTCGACATTAAGATTAGACCAACCAATCTCTTACAGAAGGGTAACTTAGTACGTCACAATCCCTATAAGCTTGCTAAAGCTATTATTCAAATTTATCAAGAAGAACTTAAAAATAAATACAGAGAAAGTAAAAAGCTTGAGAAAATAGTTGGGGTGTAGTCTCGTCATCCTAAACATCAATTTAGGAGAACCGATACCCGTAATCCGTCATTGCGAGGAGCGCGTAGCGCGACGTGGCAATCCACTCCAACGCAAAAGATGATATTTTGCTAGTCTGTTACTGCATGAATGGATCGCCACGTCGCACGCTACGCGTGCTCCTCGCGATGACGGTTAACGGGTGCCCGTTGGCACCAATTCAAACGTAATACTCCATCTGAAATCCAGGAACCATTATGCTAAAATTATTTTCCATGTCCAAGAATAAAAAAATAGCTCTAATTCCCGGTGATGGTATAGGTCCTGAGATAACTCAAGAGACTATTAAAGTACTTAAAGTACTAGCTCCAAACTTTGAATATATAGAATTAGACCTAGGTGGAGTTGCTATCGACAAGACAGGTTCGCCGTTCCCAGAAGAAACCAAGACTAAGGTTAAACAAGTAGATGCTGTGCTTATGGCTGCTATAGGTGGACCAAAGTATGATAATTTACCACGTGAAAAGCGCCCAGAGACTGGCTTGCTTGGTTTACGCAAAGAATTACAAACTTTCGCTAATATTAGACCAGCAATAGTATTTAATTCACTAGCCCATCTTTCCACTCTTAAAGAAGAAGTGGTAGCAGGTACAGATTTAGTAGTAGTAAGAGAACTTACTGGTGGTATTTACTTCGGCAAGCCAAGTTCTAATGATGGTGAGACTGGTATCAATACCATGATCTACACTAAACCCGAAGTTAAACGCATTGCTCACGTAGCATTCAAACTCGCACAAAAGCGCAGTAAAAGATTATGCTCAGTAGACAAAGCCAATGTTCTAGATGTATCGCAGCTATGGAGAGATATAGTGATAGAAGTCTCTAAAGATTATCCAGATGTAGAATTAAGTCATATGTATGTTGATAATGCTGCAATGCAATTGATTAAGAACCCTAAACAGTTTGATGTTATAGTCACTGGTAATTTATTTGGAGACATACTATCTGATGAAGCTAGTATGCTTACAGGTAGTATTGGATTACTTCCAAGTGCCTCACTTGGAGATGGTTCATTACCTGGATTATATGAACCAGTACATGGCTCAGCCCCAGACATAGCAGGCAAGGGACTTGCAAACCCAATGGCTATGATGCTTTCAGCAGTCATGATGCTCAGATATAGCTTCGATATGCAACGCGAAGCAGATATACTAGAAAACTCTATTAAAACAGTATTAGCTGAAGGTATCAGAACCGCTGACCTTGGTGGCAATGCTAAAACTAAGGATATCGGTGCTGCAGTATTAGCTAAAGTAGAAGCTGCATTAGCCAAGGTTTAACATTCTACCATTATAATCGCATAATATTGGCAACTTTCTACGGTTATAGTGGTAGAATACTGATATGAGTGATTTAGCATCATTGAGGCTTGTGTTTGATCAGTGGCAAGACTGGGCCAAAGATGTTATTGACAATAAGTTTCATAGAAAAAGCTTAGCTTATAGCTTCGAAACTAAACATGCACTTGCTTTAATTGGAGTAAGAAGATCAGGTAAAACTTTTTATGCAATTGACAGTGCTGAAGAGTTTATTCAGGCAAATAAATTGAAACTTTCATCTATGCTTTATATTAATTTTGAGGATCCTTATTTCATCAATTTTAATTCTACCGATGAACTTGATAATTTAATCACAATTTATACAGAAAGATTTTTGGCTAAGCCTGAGATAGTCATATTAGATGAAATCCAACACATTGATCAATGGCAACGTTGGGTAAGAAAGTATATTGATTTAGAAGAATTCAAAATTATTGTCACCGGCAGTTCCGCTAAACTCCTAAGTAAAGAGATCTCTAGTTCCCTTACGGGCAGATCAGTTGAGAGAAAAATCTACCCTCTTTCTTTTGCAGAGTACCTCGATGTCAAGGTTATACCCAATCAAAAGCTAGATTATAGACTTTACAACTCTCATCTTAAAAACTATTTACAAGATGGAGCCTTCCCAGAATTAGTTCATATTAAAGATGAATTTAAACGCAAAGAATTATTGAGAGAATATTTGCAAGACATTGTTTATAGAGATATTGTCAATCGTTATGAAATACGTTCGATACATAATTTAAATCTATTAGTCAATTATTACCTCACAAACATCAGTTCATCACATTCAAGTTACTCAATCAAGAAAGCTCTTGAGATCCCAGTAGATACGGCTTCAGAGTATACTCAATATTTAGAAGATGCTTTCTTGATTTTAAATATCTCTCGTTATCATCCTAATCTCAAAGTACAAAAACGTGATTCCCGCAAATTTTATGCAATTGATACTGGGCTTCGTAATGCCAACTCCAGTTCTGCAACTGATGATTTTGGTAAACTTTTTGAAAATACCGTATTCCTTGAATTAAAGCGGCGCTACCAAGATCTGTACTATTATAAAGAAGATCAAGAAGTGGATTTTGTTATTACTGAGAACTATAAAATCAAATCATTTATTCAAGCTTCTTACTCGGATTTACAAGATCCTGAAACTTATTCACGAGAGTTGGGGGCACTAGAATCTGCAATGAAAGTAAACAAACTAAAAGAAGGATTGATTATTACTCTCAACAGAGAGGAAAATATTAAAATTGAAAATGGTCAAATCAAAATGATCCCTTTTTATAAATGGATGAAATCAGATGTCTAAATCAACACTTAAAATCTGCTCCTGGAATGTCAACGGTATTCGTGCTGTAGCAAAGAAAGGATTTCATGACTGGTTGCAAGCAGCGCAGTTTGACATAGTATGTCTGCAAGAGACTAAGGCACATGCAGAACAGCTTGATATTAGCCTAAAAACCATAGAAGGATATCCCTTCGTTGAATTTAACAGTGCTGAGCGTAAAGGTTATAGCGGTGTAGCGAATCTAATGCAAGAAGATGATATACCAGTGAAATATAACCGAGGCTTTGAACTAGGACGTTTTCAATCCACTCCTATCGAGATCACAGAAATCATAGCAGGCAAATCTACTACTGCAATAAATTATTCCAGCAAAAAACTCAGCATTGCTAAACTAAAAGAACAAATCAATAATTTCAATAACGAGGGCAGAGTCATAGAAAGCTGCCATAGACTGAATGATATTGACTACATCTTATTCAATATTTACTTTCCCAATGGTGGCGCAAGTACAGAGAGATTAAAATTCAAGCTAGAGTTTTATGAAGTATTATTACTTTACTTAGAAGAAACTCTCAAGCAAAATCCCAATATCATTATCACTGGAGATTACAATACGGCACATAATGATATAGATTTAGCAAGACCAAAGGAAAACATCAACACTTCTGGATTTATGCCCATTGAAAGAGTCTATCTTGATAAATTAGAGGCACTCGGTTTTCATGATACTTATAGACATTTACATCCGGATACTGCAGCCTATACTTGGTGGAGTTTTAGAACTGCAGCAAGAAAGAGAAACATTGGCTGGAGAATAGATTATTTTTACATAAGTGATGCTCTTCTCGGTAAGCTTAAGTCAGCTGAAATTCATTCCAATATTGAAGGCTCTGATCATTGTCCAATATCCATAGAATTAAAAATCTAAGCAATATACATATACGAATTCTCGTTAGATAATCTCGGGTTTCGTAAATTGTTTATTATTAAAAGCTTTACAAGCGCAGACTTAAAGCTTATACTTCATAGTGTTATGAAAAAAACAATAATTATAGCGTTATTAGCGATCTTCACTGCCGGACCAGTATTAGCTGACGGTTCATATAGATCAGAACCAAAATCAAAAAAAGATTGCAAACAATGCAAACTATGTAGTGGAGTAAAAAACTCTGGAGTAGTTAAAGGTTTGAAATGGGTAGTTAAACTTCCTTTCAGAATTGTTACAGCAACTGGACTTGGATTATATGAATTAGTAGCTGATCAAGACTTCGATGGTTTTGTTGATGGCTATAAACTAATCAAGTAATTAACGATCTTAATTACCTGGGTATAATGGCCAAGTATATTGGTCGGTGGTTGTCTTTGTATACTAATATTGAGGTGATTGATATTGGCTAACAAAGGCAACTTTTTACCATTTGTACGTTTTGATAAGTCTCCATTGTGGGAGATTCATCGTGACTATTTTAGAACAGTCGGCATCAAAGCTTGGCAGAAAGGGCATATACCCTATTCTGGTATTTCTAATTTTACTGAAGCTTATAAGAAGGCAAGGCTCTTAGTTTCTAACCTAAGTATCTCCCAAACACAAGGAACTATACAAGTTCTAGAAATAGGTGCTGGTTATGGTGAGTTTGCTAAAAATTTCCTTAGTGCACTTCAAGAGATCTGCCGGGTAGAAAACTTAGATTATTATTCCAGACTCGAATACCATCTCAGCGATTTCTCACAAACTACCTTAGATGAACTTAAAAGCTCGGGACGCTTAAATGAGTTTCAAGATCATATCCATTATATAGTTTTTGATGCCTTAGATAAATACTCCTCATTAAAGAAATCATCTTATGATATTTTATTTGCTAATTATTTATTAGATCAATTTCCAGCAAGAGTTTTTGCACATACAAATAAAGGTTACTTAGAAAAATATATCAGCATCGAAGATCCTCAACCTTACAAAGAAAAACAAGGTAAAAGATTTGGATTCAGTAGAAGTCGTTGGATAAAAAGTCTCAAGAAACTAATAGAATTCAGACCCGTAAACCTGGAGAAGGAAATTCCCCTTGCTGATTTAGAAATACTTGAAAACTGCTTTAGGCAAGATAAATCAAGCACAGTAGTTTATTCCTATGGATCATTAGCTGCAGTAAAAAATTTCATGCAATTAATTAAGCCTACGGGAATTATTGTTTGCTCTGATTTTAATGCTGCAACTAAGCCAGGAGTAGATCAGTTCGAACCTTGCTATTACGGCAACTCACTTGCTCAAGCAGTGAACTTTGAATTCATTTACAAATATTTTAGTCAAGCTGGATCGTTGAGCGAGGCTCGTAAATTAAATCATTTACAGCAAACTAAGCTGGGTCACCAAATCGCTCTTATCTATGAAGATCCTATCAAACCTCTTCATACATTAATTCTTACTAGACCTGATTTTCCTCACCCATTAGAGCTTGGAGCAATCTATCAAAAGGTTTATCATCAAAACTGGTTTATTAGAATGATTTATCGATTCTTGGTAGAGTTACAATTAGGTTGTTATATTCTCGCTATCTTTATTTTCAGTTTCATTATTTGGGCGTTCATCAATCACACATTTTAATAGCCACTTCTTAAATTTCTCTGGCTCGTCTTCCATAAGTGCATGTCCAGACCATTTAAAAAGTTCAAATTCTGATTTCATAGTTAATAGATGTAAACGGTAAACCAAATAAGCTGGAGCTACCATATCAAAACGTCCAGCTGCAAAATAAACTCTGGACTTTAATCTAGGAACCTTTTTGAAGCTATTCCAACTCTTCACATGCTTATAAATTTCTTGCAGTACGTGAGCATTAGTCATGATGGAAGATTTATACCTTGGTCTGAGTGAAGTAGTTTGAAAGAAATCTAAGTTCTTCTGAATTATTTCAAGGGGCTTACCAAGTAAAACTTTTAAGAAGGTGCTAATAGGGAAAATTAATTTAGGTGGCAATCCTACTAATATTAATTTATCTACCATCTCTGGATGCTGCTCAGCAAGATTCACTGCTACCAATCCACCGAAGCTATGAGTTACTACACTAATTTTCCTTTTATCCAAAATCCCTAAATGATCCAAAGTCTCCCTTACATCTTGGATATGAGAATCTATATCTATCTTCATATGAGCTTTAGGTTGAGACATAACTCTGGTCTCACCATGACCTCTAAGATCAAGAGATAAACAATAAAAACCTTTAGCTGAAACTATATTAAGTTCATTAAGCCAAACGCTAGCATCACTAGCACTGCCGTGAATAAATAGCACCACAGGGTCGGATCGTCTCCCCTTTTCGTAGTAATTGAGGATCATGCACTTAAGTTATACCCCAAAAAAGTCATAGCGAAGTAAGAGTTGTCATCGCGTCATCCTGACAAATTTTCCCCTAATTAGTCTAGTCTA
Source organism: uncultured Gammaproteobacteria bacterium (assembly GCA_964551135.1). Lineage (GTDB taxonomy): Bacteria > Cyanobacteriota > Vampirovibrionia > LMEP-6097 > LMEP-6097 > CAYPGT01. Next base: position 154,698 of record CAZKAT010000005.1, on the reverse strand, counting down.
TCTAGTGTAGCTGTTTAGTTAATTCATTTTCTCCAAAAGGGTAAATGATTGGTGAGTCCATGGATAGTATTGGATGATTAAGTGGACTATAAAGAATAACAGATGAACGACATTAGAGTCAGAACTACTGATGAAACTCTAGGCCTAGAACTTAGCCAATCTAGGTTTACATATCTTGACGACCTCATTCCTTGGTTTAAGGATGATTACAAACTTTATGAACTTATCAATAATTTTTGGGGACTAGAAACTAAAAGTCGCTTAATTGCAGTAAGTAAAGAAATAAAAGATCAATCCTGGAAGGGATTAGTTTCAGAATGGGATTCCAATACTAGATTAAACGGACAATTTAGAATCAATAAGGATCTTATCGAATGTTTACTCAAACTCTCTCTAGGAGCAAGAAATCAAGACTTTAAACTGAAAGAACTAACTCAACTTGAATTATCAATATTCGAAAATTTCTTTGTTGAATTAGAAAATTTTTGGAAAGATTATTGGCGTGTAGGTGTACCTAATGCCCAAGGTACTTTTATTTATCTTATCTGGGTAATAGAATTAGATAATCATGAAATTGGTTCACTTGCTATAGCTGTACCACCTGGAATAGTGCCGAAACATTTTGGTTTAACTAGCAAAATTGCTCCCTATGATTTTAGAAATATTGCTTCTAGTTTAGAAATCTCTGTACCTCTGGATCTAAGTGTCGGTAAAAGTCGTCTAAAAATAAGTGATATCAGAGCACTGGAACCTGGTGATCTAATAGTACTAGAAAATAGCGACCTCAATCATATTATCTGGACCAAGAATGAGTTCGAAAAATTACACATAAATATTGCAATTCCAGGGAAAGATAATTCTAAATTTGCGTCTATGTATTATGATGGACTAGAGATGGCAAATATGGCTGAAGAAAATACCAACGAAGACATGTTAACTGATTTGCCAGTGGAACTTACTGCTCAATTCAAATCAGTACAAATGCCCTTACAAAAAATTATTGAGCTTGAATCAGGTGGAATATTACCGCTTGGTCTACTTATGGATTCACAACTTACTTTAGTCGCACCAGGTGATAGACCGATAGCTTCAGGCAACCTAGTCATAGTAGGTAACCAGTTCGGTATTAGAATCAATAAAACCAATCTGAAAGGACACTATCCTAAAGCTAAACTTTCTACTCAAGCAATAGATGACGCGAGATCTAATCCGCAAGCAATGCAACAAATTCCGAGATCTAACGCAAGACCAACTCAGAGTAGAGCAGAAGCTATGTCTCAATTTGATAACATTGCTCATGATAATTTAGATCAAGAATTAGAAGACATCGGCATAGACCCCAAAGAACTTGATGAATTAGAGGATCTTTATTAAAGCATTACAGCGTTATAATATAAGTATTGAAACCATCTCTAATTAAACTTATTACTATTATCGCGCTTACATTTATAAGTTCAGCTTGTAATAGATTTATCAATAATTCACATCTCAAACCTTTAAATATTGGTTTTTATAAGAACGAATCTAGTCTAATTACAGAATTAGTAAAGAAATATGGACATGAACAAACACTTATATCTAACTTAGATAATTCAGATGAAGGGAAGATTATCAAGTCGCTACATGATGGTTCTTTAGATGTCTTTATTGGTAAATTAAATATTTCTCCAGAAGATTCTCATATTATAGAATCAGAAATCATTGCTAAAGATGCTCTAGTAATCGTTACCAATAAAACTAACCCCATTAACAATATTTCTAAAGCGCAACTCAGAAAAATATTCTCCCGAGAAATTGCTAATTGGCAAGCACTTCATGGTAAAAACGAACCAATTGTAGTAGTAGATAGAGAAGCTAATAGCGTAGAAAGACAAACTATTTATAATGAATTATTTGAAGATGGCGGCAAAGTTTCCTCAGCTAATATTATGGTTAATGATGTAAATGAAGTCAGATCAACCATAGCTAAATTCCCTAACGCAATTTCCTATATTAGTTTCTCTAATCTAGATCCCAGTCTTAAAGCAGTACACATTGATAATATTCCAGCGAATAAAGAGAATATTAGCGAGGGTTATTTCCCACTCACAAGAGAAATAAAAATCTATTACAATATTAAAAAACTTAAAGTCAGTAAAAAACATGAAAGCTTAGTAGAGTTTCTTCACTTTATTTATAACAAGGGACAAGAAACCATTGCTCAAACTGGCTATATGCCTTTAACCTCAGCAGAGATTGAATTAATTCAACTTAAAGCTGATCCTATATATATTGGAGTTGCTGTATCTTTAGAACAACCTTATACCGATTTAGGTAGATCTATAGTCAATGCTGCTAAATTAGCAGTAGAAGAATCTAATCTTCAAGGAAATATTGGCGGTAGACCACTAGCCTTAATTGTTTGCAATGATAAAGCTAGCATCAAAGAAGCTATCAATTGCGCTAATAAATTCACCAAAGCCAAAGTCGCAGGAGTCATAGGACATTTAACTTCTCAATCTTCCATTGAGGCATCTAAGATTTATGCAGAGCATCACATTGTACAGATCTCTCCAGCTTCAACACATCCTTGGTTTACTGAGAGACCTGGAGCTAGAGGCTATATATTCCGCACTGCTGGCAGAGATGATCTGCAAGCTCAGCTCATTAGTGATCTCATAACTGGTCTTCCTAAACCACATCCTATTAAAGTAACTATATTTAATAATGGTACTGTCTATGGATCAACTTTATCAACCTTAATAGAGAACGAGCTTAGTAAAACTGATGTTATAAAAGTAGTCGGTAATAAAGCACTAGTACCTGATGCTTCTCAATATCATAAAGAAGTCGCAGCACTCGATGGTGATGTCTTAGTGTTTATAGGTGAGTATGGAGATGCTGCTCAAATAGTCAAAGAACTAGCTCTTAATGCTAAACAAAACATTACCTTCATCGGTGCTGATGGAATTTTCAGTCAAGGATTTATTGAATCAGCAGGCTTAAGAGCAGAAGGAGCCTATGTCACTGGCAGTGCCTTAGATAGCAATAAAGAAGTTATAGATCAGTTTAATGAAAATTTCAAAACTAGATTTAAAACTAATGCTTCACCATTTGCGATGAATAGTTACGATTCCACTAATATATTAATAAACGCTATCAGAGCTTCTATAGAACACAATACTCCTATCAATGAAGAACTCAGTAAAACTCATTACCAAGGTGTAACAGGCTTAATAAGCTTCAACTCTATTGGCGACACTATTCAACCAAGAATGTCTATCTATAAAGTAGTTAAGGGTGAGTTTATGAAGCACGATAAGTTTGCATACAGTGAGAATAGATAAAGCAAAGTGATAGTAGAAACCCTTAAATACTGTTTTCACTTTATCTCTTGCCCTAAATATATTAGAGAACTAGGATTACTCTCAGATCTGATTGGCATTGAGTCTCGTTATTCACGCTGCAAGCAAGCTTGGCAGCCACATCTAGAAAACTCTCGCCGTGTGATCTTAGACTCTGCTCAAGGATTGAAAAAGCGTGATCGAGTAATTATATTCGGAGCTGGTTCTCTACACGATGTACCTTTGAAAAAATTAAGCGAGATCTTCACTGAAGTACATTTAGTAGATATTTTTTTCTTGCAGGATACTGTTAATAAGATTAAGAGATATTCTAATGTTGAATTTCATGAAATGGACCTGACCGGAATTTTAGAGAAAGCGTTTGCTACTATGCAAAGGCTCAAGATAGGAACTAAGAAACTCGAAGTCCTTAAATATGAACTAGATACTTTATCGACCTTCATGCCTAAACATTTTCCTGATGAGGAATTTGATTTAGTGATTAGCTTAAATCTGCTGTCACAATTACCTATGGCTCTAAAAAACTATATCGAGAAATTAAATATCCCTCACCTAGCTAACGATGAAATCTTCAATCATTTTTACCGTAATCTCATACTTAATCATCTAAGTTTTCTTAGATCCTTTGCTGTGAATGGAGCGAAAGTCTTATTAATTAGTGACACCGAAAAGATGGTCTATAACCATAATAAAGAGCTTAAAGCTTGTGAATCTAGCCTTGAAGGTTTGGACGAAAGTATATTTAAGGACTGGGACTCTCCTTATGAGTGGGATTGGGATCTTGCGCCTATTGGAGAATTAGATAGTCAATACAGCTTGCAATTGAAGATAAAAGTGTTTAGAATTAACGCTGAATAACAAACAAAGGAGTTTAAAATATGAGTATTGGTTTAACACGAGGTATCTATCAATCACAAAATAATCCCTCTCCCTTAAAAGATGCAACTCAAATAGATCCTTCACTTGTTTACAACCCTAATCTTATTGCTGCATTGGAATGTGCTGGTGTTCCCAAATCTAGCCCTAATGGTTATACACATAAAGATCTACATAGAATAAGATCAGGTGAGGTATCAACACTCAGATTAGAACATCCTGGTGATATAGGTGATATACAACTGGTTGAACCTAACAGTGAACCATTAGCAGCTATTAGCGAAGTACCTGTTTCTTCATGGCCTGAAAACTTTTTTAACGAGTAATAACAAACCTCTATCTATAAACCAGATAGCAAATAACAAGGAATTTATAAATTATGAGAAATGAACGTATCGCGGGAATTCAACCAGCTGAAATCAAGAGACAACTACTTGATGGAGCTCAAGGATATACAAATGCTGCATCTTGTCTTTATGAAGATTTAGATAGTGGTATTGATCTTAGTAATGGATTAGAAACTGATCCAGATGCATGGTATCGAAAACGAGAGGCAAAAGCAACGGATCTTACTATATTGCATGAACCTCCTCTTGATGATGATGATGATTTTAGAACAAATATTGATCCATTAGAGACAAATCCTGACGAGCGTCATGCAGGAACAACTGACGAACAAGCAATAGTCCGTAAAATCAAATCAAATATTTATGGAAATCCAAACATTAATCAATTACTAAAAGATTGGGATATAAAAGGTACTGATACTAGACTTAAACCAGCCCGCTTATTACAAACTCGTGGTCAGCAGCTCCAACAACTCTTTCGCTCCCCAAGCCTTAACACAGGGGATATTGAGTTTTTGAGATAGTTCAGTTAAGTGCATATCATCTAGGAATATATCCTCACCAGATTTAAGCATCACCGAAGGGATAATTAAGGCTTCGCCAAGAAGCTCTCTAGGACAGTATCTTAAAGCGGTATAGATATCATTACCAGTAAGTAGACCTGAGACATTCGTCGTACCCCAGAACTGGGAGTCTATGCAGATAGGTTTAAGTTCTATGTTTGGTAGTGCAGCATTAATTCTCTTAGCAACTTCGTTGACTATTGGTGCTGAGATAGTTCCATTAATCCAAGAGTATACTTTCTTAGTATCTGAGTGAATTGCCTCATGACGTATAGATTCTAACTCTTCTTCTACTTCATTTAAGAATAGCCTTGTCATTCCTACTCCATCTTCTAGCTGCGGGTAGTCTCCGTAATATTCAGGACCAGGCACTGGAGTATGTGTCATCAAGAACCATTCATCTGAAAGAAACACAAAATTAAGTCTCTGAGGATCTTCAGCTTCCCATGCTTGCACTAAACTCACTACATCGAAAGCTTCATCCATGGTAAACCTACGCAAGCCTGCTCTATGATATTTAGTCAACCCTACAGGCACTATTGCAATACTGGCTACTGGATGGTCTTTAAGTGCATAGAGATCCTGAATTGTTTTTAGCAAGTGCTTTCCATCGTTCATTTCTGGACATAAAACTATCTGAGTATGTACTGGAATATCTAAAGAGTCTAACCATTTTAGTTCTTCGACTACAGGGATAGACTTCTTGCGTCCGAGCATTAAATTACGCACTACAGGCTCAGTTGCATGGACAGAAACATAAAGCGGTCCAGGTCTCAGTTCCTCAATACGCTTACGATCAGAGAAAGATAAATTAGTCAGAGTGACATAACTACCATGTAAATAACTCAGACGAAAATCATCATCACGCAAGTGCAGACTTTCACGAGTCTCATCATAAGGTTGATTCTCAATAAAACAGAAAGGACATTTATTAGCACACTCTTGCACTCCATTAAATAAAGGTGTGGCAAACTCCACTCCTAGTTCATCATCTAAATCCTTCTCTATTTCAAAAACTATTTCTTCATTACCACGACGAATTAGAAGTTCAGCATAATCACAATGCTTAAACTGCAAATCAAAATCCATAATGTCACGCAGTTTATTGCCATTAATTTCAACAATCTTATCGCCCACTTCTAAACCAATCTCAAAAGCTAGAGACCAGGGTGGCACAGAACTAATCAAAGCTGGCGCAGAAACGATCTTAATATCTTTCTGAGTCGCCTCGTCCTTAACTCGCGCATATTCAAGCTCATTTTTATTTATTAATGCAGATTCCACAGATAACATATATTAGCATATTCAAACCTGTCCTGAAAGCCCGATAACGTTGTTATGCTCGCACCTCGCAGTCCTCATTGACCATTAAGTCAACTCCGGCTGCTCGCCGCTCGCATGCCTAGTTCTCGGGCTTTCATAACAGGTTTGCTAAACATCTAGCTAGCTTCGTACTATAATTCCCTGCATGGGCCTAATTAAAAAAGCTGTCTACCTTGAAAGATCACCAGCTAAGATAAATCTATATTTAGATATTTTGGGCAAGCGTGATGACGGTTACCACAATATAGAAACTGTTTTTCAAGCAATTAATCTTGAAGATCATTTGACCTTTGAGATTAGTGTTGATTGTGCTGAGACAGAAGTAGAAATCAGTGATGCGATTGAATTTGAAATAGAAATCGATTCTAACAATGAAGAGGTCAAAGCACTTGGATTGACCAACTCTGTCACCAAAGCACTTGAAGCTTATTTCGCAGTAATGCCAGAAGAAGCTCCAGCAAGTGCCACCATAGAAAACCCACTAGGCACAGGAGTTCTAGACATGATCTCTAATGTAAAGATCGATGTGTTTATTGATAAAAATATTCCACTAGAAGCAGGATTAGCTGGGGGCAGCGCTAATGCTGCTGCAACTCTTAGAGCTCTGAATGTTTTTTTCGAAGATAATTTTCATTGGAGCCTTAGCCAGAAGGAACTTATGAAACTCGCTGCTGATATTGGTTCTGATGTACCTTTTTGTTTGCAAGCATTAGAGCATCCTAGATGCTTTGCTGAATCTAGGGGAGAGAAGCTTAGTTCTTTAAATGAAGCCAAGCATAAATTCTCCAATGATATTTTTGATAAGTATAATCAACTAATTATTGTCAAACCTAAGTTTGGTATATCAACTGCTCAAGCTTATACATTGTTTAGTCAAAACAAAACTAAAAAACAAATTAAGAACAAACACACAGAAGAGTTACCATTTTTTAATTGCTTTGAAGATCTGATATTCGAACATTACCCAGAACTCTTAGATATCAAAACAACACTATTAGAGCTAGGCTGCGATCATGTTTTGCTCAGTGGTTCTGGCTCTGCGATGTTAGGCTTTGTTAATAACAATAAAGATCTAGATGCTATATATCAAGAAGCTGAAACTAGCTTTGCAGAGTGCACAATATTGAAAGCGAATTTCTTATAATATGTCTTACGCCCGAAGGGCGTAAGACATATTATAAGAGAACTATAGCCATATTATTCTTAAGATGGTTCTATCTTCTTAGCTAATATGTCTTACGCCCGAAGGGCGTAAGACATATTAAGGGAAACTTAGTCCTTCATATAAACTGCATGTTATATACTTTTCTACATGCAATTCATCAAAGAGAATTTTAGAATTTTACTGGTTATAGCAATTACCCTTTTTGCTATCAAAGGTTTATTTGACGTACAAAGAACCGCTGTTGTTCAAACCGAGAAAGGTCCAGTAACCGAAGCTCCTATTTATGACAAGCTCAAGAAACAATTAGTTTACAGTAAAAATGGTTTAAATATTTTCACTAAGATGAAATTAGGATTAGACCTTATAGGTGGCTCTCAGTTTGAGTTTCAAGCCATGCCTACAGAACAAGTTAAAGAAATAACACCTCAAGTAATGAGAGGTTTAGTTAAAGTATTCGAGAATCGTGTTAATGCTTCTGGTACAACCGAAGCCATGGTGCAACAAGTCGGTAAAGATCGTATTTCCGTAGAAGTACCAGGTGCAGACCCTACCGCAGTTAAACGTAGATTACTAAGAACAGCTCATTTAGAGTTCAAAGAATTTATCCCTAGCACTAATGCTGAAGCTCAAACTACTGGTGAAACTCCAGCAGGAGAATGGGTTAGCACTGGAATCTCTGGAGCTGATCTTAAAAGAGCTTCCGTGAGCACTAGTGGTGGTGGTGCTTGGGCAATAGATTTTGAGCTTAAACCAGAAGCTGCTAAAGCATTTGGTGACCTTACTGCAAGGTTAATCAATAAGCCTCTTGGCATTTCTCTAGATGGCAATATTATTTCTGCACCGAGTGTCAGAACAGCTATTACAGCTGGTAGCGGACAAATCACCGGCAATTTCACTGTCGATGAAGCGCAGGATCTTGCCGTACAACTCAATGCTGGTGCACTTCCTGTGCCAGTTAAAATCCTTCAAGAAAGATCTATCGGCGCTACTCTAGGACAAGAATCTATAGTTAAAAGTGTTAGAGCTGGTCTATGGGGAATGCTTGCTGTTGTCATATTTATGATAGCCATGTATAGATTGCCTGGTTTCATTGCATCTATCGCGCTAACTATCTATGTTTTAATGGCACTCTACGCTTTCCAAGAAAATATAACGCTGACACTTGCTGGACTTGCTGGATTTATTCTTAGTATAGGTATGGCAGTAGACGCTAACATTCTTATATTTGAGCGCGCTAAGGAAGAAATGAATCAAGGCAAATCTGTGTTTGTTGGTATCAGAGATGGTTTTGATAAAGCTTATAGCAGTATCTTTGACTCTAATATGAACACATCGATGGTTTGCCTAATCTTAATTATGTTCAGCACTGGTATTGTTAAAGGGTTTGCTATTACTCTACTTATAGGTGTTGCTTTAAGTTTATTTAGTTCACTTTTTATTACCAAAACATTACTGTTCACTTGTGTTCAAGCCTTTAACATTAAAGAGACCTCACTGTTTAAATAAGGTCTATGCATCATTATCGAAACATTAATTGCATGATAGTACCCACCGGCATCGGTGCCAGCATTGGTGGTTATGCTGCTGATGCGAACCCAGCTTGTAAGCTTCTTGCTAAAGCATCAGACTTACTAATCACTCATCCCAATGTAGTGAATGGTGCTTTACTCACAGATATCCCTCATAATGTCGCTATAGTAGAAGGCTACTTACTGGATCGCTTCTTTGCTGAGCAGGTTGCATTGAGACTCAATGTTAAACATCGTATTGCTGTCATAGTTGACTCTGCCGCTAATAAAGAAGAACGAATTCTCACAGAAAACTGTATTAATGCAGCAAGAACCATTTATGGCATAGATATCATGGAGGAAATCTTCTACACTGAAGAATCCATGCAAGCCACAGACTTAGTAAATATCAAAAACCAAACCACTCTATTGCAAGCTTGCAAGCGAGCTGTGGATAAAGGAGCGACAGCTCTTGCTATCTTAGCTGTGCTCAATGAAGATCAAAAATCATCTGAGGTTATTAACTACACTAAAGCTCAGGGACAAGATCCCATAGGAATCATAGAAGCTAAGATCTCTCATTTAGTTTCAAGTATTTTTATTAAACCCTCTGCACATGCACCTATTATAAGGAAAGCTCAAAACTCAAAACCCGAGAAGGTTGCAGCTAAAGTTGCAGCAGAGTATCTCAGTGATAGCTTCCTTGCTTCTGTGTTTAAGTGCTTACAATACTCTCCACAAATCATCCCGCTGGATGCCGCACACAAAATTCTTAGTAACATTTATACCAACGCTGCTGACCTGGGTTTAAAACGTAAACCGGGTGACATCGTCGTATCTGATCTAGCTAACCTAGTAATGCCCTTCGATTGCTGTAATAGTACTCCAGCAATCGAATCTCATAGACATGAGATTACTGTGCTTTGCGTTAAAAACAACACCACCAACCTTGATGAACCAGCTACTATGTTCAATATCCCTCATCGTGTAGTAAACAATTACTTAGAAGCTGCAGGCTTCCTTCTCGCAAATACTAAGGATAAGTATTATATTAGACCAGAGTTGGTGGGGTAGATAAGAGGTCAGTCTCAGAAAATAATTTGACATCTGGACAAGCTGAGCAATAGACGAGATCGCCTCTCTTTTGAACGATGAGTGAACAAAGAGAGGGCGTCGAGTCTTGCGAAGCTTGTTCAGTCAAATTATTTTCAATTACGGATAAATATCTCGGGAACAATTTTTTGCTATAATTAAATTTCATCAGAGCTAGGTGGAAAGACCTAAAAGTGACATAAATTAAGCCTTTTGGTCTAGGTAATTTAGCTTTGACATTAGTTACAGTTTAGAAAACTAGAGGTAGAATATAAGCAAGCGCATGATAGCTCATCGAAAAAATATCAAACTAAATATTAAATCAAAAGAAAATTTTCAAAAAATTAGCAAATTATTTTTATTAAACTTGGTTCAAAATCGTTCAGAACAAGGCTTGCGAGTCACGAGCCACCGGAGTTTACTGGACGTAAATGAGGATGGCGAGGGACGAGCGTAACGCAGTTATGGACGATTTTGGAACAAGTTTGTTAAAACAAAAAAAGGAGAACCCTTACATTGATGGTAGACATTAGAAATGATGACGCGTATGAGATTATTAAACTCTTACCTCCCAATTTTCAAAAAACAATTAAAGATCACGACTTATCAAGATTAATAGAAATCGTTGTCGATGTAGGTAGAATTCCCGAAGCCAGATTTGCAAAAAACAAAACTATTATATTAGGAGACCAGAGTGCTTCTAGAGCAACTATCGAAGCTATAGTCAAACAAGTGGGTAGCTTTGATCACTCTAATAGAGCAGGTTTGGAAGGTACACTTCATAGAATTAGCTGTGTCAAGAATAAATCTAATGAAATTATCGGACTAACCATGAGAATTGGTAGATCCATTTTTGGAACCATTGAAATTATCAAGGACTACTTAGAACAAAACAAGTCCGTATTACTCTTGGGTCCTCCAGGTGTTGGTAAAACTACCATGCTTAGAGAGATCGCTCACTTCTTGTCTACACAGAGAGAACAAAGAGTAGTAGTTATTGATACCTCTAATGAGATTGCAGGTGACGGTGATATTCCTCACCCAGCTATTGGTAGATCACGTAGAATGCAATTACCCTTCGACAAGAAGCAACATGACGTTATGATTGAAGCAGTAGAAAACCATACTCCTGAAGTCATTGTTATTGATGAGATTGGTACCAAGGAGGAAGCAGAAGCAGCCAGAACTATTGCTGAACGTGGTGTCAGTCTAGTAGCTACCGCTCATGGTATCAGTATCGAGAACGTTATTCAAAACCCGACTCTAAGCGATTTAGTGGGAGGCATTGAAACAGTAACTTTAGGAGACGAAGAAGCTAAGAAACGTGGCACCAGAAAGTCCATCCTAGAGAGAGCTTCTAAGCCTACCTTTGATATTTGTGTGGAGATCATTGATAAGTACACTGTCAATGTTCATAAGAATGTGGCAGCAAGTGTCGACTCTATTCTTAACGAGCACCCTATACATCCTGAACTTAGGAAACGCGATAAAGAAACAGACGAAGTTACTATACTTGAAAGGGCGACTGAAACCGAGAAAGAAGCTTTTGCTGGTAGTCCATTCAGTAAGGATGGTAAAGCAATTGCTATCTATCCTTATGCTATTAGTAAGTCCCTATTAAAAAGAGCCTTCGCTTCTGTATCTGAAATGGATCTTAAGGTAGTGAATAGCCTAGATGAAGCAGATCTTATATTTGCTCTTAAGAGCTACTCACAGCCAGACGCCAAAATCTTCAAAATATCGGAAAGCAAGAAGTTACCTATAAAGATAGTAGAAGAAAACTCTCTTACTAGTATTTCTATTGCTCTTGAGGAATTGGTTAATGATATGCCTTTTACTGAGAAGAATTGGCAGAACTTAAGCTCAAGAGTTACAGAATTCCAGGAAAGAAATAAAGCTGAACCCCGAATAATGTCACATAAATAAGCTTATTTTGAAATATTTCTTCTAATATTTAACCAAGGCTTAACTTACATAAGTTAATTATAGTCCAGAGTACAAATCTCTCTATATTTGTATTCGTAATAGAGGACTAGATATGCCAATCAAAGTATCAATCACTGACATCAAATCGGCTATAACCAAAGCTCAAGGCAAGGTTGATGAGGCCACAGCTAGTGACAGAGATCAAAGAATTTTAGATTCACAAATTCAAGCTGCAAACGACAGAGTTAAATCATCAGAAGCTTCTGTAACTAGTTCTGAGATGACTAAGCAACAAGCAGAAGATAAATTATCACCACCTCCAACTAAACAAATTCAATCTGATGGGAAAAAAGGTGGTACTAAAACAGTTGTAGATGAAACTGAAAAAGATAAATTGCAAGCTCAAGTAAGAGCTGCTGATGTACAAATTCAACAAGCTCATCAAACAGTGGATGACGCTAAAGCAGAAGCAGAAAGATTAAGCTCACAAGCATTAGATGGAGCTGGGGTCAGCAGTGATCAACAAAAATCCATGAGCGATCTTTCAGACTTAATGGCACAACTTAAAACCATGGCTGCAGATCCACAAACTAATATGGAAGGAGATGAATTCCAAGACAAACTTAAAACTGCAGTAGATAAGATTGGTGTCCTGGAGAAAGACTTACCAGATACTGCAAATACTCAATTACAAAACTTCTGGAAGGAAATAACTAGTGGCATGACTGATATACAAAATAAATTTGTTTCAGCAACAACACCTCCAGCTTATACAATAGCTGCTGGAGATAAATCATCAAATTATTCAGAGTTCTTCAAAGATTATGATCAAGGGATGACTACACTTATAGATAGATTATCTGCTCCTGCAGCAGATGGATCAGGTCCAATTATTGATGATACAGCTAAATCATTCCTGCAAGATGCTCAAATCAATATTGCCAAACATTCTCCAAGTAGTCCAGATGCTAAATTCCTAGGAGCCTTAAATGCTGATGACGAAACAAAAATGACTAAGGTAATGGATCAAGTCAACACTTTAATCAATAATATCAACCGAGGTAGAGATATAACCGGGGATGATATTACTAAACTCATTAATGATAGTAATACACTCGGTACTACATTTGCTTCTGGTGGAGGAGACTTCAGTAATCTTTTAACAGTAGAGTTTAATACCATGTCAACTCATGCTCAATCTATTGCTAAGAATTTAACTCGCATGGGACAAACTGATAACCTAGATGATTTCAATAATACAGCAACTAACATGGCAACTATTGCAAATCCTAATAATTTTAAAGGTCTAACAGATAAAGATCATAAAGCCTTAGATGCTATCGGAGATAGACTTAGAGTCATGGATCAAACATTAAGTAGCGGCGGCTCAGTCTCTGACGATGATGTGAAATTATTGATCGATGATACCAATACATTAGTGGATACATTATCAGAAAACTATGGATTAGTTCCAGCAAACTCTAGTAATAATGCTTCTGGCATAGGCTTTGGAGTGGGCAGTGGTGGCGGTAATCGCAATGTAGCAAGTTCACGATTAGTAAGCACCGGAAGAAGGTAAAGGGAGAGGTAATAAAAATGGCAACACTAACAACATATCTACAAAAAACTAAACTCTATGAAGAGAAACTCTTAGAAATTTATTCTAACAAGCCTAATATCATGGAAGTTTTAAGAGCAGCAGTGGCTCAAGAAGAGCACTTCCGTAAAGGAGCTGGCTTAAACAGCGGCACTGTGATGATCAGCGCAGAGAATGATGATAAAACTGGCTTCTGGATGGTAACCATAGAAGTTGATCACGGCAAAGTTATTTATAACTGTCTTGATGAAGATGCTAATCATATAAATATATTTAGCATGCCAAATGATAAATATATTAGAGATAAAGAAAACTTATCAGAAGCAGAGATCAAAGCAATTCAAATTCAAGCATCTAACTCAATAGATATAAATTTAAAAGATGTCAGAACCTTACGTTTAGCAAAAGAAATGTTTAAGAATGACTACGTTCTCAAGCATATTCCTCTGTATCATTTAGATTCAGATACTGCAGCTAGATTTATCATCTGGCACATTAAAGCTTACAAAAAAGTATTTAAAGACTATGTTAATACTTTCCAGTTTATCTGGGAAGGAACTAGTTTCAAGAATGCTAGAAGCATTGCAAAAGCAATGGTTGAAAGAGGTCTAGTCGCAGAAACTTATTTTTCTTAATTCAGCCAAGGAGCAAGAATCAACATGGGAAACAGCATACAAGAACAGGCAACACAAGCAATTAGCTCAACTAGTAGATTGACCCAAGAAGGTACGATCCAGTCTTACCAAGATCTAAAAGACCAAAGTGCTTTTCTTGCCGATGTAGCTAAAGAAAACCAGGAAAGACAGCAAGCTATAGCCAAATATATGTCGAGTGGAGCTGAACAAAACAAACAGCAAGGTCAAACATTCATGATGAGTGGTGGCATTAAAACTGGTGTAGGAATGGGGTTCATTGCTATGGGTGCAGCTATGATGGCAATACCATTTGCTGGTCCATCTGCTGGATTATCTATGATGGCTAAAGGTGCAGCACAAGTAGCTCAAGGTGCTATCGATAAAAATCAAGGTAAAAAACTTCTCGGCATGGCTGAGCAAGCGCTAGAAGAAGCAACTAAACACAATATTATGGGCAAGCAGGAAGCCAAAGTTGCTCAGAAAGAAGTATCTAGATCTCGTGTATTTGAATCTAAAATACAAGTTTTAAGACAAATGCTTCAAGAGCTAGGAACTGAAAACGAAAATTTGTCTGAGAAGCAACTTCAAGAACTCAAAGCAAAATTTACTCAGAATTTCGATAAGTTCATGGAAGATGGAGCTAAAGCATTATTAAATAATGGTGTCATGGAAGTTGATGGACTCCAAGATAAAGATGGTAAAAAACTAGGTACTCAATTCTTTATTAAAGAAGGTGATGATTACTTCATGCTTGAAGTACCAAGAGATGAGAATGGTGATCCAATCAAAGGAGCACAAGGCGAACCTTTAGTTAAAGTAGACAGAGAAAACGGTCACCTTGGTACTAAAGTTGAAGATGGTGATTTGAAAGATCTTCTTGATGTTAAATTTAGATTCGTTGATGAACTTAAAAAAATGTCTAGCGGACTGAGCACAACTGAGTTTGATGCTAATGGCAATGCGAAGATGGTGCCATATGATTTAACTAATAGAGCACATTTAGAAGAGTTTGTTGATTTAATATTTAAGACCAATATCAATGATATTGCAAATGGAGTAGCACCAGCACCATTGCATTATTCTGAAGACAATGGCATTCCTGGTTTGCAAAAAGGTCAATATGACTTAGATCCTAATTCACCAAACTTCGGACGCTTCACTCCTACTGGAGTTTTTGAATCATTTGGTGATATTGGAGGCGGATCAAATCCTAGAGGCAATGGTATTGAATCATATCAACTTGCAATTCAAAGAAGCACTAATGCTCTTACAGAACTTGGTTTAAATCAAGGTGGCACTATCTATAATTATGTTGGTCCTCAACAAGATCACAGCAATAGCTCTACTAGTCAAACTAGTAATAATAACACGAGTGGCAGATCCAGCGATGCATTTGCTCAATTTAAAAATAGTATCAATTCTTCAGTAACTTTAAGTCAAGCGAGAGGTTTAATTAGTCAAAGCACTGATATCTTAGGAGGATCAGCAGCAGATGCTTTGCCAAACGGACAAGCATAAGGGTGGAATAAATCATGGTAGATACAAGCATCAAATCACAATTAAAGCAAGCTATACAAGAGGTAAGCACAAAAAGCGCCGAAGTCTCTTCTGGAACTTTTGCTTCTGATATAGCTGCCGCTAAAGCTTCTCAAGCTCAAAGTATTATTAGTGCTAAAGAAAGTGCTGTAAATGCCAGACAAAAAGACTTTGATAATGTTGTACAACAATTAAATCCACCACCAACTAAAGAAGTTGACGAAGGTGGCAAACGTGGTGGAACTAAAACTGTAGTAGATCAAGATGAAGTTAAAAGATTAGAAACACAAAAAGCTGGTCTTCAAACTCAGCTAACCCAAGCTAAAGCAGAAGTAGCTGATGCTAGGGAAGAAGCTTCAACTTCAACGACTGATGCATTAGAGAAGGCTGGCATTAGCAAAGAACAACAAAGTGAGATGCAGTCTTTATTAGATAAGATTTCTACGGTTCAAGATAGCTTAAGAGAAGGTAAACCAGTTGATAACAAGGATATAGAGAAACTTATCACTGATTTCAAAGATATTTCCAAAAATTTAACTAAAGAGGATAATCCTTCAGGAGTAATAAGTAAGTCTTTCTACAATCCAGTCAAGGAAGGATTACAAAAAATATCAGATCTAATGGACAAAAATGCTGCTGCCGCTGCTAGCGCTGCTACTTCAACAGATAGTACTAGCACTACTACCACTACTGCAACTTCTAGTAATGCTTCTGGCTCATCTAGTAGTAGTGAATCAAGTAGTTCTAGCTCTGGCTCTAGTTCCAACTCATCATCAACATTAGCTACTTCTGGTGCTGCTGCATAGTCATTAACCTATTAAGATTTTTCTTCAAGTTTTTCGCGTAGTGATCTTAATTGATCTCTATATTTAGCTGCATTCTCGAAGTCTAGAAGCTTAGCTGAATTATGCATCTCTTCTTCTATACGATCTATCGCTCTGATTAAATCCTTCTTAGACATTTGACCCAAAGGCTTAGTGGATATAGTTTGCAATAATGCATCAGCAGCAGCTTTCTCGCCTTCATCAAACTTGTCAAATGACTCCAGCAAAGGATTAGACACTGATTTAAGTATAGTCTTAGGATGGATACCATTTTCTGTATTGTATTGAATTTGCAATTCTCTACGTCTATTGGTCTCTTCTATAGCCTTAGCCATACTATCAGTGGTCCTGTCAGCAAACAAAAGTACCTTAGCATTAACATTACGTGCTGCACGACCAATCATTTGAATTAAGGTACGATGATTCCTCAAGAAACCTTCTTTATCGGCATCCATAATACAGACAAGTGATACTTCTGGCAGGTCGATCCCTTCTCTCAGAAGGTTTACACCTACAATCACATCATATTCATCCTTACGCAAGTCATTTAGTATCTTCATTCTCTCTAGGGACTTAATCTCACTATGTAAATATCTGGCTCTAATATTGTGTTCAAACAAATATTCACTTAAATCCTCTGCCATTTTCTTAGTTAAGGTATTAATAATAACTTTTTCATTTTTAGGATAATAAATATCAGGATCAATATTATATTCTTCAGTATTTAATTTTTTATTGATACGAATATTAATTTCTTCCATTAGACGATCTATTTGTCCCGTCGTTGAAACTATCTCTAGTTCTGGATCTAGAAGCCCCGTTGGACGAATAATTAATTCTGTCGGCTCTGGGCAACGTGCGAGTTCCTCATCTCCAGGAGTAGCTGAAATATAAACAATATTTTTCACACGTGAATTAAACTCATCATACTTAAGTGGCCTATTGTCTATAGCGCATGGCAAGCGGAATCCATAATCTACAAGCACTGACTTTCGACTAAAATCTCCATGATACATAGCTTTCAATTGTGGCAAGGTCATATGCGACTCATCTATAAAACAAGTCCAACCATCCTCTCCATAACGACGATTCATATAATCAATTAAGACTTGTGGCGCCGTACCAGGAGCCCTGTTCTCTAATATCCTTGAATAATTTTCTATACCAGTACAATAGCCAACTTCACGTATCATTTCTATGTCATATTTAGTTCTCTGTAATAATCTCTGAGCTTCTACATCCTTACCGTATTTTTTGAGTTCATTCAATCGTTCATGTAACTCTTTCTCTATCTGTTCAATTGCCTTCTCCAAGGTCTCTTCATCAGTAACGTAGTGCTTAGCAGGAAAAACCTTCACACTATCCAATACCTCTAGAATCTCGCCAGTAAGTGGGTCCAGATGGGATAAGCGTTCTATCTCATTACCAAAAAACTCTATACGTAAAATTCTTTCTTCATCAGGTTGATGAATTTCTATAATCTCACCACGAACTCTGAATAAACCTCTAGCTAATTGAATATCATTGCGCCGATATTGAATTGCTACTAATTTATCCAAAAACTGCTTAAGATCAATCTCCATACCTATTTCTAAAGTAAAAGCAGATTCATAATACAATTCTGGGATACCCAAACCATAAATACAACTCACTGAAGCTACAACTATTACATCATTACGTTCAAAGATTGCCCTGGTAGTAGAATAGCGCAATCTATCAATATCATCATTAACCTTAGTCGTCTTCTCAATATAGGTATCAGAATGGGGAATATAGCTTTCTGGTTGATAGTAATCGTAGTAACTAATAAAATACTCTACTTTATTTTCAGGAAAGAATTCTTTAAACTCATTACATAACTGTCCAGCTAGTGTTTTGTTATGAGCCAATATTAGAGCTGGCTTCTGTGTCTTCTCAATGATATTAGCTACAGTGAAAGTTTTACCAGAACCAGTAATCCCTAAGAGGATTTGCCTCCGGAGACCATTTTCTATGCGCTCAGAGATTTCAGCGATTGCATGCGGCTGCTCGCCAGCAGGTTTAAACTTACTGGTAACCTTAAAGCTGTGCTTGGTCTGTATATTAGTCACTAGTATAATTATAGTACATGCCTATCTCTATCTTGCCAGAACATATCGCCAACCAAATCGCTGCAGGCGAGGTAGTAGAAGGCCCTAGTTCTATTATTAAAGAATTAGTAGAGAACAGCATTGATGCCGAAGCTCGTAAGATAGATATAGATGTCTCTAAACAATTATTAAAGATTCAAGTAACAGATAACGGACTGGGTATAAATCCTGATGAATTATCTCTGGCATTTAAACGTCATGCCACTAGTAAAATAACCAAGATCGAAGATCTTTATGCACTCATGACTAATGGTTTTCGTGGAGAGGCATTAGCAAGTATTGCAGCGGTATCAAAACTAACTTGTATCAGTAAAAGAAAACAAGACAAGCATGCTACCAAAATTTATATAGAGAATGGTAAGGAAGAGATTACTATGACTGGTGCTAGTAACGGTACCAATATAGTTATAGATGATTTGTTCTTTAATACACCAGCGAGGCTAAAATTTCTCAAGTCCAACAATAAAGAACGTACTAATATTATTGACACTGTTAGATCTCTAGCGATTGCCAATCCTGCAGTGGCTTTTAGCCTGAATATTGATCATAAGTCCAGCCTTAAAACTTCAGGCAGCAACGATATAAAAACAGTACTAGCAGAAATATTCTCCGAAGAAGTTTGCGCTGGATTAACAGAGATAAATCTATCTAGAGGACCAATTAAAGTTACTGGCTACACTAGCAAGGCTCCCATCTTCCGTTCTGACAAACGTGGGATTTACACTATTGTTAATAATCGTATTCTCAAATGTTACATTATTCGTTCTGCAGTAGAAGCAGTTTACAAGGATATTCTAGGTGCAGGTAAGCATCCTGTTGCTGTCATCTATCTAGAACTACCTAAGGAAGATGTCGATGTCAATGTTCACCCTAATAAGCAAGAAGTAAAATATCACGAAACTAATAAGATATATACTCTAGTCGGTGATGCTGTCAGCAAAGCACTTTCCGATAACCATTATCAATCTAGTAAATCCTTTCAGCCAAGTATTAAAGATTATGAACTAAGTCAAACTACACTAGGCGATACTAGTTTCAATAGCGCTCTCATAAGTAACAGTGAACATTATCAACGTGCAGGTAAAAACGATATGAGCTTCAAATCCAGCATACTAAAAACCGCTCAAGAAAAGGTTGCTATGGAATTAGTAGATGAAAGTTTCAGCGACCTAGAACCTAGAAAAAACTATCGTGATGATTTCAGCTATTCATCTCCTGAAGATAGATTAAGTGCTGGCGCAAGAAAGTTCATCTCTAGATTTGGTTCGGTGGATATTTCTATTAGTTCAACCAAGGGTCTTAAGACAGTTATAAGTTCATTAGGTAATAAAACTGATTTTGAGATTGTAATCAATGATGCAGAATCAAACGAACAATCAGTTATTATTAAAGGAGATTTTATTGGTGAGAATTGGCTTAAGGAGAGCTACCTGGCTTTCTTACATAGCCTTGGACAAGATATATTGAAAAGAGAAGTATTAGAAACTAACTTCCGTGTCAAAGCTAATAAAGCTACTAGTTCTAGACCTCAATCTAAACCTAGCTTGAAACAATTAGAAGAAGTTTGGCAGAAAGATCATTACACCTGCGTTTATTGTAGTAAATTATTACTGCATCCTGATACTGTGAAACAAGCTCTCAGTAAATGTTCTGATCCAGCTCTGTTAAATTCACACCTCGCAAGCTACGACCATCATTTACCAGCTTCTAAATTCCCTGAATTAAATAAAGACACACGCAATCTATATGCTTGTTGCCAAGAATGTAATATTCAAAAATCTAATAGTCTTGCTTCCAAGACCTGGGCTCCTAAGCCTAAAGATGGCTGGACCAACAATCAATTATTGATTGATAATTTAGTATTCAAGAATCCTCTATCTCAAAAATAATTTGACATCTGGACAAGCTGAGCAATAGACGAGATCGCCTCTCTTTTGAACGATGAGTGAACAAAGAGAGGCGTCGAGTCCTGCGAAGCTTGTTCGTCAAATTATTTTTGAAGCTTAAAAGAGAGCGAACTAGCCTCCATACTGAGAAGTTTGCTGTTTTAAGTCAGGAGGTAGATTTAAAACTTTCTTACGATAAGTAATCGCAATTTGATCAACTATATCTTTAATAGAAAGCATAAACTTTACTTCACCATTTCTACTTATAGGTATATGTCTAAAACCACCACCAGACATACGATTCAGCGCAAAAGCGATAGGATCATTCTCTGAAAGCACTTCAGGATTAGCAGTCATATAATTATCAATGCTTTCTTTACTTAGATCTAAGTTCTTAGTAATAATTTTTCTCAGAATATCTCTTTCGGTAAAAATACCAACAGTAGCTCCAAGAGAATCCACTACGGTAACACAACCAATATGATTGCTATTTAAAGTTTCTATAACTGTTTTTAATGATGTGCCTGTTTTAACAGAAATCACATGATCTAAATGAAGTACTCTAATCGGATCTTCTATATCAATACCGGCAGCGATGTTGCCATTAGTGCTGAGTGTATCCTCACTCATTATTTTCATTTCTTCTTCTATCGATTCTGATGTCATATATAAGTAAAATTATACCCTTGAACAAGGCCTAATTATTATAATTCACACCTAATTATAGATAAGATCCCGTATCTTTATTAGGATTTACCTGAATGGGTATATAAAAATTATGTCAGAAGCATATATTGTGGACTTAGTAAGAACTCCTATGGGCAGAGGTAAGATGGGCTGTTCACTTTCAGAAATTCACCCTGTGGATTTAGGAGCGATTCCAGTGAAAGCTTTAATTGAGAGAAATAAATTAGATCCTAAACTTGTAGAAGATTTAATTTATGGCTGCGTTACTCCTGTAGGAGAGCAAGGTATGAACATTGCAAGATTAATTGCTTTGATGGCTTTAGATGAGTCTGTTGCTGGAGTGCAAATTAATAGAATGTGCAGCTCTGGAATACAAGCTATAGAATTTGCATCGCAGGCTATTCGTGCAGGTGATTATGACCTAATCATTGCAGGTGGTGTAGAGCATATGAGTAGAGTGCCAATGGGCATAGATGGTATGCCGCTACCAATGTCACCTAATCAAGGTACTACTTTATCTGAAAACTATTTGAAAAAATACTCGGTTAAATCCATGGGTCAATCAGCAGAAATGATTGCGGAGAAGTGGGGATTCACTAGAGACCAGCTTGATGATTTTAGTATTGAATCTCACAAGAAAGCCTTTGCTGCACAAGAGAAAGGTTACTTCAAGAATGAAATCGTTCCAGTGCAAACAACAAGCTTTGGTTTAGTAGATAAGGACGAGGGTATTCGTGGACAAATCGATAAAGCTAAGATGTCAACCTTACCAACACCATTTAAAGATGGTGGAGTAGTAACAGCAGCTAGTGCATCACAAATCACTGATGGTGCAGCAGCAGCAATATTAGCTAGCGAGAAAGCACTTAAAAAATACAACCTCAAACCAAGAGCAAAAATTGTTAGAACTTATGTTTGTGGTACTGATCCTGAAATGCAACTTACAGGACCAATTCCAGCTGTGAAGAAAGTTCTTGAACTGACAGGAATGACAATGAATGATATTGATCTAGTGGAAGTGAATGAAGCTTTTGCGTCAGTGGTATTAGCTGCTGTTAAAGAACTTAATATACCAATGGAGAAGCTTAACGTTAATGGTGGTGCTATAGCTTTAGGTCACCCTCTTGGTTGTTCAGGTGCAAGAATTCTTACAACCTTAGTCAATGAACTTGAAAGACGCGGCAAAAAACGTGGTCTATTAACTATGTGTATTGGCTTTGGACAGGGCATAGCTACTATTGTTGAATTAGTTTAAGATACAGCTTTAAAATATAACTTAGTCACTGTCGGTAAAATAGCGTCTATATCAGCATCGCTCTGTAAGCTTGATGAACTATCATGGTTATTCCATTCATTAGCAACCGATTCGATCATACCAGCAATAGCAACAGCAGCTACATTATAATCAACATTATCTAAAGTACTCTTCTCTAAAATCTGTTTAGTACGTTGAATTAGCCTTGCTCTCATAGCTTCATAACGCTTACCAAAGGTCGGATCCAATACAGCAAGTTCTTTACTGAACTTCAATACACTAGAATTATTTCTAAAACTTTGGAAAATAGCACGGAGATCTTTTCTAAGGGCACGATATGAACTCATACCGCGTGCGTAATCTACATTTAAATCACTGCCATCTTTAGATGCAGTATAAAGTTCATCTTCAACTTGTTCAACTAAGGCATAGAAAACATCTTTCTTGTCTTTAAAATATAAATAAAAAGTTCCATAACCAAGACCTGCAGCATGAGTAACATCTTTAACAGTTGTATGATTAAAACCCTTATCTGCAAAAACATCTTTAGCAATTTTAAGAATTTTTGCTCTCGTTTGCTTTGATTTTTCTGTTTTTAGCTCTGCTGTGTTCATCAATCTATCTAAGCAAGACCCAGACTTGTTTTCGGGCCTTAATATTTTCTGAATAATTATACACTATAGAGATTAAGACCGTTAAATTTCCAAGCTAATTAGTGATACTGTATAACGCAGATAAGCTACAATAGACTCTCTATAAATGAATCCGACTACTAAAAAACTCATTAAAACTGCCAAACCCTATCAAGGCTTATTCTTTTTTACATTATTCTGCATGCTCTTTAGCGGACTTGCAAGTGTACTACCTTCTTGGTTCGTTAAGATTGCAGTCGATGGAATTACCGCTCTAGAACATGGTTTAAAGACCTTTAGTATTATCCCCAAGCAAGTAGAACCCTATATTCCGCAGTGGCTGGCAAACTCAAATCTCGTCAATCTAGATTCAGGTAATTTACATATAGTATTGCCACTAGCTATCGTTGCTGTATTTGCAATAGAAGCGGTTCTAAAATTTTTCTTTCAATACAACTCTCGTAAACTTGGTCTATTAATCGTCAAAAGACTTAGAGAAGAATTTCATAATCACCTTAGTCTACTTTCTTTAGCAAGACAAAGAAAATTTGATTCGGGTTCGCTTATATCTGTAATTAGTAGCGATCTAAACAGTCTTCAATCATGGCTAGCAGAAAGCATTATGAACCTTTTTAACGAAAGTATTGTTGCGCTATTTTTATTTGCTTGGTTATTAATTTTAGATGTTAAGCTAACTTTATTATCACTTGTAACCATTCCGTTATTTGCAATCCCCGTAGTCAAGCTTGGCAAAGGCATTAGAAACTATTCTAAACTTGGACAAGATTACGTTGGTACTATGAGTAGTTTCGTTTCAGAGACCCTAAGAAATCAAACCATCATTAAAGCTTTTAACTTAGAGTCTTGGAGAGAAGATAAATTTACTATCGAATCGGATAATCTTTATAAGCTTCATAAACGTTGGACATTCTTTATGGCATTAGTCTCTCCAGTAACTAATGTTATTGGTGCTATTGGTATCTCTACCATTCTCTTTATAGGATTGAGTTCCGTGAAAGCTGGCAGCTTAACTGTGGGTGAGTTTTCTTCGTTCTTTGTTACATCTATATTACTCTATGATCCAGTTAAACGTTTAGGACGCGTAGCGACTATAGTACAGTCAGCCCTAGGAGTAGCAGATAGAGTTTATCAATTACTGGACGAACCAACTCAAGTAGAAGAAATTGCACGCAAGGCAACTGCTAAATTCTCCAAACCAGTAGCTGGAGCATTAGAGTTTAAAAATATAAACTTTAAATATGATGACACTCAGTTATTCAATAATTTAAATCTAAGCATACCTGCCAAGTCTAGCCTTGCCTTAGTGGGACCCAGTGGCGGTGGCAAAACTAGCTTAGTAAGCTTAATTCCACGTTTCTATGAAGTTAACTCTGGGGAAATTTTAATTGATGGAGTGAATACTGCTGAACTAAGTTTAAACGATTTGCGTAAGCAGATTGCTATAGTAACGCAAGAGCCATTATTGTTTACTGGAACTATTCGCGAAAATATTGCTTTAGGAACACATAATGCAAACGCAACTGACATTATTAAAGCAGCTCAAGATTCATTTGTTCTGGAGTTTGCAGATAAGCTTGAACAAGGCTTAGATACTAATATTGGTGAAGCTGGCTCTAAATTATCTATCGGACAAAAACAACGTATCTCACTTGCCAGAGCCTTTATCAGCAAAGCTCCGATTATCATTCTAGATGAGCCTACTAGTGCTTTAGACAACGAGTCTCAAGAATATATCTACAAATCTATCAATAAATTAATGCAAGATAGAACAGTAATTATTATTGCTCATCGCCTTAGTACTATTAAGTCTTGTGACCGCATAGTTTATTTACAAGGCGGAGAAATTATTGAAGCTGGTACTCATGATGAACTACTCGCCAAAGACCAAGCTTACGCTGGTTTACTAAGTTAAGCTATAATGCTAATGTGCAGCCTGTTCTTGATAGTACTCAACAAAGCACTAAAGTTCTTCGTCTTGGCGAAATAAACTTTGTTAATTGCTTACCTATTAATTATCCCTTAAGTCGTTGCGAAAATAGTCCCTTCTCGATTCAAACTACCAACTCATTTCCAGCAGATTTAAACCAAAAACTAAGAAATGCAGAATTAGATCTTGCACCTATTTCTAGTTACGAATACCTAAAGAACCTTGATCAATACGAGCTCATCGATGGGCTATCTATTAGTAGTACTAAAGATGCAGATAGCGTTTTAGTATTCGTTCAAGGTGCTAGCGGGAATTTATTTATGGCAAGGGAGATATTTGTTACCAATAAAAGTGCAAGCTCAGTAAATCTACTAAAAATCATTCTGGTAAAAAAATATCGCTATCACTATACCGACGGCAAGTTCTATAACTCTAGAGGTGAGCTAGTAAAATTCACTACATTTGATAGTAATAATAATGATATGAGAATTAAATTGCTCATTGGTGATGAAGCTTTAATCGAAAATTCCAAAGCTCACGCATACGAGACTGTGATTGACCTTGGCAGAGAATGGTATGAGATTAGCTATGGTCTACCAATGGTATTTGGAGTCTGGGGACTTAATAAACAATCCCATCTTGATAGAGAAGAAATAAGTAGATTTTTTGTAGACCTTAAAATTAAGGGATTGAACGATTATTTACCAGATCTAATTATTGAAGCTTATAAACAAACTGGGCTTTCTAAAGCTATCTTAGTAAGATATTTCAATAATTTAAATTACGATCTAACAGCACAGCATAGAGCTTCACTAGAACTATTTGATCAATACCTTAGAGAATTGGAGCTAATTTAATGGACTGTAACTTTGGCAAGCTCTTTATTGCTGGGTTTGAAGGCACTAAGCTCAGCAAGGAGCTAGAAGAAAAACTTAGAGAGTTAAATCCTGCCGGGATAATTTTATACGATACTAATATTGAATCTAAAGAACAGGTTAAAGAACTAATAAGTTCCTTAAAGAATCTACTTGGTAACAACCTAATTGTTACAGTAGATCAAGAAGGTGGTAAGGTAGAACGCTTGCGTAAGATTAATACCAGTTTACCAAGCCTGCAAGCCTTAGGCAGAGCCAGTATTAAGATAGGCAGAGAGCAAGGTCTATTATTCGCTCGTGAACCTCTAATAGATCATAGCAGTATTCTTGCTGAAGAGCTCTCAGAGCTTGGGTTTAGCTTAGTCTTAGCTCCTTGTGCAGATCTATCTACTAATCCTCTTAATCCTATTATCGGTACTAGAAGTTTAGGCTCAGACCCCAATATAGTCTCAGAGCAACTTAAAATTATTATTCAAACTTATAGAGACTACGGTATCAAGTCCTGTGTCAAACATTTCCCTGGGCATGGTGATACCAGCATAGATTCACATTTAGCTTTGCCGGTGCAGAATTACAGCCTTAATGAGTATCTCGAGCATCTTAAACCATTTATCTCTGCAATCGATTGTGGCGTAGAATCTGTAATGAGTGCTCACCTTATTAGTAAGATTGATTATGATTCTAAACTTGAAGCAGCTCACTATGCTTTAGACCAAGACTCTATCGAAGATCCTAAAGAATTAGGATTGAAAGAAATGCAGGTCAAGCAAGAACTACCTGCAAGCATTTCAGCAAGAGTAATTCAAGAAGAACTAAGAAGAAGCTTAGGATTCAAGGGATTAGTTATTAGTGATGAGATTACTATGAAAGCTCTAGCACAATATGGCAGCTATCCAGAACTTGCCAAGAAAATGCTAGAAGCTGGCAACAATCTAATCACATGGAACACTAATCTGGATGATGCTTTGCAAGCAGCTCACTACCTTAATGAGCAGTCACGAGAAGATAGTAAATTACTTTATGATGCTTATTATCGCAGTTTAGAATTGCTCGGCAATTACGATTGGCAAAGCAAAACAAATATCCCAATTACTAACAAAGAATCTAAAATGCTCAAAATTATTGAAAACGCTATTGAGTGGAATAAGCCTGTCAGCGAGATTCGTAACATGCTAAGAGAAGGTGCAACAGCAGTACTAGTTTATGATCATCCTAAATTAGAACTTGACATTATCAAAAATATTTTTAAACTTGATTCTTATAAATTTACTGGTAAAGAAAGTTCTCTAGAGTTTTTAGATACTTATACCAATCTTCTAATACTTAGTTTCCAAACTATAAACAATATTGATGAGGATGATTTTATTATTCAATTACGTAATAGTCAGAGCCTATTCGAAAAGCTCCCAGATGCTAGGCATGTGAGTCCCGAGAACGCGGAGTTGACTAAAACGTCAATGAGCAGTTCGAGGGACGAGCATAACGATGCAGATGGGACTTTGCGGATAGGCTCTTGGAATATAATTCAGTGTTCTTGCGATATGCCTGATGAAAGTGCAGAGGTTTATTTATTCGGAGCTAATAAAGTACACCTAGAAGCACTTTTACAAGGTCTAGGCTAACTTTTTATCGTATCTCTTCATTGCAAAATAAGTCTGTCCCGCTTGTATAAAGCCTGAAACTATCATGTAGAGCAGGGCTCCAGCAGGTAGAGGAATAATAAGCATCATGCCGGTCATCATAATTGGCATCATAGTTGTCATACTTCTTTGCATTGCTACTTGCGGATCTTCTACTTCACCAGGTTTAAGCGGTGGTAATTTAGGAGCATTAAGCGCAGATGAAAGCCAAATACTAAGACCAAACAATGCAACAAGAATTAAAATATCAACATTTATTTTATTAGCTTCCTTATTAAAGATTCCAGTATCACCAAAATCATCAATGAAAAGGAAACTATCATCCTTCAGTGTTTGTGGCAGATCGGCTTCTACTTTGGCTGTACCACCAGCTTTCACAGCCTTCACTGTAGCAGAACCATCTTCATTAATAACTAAATTAGCAAACTCATTAGTAGTAGCTTGATTAAAGAAACTCCAGTGAATTTGTTTAGGATTAAATTCTGCTTCACCAGTAGAACGAGACGCTGTAAGTTTAAACTCTTCCCCTTCAACCAAGGTGATCTTCTTAGCATTAAGCAATACTCTTGCTTTTCTACCTTCTGCATCTACGAATATTTCACCGCAGCCACAAGGTTTAACTTCTTTCTTATGAGTCTCTGCCTGAGACACAACTTTAACATCAACATAAATTGGCTTAGCCTTGAAAGGTGCACCCGAAAAGGTCCAGAAAAGTCCAATAAGAATTGGCATCTGAATTAATAATGGTAAACAACCACCAAGTGGATTAATTTCATTCTCTTTATAGAAACCCATCATCTTCTGTTGAAACTCTGCTCTTGCTTCCTGAAGTTTCACTGGATCGTTTTTTAATTTCTCTTCTTTCTTCTTCAAGTCATCTTGAAGTTTTTTCATCATTGGTTGCACTTTCTGCATTTTTCTAGTGCTCTTAATTTGTTTATAAGTAAGTGGTGTGAGAACTAGTTTCACGCCAGCAGTAAGAAACACAATAGACCAGCCTAAGCTTTGTAAACCTATACTCTTAGTTAATTCATGAATCGAGTTAAGAAGCGGTATAAAAATTAAATATGTAATAGCGGATATGTCCATGTGCTTAATTGATTCTATAACGATAAGGTTAATGTACCAAGGTAGTTAGTTTATTTTAAGCTTTGAATTAAGATAAACAAAAGAGTCCGGTTCGCCCCCGGCCTAAACTGGACTCTTTTATAGCTTTCTGTGTTCTAATACTGGCAATTTACTACGTATTTCATTCAATCTCTTAAGATCTATATTTGCATAAATGATTTCTTCTTTATCACCAGAAGCTTCAGCAAGTATCTCACCCCAAGGATCCACTATCAATGAATGTCCATAGCTTCTTACTGTTCCTCCAGTACCACATTGATTTGGAGCAATAACATAAGCCTGATTTTCTATAGCCCTAGCTCTACAGAGAACCTGCCAGTGAGCTTGACCAGTGTAATGAGTAAAAGCGCTAGGTACAGTTATAAGCTCCACTCTCTCATCAGCATACTTTCTATAAAGTTCAGGGAATCTCAAGTCATAACAAATACTCATACCTAACTTACAATTCTGCCCAGCAATATTAAGAGCAGCTACTTGAGAACTAGTTCCTGACTGATTTCTAGAGGACTCGCGTATTTGAGTAGAGCCTTGCACCATATCAAACAAATGCATTTTTTTATAACTAGCTACAAGCTCACCCGTAGATGAAACTAGCAAGGAAGTATTAAAAGGCAAGCCCTTATCATTAGCTTTTATCATCAAGCTTCCAGCTAGTATCCAAACTTGATTTTCTCTAGCAAGTTTTTTTATTAATTGAATAGTTTCTCCAGAGTTTATATCCTCTGCATTTTCGATGCTTTCATCATGAACACCTCTTAAATTAAAAACTTCTGGAAGAGCAATAAACTTAGCTTGCCGAGAGCAAGCTTCAAGAATAAATTTCTCAATTTTAGCTAAATTCTTAGCTTTATCCGAACCAGAATCAATTTGTATTACGGCTGTTTTAAATGACATGCTGAACTAATAGTAACAAATCTCATTTAATTCAGTGGATCATAACCATAAGCAGCAAAGGGATGACACTTAAATAATCTTTTAACGGTCAACCAAGAACCTTTGAATACACCATATTTATTTAAAGCTTCTACAGCATATTGCGAACAACTAGGATCGAAGCGACAACTCGGTTGACGAAATCCAGCCGTAGCTTGATAAAACTTAATTAGTGTTAGAATTATTTTCTTGATGGCTAATGAAAACATAGGTGCATTTTTCTTGGAACTAGGAGCTGAAGAGTTACCTGCAGGGCAGATTGCTTCTATAACTAATCATATCAAAGAAGGACTCACTAAAGCTTTAAGTGATGCAAGTATCAGTAGCAGCCTATTAGTGGAGACCTATTGTACTCCTCGTAGATTATTTTTTTACATTAATGGATTGCCATTAGACACTATCGATAAAGAGCTAGAAATCAAGGGTCCTCCTGAGACTATTGCCAAAGCTGCAGATGGCTCCCTAACTCAAGCTGCAATTGGTTTTGCAAAGAAAAACAATGTAAGTGAGAAAGATCTTTATTTTAGAGATGGCTATCTACACACTAAGCAAAAAGTACAGGGACAAACCCCCAAAGCTGTACTTGAAGAAAAAATTCCTACTATCAT
The DNA here is from genome assembly GCA_964551135.1 of uncultured Gammaproteobacteria bacterium. Classification (GTDB taxonomy): domain Bacteria; phylum Cyanobacteriota; class Vampirovibrionia; order LMEP-6097; family LMEP-6097; genus CAYPGT01. The sequence goes on along the minus strand of CAZKAT010000005.1, from coordinate 124,241 downwards.
TGCTAGCACTCCTGGCACTAGGTTTATGCGCTGGGCTAATGGAGATCTTAAGTTTGCACGTCCACTACAATGGATTGTAGCTCTCATAATCTCAGCTAAGGGTAAAGAACTTTTAAATATCGACATAGAAGGACTTAAAGCTGGCTCTATTAGTTATGGACACCGCTTCTTAGGTCCAGAGAAATTTGAGATTCATTCTAAAGATCAATATATAGAGCAGCTAGAGAAACAAGGTTGCTATATTGATCCAGAAAAACGCCGTGAGAAGATTGTGATGGAAGCTGAGAAGTTAGCTAAAACAGTTGAAGGCACAATAATCATAGACGATGCTCTATTAAACGAAGTGGTGCAAATCACTGAGAATCCTTCACCAATTCTTTGTAACTTTGATCGTAAATTTTTAGAAATCCCTGATTGTGTACTCAAGACTGTGATGATACATCACCAAAGATATATACCAATAGAAGCGAACTATGTTGCAGATGATGTTAATGGTGTCAGCGAGCATAAGTTACTACCATATTTCATAGCCATCAGTAATAATCCTAAAGAAGAAGCTAGAGCTAATATCAAATCTGGTAACGAGAAAGTTATAGTACCAAGATTTAAAGATGCAGAGTTCTTTGTTAAAGAAGACAATAAAATTAAGCTTGAAGATAGAGTTAGCAAACTTGAGAAGCTCAATTCCATCAAAGGCACTATGTTACAGAAGTCTAGACGCTTAGCAAAAATAGTCAAATATCTTCTAGATGAAATTAAGGACACTTATCCACGCAACCCTCACAAAGGTCCGAATAATATTCTCAATAATGAAGTTGCGGAATCTATCTTAAAAGCTGCTTCACTTTGTAAAGCTGATCTCACTACTAATTTAGTATTCGAATTCACTGAACTTCAAGGTGAAGTTGGAGGAGTCTACGCCTTGAAAGAAGGATTGGATCCAACTATTGCAGCAAGTATCGCTGAACATTATCACCCTAGATTCTCTGGAGATAAAGAAGCACCTAGCATTGGTGGCAAACTCTTGGCTATTGCAGATAAAATCGATAACATAGTTTGTGCTTTTGCTCTGGGTAATATACCTAGTGGCTCAGCTGATCCATTTGCCTTACGCCGTCAAGCAAATGGCTTATTAGAAACAACTCTTCACGCACATCTTATTATTAACGTTGATGCTTTAGTAGATTACGTTGTCAAATTACAAAGAGAAGAATTTGGTGATGGCGATATAGTCACTAAGATTCGTGGCAGAGGCGAAGATCGCAAAGAAGTAAAAGTTGCAGAACTCAATTGGGAAGGATGTAACATTAAGGTTAAAGAGTTCATAGAATCACGTTTACCATTTGTACTTGAGATCTACCATAAAGATACAGTTGTTAATAAAGCTGCTATCACTAGAGCCAATCCACTGGTAGAACTCAATAAAGCTCATATGATGATTCATCTGATACTTTCTACCAAGGAAAGACCTGCTGATCATAGCAAGCTAGTAGAAGCCGTAACTAGAATCGCTAATATTGCAAGTAAATCATCTAAAGTAGAGCGTAACCAGATCAATACATCCTTGTTTGAAGCTGAATATGAGACTAAATTCCTTGAAGCAATTGATTCTATGCAACCTTTGCAAGAACAAAACTTTGCATATGAACCTATATTAAGCGCAACAGCAATATTAAACATCATCAAACCTATTAATGATTTCTTTGATAATGTGCTCGTCAACGCTGAAGATGCCAAGATCAAAGCCAATCGCCAAGCCTTAGTTGCTTATGCTCATTCTATATTGTCTGAAATGGGTGATTTCAGTTTATTATAAACAAGCTTTCACTGCTCGCATAACCACAAACTCAAGTTTATCCTTCCCGCTTAAACCCTGAGTACGATTGATTTCTTGCAAGCAGGTTGGAGAGGTAATATTAATCTCTGTAAGCTTAGTACCAATTACATCCAAACCAGCTAAATAGATATCATTCTCTACTAAGAAGCTTTCTAATTTCTTACAAATCTCCAAATCCTTATCATTGAGATCATATTTAGCATAAGAACCACCAGCAGCAAGATTCGCTCTGAAATCATGTTCTGGAGGGATTCTTAAGATAGCACCAGCAGGCTTACCATTAATCACAATGATACGTTTATCGCCTTCAGTTTTAATTTCTGGTAAATATTTCTGCACTATAACAAGATTAGTAGCCTGATTAGTCGCAGTTTCAATGAGCGTATCTGTATTCTTATCACCAAGTTCAATAGAGAAAACCCCTCTACCACCCATCTGATCAATAGGCTTGATTACAATCTTCTTATGCAGATTGAGAAAATCTTGTATCTCTTTAAGATTTCTACTGACCAAGGTTATAGGAGTTAGCTCAGGAAAATTTAAGGTAGATAGTTTCTCATTAAACTTGATTATGCTATCAGGATTATTTACCACCAGGGCTTTCTGACAGAGTGCCAGTATCTGACAGGCATTAATATAATCAATATCTACAGGAGGATCCTTTCTCATAAACACTAATTCAAACTCATTTAAGTTCATTGACATGGATTCTATGACAACCGGAAATTCAAGCAGCTTAGCTTTAGAGATATTTTGATGCGCGAAAAAATCCTGATCTAATTTAACAAGATCAGCAGCAGGATTATTTTCTATAACTTTAAGACTCTTTGCATTTGCATAAAATACTTCATCCCCAAGCTCAAAAGCTGCTTGCATCAACGCCCAAGTACTATCATGATCTTTAATGAAGCTAGTGATTTCATCAGCAATAAAAGCAATACGCATAGAAGTAATTGTACCAGTGTGTCATTCATAACCATCGCTTAACCAAGTCCGTGCATATAGTTTCTAACACAAGTTGGTCTATTTATGGGCTCTTGTGTCATGGGGGACTGGGTATGTTGCGCGGGCGAATTAAAGCCATATTGGTATTTTTATTACTGTTTTATAGTAATATCGGAGCTAGAGTTGTAGCTTCTGTTACCAATCCTACTTATAACAATCCGAATCTTACTATAGAAAAATTAGCTAAGTTAAAGGAACAGCAACAAAATACTAGCAATTGGATTCCAGCTCCTTCTAATCTTGATTTTGCTTTTAGAGACATAGAATCTGACCATGAAAGAATTTTACAATTGAAAAGTTTACGTTCAGGTAATATTTACGATATTTATAAATCAAGCTTAGTGGATAATTTCTCCAAGGTTAAAGATGTCTCACCTGATGGACGTTCAGTAATTTTTGAAGCGTCTAATAAAGTAGGTGATGGTTATATCAATCAAACTTATATATTAGCCTTTAATCGTGAATATGGATTAACTTTAGCAGATGGTTTAATCCACAAAGATAACGATAGAAAACTTACCAAGATTGAGTTTGATAAAGCTCATCATGTGAATCTTATTTACGCAGACAATAAAGGCAAAAATGATATTAGTAAATCTGTTGATATTGGAGATAATTATGCACTTTCTTACAAAGCTAATGACGTAAAAGGTGAGATAGTTAACTTTTATGGTGGAGCACTTGCTTTAGGAGCGAAGATCAAACCAAGTGCTAATCCTAATCAATATGAAGTTCAATTCAATTCTTCATTTACATCTGGTCAAGTAAGCAAGCATAGACTTGATTATGATCCTCAATTAAAAGCGATTGTCCTATTAGAAGAAATCAATGCAAATAATGAAGTTCTGCGTAAAACTAAGTTTAACTATAATGGGTTTAATTATCTAACAGAGACTTATAACGCTGATGGTGAACTGATTTACTGTAAAGCTTCTACAGGCAAACCAACTATAGACGTTATCTCTAATTATTTATATCTTAAAGCTGAGCTTGAAGCATTTTATTTCAATCAATTGCCTAAAACAGCTAAAGTTTTTATTGATGAAAACACTGTTAGTATAGACTGGGGGACTTTAAGTCCATTGCCTTTACATCGTTTACGCTTTGCTTCTAGTTTCGATAAATATAGTGACTATGGATTTAGCTCGCTGGTGGAATCAAGCTATGATGGTACAGAGAAAAATACTTTCATATTGTCACGCAATAATAACAACGATCAGCTTTATATAACCAAGTCAGGAAGCAATTCAGAAAAAATTATGCTGAGTGGTGGTGCTCGAAGAAGAATAAACTCAACGTTGTTGTTTACTAATCTGCAAAAACTAGCATTAAACTAACTAAGCCTTTAATCATGGTATAACCATTGAACTGTTGAATTAGATCTAAACCAAGTTAATTGTCTCTTGGCATAATTACGTGTTCGTTGCTGTATTAAAGCGATAGCTTCATCAAGACTATATTCTTCTTGTACATAAGCAATAATTTCTTTATAACCAATAGTAGCCAGCATAGTTGCAGTTGCTCCATATTGTTTTAGCAAAGATTCAACTTCAGCTACCAATCCTTGATCTATCATTCTAACTACTCTAGTATTAATTAAGCCATACAACGTATCCCTATTACGAAAATTCAAGCCATAGAAAGCAGTGTTATAACGGTTCTCAGAAGACTTAGACCTATTATCCAGCAATGGCTTACCGCTATGCTTAATAATTTCAATCGCTCTTATAATTCTAATTTTATTTTGTATATCTAGCTGCTGATGCGCTACAGAGTCGAGCTTATGAAGAATAGCAACTAGTTCTTCCAAGCTTTTATGCTTCAATTCATTTCTCAAACCCTCATCTCGATTGATATTCGGCATCTCTAAGTTATCCAATGCTGATCTTAGATATAATCCAGTACCACCAACCACTATGGCTTTATTAGAACCTGGGTTAAGGGTACTAATAACTTTATCAAAATCCTTTCTATAATCACCAGCAGAATATGATTCATTAGGTTTTCTGATATTAACCAAATAATGAGGGACCAGCTCTAGCTCTTGCTGACTGGGCTTAGCAGTACCAATATTCATTTCACCATAGATTAAACGACTATCAGCATTAATAATGGGAATTTTAAGCTCTTGAGCTAAGGCTATAGAAAGATCAGTCTTACCAGTACAAGTAGGTCCTACTATAGCAATAAGCTCACACGAGCTTTTACAATGATTCTTCCTGACATCATTTAATATATATTCAAGATGAGCTTGCTTAAACGACACTTGCTGCGAGTAGCTCCTTAGCTAATTGAATTTGATCTGTTTTAGAATTTAATTCTGAAAGTTTCTTGCGAGCATAAGATCCAATAGCAACTCCATGTACTTGTACATTATGATTCAAAGCCTTACTTAGACTAGCTTCTGTAATGCCGCCAGCAAGTTGAATATAGATATTTTGTCTATTGGGATAACGTGTTTGGATTGTCTCTAAAACCAATGCTGCATTATTAATGCTGCGCATATCTATATCAATTCCTAAATCTCTTGCTCCAGACATGGGAGTACCGTCACATTGAATGATGAAGGGGCGATCTAAGCCATGTTTTTGATTAACTGCATCTATGATGCTGCAAGTAGCAGCTTGCAACTCTAATACTTCCATTTGATCAGAACCTATGCAAAATGACTCAAGCTCAAAATTAGTTTGCATATTTCTATAGAACTCAGCAAAAGCATCTAGATCATTATTGAGATGTATTTCTATAGCATTGGCTCCAAGTTTCTTTAATTCATTTAAGGATTGAGAATCAAACGCTGACCAGTTTACAAAGCTTAAGGCATCAAAGTGACAAGTAGGAAGGCAAGCAGAGCACCCGAAGCAAAGATTTTCGTTATAGGAAAATTGCTCAGAGCTAAAAGCCTGTGAAGGGCAAGAGGGTACACACAATAAACACTCAGTACAATTCTCAGAGTTCAATTCAATACGTCTGAAATGTGGATCCACACCAATATTCACACTAACCATTATCAATGGGCTATTAAGGCTAGAATCTTCTCTCAATGCTTGCTCTATTCCCTTCTGAGCAAAGATTACCGAATGTGGGAACGCTGAGATATCGATAGCATCAGCTCCTGCATGAGTGAAGAGATAAGCATAATCTTCTATAGTCTTATAATCTTTCAAAGCAGCACCAATAATCAGTTTATGAAACTTTTGTTCTTGAAGTTTTTTTAGATATGAATTTTGCTTAACTTGCATTTTCAATATGTCCTGGCAACCTTAAAGCTATTCCTGGTGGGCATGGCGCATATATCTCCGTATCACCCTTAAAAAAAGCTTCACGCAATGAGAGCTTGAGGCTTGAGGCTTGAGGCTCAAAACTAATTGGTTTCTTAATAAGTTTAAGATGATACTCTGAAATTAAAGCTTCAAGCTTCGAGCCACTAGCTTCAAGCTTTCTTAGATCACCAAAAGTGTTACCAGGATTAATAAACATCAATGCATAATTAGCTCCTGCAGCTTCTATGAGAATATTATTCTCTTTCAATAATTCTTCTATCTTATAACCTGGTCCTTGAATTAATAAACGATAAGGATCATCGTTCTGCACACGACTAACAAGCTCAACACTCTTACTCAGTTCTATAGTACGCTCTACTATCTCGGTACCGCGCTCTGCATAAAGCTCTGCTGTTTTAGTTATACTTTCCATCAATAAATAACTAGGGCTAGTAGTTTGCAATAATCTAAGAACATCTTGCACTAAAGTTTCAGGAATTTTAGAATTACTAGCAACATGAAGTACTCCAGTCTGAGTTAAGCTGCCTAAAGTTTTATGCCAAGATTGCACTACTATATCAGCACCATAGCCTAAAGCTGGCTCAGGAAGCTGGTTAGAGAAATGATAATGTGCTCCATGAGCTTCATCTACTATCAATGGAATATCAAGCTCTGGAATCTCCGAATAAAAACCTTCATAAGTAGGATTGGTAATTATTAATGCAGAATAATTTTTCTCAATATTTAATTGCCTTATAACAGTATAAATTCCCAAATCTTCACACCACTCAGGTTCCAACCACTCTATATCTAGCCCAGCGAGAATGATTCCAGCAATCACTGATTTATGTACATTACGTGCTACTAAAACAGGACGTTTATCGTTCTTAAAATTGAGATGAATCTTTAGAGCAATACATGCAGCTTGCATGCCAACACTTGCACCATTAATAAGAAAGAAACTCGCCTTCGCACCAAATAAATTAGCAACAAACGCTTGCGATTCCTTTAATACTGTTTCTGGATACTGAAGATCATCTAAACCATCCAACTCCGTTAAATCTCTTGGATTTAATTGACCTGCATGAGCCGGACTATGAAAAGCAATAAAATTCTTTTCTAAATGTTCGTTAATTTTTCGTGATAGTAAAGACGTATTCATAGGTTCACTTGTTATTATAATACTTTCTTCAGTCAAAGTGTCTGAGTGACGGGGCAACTGAGTGTCGGAGTGACTGAGTACATAATTTGCCCGAACACTCAGTCACTCAGCCACCCAGCCACTTAGTTACTCCGTCACTAAATTGTGGTACATTCTTAATTATGGAATACAGAGATATTAAGATTGAGACTAAAGCTGACATAAGAGCAATAACACAGGACTTGAGATTACCAAACCCGTTTGATGTTTATTCATACGTGCCTAGCGTTATAGAAACTACCCCACGTGGTGAAAGAAGTTTTGATTTATTTTCAAGGTTACTAAGAGAGAGGATCGTATTCCTTACATCTGAAGTTAATGATGTCGTATCAAGTATCATCGTTGGACAACTTTTACTATTAGATTCAGAAGATGCATCTAAAGATATTTATTTCTACATTAATAGCCCAGGTGGTTCAGTCACTGCGGGTTTAGCAATGTATGACACTATGCAGCACGTACGTGCAGACATAGTTACTATCTGCCTTGGACAGTGTGCAAGTATGGGAGCGTTCTTGCTTAGCTCTGGTCAAAAAGGTAAACGTATGGCATTACCTCACTCTAGAATTCTTATTCACCAACCTCTAGGTGGTGCTCAAGGACAAGCTTCTGATATAGAAATCCAAGCGAAAGAAATTCTTAGATTGAAAAAGATGTTGAATCAAGTACTTGCCGATAATTGTGGTCAACCTTACGACAGAGTAGAAAAAGACACTGATCGTGACAACATCATGACTCCAACTCAAGCTAAAGAGTATGGTTTAATCGATCAAGTAGTAGTGAAAAGACCTACAGATATAGACGCTACTAATAATTAAACGTAATTTTGTATTATAATTAAAGTCAATAATGCCAAAAAAGGATGTCCCATTACTACAGTGCTCATTTTGTGGTAAAACACAAGATCAGGTCTTGAAGCTAATCGCAGGCCCTGGTATTTATATATGTGATGAATGTATTCATCTTTGTAACGAAATACTAATTGATGAAGGTATTAATCCGGACCTTGTTGAAGAAGAAGATCGCCCCTCGGATATTTTCGACTCAGAAAAGATTCCTACACCTAAAGAAATTAAATATAACTTAGATGATTATGTCATTGGTAGTAATGAAGCTAAAAAAACCTTAGCGGTAGCAGTTTATAATCACTATAAAAGAATATTCCATAACTTCGGTACCAAGAAAAATGGCGATGTAGAAATCCAAAAGTCTAACATTCTACTCATTGGACCTACTGGTAGTGGTAAGACTCATATAGTTGAGACCTTGGCTAAATTCTTAAATGTACCTTTTGCTATAGCTGATGCTACGACTATCACCGAGGCTGGCTACGTCGGCGATGATGCGGAGAATATTCTTCAGAGACTCTATCAAAATGCTGGCAGCAATCTAGAAAAAGCTGAGAAAGGCATTGTCTATATTGATGAAATCGACAAAATTTCACGTAAATCTGAGAACCCTTCTATCACCAGAGATGTATCAGGTGAAGGTGTACAACAAGCTCTACTTAAATTAATCGAAGGAACCAAAGCTAATATCCCTGCCCATGGCAATCGTAAACATCCACAGATGGATATGATAGAAATGAATACGCATAATATATTATTTATTTGCGGTGGAGCTTTTGTAGGACTAGAGAAAATTATTGATAAACGTCGCATGAAATCACAAGCGACAGTTGGATTTGGTTCGCTGAGCCCAACTGACGATGAAAACGCTAAGCGCCTAACAGAATCATTTAAATATGTCGAAGCTGAGGACTTAGTACATTTCGGATTAATTCCCGAGTTCGTTGGTAGGATGCCAATAGTAAGTAACCTAGAAGCACCAGATATAGAAACTCTCAAGCTTATACTTACTAAACCTAAGAACTCTCTTATCAAGCAATATCAGAAATTATTAGAGATGGACGGAGTAGAGTTGGAGTTTGAAGAAGCTGCAATAGAAGCCATCGCTCTTAAGGCTCAGAAACGTAAGATGGGTGCAAGAGCCTTGCGTAGTATTGTAGAAACAATAATGAAAGATCTAATGTACGAAATCCCTTCACAGAAAGACATTAAGAAAGTTACTATCACTCAAGCAATGGTTGATAATGTGAACTTAGCTGAAGTAATTCCAATGGAAGTCAAGAAGCCTATAGAAACTGCTGAAACTGTTAAAACTAAACCACAAACTAAGACAGCATAGTGATGTCTTGTTTTTTCGTGGGTTTATGAAAATTCTCCCAAGGAAAGAAAGCTATAAAAACAAAGACTACCATAAACAGTATTATGGGTAAAAATATTACAAGAATGTTTTCAAACGTCATTTTTTGCTCCTTTTAGCTTTGTCACTATCTAGCCTATACATTATATACCAACCTAAAGCTAAAAACATTAATCCTAATATAGAAAGATACAAACTTATTTGAAGACTTAATATATTCAATTGAATTTCTTCTAGAGATCCATGAGCTACAGCATTAAATATCTTTGATGCTAATACAGATGAACATGCGACTCCAAGTAATTGAAAAACATTCGCTAAATATTTATACGACTGTTCTTTTACAAATTTCACTATATCCTAATCCCCAAGCCGGCTGCATCAACTTTTTCATAATCAAACTGATCCAAGATCTCACCGTTACAAGTGAAGATTAAACTATCTGGCGTTGTGTTGTTTAATCCTAAATTTTTATTGATAGTAATAGAATTATGAGCAAGGATTTTTTCTGTAGTGAATTTAAAATACTCTTTAAGACTATCTGAGAGACTACATTTACTAAAACCCATATCAACATTAGAGCGATTACGCAGAATAGCAGCTTCTGGCTCTAATACATGGATCGCTTCGATAAATAAGGGCTTAAGCTCAATAGTACGCTCTAAATACCTTGGTTCTAAAGGAGTACGCAAGTAAAAACGCTTAGATAGATCTTCCGTTTCTTTCTTAGTTATAGGACTAACATCAAAACTAATCCTAGAACCATCTTCAAGCAAATCATTCTTACTTACAGCAAAAGACTTAAGTGGCGATTCTGATTCTATATTTAATTGGTTCTCAAAGTCTGCCTTAGGTAAATATTGGAAACTCACAGGTTCACTCTTGATACTACGATAAGAATCTTGAGTATAATAAGCTCTTACTTGATTAGCACCAATCTTAATATCATCATCTAATTCATAGAATAATTCATGACCTTGAAAACTAGTCTCAGACAATAGTTCATTAAATTCACTTAGATCAGCAATAACTTCATAATTTAGCTTAGGACTACTAGGAGCTCTAGGTCTTACTAACAATCGCTGTGAAGCTTGAGATTTATTACTAGCAAGCAACCTAGTTTGGATTTTTACAAGTAAATCATAATCACCTAAAGCAATATCACTAGGTATGAGTATTTGAAGTTCAGTTGCTGTTACAGCAATAACTTTCACTCTAATTGCATGCATAGTAGAATCAATAAGCCATACCTGATGTGCCTCTGGCCAAGCTTTGATGAAGCCATGACCTTGAACTGTAACTATAGTTCCAGGGCTCATCTGTGCAGCGTTTATACTATCGATAACAGGAGCTGGGATTAGATGTCTTCTGCGAGCTTGTACCGTAATCGATGACAATACAAGCACTAATAACAATAATGCGATATTTTTCATTTCATTTCCTCCTTTTTAATCTGAGTAAATTGCTAAAAACTTCTCTCGTTCTACCAGATCTGGTTCTTTATTAAGCATTGCAATTACAGTTTTCTTAAGTTCTGCACTAAACCAAGCACCAGTCCTGGCATCAAGTTGAGCTGTATATTCAGCGAGTCTCAGCTTCTCCCCAAAAAACTCTGTGAGTTCTTCATGGCTACTTCGATCTAATAATTTATAAAGCAGCTCTTTCCTGGTATAGTAAATTTGTGTTAGCTCAGTTAATATATTCTCTCTAACATTTGCAGTGATTCTAGCGCTGGTATTAATATTATTAATCTCAGGATCATATATAAGATTACCTAGCTTCCAACTAAATTTAAGTCCAGAATTAACATTATTATCACCGCGGCTTAAATTATTCTTCTCATAATCACTACTAATGCTACTAGTATTCGAGTTAAAAGTATCATTAGCATTGGTTTCTATGGAGAGAAGATTCTGATTAACCTTACTTAGCGAAGTATCCAAATCAGGAATGATATTGCGCAGACGTGCTTGTCGTTTATAAGCACTAAATTTCTGACCCGTTGGTATACCTGCAAACTCCAGTGCAATTTTATGTAAATCTTGAATCTTTGGTTCAGCGCTGAGTACCTTGAAAATCAAATTATTTACAGGTGACTGAATACTAGGCTTCGACTCAAGAATAGGAACTGAATCTATAGACTGAGCAATAAGATTACCATTTTCAGAATTATCTTCCACAACTGAACCTGTGATAACTGGAACTAAGCTTAAAATAAAAATTTGCCCTTGAGAATTAGAAACAATAAGCTTAGTCTTATCATCAAGCTCAGCGATATCAACTGAATAATAACTAGGATTGTAATCATTATCATTCTTACTATTAGTTATATCTATTAACTTCCAATCAATCTTGCCAGTTTGACTTACATAAAGACCATTAGCACTAAGAAGTAGTAATTGATCATCGACCATTTTTATTTGCCTAATAATAAAGAATCCATCTGGATTAGACCTCAGTCCAGAATTGGATTTCAGCCAGGTTTGCCCTTGATTACTACTTAGATAAACTCCTGAGCTGGTCGCTAAATAAATTATAGAATTAGTTTTATCAACCCAGAATCTACCAAAACCAAATGAATCTTGGAAATCACGTTTCAATCCATAACTGCGATTAAACCACTTGTGCTTGCGTACATCATAGTAGTAAAACCCATTATCCGCACTGGCGTAGACTACACTTGTTCGAGATTTATTGAGAGTAATAAAATTTGCATTCTGTGGACTATATTCATCTAACTGCCATTTGAAATCTGTTTGTAAAGTATTCTTCTCCAGCTCAGCAGAATATATTCCTCGCAAACATGCAGCATAAATTTTACTAGAAGTTTTAATAACTTGATTACAAGCTTCCTTAGTAAAAATTCTGCGATAGTTTTGGAATACACCCATATCCGTTGCTAAATAAAAATCTTTGGCATCAATATAGATGTCATTCACCTTAAGACCCAAATCTGCCTCTGTTGAGTTTAATAAATCTATGCGATCCTTATTGAAATAAACTTGCCCTTGATTGGTATACAAGATTCCATCCCTATAAAACCTCACTAATTCTATAGGACTAGCAGTTGGATGACTAATCAAGACTTGCGATTGATAATTAGTATTAGCAAGAGCCTTAGCTGCCAGTAAAAATGAAAAAATAATCAATACTGCTACATTAAGCAAAGTTCTTGTAGTATTCTTAGAGAGTTCAGCCTTAGGAGTTGTTGTAATACAACTAATCCTGGGGCTTGTTCGGTTGCTCTGGGGAGTCGCCAAGCGGTAAGGCAGTGGGTTTTGGTCCCGCCATCCGTGGGTTCGAATCCTACCTCCCCAGCCATTTTTCCACCAGCCATTGATAACGGCCTCCTTCGATGTTCTTTTCAGAATCACTATATTTTCCTTTATTAAAATTCCTAATTAAAGCTAAACTACTAAGCTTTATCTATGGATGGCTTATTGCCTTGTTTATGATTGCCCTTGCCTTTGTAGTAGACTTCATAAGTCCCCCAAATAGCAATTATGATAAAAAAAGAATAGAAAATTAACTTAGGCATTATCATCATAATGTACATCTTCCTGAATATTATAACCTAAATATACTAAATACAAACTAATAATCATCAAAGCACTAATCTCTATGCAAGTTTCAAGGGACTTTAATCTATCCATAGTTAACGGAAATATTTCTTGCCAAGCAGTGAACATTATGGCTCCTCCGCTGACCACAAAAACATTAGCAAGATATTCCTTCTGCTGTGTATTTGACTCATGTTTTAGTGACCTTAATAAATCGACCATAGCAAGATTATGCTAGCTCTGGCTTCGAAAAGAAAGGGGTCAAAAAACCTCTGAAAACTTATTTTATATCCCTTGAATAATAAAGACTTTTGGACTGCAAAAATTAAATCTAGCCTCATGGCGTCACTTTCAAGGGGGTCAAAAAACCCCTAGAGGTTAAGGTGAAATTTCTTTTGACCCACAACAAAGTCTAGCTATATAATTTGCAGAAGCAATGCTTACATTATCTATCATCCTCTATCTGATGCTTACTTTATTGGTTGGTTTTATCGCCGGTAAATTTATTAATTCATCTAAAGATTATGCTCTAGCAGGTAGACGTATGCCAATGTTCATAACTGCATCAGCATTATTTGCTACTTGGTTTGGTTCTGAAACAATTATCGGAGCTAGCTCTGAGTTTGTCGAGAAAGGTGTTTTAGGAATTATCGAAGATCCATTTGGAGCAGCTCTTTGTTTAATTTTACTCGGTTTATTTTTCGCACGCCCTCTTTACAAGATGAATCTTTTAACTTTAGGAGATTTTTTCAAACAACGCTATGGTCCACGAGTTGAAATAGTTGCAGCTGTATTTATGATGCTATCTTACTTTGGTTGGACAGCAGCGCAGTTCATGGCGTTTGGAATAGTTCTCAATACTGTCTGTGGCATAGATATAGGCTATGGAGTTATGATAGGAGCAAGCATTGTATTAATCTACACTTATGCTGGGGGTATGCTAGCTATCTCTATTACAGACTTCTTACAAACAATCGTAATTATTATTGGACTTCTTGCTATGGCAGTCACTTTGTTTTATAAGCTGGATGACTGGAGTGTAGTTATTAATAATCAACCTGCTGGTTTCTTTGATTTTTTTCCTAAGCCAAGTGTCGAACATTACTTAGAATATTTTTGTGCATGGATTACAATCGGATTGGGATCACTTCCTCAGCAGGATCTATTTCAGAGAGTAATGTCAGCTAACTCTGACAAAACCGCTGTAAGAGCATGTTATGTAGGTGGAGCCATGTATCTTACCATTGGTTTATTACCGTCTATAATTGCACTTATGGCAGTAACCGTTTATCCAGAATTAGCGGATCGTAATGGCCAAGAGATACTGGTAAATGCTGTTACCAAGCATGAAGGATTATTTATTCAAGTTTTATTCTTCGGAGCATTGCTATCAGCAATCATGAGCACTGCTAGTAGCTCTATCTTAGCTTCAGCAACTATATTAGCGGAAAATATTATTAAACCATTAGTCAATAAACTAGATGAAAAACACTTCCTCATGCTTATAAGACTTTCTGTAGTTATGATGACATTTATCGGAGTACTACTAGCTAACTCTAATAAGAGTATTTATCAGCTCGTAGGTGAATCATCGATGCTCACCATGGTGTCATTGTTTGTACCATATGTTGCTGGACTCTGGATCAAACAAGCTAATAACCTTGGAGCTGAACTATCAATTCTGGTAGGTGCTGGCTTCTGGTTCTATGCTAAACATTCTCCGGTTGCAATTATGAATATTGAGATTCCTAGTCTATTAATTGGCATTGCAGCAAGCGCTATTGCCATGTTACTAGGATGCTTGTTTACCAATTCCAAATTCTTCACTGGATTAACTGTGAATAAAACTCCTGATATAAAGCCTTAGACAGGTAATGCTATATTCGTGATAATTACTGCCTAGTATTCATACAATCTTCAAAAAAACTAAATAAAACTTAGCCTTTAAGGCAAGACCTAGGTTCCATGATATATTTCTTTACTGGTGTTTCGACCGACCAGAAACGCCCATGCGTCCGTGCCAAGCGAAACCATTTCGTCTTGCGTCCGTAGCTCAGCCCGGTAGAGCACTCGGCTTTTAACCGATTGGTCGAAGGTTCAAATCCTTCCGGACGCACCATTAAAAAACAGAAAAGAGTACTGCAAGGTACTCTTTTCTGTTTTTAGTGTTCGCTAGATATGACTTTCAGCCAATCAATTAAACGCTAACTAGTCCACTCGGCTTGTACCGATTGACGAGGGTCGCGCAAACCAAGAATCCATAATGAGTAAGTTAGTCACCCGAGTCACGAACAAAAATTGCATCGCAATTTTTGTGAGTATAGGTTCAAATCTCATTCGCTCTGACCAATCGTCGAAGGTCAAATCACAAAATCCACTTTAGTTACCAACCACACATTGATACTCACGACCAAACTCTGGTTCGATACGGAAAGGATGTGCATTTAAAATCCAGATTTGCTGAGGAAGATTTAATCCTTGCACTGCAGTAATCACATCACGCGTTAAATTAGGTAAATCAATTCCTTTGAGATCTTTTAATCCTTCTATCTTAAGAGTGCAATCATAAGGTAATCTTTTTAAAAGATCATTGAGCTTATCTACAAAATCTTTAGCAGAACTTACTTGTAAAGTTACAGTTTGACCTGCATTCAATTGAGGAATAGTTCCCTTCTTAACAACTCGTATCCAAGCGTCCTCATTGGATGAAATTACAGTAGGGTTATTATTCCGATCAAAAACTTCTACTATAGAAACCTCATCACGCCTGTATTGTAATGGATCCTTATCTCGAAGAAGACCCTGATACCTAGGAACCGGATCATTTCCACAATAAATTTCAACTTCATCTTTAATAAATCCTCGTTTTATTAATCGATTATTCATTCCAATTAAAAACTCTTCACTTGGATTAGCAGGCTGAAAATAAAATGTAGTAGCTGGTATAGTAGGTGGTTTTACAAATCTCTCTTGAAGAAGACGACTCTCCGAAGATTTATAAGCTGGTTTTGGTTCTAAGAATTTAAATGTCAATTGAGTTGTTTGCTCGCCTAAATCGATTTTTTCAATACCTGCATCACTAGAAACAATCAAATGACGAGAAAATTCTCCAGTAGGAGCAGTCTCCCATTCTAGTGATTGAAGTTTGTGAATATCATAAGTTGTAGGAGAATTAACACCTTTTTCTATAGTGACCACTATACTAAGATCACCCTTAGCAAAACTTTTAAGGACTGATCTCAAACTTGGTAAGACTGGAAAATCTCCCTTTGACGCCAGAGATGGAACTGATATTTGTATATCAGGTATTTTTTTACTACCAGTAGAGACACCCCCAGTCCGAGGGCCATCACTTAATTTGATAGAACCAAGTGCCATACATCAATATTAACATAATCTACTTACACTTTCAACGAAGATTAATTTAACGCGGATTAAATTTAACAGCCGATAGAATTTCTTCAAATAGCTCTTTAGTTTTAGGAGGCAAAATCCTTTTATAATATTTTATAAAGTCCGGGTTCCAAGCTAAAAGAGAAACTTGTTCACCAGCAAACTTGTCTCTAGCTCCCCCAAGCTCCTTTTTAATTCGATCAAGTAGTTTCTTAGTAGTCCTAACAGCCATATCTATATGATATTTAGGAATCTCAAACATTCTTGTACAGTTATAATTATAGTTTTCTTGTAAAGCAATTTTACATTCATCAATTTTTGCAAGTAAATCTTTAAGAGTTATATTAGTTGCTACTTTCTCTCTCCAATAAGTAATAAGGTCACTAGTTACCAAAGCTTCAGCAGCTTCGTAATTAGGCAAATTAGCAGCTTTTATAGTTGCATGAATTTCACTTTCTCTAGTTGTTTGTGCATTATCGGCAGCTTGACTAACTTCGATCACTCTTGCTAAACGATCTAAACCCGTTCTCCAATTGGGAGTATTACAAGCAACTTCCAGATGTGGCTCTTGGAACCTCATTTTAATAGTATTGGGATTTGCAACTATCTTAACCATTGATCACAAAATAATATCATGAACTGTGTTTTAATTAGATTATATCCCCCAAACAACCTAGTCTATTATCCAGATCTATAATCCCAATGATCGTGATAAGGGCTTTAAATTAAGAGGGTATAAAATCCTTATGCCGCTTGATGCCAATCAACAAGCCCAATTAAAAACTATAGCGACGACTATTTCTCCACAAATAGCCAGCGCGCTGACTAAGCTTTTAAATACTCAAGTAACTATTGCATTAACTGATATTGCAGCCGCTAAAACTGAAGGAGCTTCAGCAAATGTAGATGCAGAAACAGCACTTGCAAGCGCAAACTTTGCTGAAACAAGTTTTGGTACTATCAGTATTCTTAGCTCAACAACAGACGCAGCAAGTATCGCAAACCTCATGTCAGGTTCAGCAGAAGCAGGGGGCGATCTAGGCTCAGATAAAGCAGAGGCTTTTGGTTCTGCAATCTCACAAAGTTTCAGCGATGCATTAACTCATATAGCAGAATTACAAGACCCAGGCTTTGCACCATCAGAATTTAATGTGCGTGTATTAGATCCAGCTGACCCAGCTTCTCTAAAGATTGAAGATGCAGAACAGGAGAAATCAGCACTAATATTCAGCTTACAAACCGCATCTGGATTGAACGCTAGTATTGAGGTAGATTTAACGATAGATTTAATCAGCGCTTTATCAATGGCATTTCCCACAATTGCAGCAACAGCTAAGCCTTCGGCTAAAGATTCAAACACCGTAGGAGATATACTAGGTGCAGATTTTGGACAAATCATAGATTCTCATAATCCTAATGATGTCGATGAAAAGAAAAACTTGAACTTGTTAATGGATATTCGTCTCGGTTTAATTGTAGAACTGGGAAGAGCAGAAATGCATTTGAAAGATATACTTAAACTAACTAAAGGTTCAATCATTGAATTAGACAGACTTTCAGGTGAATCGGTAGATTTATTTGTGAATAATAAATTAATCGCTAGAGGTGAAGTTGTTGTTATAGATGATAATTTTGGACTGAGAATTACACAACTAGCAGGAGCTAGCCATGCTGCTGATATAGCATTGTTAATGGGTGAAGATGTCTAAACAAGAATTAATCATAGAAAATCCTTTTGAAGATGAACAAACTTCTATTGAATATAGTAAGACTGACCCTGTCTATGAAACTAGCGCTAAAGCTGCAGTAGATTTTGTTAATCCTCTTGAACATAATGGAGCAAATGGCATTGTTTTAGATATTGGAGCCGGTACAGGTGTCAGCTCTGAGATAATTCTCAATACAGGTGTCAAGAATCTTTATCTAATAGATCCAGCAGCAGCTATGTTAAAGCAAGCTAAAGAAAGACTTGGAGATAATCAAGTCAAGTATTTAGAACTCAATGCAGAAGATCTTTTGGATGCGTTTAATAACAATGTCGATATCGCTTATGCACTAAATACTTTTCACTTATTTAAAGATATGAGTAAGTTCTTAGCAGCAATAGCTTGCGTACTCAAACCTAGTGGTGTATTTGTTTTTAATATATCTGCTCCAACCTACGGTTTCACTAATTTAACTGCTGGTGAGCGTGCAACTCTAGAAGCTAATAAAAACTTCTATCTCTTACTCAATGAAAAAAATAACAGTGAAATAATTAAATATACCATTGCTTTAATCGATCAAATTCTGGCAGGCGATTTCAATAATATTTACATCAAAGAAAAAATAGAAATGATTTTTTCTGCTGTGGGTATGTCACTAGAATCTTATAAAGAAGTTATGATCAATGTTACTCCAGATTATCAGCAAAACCTTTGGTCTATGATTGCTAGAAGCTTTATCTCCGACGAGAAGCAAATCAATGAAATGATTGATTCAATTGAACTACCTAAAGAGTTAAATATTAGGCAAGCTATATTTAAGCTAGTCAACGGTTAACTAGCTAGAGAACTAGAACAATTAGCAAATTCAGTGTATTCTTAAAATATGGAAGGATTGGGCACAGAAAATCTGGATTTAAGTCTTGGTCGCAGACTATTTGTAATAATTTTCTTTTTATTATTCTTATGGTATGCGCTTAACTATCTAGTTACTAAAATTAAATCTGGACAAATCAAGATCCCTGAATTTCTTAAAGCTAAAATCCCTGCCCTCAAGAACCTAGAACAGGATTCTATTCTTGAACCTTATAAACTAGAAATCATCCAAAGAAAAATACTCCCAGACGGCTCAGAACTGCAAGTCCTAGATGTTAATGGCAGGCATGTTCTATTATCCAAGCATATTCAGTCAGGAATTAACTATGTAACCGATCTTAATCAGCCCAAACATTAAGTATCACTCATTATTGATGAGTTTAAGCTTTATTGAAAAATCTAGAAAATTATATCTGATATTATATCCAATGATCGCCCAGGAGTTTATATTATAAATTTCTGTATTTGTGTGCTGGGATAGCTCAGTTGGTAGAGCATCTGACTTGTAATCAGGCGGTCGTGGGTTCAAATCCTATTCCCAGCACCATTATAAAAAGAGAAAGGGTGGCACGCCAGTGTCACCCTTTCTCTTTTTAGAGGGTATGGAAGGAATTAATCCACAACTGTCATTTGATCAATCAGGCGACGAGGGTAGCAAAATCGACATGGACATGTCGATTTTGCGCTCTTCAATGAAACTAGAAATCTATACTATCTAATTTAGTCACTTGAGTATGGGTTCAAATCTTTGTTTAAGAATAAAATTCAATTCAAGTTTGTCACTTCATAATCAGACAACAAATATTGCACAGAATCTGAACATGTTAAGATAATCAGTGCTCATGGCAAACCTTCTCTTAACCGCAAAGCAAGGCTTAAACTGTATTGTTCTCGCTAAGAGGCCAGCTCGATCACTTGAAAAAACTTTAAAAACATATCGATCTCAATTAGATCAAGCAGGCCAAACTGACTTATCACAATTCTTATTATTTTTAAATCAAGCTTTTAAGTTAAAGCCCACTGATCTTAAGCCATTAAAATATCCTTACCAAAAAGACATTCCTGAAAATCCTGCAAATAGCAAAGAGGCTGAAAAAAAACAAAGTAGCCTTTTAAAAACTCAAGAGAAGCAAAGAAATCTTGCTCATCTTTATAACAACCTTTATAGAAATGCTATTCTTTCTCGTCTTAATTTGGAGGATGGAGCTTTGAATAAAATTAAAGATCCTGAACTTAAAAAATTTCTTAGTACATGGATTGGAAAACTACAACATAATCAAGGAGATTTGTGGTTTGGAATTGCTAATACTTTGCGATTAAGAGGAATAGATAATTATAGAATAGGAGCATTTCTTAAGAGAGATTTTCAACCTATTGATCCTGAAAATCTCATCAATATTTCTTCTATTATTGAACAAATAAAAAAATTACCAAAAGAATATTTAGATAGTATTGTTGATAATTCTTCTTTAGAAATCATGCTTCAACTTGATTGGTCTAAGTTTATTTATTTTTTAGAAGCCTTGCCGTTTGATGAAGAGACAAAGAAAAAAGTCCATAGTGAGATTTCAAAAAATATTTCATTTGAAGAGAGAAATTTATCAGAACATATCACTCCCGAAACCTTAATAAAGTTTCTGCTTAAAAATTTATCTGATCAAGAACGCAAGTCTCCTAGAATTTTACTAGCCAGTTTACTCTTGGATCTGTTTAAAGAAAATTTCGTTCATTTCTTAAGCTCAATTAGACGAATTTCTGATATAAATGCGATTAAGATTTTGAAATCTTTAAATAGAATAAATCTTAATACTATTGATGCTCAGTACTTATCCCGAATCCAAAGCTATCTCCCGAATTTAGTTGATAATCAGCAAGTTATCAAACCAACAAACGATCATCATCTATATAGAACCTTATATCCATTTGATCAGGACTATTTGAAGCAACTTAGCTCAGAGATAATAGCTGATTCTCCACCTTTTAAAGTTGGTGATCCTGCTTTTCTTCAAACTCAAAATCAAGCTATTAGAATTGCGAATGCTGCACATGATACTCATTTAGGTTTTACATCATCTAAGTGTGATTTAATGCATTTACCAAGTAGTCATGATTCTATAAGCCTTGAATTTGGTGAAGCTTGTTTCGGTAAACTGAAGCGTTTAAATAGATCTGATATTAGTAAGTATCCAGGTTCTGGTTTGTCATTTGAGCAAATTAAATTGCCTGTAGTTTTAGGCTTTGGTGATATTGATGAAAATGAATTAGATTCTGCACCTGTAGAACAATTCAATGCTCAATTGGAAAATCTAAAAAATAATTCTTTAAGCTGGTTGAAAGAAAGTTTTGCTGAAGTGAAAGATGCTAAGTTCTATACTACGAGAGGTTTTATTGCTGTGACACCTCCAAAGTCCCAAAAATATTTTATTAAAGGTCGTCTTGGAGAACCTGTTCATTACTCATATATAGTTTTTAATGAACATTTTAGAGATTCTCAAAAAGACGCAGTCTCATTCCTTGTACCAACAGAAACATTAGAAAGATTAATGACTCCTTATGAAGTAAATAGCCAAGATTATACAGGTTATAGACCTGATTTACCTGACTTCTCTAACTCTGATTTGAATCTAGAGAAATTTAGGTCTGAAACTGATTTTGATAATGCCGATATATTGAATCTTAGTTGGGCTAGTAACTTAGCTGGTTTAGCAAATTCCTTTCCACCAAGAAGCTATCCTTATCATTTATGGGAAAGAGCGCGAAACAGTGAAACCAAGGATAGTTTTGGGCATGTTCATAAAACACATATTCTTGGTTCTTATATACCTACCATTACTGATAAGCTAGGAAGAGCTTGGGAACCGCTAAAGGAAGCACATAACTCGGTTTATGCCGCTTCTTTAGGATGTCAAAAACTACTTGATATATTTAAATTATCAATGTCTTGTTGGCATAAAGGTATAAGCAATACTAATAAACCTGATAATGAATCTGAAATAACTTTTGATTTGGAAGATTTAGATTTCACCAATGAGCGTTATAAATACATGCTTAATAAAGCTTATTCTTGGCATCAGGAGCTTAGCGAGGGTCATGCAGACAAAAATAAATATCCGGTATTGTTAATTGCAAATACTTTTAAACTTTCAGAAATGCCAAACTTAGATCTCTATTTAGATACATTGGATATGTCCATTAATATTAATCAAAATGGTAGTTTGGTTAAAATACCGCTTCATTCAAATCAAGTTGATGAAGCTACAGAACTTAGATTTAAAAAATATTTTATTGAAAATGTGCTTTTAGATCCAAGTAAAGATCTGAGATTTTACCCACGAGAGCTTCTTAACGCAAATCAGCCAAATTAATGATAAGATTTTTGGAAACTAAGAACAATGAGATTACCAACAGTTAAAATTGAAACCACGAGATTATCTCCTACTGAAGCTCCACCGCAGCCTCTGCCAAGTACAGAGCCTACAACTAAGCCAGAAAAAATACCTGCATTTATACCAATACCTAATAAAGATGATGATCCTTTTGAGAAACCATGCACTAGTCCTATTCCAGGAATTTGTCCAGCTACGAACTCAACTTTACTTGAAAAACTACATTTAAAGCCAAGTTTAAATCTCAATAGTAACTAGTTACTTCCCAAACGCCCCAGTCAAATTATTTTTAAAGTCGGTAAAAGAGAATGGCTTATTGGTTAAACCAGCTTCTTTATTGTCATTAGACATACGATAGAGAATTCTTCCTAAGCTACTCAGAGCAAAGCTTAGAGGATCAAGGGCACGTTTATAGTCCTTACCAATGGTTTCAGCGAATATATTACTCACAGCGCCTAATGCTTGAGCGTAACCAGAAAGCCCAAAGAAAATTCTACCGGAAATAATATGACCAGGCTTCATTGCCTCCAATGCCTGGAATATACCGCCAGCACTGCGCATTGTCGCTGCTATGCCTCGGCCTACTTGCCCAAAGATGGCGCTCAGAGGTCTCAATGCTATACCACCAGTGAAACATAAAGCTGATGCAAGGACACCCATCATTGAATGCTCATGCTGAACTAATCTTGAAAAGAATTTACTTGGTTCTGAGAAAAAATTCTTTTTGATTTTTTGGAAACCGAGTTTCAAATGATGCAGATGATCATCAAGACTAGTAAACTCATCCTTCTCATTCATGATGTTTATAGAATGGGCTAAGATATACCAGCAGAGCGACAACCAGCCACGATCATTGTAATGATTCTGACTATTAGATACTGCTAAGGCTACCCAATCTCCAGCATGCCCTAATGCATTGAGGTAATCTTTTCTAGGATAGAGTTGTGAGAGATTCTTCGTTGAGTTGAGAGCTTGAAACACTCTGTTTGCCAGATCAGCAAAGCGACTTAATCCCTTGGTAAATTTTTCTGGAACCTTTATGATCTTGGATTCACAAAATGATGCTCCAAATAAAGATGCAAGCAAAATATAGCTTATATTATCGATACTACTGTTAAATAGTTTACTTTGTGACAATTGTTTAAAAGCCTCAGTTAAACTATCCTCTTTCTTAGGAGCGATAGGTTCATGAAGAGCAATATTATTAACAGAATCTCGATATTGATCTGTATTAATAGGCAAAGGCTCAGAATTCAAAGTGATATGCTCTGATGAAGGTATTATTGGTTGATTTATCGTTGTTGTTATCAAGTATTTTTCCAATACAAAATAAGGTGTTTTTTACACCTTATAATGCCATTAATTATACAATACGTATAGCTAATATATTTTAAATTTTAGTAAATATGCAGTCTTAATTACACTATTTCTAGTGGTTTTACTGTTGCTCCTATAAGATCTTGGTATGTGAGAATTTCTGGCTCTTGATCTTTGTTCTTTCGTTTTTTAGATTTTTGTTTTCTAGTATATTCAACTTGGAGATATTCGATAATTTTTCCTGCTACATCTATTCCAGTAGAGTTTTCTATACCTTCTAAACCTGGAGATGAATTGACTTCAATAATTAGAGGTCCACGTTTAGAGATTAGCATATCCACACCAGCTAACTCTAAACCCATAGCTTTGGCAGCTTTAATTGCTAGGATTTTTTCTTTGGGTTTTAGATTAATAGGTTCAGCATAACCACCTTGATGTAAATTAGATCTAAACTCGCCTTCTGCACCTTGCCGTCTCATAGCTGCTACTACCTCTCCATTGACAACAATTGCTCTTATATCTGAACCTCCAGCCTCTTTAATAAATTCTTGTACAAGAATATTAGCCTTAAGTGAAGAAAACGCTTCTATAACTGATTTAGCAGCACTATTAGTTTCTGCTAAGACAACACCCAATCCCTGTGTACCTTCCAGGAGTTTAATTATCAATGGAGCACCACCCACATGGGTGATCAAACCTGGTATTTCATCTTTTTTAGGGAATCTTGCAAAGGCAGTCTTCGGTATGCCGATATTCATCATTGAGAATATTTGTTGGCTCTTGAGCTTATCACGAGATAATTCAATAGCATAAGCACTAGTACTCGTGATGATCTTGCGCATCTCAAATTGTCTCACAACGGCAGTTCCAAACATAGTAACTGAAGCACCAATCCTTGGAATAATGGCATCAACGTCATCTAAATCATGTCCTTGATAATAAACCTTAGGCTTACCCTTCTCCATAACTAAAGCACACTTAGTATGGTCAACAATAATCACCTGATGTCCTCGTTTTATAGCAGCCTCTTTGAGACTATTAGTAGAATAGAGTCCTTTCTTTGTGGATAATATAGCTATCTTCATTTAATTTTCTCCCTTGCAGGCTTTTGCATAATCATAACCGTTTTCTTAGCTCGTTTTTTATATATTTCAGCCACATTGGTCTTAGTCACATCTACCACAAAACCTTTCTTAATAAACTTCCTACCTAATAGAACAGGATATTTCATCATAGTTCTGTCGCTTAAAGAAAACTCTGTTTCAATATCCATATCATAAATTCTTAGAAGCGTTTTAATAATATATCTGCTTTCAGATTTACCATTAGAGCTTTTAACTTTCTTATACTTAAAATCACTGACTTTAAAAACTTTCTTCCCATATAGTGGATGACTAGGATCAAGAAGATTAAACTTTAAATATTTAGTCCCATTTTTCTTTACGACGTTTATATTATGGCAATGTAAAGCAGAAGTATAAGCTCCAGTATCCACCTTGGCATCTAAGTTTTTCAATTTAAGTCCGAGTAGATCGATCTTCTCTCTACGCCCTATTAATAATTTTTCTTTAGATTTTTTCTTTAGCATTCGTATGAAAAGAATAACATTTATTAAGCCTTAAGTAAGAATTCAATCATCTTTCTTTCACTCCAATAATATCTTCCCTTAAAATCAACAAAACCCACATGTCCACCATATTTAGTGAGTCTTAGACTTATATATTTATTAGATATTGCCTGTATATAAGGATAAAATCTGGTATCTAAGAAAGGGTCATCCATAGAATTTATCATCATAGCTGGTACTGTAATTTTACTAAGATGTCCACAAGCACTATGCTGTGTCAGATAGTCTAGAAATTTTACTTTAGTATATGGATAGCAATATCTATCATAGAATTCTTCTGGATTCGAGATACTGAAAAATTCTGAGATATGAACAGGTTGAGGAAAATATTTTCGACTCCACCAGAGTCCTTTACACATGACAGCCAGAAAACCTTTCAAATAAAGTTTGTTCCTTGGTTTATTAAATTGCTCCATAGTTGAGACTAAGTGCAAAGTAGGTGAAGTCACAAAAGCTTTTTTAATTCGAGAATCAATAGACTCTGACTTATCTGCAAGATATTTCATAACCAAATTACCACCAGTACTATAACCAACAAGAAATACCTGAGAGTAGTCATATTTCTCCAAAATATTGTCAATAACCTCTGACAAATCCTCCTCATCTCCAACAGCAAAGATATAATGCTTACTTGGAGCGCCACTCGATCCTCTATGATTGACGACTACTGCATCCATGCCATTGTCATTAAGTATGTTAACTGATGCCAGCACATAAGCTCTGCGAGAATCACTCTCAAAACCAGGACAAACTATAGCTAGAGTCTTAGATTTAACACTAGACCAATCTATATCAACAAAGTTACCATCCCTAATATCAATTCTTTCCCTTTGATATGCAACGTTTCTACAAGGACGAAAGAGTTTTGCGAACATGGTTTGCAGATCAGGATTCTTAAAAATACTAAATGGAACTTTGTAATCTGGGTCGTATTTTATATCATGTAAGTTATCAATCATGGTCGCTTAAGTCATTATAATATAGTCATGAAAAAAGAGCCCTGGTTTCTCAGGGCTCTTTTTGTTAGTTTTTATGCTCTAAGGTATTTAGAGTTGACCATTAGGTGCAAGTGCTTTACCTGAAATAGTACGAGCTTTAAGTGTTCCTATCGTCAGCTTACCATAGTAAACAGCATCTCCATCTTGAAAAGTTACAGTGTAAACACCGTCAGCAAGTACCTTAGCTGGCAATGTAAACTGCACTATATCTCCACTATCTCCTGCTATAACTTTACCTTTAATAGCAATTGCTGATTGCATCTTATAAGCACTAGTTCCAGGTGCTAATAAATATCCAGTAACAGCTGTCGCAGCAATATCTGTTATCCCTGAATTAGCTGTAGTCATTTCGATAGTCTTACCATCAAGTTGAGTTATCAATTGAATGGCATCATTTTCTAAATCTACTACTTGAGTGTCCACTTCATTATTAGTCAATCCTAGACTAATCTTCACTGAATCACTAGTAATACTCGGATCTACTATCATAGTAACCAAAGCCTTACTAGTACTTGCTTTAGCTTTACCAATGAGGTAGACACCTTTACTAGCAGTCAGTCTCTTAGCCTTAGCACTGGTAGTTACTTGTAGCGTCGATCTTACTCCTGCTTTATTGCTGCTATCTTCAAAGGTAGCAATCTTAGACTTAATAGATCTAGCCTTAATACGTGCTGAAGGCGGTGGTGGTGGCATATTACTTCCACCATCTCCAGATTGTGGCGGTGGTGGATTGCTTCCTACTTGATCCCCTCCAGATTGTGGCGGCGGTGGATTGCTTCCTACTTGATTTCCTCCAGATTGTGGTGGTGGATTAGTACTACCACTACCGACTGATGGTTTGTTTGCTCCTCCATCTGTTGGTGGTGGATTGTTTGGAACTTGTCCTCCACTGTTTCCTGATTGTGGCGGTGGTGGATTACCTCCTCCGATCGTCGGTTTATTTGCTCCTCCATCTGTTGATGATGGATTAGATACTCCATTAGCTCCACCTTGTTGTGGCGGTGGCATATTAAAGAACGCACTTGGATCTACACCTTCTGGTGGCTTACCTCCTATGAATCCTAAGTTAGTAGCAATAGCTGGTGGCACAAAGGGTCCAGCACTACCATTGGTAGGTACAGCAAATTTACCTCCAAATGGATCAAAGAATTGGGCATTATCACCCTTAAAAGCATTTAGATCTGATGGCTTAGGCCCTATTTGCTGCGGTACAAATCCTGCTGGTGGTACAAATCCCATAGCTTCAGGATTGAATCCTGGTGGTGCTTTGAAACCTTCTCCAAACGCAAATCCAGGTGGTGGTGGTAACATATCAGATTTAAAACTACCTGGTGGTGGTGGTGGTGGTACAAATCCTGCTGGTTGAGGAAATGCCATAGCTCCAGTCGGCATCTGTGCGCCAGATGGTACTGCAAATCCTGGTGGCATCATAAATCCACCTTTATCATCTGCCAGAGTAAATCCCGGTCCTGGTTTAAATCCATCAGGTGCTTTAAATTCAGTTGATTGTGTTGCACCAAATTTACTTGGATCAAAATCAGCTGGAGCCACCATTCCAGGAGGGAATTTTAATCCAGCTGGTGGCACGAAACCTTCACCAATAACTATTCCTGGAGGTAATATTGCACCTGCTGGCATATTAAAACCTTTAGTTATTTCTACACCTTGAGGCATAACTACATTTGGTGGAAACGGATAAGGTGCTTTAGGATTAGTTTGTAAAGGTGGCATCATAAAACTACCTTTAGGAATCTCTCCTATAAATCCTCCTGGAGGCGGACAGTCAGCACAAATATTCTCTGGTTTAAACCCTGGAGGCATCTTCTTCATAAATTCTGGCGGAATTAACCCCATAGTAGGATTACCTACTGCTGGTTCATCTGGAAGAGTTGGCAAACCTTCTAATGGGTTAAAAGAAGCTCCTGCAGCTTCATCTACCATAGCAGCTATCTCAAAAATTTTCTCTGGATCAGCATTAAACGCAGATGCAGCATCCATGAATGCTCCGGGATTCAAACTCATAGCTTGAGCCATTCTTGCCATGGTGTCAGACGTAGTGGTATCCGGAGGTACATCTTCTAAAACTGGTTCTAGTTTTTCTACGAATGCAGCTATTTGTTTGACATCTACATCTTTAGCATCAAAGTCCTCTACCTCAGAAGCCATGCTCATAAAAGTGTTTACTATCGCAGTTTGAGCTGCATCTACTTTAATCTCAGCTTCTGGATCAGTAATAAAAGCCATTTGCGGAGTACCTTCTCCATTAGGATCTTGAATCATCATCACTAAAGGTGTCTCAGGTGATACACTCGCAGGAATTTCGACATCAAGTACACCATTTGTAAAAGTCCCTGGTTCTCCAATCGGCACTAATTTACCAGTCTCATCAAAAGTTGCGATTAAAACTTCACCCTCAGTTATAGGTTCATTTACGACTTCATCATCAGCCATCACGGGCTTAATTAAAAAACTATTAGTAAAAACAAATACAGAAACTAGAACCCAAAACTTTCTAATGATCATTACAAGAATCTCCTACCTAATTTCACTCGGCTATCTTGGCGATCAATACTATTAGTTTTTTTTAATTTAAGGCAATTCCATAGAAATCATGGGCTTTTTTACAAAGATTAAAATTCATAGAATCATCTTCTCGGACTAACTGCTCCACTCTGATGCCTGTATCACTTGCAGCTTTCAACTCTTCTTCTATATCAGAAAGGAATAATATATTATCAGGTCTTACTCCTAAGATATCCTTATTAATAGCTTCAATAATATTAACGTAAGAACGAGCTTCTCGTTTATGACCAATACTGGTATCAAAATTACCTGAGAATAAATAATTTAAATCACCAAACTTAGTATGTCCGAATAATAATTTCTGTGCATGAACAGATCCAGAAGAATAAACATAGAGCTTAATTCCTTGCTCGTGCCATTCTTTTAGCTTCTCATAGGCATCATCATAAATATGTCCATGGAAATCTCCATTCTTATAACCTTCTTCCCAAATCAATCCCTGTAAGTCTTTCAATGGTTTAATCTTCATATCCAGCTTAATCCAATGCTGAAGAAATTCAATAGCTCTATTGATTTGCTCTTCAGTTAACGATTGCATTGCTACATCACAAGGTGAATTGTCGTATAAAGAACCTTCATTACTAAAACCCAGAACCTGATAGATAAGCTTAGTTACAAAGGGTTGATCAGCATTAGTTCTTATAAAATCTTCTAAATGTTCGCTTGCATATGGAAACAAAACATCTTTCACAAAACTAAGTGAAGAAGTGGTTCCTTCAATATCTGTAACTATTGCTTTGATGTTATTAATCATTTATTGAGCCATTATAGAGTGCAATTCTTCCATTAAAGGAAATTTCTCTGCAATAGTATCGCCAGTATACTGTGCAATCCAACCTTCATCATTACCAAAGAACCTAATACATCTAAAGTTCGGTTTAGAACCCATATCAAACCAATGTTTAGTGTTAGCAGGCACAGCTATGAAATCTCCAGCCTCACAAAGTATCTGTATAACCTGCTCGCCAGCATGAATACAGAATAATCCTTCACCTTCTATGAAATAACGCACTTCATCATCAGTATGAATATGCTCATCTAAGAATTTCTTTCTGATACTAGTCATCTGTTCAGTATTGAGATGAGAGGCAGAATTCATACTAATAACATCTACACTATTAAAAGCATAATTATGCATTATTCTATGTACTTGATCCGCATAAGCTTCCAGAATTTCTTCTTGACCTGCTTCGGGACTAAGCTTAGATTTAGGCAACCAACGTTCTATAGCAATATTAATTTTTTTGAGCTCATTTTGAATTTCAGTAAAATTCTCTATAGCTCTAGCTTGCTTAGAATCTTTATTGGAATAAATTTTTACTAATGCCATATATTAACTCCCTTTTAAACTTGAAATTTCCTTTTCAATTTCAAACAAAGTTTCAAATGCTTCTATATGCCTGAGAGCCTCTCTCTGACTAGTTCCCCAAGTATATAATCCATGTCCTTCTATCAAATAACCATGAATTTCTGGATTGATTCTCATATATTCATTTACTTCAGTGGCAAGTTGTCCGATGTTCTGAGTATTAGCGAAAATAGGCACTGTCTCTATATGCTTATGAGTTTTAATACCACTTAAAGCTTTAAGCAATTCATAGTCCTTTAGTTTTAATTCTCTTGCTCCGGCATAAAGTTTAGAAATTATCACACTATTAATTGAGTGGATATGAATAACGGTATTAACCTCACTAAAAAATTTATATATCTGAGTATGTAAGAGAGTCTCAGCTGATGGTCTTAATAAAGAATCATTCAAAGGATTAGCATCAATATCTATTTCAATAAAATCATCATAGCTAAGTTCGCCCTTAGCCTTACCAGATACACTAATGTTAATAATTCCTGTATCTAAATCACGCATAGAAAGATTGCCACTAGTAGCTGGCAATAAATTCTTTGCAGCAAGAATTTGTCCAATTCTAATGATTTGTTCTCTAATTTGTAAATTAGTAGATTGGGTACTATTAGCCATGACTACTTATTATGACATGTTCGTCAGAATTCTGCCAAAAGCTAGATATTAGCTTAGTATTAAAGGATTTTAATAATATAGCAATATATATTACAAATAAAAATGATATTGTTAATGATTAGAAAACAATGACAGTTTCTCCATCAGACAGATTTCAGCTGCCCATTGCCTCGCATAGAGCCGAAACTCCGGCCATGGATAATAAATCGAATAACAAGACTGAAGCTATTGATTTTAGTTCTCTTGCCAGCCCAAAAGATACTGCTCGTGATAATAAAGTTGCAGGAGAATTTGAAGTACCCTCATTAAATAATTACGATATACATGCTGCTAATGATGAATCCATAAAAGATCTTACAGTTACTGATACTGCAGTTGCAAATACTAAAGCAAAGAAAGAAAAATCACCATTAGATTTATTGTTTGAACAAGCTGTTTATTATGCAAGTGGTATTGGTGTAGTTGGTGGTATATCTTCTTCGCTAGCTAATGCAGTATTAGGTAAAAATTCCTCTACACTCAAAGCAGTTAACGCATCCCAGAACGTTATCGCTAGATTAGCAATAGGCTCAAGTGCTTTTGTCCAAGCTTATAATAATTTTCGTAGTCAAAGTTTATTTAAATTTATTGGTTACACTTACGAAACTTTACTTTCAATATTCTCACCATTCAGAACCTTCGGATTACATCGTGGTCTATGTTTCATGCTGTACCACATCCCAGAAATTGTTTCTTCAGTTAAACCATTAGAAGAATCTAAGAGTTTTGCTCATGATTACTCACAGATTGCATCTAGAGCTAAGGATGCTTTTAAAATGCTTATCACTAAAGATAGCTATACTAAAGCTCTTCAATCAATTACTAAACATAATGCGGAGCATGAAGGTCTTCTTGCAGTTTTACTTGGAGCTTGGGGAAGTTTATTGTCCACAGCCGGTGTTGGATTATGGATGCTTACTGGTAATAGTGCTAAGGGTGGATTGATTAAAGGTATTGGAGAAGGTTTAGTAGATCTATTCCAAGTGGCACCAAATCATTGGAATCGTCAACGTAATTTCTTTATTGGCTCTGGATTAACGTTCCTAGTTGGTACTATCAGTGAAACTGTATCGAAAATGTTTGGAGACAACCCTGTCTTAGCTAACTTATACTTTGCAGGAACTACTTTAGGACGATTACAGTTTGCTTTAAGTGAGAAAAACCATGAAACCGAATATGTAGCGGGCATGGGACCTCCAAATGGATGGGAAGGTAAGGAAACTTACGCAGGTATATTCAACAAAGTTAAAAACTTTATGACTGGTCACGTAGAAAATATTGGTAACATGGCACGCAATAAATTAGCTTCAGTGAAAGAATCTGTTAATGTTAATAATATTGAAGACCTAGACAGGCAACTGCAGAGAAGTTTTGCACAAGTAGCTTAAGCTATAATAGTTAAGTGAGCCGCAGCACCTTAGAACCAAAAAACCAATTTAAAAAATCAGACGAAACTCAGTCATTCATAGAAGTTCGCGGGGCAAAACAACACAATCTTAAAAATATAGATGTTAAGATTCCCAAGAATCAACTCGTAGTCATTACAGGTGTCAGTGGTTCAGGAAAAAGCTCTCTAGCTTTTGATACTATCTTCGCTGAAGGACAGCGCCGTTACGTAGAGTCTCTTTCTGCTTATGCTAGACAATTCCTAGGACAGCTTGATAAGCCAGATGTAGAAGAGATCAAGGGTCTCAGCCCAGCTATCTCAATTGATCAAAAGCAATCATCACACAACCCTCGCTCTACTGTAGGTACAGTTACCGAGATCTATGATCATCTAAGATTGCTATATGCTCGTATTGGCACTCAATATTGTCCTGAATGTGGCGTTAAGGTTCAAGCACAAACTATAGATCAAATCTTAGATCAAATACTAAGTCTTGCTGAAGGAACTAAAGCAATCATTATGGCTCCTCTAGTTCAAGGCAAGAAAGGTGAACACCAAAACTTGTTCTCAGCACTTAAAGCTGATGGATTTATGCGTGTAAGACTTAATGGAACTGTATACACCTTAGAAGAGCAGATTAAAGTAGAGAAAACTAAAAAGCATACTATAGAACTCGTAGTAGATAGAGTAGTAATTAAAGCTAATGCACGCAGCCGTATTGCTGACAGTGTTTCACTTGCTTTAAACAAGGGTGAAGGTGTCGTTATTATTCATGACCTCGACAATAACAAAGATCATCTTTTCTCTGAACTTATGTCCTGTCCTAATGGTCATGGTAGCTTCCCTGAATTAGATCCTAAGAACTTTAGTTTCAATAGTCCTCATGGAGCCTGTGGTACTTGTCATGGACTTGGGGTCGAGCAAGAATTCTCTGAAGATTTAATAGTACCAGTTCCAACGCTAAGCTTAGCTCAAGGAGTCATAGCACCATGGTCTAAAACTAATAATATTTTCTACAAGGCCCTACTAGAAGGACTTGCAAAGCTACTTAAATTCTCTATAGATACTCCATATAAAGATTTACCTAGAGATATTCAAGAAATAATTCTTTATGGCTACGAAGATAAACGAGTGACTATCGATGCTAAGAAATATCCATCGCTTGGCTATGGGAATTATAATATTTACTACGAAGGGGTCATTAATCAGCTAAAAAGACGTTTCAGTGAATCTGGCTCAGAGAGCTGGAAAACAGAAGTAGAACAATATATGATCGAGAAGGATTGTCCAGACTGTCACGCTGCACGCCTTAAGCCTAGCTCGCTTGCTGTTAGAATCGCTGATCAGAATATTCATGATATTTGTATATTTTCAGTAGGTAAAACTGATGATTTCTTCTCTAAGTTAGAATTATTTCTCAATCCTTATCAGAAACAAATAGCCCATCAAATCTTAATTGAGATCCGTGCTCGGTTAAAGTTCCTCAAAGATGTAGGTCTAGAATATCTAACCTTATGCAGAGCAGCTAAGACACTCTCAGGAGGAGAGTTTCAGCGTATCAGGTTAGCTTCACAAATTGGCTCATCTTTAACTGGGGTACTCTATGTATTAGATGAACCTTCTATAGGTTTACATCAAAGAGACAATGACAAGCTACTTGCAACTTTAAATCACTTACGTGATATTGGTAATACTGTCCTGGTAGTAGAACATGATGAAGATACTATTCGTAAGGCTGACTATGTTATAGATATAGGACCTTTAGCAGGAGTACATGGCGGAAATGTTATAGCCTATGGATCTATCAATGATATATCTAATAATAAGAAATCTATCACCGGTGACTATTTATCAGGACGTAAAAAAATAGAAATACCTAAACAACGACGTGAAGGCAATGGTCACTATCTTAAACTTAGAGGCGCCAAAAGAAATAATCTCAAGAATGTCGATGTCGATATTCCTCTAGCTAAATTTATTGCAGTGACGGGAGTTAGCGGCTCAGGGAAAAGCTCTCTTATCAATGACTTACTTAGACCAGCTTTGATGCATAACCTGGGTTACAAATCTGCCTTCCCTCAAGACCTCAAATCAATTGCAGGCTATGAGAATCTAGACAAGGTGATAGTAATTGATCAAAGTCCCATAGGCAGAACTCCTCGCTCTAATCCTGCTACTTATGTAGGTTTATTTGATCCTATTAGAGATGTATTCTCACAAACCTTAGAAGCTAAGGCACGCGGTTATCAACCAGGTAGATTTAGCTTCAATGTTAAAGGCGGTCGCTGCGAAGCTTGTGGTGGTGCTGGTGTAGTAGAGATAGAGATGAACTTCCTACCTTCAGTCTATGTTAAATGCGATATCTGCAAAGGCAGAAGATATAACCAAGAAACTTTAGAAGTGAAGTTCAAGGGTAAATCTATTTACAATGTTCTAGAAATGACAGTAGAAGAAGCATTAGTATTCTTCGATGCGATTCCTCAAGCGCAGAAAAAATTACAGGCACTAAATGACGTAGGCTTAAACTATATTAAGTTAGGACAAGCGGCTACAACCCTCTCTGGCGGTGAAGCTCAGCGGATTAAATTAGCTGCAGAATTATCTAGGCGTTCTACAGGCAAAACTATTTATCTATTAGATGAACCTACTACGGGTTTGCATTGGTATGATATTCAGCATTTATTAGATGTGTTAGATAGACTTGCAGACTCTGGCAATACTATTCTAGTTATAGAACATAACCTAGATGTAATTAAACATGCAGATCATATTATAGATTTAGGTCCAGAAGGCGGCGATGGTGGTGGTGAGATTATCGCACAGGGTAGTCCTGAAGAATTGGCTAAGAGTAAGGTTTCATATACTGCAAAATATCTATAAATGAATAAATATTCTACAGTCCTAGAAATCGGCAGTGGTAGTTTCAAACTACATCAAGAAGGCCTCTTCAGCACTAGATTTCAAAGCAGCCTGGGCAAAGGATTAAAGAAGAATCATCTAGATCCCGAATCAGTGAAGATTGCTCTTAATAGTATCTCTAATCAAGTTTTACCATTCTTGAAAGAGCATGATATTAATCCTGCTGATGTTTTGGTATTTGCCACAGCTGCGATACGCGAAGCCATGCAAGACCCACGTGAGAGTGGTAAGAGCTTTATCAAGAAGCTTCAAGCTTTTGGATTTAGTGATGTAAAAGTATTCACTGAAGACGAGGAATGTGTTTATGCTGCGATGGCAGTCTATGAAGATCTTAAAGATGAATACCAAGATTTCTTGATGCTGGATACTGGAGGAGCCAGTCACCAGCTAGTAGAATTTAAACAAGGCAAAATCTTTAAAAAGAAATCCTTCCCTATTGGTTCTCATAGTGATCTTAAGCAAGTTACTCTACCTCAATTCTCTAAGTTTGGTTATAGCTTACGCTTACCATTAGTCTTAATTGGTACCAGTGGAGCTATATTAAGTAAGGTTCCTATTATTAACAGAAATGTTCTAGGAGAAATGATTAAGACTCTAGAACCCTTAGATATAGAGGGACGCAGAAAGTTTATGAAAATAATGGCCCCTGATAAAACGATTCATCCATTGTTTGTAGATTTCAGACTAGAGATATTACCAAATGCTTTTAGAATAATTCTTAACTGTGCTGAAGAGTTACACTGTCCTAAAATTTTATACACCAATGAACAAGCAATGAACTATGTTTCTAAGCATGGGTTCAATATCTAGAGCCTATTTGAAAAGCTCCCAGATGCTCAAAACACTTCTGTAGGCGGATTGAATCGCTCATTCCAACTTTGTCTTTGCGGGAAAACATATTTAGGTATATTTTTCATACCAATCTCAGTCTTACTTGACTCGATTTGTTCTTTTGTTAGATTTTGAACATTCTTAAAGTCCACCAATGTTAGATCAGCATCCTTAAATATAGCCCCTCCAAGATTAGCACCTTCAAAGTTTGCTCCTTCAAGCGAAGCACCAGTTAAATTAGCTCCAGATAGGTTGGCATTAACGAAACTCACTCCTCTCAATACAGCACCTTTAAAGTTCACACCAATCAAGCTTGCATCTCTAAAATTAGCACCTTCGAAATATGCATATTGAGCTGTTGATCCATCTAAAATAGCATTAGAAAAATCAGCTAATTTAAAAATACCTTCATCAAAATTCGAATTACTAAGAATAGTCTCAGCAAGTAATGCTTTCTGTGCTATAGCACCGACGAATAAAGAGTTACGAACATCAGCCGCAAAGAAATTACTATTGTCTAATCTTGCTCTAGTAAAATTAGCATCAGGAATTACTGCATCAACAAAAATTGCGTTTTGTAAAGAAGCTCCTCTGAAAGTTAAGCCAGACGCTTTAATGCCAGTAAAATTCGTGTATCTAAGATTACTTTGTACAAAATTATTTAAGTACTGAAAACTTATTTTAGTTAAATTCAAACCTGAAAGATTCATCTTTGCAGGATCCTCAGCCCCTCTCGGAGTAATAGGTCCAATATTTTGCTCTTCTAATACTAGAATCACATCTTCGTTAGTTAAAACTTCTGGATAAAAATCGCCCATAACAGGATCCTTCTCGCGAGGGTCATCTGATTCTAATTGCAATAGAGCTAGTTCATGTTCTCTCTTCTGATGATATTCATGAAGTATCTCTTTAACATCATCAGGTAAAGGATCCTTATACCACTCTGGCACTTTATGTTGCGTTAAAACATAGCCCTTAAGTGCTTTATATCTTTCATCTTTCAGATACTCGACAAAAAGCAAAATAAATAAAGCCAATATAAGAACTGCTAGTAAAGTTACTACAATCCAAAAAGGTTTACGATAAAGATTCTTCAAATCTTCTTGTAAATCAATAGTATTAAAATCAATCCAGGGACTGCGCTTAGGAATTACTTTCTCTTCCTCTACCTTTTTACCAGCATCGGCATCAATATCTGATTCATCTACTTCGCTAGTTCCATCCTGATCAGTAGCCATACCAGCTGCATTAGCTATATCTTCAAAGCTTGGACCTTCTTGCGTTTCTACTTCATCTGTAGATTCTTCAGTAATGTTTTCTTCTGCCATACTATTAGACTCTCTTTCGAACTTAAGAGTTTTCTTAAAGCGACACGTGCGTTCCGCACGGTCGCTATCTTTTTTAAGCGACCTCTAATCGAAACCTACGGTTTCGAAAGAGGTCTAGTATTAAATGCTCATAAGCGAACACTCAATGCATATATTATTCACAAAGAAGCATAATTTAAACCGGCATCCAGATACTTACCTAGATCAAAAGTATTACTTATTATCTCGCTACGAATTTTTTTAGTCAGTTTAATAAGATAAGTTAAGTTATGAATACTCAATAAAGTCGCAGCCAGCATCTCATGCGCTCTAAACAAATGCCTAATGTATGCACGGCTATGATGCTTGCAAGCATAACAAGTGCAACTACTATCCAAAGGACTAAAATCTTCAGTATATTTAGAACTCTTGATCAATTGACGATTACCATCGATGTCAAAAAATGCTCCATGTCTTGCAATCCGTGTTGGCATAACACAATCAAACATATCTATTCCTGCAGCAATCGCTTTAACTATATCCTCCTTAGTCCCGATACCCATTAGATAGCGAGGTTTATTCTCCGGAAGCAATGGGGTTGTGAATTTTACTATATCGTCAATAGCATCTCTAGATTCACCAACAGATACTCCTCCAATAGCGTAACCAGGCGCATCGCAGCTAGTAATAAACTTCGCACTCTCTTCTCTAAGATCCTTATAGATACCACCTTGCACAATTAAGAATAGAGCTTGATCTTCAGATCTTAAATTAGCATCTAGGGATTTTTGGTGTTGAGTAACACAACGATCTGCCCAGTGATGGGTTCTCTGCATTGCTTCTTTACTAGCTTCATAGCTGGCACCACCATCAGGACAATGATCAAAAGCCATAATTATATCCGCACCAAGTTTATTCTGAATCAAAATAGAATCTTCGGGACTTATAAAATGTTTCTTACCATCTATATTATCAATGAACTCAGCTCCAGAATCATCGATCTGACATTTGCCTAAACGAGACTGCGAGAAGATTTGAAAGCCACCCGAATCAGTAAGAAATGGTTTCTGGTAAGAAGTCCATTGATGCAGACCTCCAGCCTTCTGTATTAAATCCTCACCTGGTCTTAAATGTAGATGATAAGTATTGGATAAAACTATTTCTGCTCCGCATTGATCTAATTGTTCAAAAGTCAAAGCCTTAATAGCAGATTGAGTTGCTACAGGCATAAATACCGGAGTTTCAATCACACCATGAGAGGTAGTAATTTTGCCAACCCTTGATTGACCTTGTTTAGCAATTAATTTAAACTCAAATACCATTTAAAGAGCTCATTGTATCAACTCATCAGCAATATTAGGTACTAGCACCCAAGTAGCTTTTACGTTTTCTCAAGTTGTTATAGCTAAAGGGATACATTCTGTGATACAATTTACCTTCGCATGAAAAAACTTCTTAAGCAACTAATCATTATAAGACTAATACTAATTTTACTTGGTGCTCCAAATGCAATAGCAGCTCCAACCCCACTAATCGCCCGCTCAACTTTAGCAAGCGCAACTGTAACTAGTGCAAGTGGAAGAGTTTTAAGATCCAGTCCAACCACAGGTACTAGTTCTAGTTATAGTACAACTCTTATAAATGGTTCTGTTAGAGGTGCTTCTACTGCACCTACTGGGGTTACTCGCACGACTTCTACTGATGGTACTGCAGCAAGTTTTAGTACTTCACTAATTAATGGTCCAGATAGAGATCCTTCTGCACAACCTACAGGAGTTACTCGTACTACTTCTACTGATGGTACTGCAGCAAGTTTTAGTACTTCACTAATTAATGGTCCAGATAGAGATCCTTCTGCACAACCTACAGGAGTTACTCGTACTACTTCTACTGATGGTACTGCAGCAAGTTTTAGTACTTCATTAATTAATGGTCCTGATAGAGATCCTTCTGCACAACCTACAGGAGTTACTAGAGTAATTAACACTAACACCGGTACATCTGCAAGCTTCAATAACATTGGTGATGGACCGGATAGAGAAGACTCTGCGCCAGCTACTGGTACTACTAGAACAATCAACACCAACGCAGGTACCTCTGCAAGTTTTAATAACCTTGGTAATGGTCCTGACAGAGAAGACTCTGCTCCTGCTACTGGTACTACTAGAACAATCAACACCAACGCAGGTACCTCTGCAAGTTTTAATAACCTTGGTAATGGACCGGATAGAGAAGATTCTGCACCGGCAACTGGTACGACTAGAACTATCAACACTAATGCAGGCACATCTGCAAGCTTCAATAACATTGGTGATGGACCGGATAGAGAAGATTCCGCACCGGCAACTGGTACTACTAGAACTATCAACACCAATGCAGGTACCTCGGCAAGTTTTAATAATTTCGGTGATGGACCGGATAGAGAAGATTCCGCACCGGCAACTGGTACTACTAGAACTATCAACACCAACGCAGGTACCTCTGCAAGTTTTAATAACCTTGGTAATGGTCCTGACAGAGAAGACTCTGCTCCTGCTACTGGTACTACTAGAACAATCAACACCAACGCAGGTACCTCTGCAAGTTTTAATAACCTTGGTAATGGACCGGATAGAGAAGATTCTGCACCGGCAACTGGTACGACTAGAACTATCAACACCAATGCAGGTACCTCGGCAAGTTTTAATAATTTCGGTGATGGACCGGATAGAGAAGATTCCGCACCGGCAACTGGTACTACTAGAACTATCAACACTAATGCAGGTACCTCGGCAAGTTTCAATAACTTTGGTAATGGTCCTGATAGAGAAGATTCTGCGCCAGCGACTGGTGGTACTAGAACAATCAACACTAATGCAGGGACCTCTGCAAGTTTTAATAACTTCGGCAATGGTCCTGACAGAGAGGATTCTGCTCCTGCTACGGGTGGTACCAGAACCATCAACACTAATGCAGGTACCTCGGCAAGTTTCAATAATTTCGGTGATGGACCAGATAGAGAAGACTCTGCTCCTGCTACAGGTGGCACTAGAACGATTAACACCAACGCAGGCACATCTGCAAGCTTCAATAACATTGGTGATGGACCGGATAGAGAAGATTCCGCACCGGCAACTGGTACTACTAGAACTATCAACACCAATGCAGGTACCTCGGCAAGTTTTAATAATTTCGGTGATGGACCGGATAGAGAAGATTCTGCTCCTGCTACAGGT
Source organism: uncultured Gammaproteobacteria bacterium (assembly GCA_964551135.1). GTDB lineage: Bacteria > Cyanobacteriota > Vampirovibrionia > LMEP-6097 > LMEP-6097 > CAYPGT01. The sequence continues at coordinate 83,614 of CAZKAT010000005.1, read as the reverse complement.
GGCACTAGAACGATTAACACCAACGCAGGCACATCTGCAAGCTTCAATAACATTGGTGATGGACCGGATAGAGAAGATTCCGCACCGGCAACTGGTACTACTAGAACTATCAACACCAATGCAGGTACCTCGGCAAGTTTTAATAATTTCGGTGATGGACCGGATAGAGAAGATTCTGCCGCTTCTACTGGTATTAATCGTCCAGCTCCTCTTGATGGAACGACTGCTACTTTTAATACTTTATTAGGAGGTCCTAATAGACAGCCTTCTGCAGAATCTACTGGTGTAGATCGTACTGCACCTACTAGCGGCACTGCTGCTGCTTTTAATACCTTACTCACGGGTCCTAATAGAGAAGATTCTGCGACGGCAACTGGTGGCACCAGAACAATCAACACCAACGCAGGAACTTCTGCAAGTTTTAATAATATTGGTAATGGACCTGATAGAGAAGACTCCGCTACTTCTACTGGTATAGATCGTACTGCACCTACTAGCGGCACTACTGCTGCTTTTAATACCTTAGTCACGGGTCCTAATAGAGAAGATTCTGCGACAGCAACAGGAGACACCAGAACAATCAACACTAACGCAGGAACTTCTGCAAGCTTTAATAATATTGGAAATGGTCCTGACAGAAAAGATTCCGCACCTGCTACTGGTATCGAGCGTAGTGCTCCTACTGATGGCACGGCAGCAAGTTTCAATAATCTATCAAGTCCGACCGATACACAATCACGTATAAGTAGTTTGCTTGCAGAATTAACAGATGCCAAAAAATCTGTAGACGAGCTTAACCAGCAAATCCACACAGACATCGCTACATTTACCAAAACAGTCAACGAGAACTTTAATAGCAATGATGCTCAAGCAATTATAGAAAGTATCACTCCAAAGCTTATCGATGAAACTCCTATAGCAGCAGATGATAGTCCTGCACCAGTTTCTGACACTACCGTTACCAATGAAACTGCTGCAGTAGTAAACGATTCTCCTATAAGTACCCCTAACATTCTTGTCTCAGCACCTGTTAACAAAGCTATTAGCGGTAATCTTGGAATCGGTATCAGAAATCCACAAACTAGATTAGATGTTAATGGTTCTGTGCGTATTAATGATGGCAGCCAAGGTCAAGGAAAAATTTTAAGTTCTAGCGATGATGGTACTACTACTTGGATTGATCCAAGTGAGTTAAGCTTCGCTAAAATCTCAGAGAATAATTCTCTCAATTTAGGAGAAAATGCAAATATCATTAGCCAAGGACCACTTAATCTTGATTCAAGCAAAGTAAATTTGAAAGGCATGCTCAGCCTTAAACCAATGGCAGAAATTCCTAGTAATCCAGAATCGGGAGATATTTATTACAATGCAAGCGGAGCTCTCTGTTTATATATACTTCCTCCCGGAGAAGAAGATCCGACTTATGGCTTCTGGGAAAAAATTGGTGGCTTAAGAGAAGCGAGCTGCGAAGCAGATAATAACATTTAGGATAACAATTCCATCTAGGTCATATGATCTAGATCTAATATATAAGATTAATCTTTGAGTTAAGATGATAAGTATGGCGGGTCTAATATTATAAGAACCCCCGGAGTTACTAGGTAATGAGCGATAAAAGAGAAAAGCAAATTCCGTGTATTGTAGGTACAGGAGTATTGACTTCTAAGAAGGATATGATGCGCCTGCTTAGAGGCTTTGATCATGTTGTTTATACAGATACCATAGATGACAAAGTACAAACTGAAGAAGAAGCCTTTGTAGTAGAGGTTTTCACATCAGAAACAGAAAGTACTGTAGTTTTTAACAGAAGAATGCATATTAATGTGGAGAACTTTGAATATCTACGCATTATACAGAACTTACCAGGCGTCATTGAGCTTATAGAGGGACATCGAACTCTTAAAATAGAAGCAGCAAACGATCCTTTCACAAACAAAGACATATTATTAAGTGAATCTATTGAAAATAGAGCTAATATCGAAGGGCTTTATCAAGAAGACGATATTATTTTTGATGACGATTTTTAATCCGCGAAATAATTCGACATCTGTATAAGCTGAGCAATAGACGAGATCGCCTCTCTTTTGAACGATGAGTGAACAAAGAGAGGCGTCGAGTTTTGCGAAGCTTATTAGTCGAATTATTTCGCGGATGAATTTCAAGGATTAAAAGGATGAATTATCCGCATGAATCGTGGAATATGATCCCTATGAGCTTCAGCGGGGATATGAAGATTATGGATCTCTTATGGCCGAAGCAATAGCATTTAATTCAACGGATATTCGTAAACTTTTAGTTCGCGTTGCAAGCAACCCGACTAACATGCTTGCAGTTTTTGCAATCATGGTTATTGGAATGTTACTCATTCCTTTACCACCTTTCATTCTTGACTTGGCTTTCGTTTTAAACTTTGCTTTCTCACTTGCAATAATATTAGTGACTATGTATGTGAGGAAGCCGCTAGACTTCAGCACTTTTCCAACTATCTTATTGTTTGTAACTTTAATGCGCTTAGCACTAGAGATCAGTGCTACTAGATCGATTTTACTTAATGCTTATGCTGGTGATGTAATTCACTCTGTAGGTGAGTTTGTAGTCGGCGGCAACTTCGTCGTCGGTATTATAATCTTCTTAATATTATTCGTAATTAACTTTATCGTTGTTACTCAAGGTGCAGGAAGAGTTTCAGAAGTCGCTGCTAGATTTGCTTTGGATAGTATGCCAGGTAAGCAGCTTGCCGTAGATGCCGACCTTAATGCTGGAATAATTGATGAAGCCGAAGCTAAGAAGCGCCGTAAAGATATAGCTAGAGAAGCAGATTTCTACTCTACTATGGACGGTGGTAGCAAGTTCGTTAAAGGTGATGCAGTAGCCTCTATTGTTATTGCAATAGTAAACATTGCTGCTGGCTTTATTATCGGAATGGTTCAGCTTAAATTACCAGCTGGTGAAGCAGCTTCAACTTATACTTTACTAACCATTGGTGAAGGTCTTGCATCACAAATCCCAGCTTTAATCATCAGTGTGGCAACCGGTATCATTGTTACCAGAGCTGAACCAGATGTAAATTTAGCGGAAGATATAAGCGCACAATTATTCGGACGCAAGGAAGTAATAGGCGTAGCTGGACTTGCAATGTTTGTGCTTGCAGTAGGTATCAGAGGAGCGTTCATACCGTTCATGCTTGTGGCATTAGTCTTAGGATACTGGACTTATAGAAAATATGTTTCTGAGCATAAAGCCACTGATGGTAAAGTAATAGGTCCTGATGGTAGTTTAATTAGTGAAGAAGAACTTACCGAAATAGAAAACAAAGAACGCTTAAAGAAAAAAGACGAAGACAATTCTCCAGATGCTGTCATCAAGCTACTCAAAGTCGATCAAATTGAAGTAGAACTAGGTTACAAATTAGTAAATCTTATCGATAAGGCTAAAGGTGGCGATCTAATGGATCGCATTGGACAGATCAGACGTCAAATCATGGTAGATCTAGGTTTGCCAGTTCCAGCTATCAGAGTACATGATAATTTACAACTATCAGCAAGTAATTATCAAGTGAAGCTTAGAGGTGCAGTGATTGCCACTGGTTCAGTAGAAGCAGATTCCTATCTTGCTGTGAACACTGGACTGGTAGATGCTGACGCAGCACCACTTAAAGGCAAAGAAACAGTAGAACCAAGCTATGGTCTACCTGCTGTCTGGGTTACTGAGGAAGAGCGTGATAGAGCTGAAACTATTGGTTATACAGTCGCCACACCAAGCTCAGTATTAGCTACTCATTTAACTGAAATCCTAAGATCACATGCAGGAGAAATCTTATCGCGTCAAGATTTAGTAAGAATGCTTGATCAAGTGAAAGAATCTAACGAAAGTATAGTTAATGAATCCAAAGATGTCATCGGCATGGGAGAAATATTAACAGTCTTACAATTACTTCTTAAAGAACAAGTGAATATCAGAGACCTAGCCTCTATACTTGAATATATTGCCAATTACGCGCGAATTAACAAAGATCCAGAATATCTCTGTGAAAGGGTTAGAGAGGGGATGGGCAGACAAATATGCTCTGAATATTTATCTAATGAGAAGCTCAATGCTATAACTTTGCATCCATCTATAGAAGAAGAAATGGTCAACTCAGTGCATATGGGCAGAATTGCTTTAGAACCAGCAAAGACCAAAAAAATCTTAGCTAAGCTCAACGAAGCATATCACACTGTCACTGAGCAAGGCTTGCCACCAATACTTTTATGCAATGGTAAAATCCGCATGCCATTAAGAAAAATCATTGAAAGATCTTTATCACAATTTATGGTGATTTCTTATAGCGAAGTACCTTCTACAGTAGAAGCGCAGTCAGTAGCAATGATTACGATAGAGTAGTAACCAACTTAAATTCAGAACGCTGTTTCAAAAATTCTTATTATATAGTAAGTATAGAAGGATAATAGAAACAAAATTAACATACAGAGGCTAATTGAAATTGCCATTCCAATTGGTATTGGCTTTTTATTAAATTCAATATCTCCTTTAGTCCAGAAACCAGCTTTTACCATTGGAGCAATGTAAAAAATATTCATTATACTTCCTACCAACAGAAATATAACAGCAGCATAATTACCTGAATGTAATTCTTCAAGCAGCATTAGATCCTTACTAAAATACCCTGCAAACAAAGGAAATCCTGCAATTGAGAAACCACAAATACCAAAGCAAGCAACCAACCATTTGGTATGTGGAGCGATCTTACGTATTTCAATCACATTAGTTGTGCCATAAACACAATTGTAGAAACCAGCAATAAAAAATAGTGTGATTTTTGCAACTGAATGTGTAAGGATATGTAAAAGTCCACCAAGTATAGAAGTAGGTGTCGCAATAAGAATAGCAGTAATAATATATGAAAGTTGACTCACCGTTGAATATGAAAGCCTCATCTTTAAATCATTAACCTTAAGTGCTTGGTAAGCAGCATATAAGGCTGTGATACCACAGAGATAAGTTAGAGAGCCTGCCCAATAAAATTTTGAAGTTAGTTTATGCAAGAAATCTAATCCATATACATAGACAGCAATTTTAATTAAAGCTATTGAACCTGATTTAACAGCAGCAATAGAATGTATTAATGCACTTATTGGTGCAGGAGCCATCATAGTTTTAGGAAGCCAATTATTGAAAGGCATAACACTATTTTTGGACATACCAATGACAAACATTATCAATAAAACAGATGCCAATACTGGTCTATTGATTAAGGTAGTAGGTAAGCTGTCACCGAAATCAAAAATTCCCAACTGTTGATAGGTGATAATTACCGCTGGAAGAAATATCAAGAAGGCTGGCAATAGTGTGAATTTTAGATATATTCTCCCAGCTTCATGAGACTCTTGCGTGTCTCGTAAAATTATCAGAGGATATATAAAAGGAATACTTGCTACATAGAACACAAAAAGAGTAAACAGATTTCCAGCAAAGCCAGTAGCCAAAACCATAGTAAGAACTATACTTAAATACAAATGGAACTTATGAGCCTTTTGCTGAAAGTGATATTTAATAAATGAAAAACTATAAATGATAGTTATTATCCAAGCAAAATTTACTATAATTGCAAAAAAGCTTGAATATTGATCTACAAGAAAAACAAAGTTACAACCTAAACTGATCTTCTGAAACTTAGTTGCGTTAAACAGCAAGATTGATAAATTAATTAAACCCAAACCGCATACTAAGGCATAAAACAATATTTTATTAGTTTTTTTAATTGGTAAAAAAACAATCGTCAAGATGGGCAGCAATATGACAAGCAAATACAACATATTTTATGGTGATTTCAAATACACTAAGTCTACTTGTCCACCAATTTTATCCTTCTTAGCAGCACTAATAGTGATACGTTTCAGAAAAGTATCATCAGCTTTATAGAATGGATATCTTTCAGGTATTTCACCAGTCTCAGGATCAATCAGCACTACTGTTTGTTTGATCAAATACTCATCTCTTTCCATAAATAATGTCTGTCCTAGCGAACTACCAAAAGCATCTAAACTTGAATCATTATAAGGTAGAGATATAACCCTCTCCAATTCCTCTTCAGCAAGGAATCTAATCTTGGTCAATTCTCTATCTTGATTATTCTGTCTTAAAGTAGAATTAAAAAAATTCAATATTGGAATAAGCACAGTGGTAATTACCACCAAACTTACGAGTAGTTCAATTAAAGTTACACCAGAGCTATTCCTTCTATATCTGCTCATCATTTGTCTTTCTTCAGGATTTCATCCTCTCCCTTGCTTGCTTCCATTACTCGTGAATTAATCTGCGTGGTGAATGGTAAATGTAATATTGCCTTATGAATAGAATCAAGATCATAGGTGATAGTACCAGAACCACCAAGCCTAATGCTAGAACCATCTATCGGCGATTGAACAATTATGGCACCACGAATTTCTGTTGGTCCAGTAATTTGCAAATTACCAATTATATATATCAAACCGTCAAACAAACTCGGTAATTTAGAACTACCACCAATACTTACCGTTCCACCGGTAGGATCTTGACCATCTAAAGTAGTATCTATAATTAAAGCTCCTTGACCATAGAGCGCATTACCTCCAGTGTAATCAGGAACACCTTCGATAATATTCAAGCCAAAGTATCCTTCATAATCTAGTTTTATATCATTTGGGACAGAAGTACTAGTAGTCTTAGCATTAGACCAATTACTCATTCGGTCTAATCTTGTTCTGAAAACATAATCAAAAGCAGTCTTACCAGTAAGATTAATAAAGGAACCAGGAGGATCTAACCCACGCTGAGCATCTCTCTCATTAAGTTCATCTGGAGTAATCACCGAAGGAATAAACTGAATAACTTCATCACCCAAGAAATGACTATTTTGAAATCCAGGTGATTTCACAGTTAAAGTATTACCACCAGTAGCTTTCAAAATCGAATAGTCAGAATATTCTTGACCACCTCTTCTGGATGAATTAATAGCAATAATAGAACCTGGTGTAAAACCTTTACCCTTAGGAGTATTTGGATCAATGCCTAAACCTAAGTTTTCTATAACAGCTGCACCTGTTGGCATCAATGGCGGTCTCTTATTATCATCGCGACCTGCAAACAATGCTTGTGCTGGATCAACACCAGTCACTTCAATAGTAGTATCACCAGATGAACTAGATTCTACTAAATTAGTCAGAGCCTGTGTTGCACCAGATACAACCAAACTAGTTTGTCCAAAAGTTAATCCAGTATTAGTAGTTATTGCAGCTCCAGCTCTTGGTGCACTTCTTCTAACTATTTGCGTTTCTTTATAACTCATTCTATTGACAGTAGCTATAGTTTCAAGCTTCCAAACTGTCTCCATATCTGATCTCAATAAATCAAAATTCCTCTTACCATTAGGATTTTGAGAAGCACCAGGTCTATTAGTACCTTGAGTCCCAGAATTAGGTCTCGATTTATCAGTACCAGTTTTCTGTGGACGCCCACTAGGAGAGCTTTCTACAACCGACTTAAGAGGTAAATTAGACAAGGAGTTAACTTCAAGTAGAGTAAGCACTGTACTATAAGTACCAGTAAAAGGATCTATTTCAATATCAGCAGGAGTTTTCTCAACATTAAATATCCAACTATTACTACTACCACCTTTGGTATAAACAACTAAATAATGAGAACCAGGTATAGCTTTCTCTGTTTTGATATTACAAACTATTTCATCAGGCTTATGTGAGACTACATCAATTGTTATACCAATACCGTCTACCACAATCACTGGCGGATCTTTGCCATCACTCAAATCCTGACCAATAATTCTCACACCTTCTAAAGTATCCTTACTAAACATTTTAATAAACTGCGGATTGCCATCACGCTCTTCAGTCAATCTGATATCGGAGATAGAAGGTGCATAACCAGTGGTAGAAGGTGGGACTATATAAAATTCAGCCTTAGCTGGTCCAATCTTAATAGTGTATCTTCCTGGCTTGATTTTATCCTTGATATCTACAGAAAGCAGTCCCTCACTGGCATCCATCATCACAATATCAGCACTAGATATCTCCGGGATGATATTCTCAATATTGTCACCATCAACACGAATATCAATATATTCACCTGGATAGGCATAATTAGGACTAATTCCTCTTAAAACAGGCTTTGCCCTAGTTTCCACATAAGCAGGTATATAATTAAAATATTCATCAACAATATTTTCTTGTTTTAACTTAATGGGTGATTTCTCCGCAAGCACTAATCTGAAACCAGGTTTAAGATGTACTCCCTTCTCTATAGGGATAGAGCCGATCTTCTGTACATTCACCTCAGGCAGAGGGAAGTATAACTCTTGGATAGGAATCTCCTGCCTACCATTAACGTCATTAGGATCATTACTCTCTTCTCTAATTTTTTTCAATCTCAACTGCTGATCTTGGATCATGGAGTAATATTGAGCTTCGGTAATCCTTTGACCACTATCGATATTCACGTAGAAGGGGTTTTTATGATAGAAATTAATATACCTTGGTATCTTAGATAAAAACTCTTCATCCTCGTCGTCCATGCTGAGATCATCACCTACATTGGTAAGATCATCATCATCTTCTTCTGCTTCTTCATCAAAGAAATCAGAACTTTCATCAGCCTCTGCATCTTCTTCGTCAGCAGTCACTAATCCAGTTGTAATTTCAGGTAATGATTTAACGTTCAACCGACTTAGTGCACGATTATTACCAGATTCAGCTAAATACATAGTCTGTAATTTAGTAATACCTTTGGAAGCGTGCTTGGTATTCAATCCCAAGAAATAATAAACACTAGCTAGTAAGGTAGCAAAAATTAAACACAAGACCACCGCAAAAGCCAGGGTAAAACCCTGCTCATCACGCCTATATTTCTTAGCTTGATTGGAGCAATAAACCATGTATTGTCGAGCACTAAGGCTCTTAATCCATTCTAGGGTAGTTTTAGTAAATTGTAAGCAGAATTAGATAGTAAAAATGGCTTATTACTAAGCTTCGTTACAAGTTTATTAATCTTCCTATATTCAGCCATAGTCCTGATATAATAAACACGTTCTATCGATGCCCCCATCGTCTAGAGGCCTAGGACATTCGGTTTTCATCCGAACAACAGGGATTCGAATTCCCTTGGGGGTACCATTTTAATAGATTAATACCAATAGTCGAAATATCCAATATATTAGATATTTTCTTCTTTATCCACAATAAAATCAATTATATTAGATATTTATTCAAAAATTGGGTAAAATATCTAATATAATTGATTATTCATTGAGTAATTATGGCAAGTCACAATTGGGCAAAAGTATATCTGAATAAAGATTTCGCTGGCATCCTAGAAGAGCAAGCCGGTGGACGTTGTTCTTTTACTTATGATGAAAGTTTTTTGAAAAATAATCCTCAACCTATATCCATTAATTTACCGATTGATAAGAGTGAACATATTTTTGAAAACGGTTTACATCCATTTTTTGATAATCTAGTTGCAGAAGGATGGCTTGCTGAAATTCAAGCGAAGGCTTTATCTATTAATTCGAATGATCGTTTTAAATTATTGATGGCTTTTGGACGAGACCTCGTAGGAGCTGTCTCTGTAATCGATCCAGACCCAACTTATCAAATCAAAATAGACAAGGATAATTACTTAAAAGAAGTCAGTATCAAATCTAAAGCATCGATGTCAGGAGTTCAACCAAAGATTTTCGTGAAAGAGAACCAAGGTAAATTTTATCCGCATAAACTAGACGATGATTATTCAACACATATCGCAAAACTTCCTGGTGAATACCCTCTGATTATTGAAAATGAATATTTATCTACTTTAGCAGCCAAGATACTCTTGGCTCCCGACCCGGTCGTTGACCTAAAAATAGGCACTGTTGAAGGTATCGGTGAAGCGCTATTGGTAAAACGTTTTGACAGAAGTGCTAGTGGTGAAAAAATTCACTTTGAAGAATTTTCTCAGTTACTCAATATAAAAGCAATTAATAAATATGATGGAAACTACTCTGATCTAGCAAACTTTATCAATTCAAGTCCCCTATGCTCTAAGATCGAACTAGAGAAACTCTTTCGTAGAATTTTGGTATTTATTTTGCTGGGTAATACCGATGCACACATGAAGAATTTTGCCATGTATCATAGTCCCAGAGGTCTAGAATTAACTCCAAGTTACGATATAGTATTTGCAGCATATTATGATTTTGATGAATTAGCATTAGGACTTGGCAAAAACATAAATACTTCACTTGGAGCAATCAAAAGTAAGCACTTGAAAATACTGTGTAAAGATTTTGGATTAAATCCGAAAGTATTAGAACTTGCAGTTGAAAGTTTTGGATCAAAGCTTGAGAAAATTTATGAAGCAATTGACCAAGAAAAACATATGTCTCCAAATTTAAGATCTAAATTAATAAAACAGGTGAAAACAAGATGGAACGGAACATTCAAGAACATTGGCAAAAACTAGTCGCTAAAATTAAACAAGCCCGTAAAGATCAAAAGATCTCCCAGAAACGCTTGTCTGCAATAACCGGCATTAGTACTCAAACTATTTCACGGCTAGAGCAAGGACAAGAAGATATACAAGTATCAACAATCCTAAAAATACTAGATGCTTTTGGGATGAGCTTGGAGATTGATTTCAAGAATCAGATGAGTGTTAACGCCTAATTCATCGAATATTGAAATCATCAAACACGTATTACCTTGATTTTTGATATTAGATTTAATATAATCGAAGCATGCAAGTAAATAGAAGAGAGTTTGGATCAGCAGCCTTAGGAGCATTAGGACTTGGAACTATAGCACCAGAAACTAATACGGTAGAAGTAGCTACAACACATGATTTAAAGCAGGCGGTGAATAATTATTGGGGCTTTAGTCACAAAGATAGACCAGTACCAAAGCACGAGGATGCCTTACATGTTCAACTTCATGATGCTACAAGAGCATCCAACGACGATAATGACTATAGTACTCCTAGTCCTAAGACACAACCTATTAAATTTCTAGCTCAACGAATAGACCATGATGTGAGTAGTGTTATGAGTTCTCTTAGTGATGTAGCCTTTCCTGAAGTTAACCCTTCTTGGGGTGAGTGGAGGAAATACTCTAAAAATATACCAGTAGAAGCAAGAAGAGCATATGAAGTTATTGCAGCTCCATTAGCTACAGCTATAAACGATTACACTAAGAATGTAACTGAATGGGTTAAAACATTTGCAGCTTAAGCAAAAAACTTTACAGAGATCATCTAAACAACAAAAGCTAATTCACAAAACTCAAATTCAAAGCTTAATTGCGAAAACATATAAAAGAAATACAATAAGTAATTGAAATGCGAATTAAGATTATTGAGATGATTATTGAAAAACTTTCTGCAGATAGTCAACATCTTTAATACAGAAGAGTCTTTAATCGAATAATAAACATTATTGCCATCTTTCCTAGTTTCCACAAGCTTACTATTTCTTAGTATGGCAAGTTGCTGAGATACATTGGAGCCTTGAAGCTCAAGTAAACCAGAAAGCTCATTAACATTACGTTCACCATCTTTTAAGGCATCTATAAGCAATATCCTAGTAGGATGTGCTAATGCCTTAAAAACTTCTGCCTCAAACTTTCTTAATTCTGACAATCTGTACTCCTTATATCTTCGTATATTCGAAGATTGATTTAGTATAGCACGATCAATCAGCTAATACAATATCTAATGCTAACATTAATTTAGCAATCTGACTTTATGAAAAAACAAATTTATAATATTGAACAAGCCCTACCTGGCTTAGTTAAAGGTCAAGATTTAGATGCATTAGCAGAAGACGGGGGCAAGCATTGGAATAGATTAGTATTCGAGTCCAGTCCTTATTTATTACAACATGCAGCAAATCCAGTTGATTGGTTTCCTTGGTCTGAGCAAGCCTTCACTAAGGCTAAGGCTGAAAACAAACCAGTAATGCTATCTATCGGCTATGCCACCTGCCATTGGTGTCATGTTATGGAGAAAGAATGTTTTGAAGATCATGAAGTAGCTGAATTACTCAATAAACATTTCATCACCATTAAGGTAGATAGAGAAGAGAGACCTGATATCGATAATTTATATATGGGCATAGCCCAGTCCTTAGTAGGACGTGGAGGCTGGCCGTTAAATGTCTTCCTCACTCCTGATAAAGAAGTATTTTATGCCGGTACTTATATCCCAAAACATTCTAGAACTTACGGTAATGGCAAACTAGCGGGAATGATGGAACTCATTCCTTATCTTGGTGAACTTTGGAAAAAACAACGTAATCAAATAGTCGAATCAGCTCAAGACATCATGCAAAACTTCGCTAAATATATGGTTATGGATACAGCCAAGCAAGAATTAAATACTAAAGCAATAGAAGCCTTATCAGAAGCATGTTTTAATCAATTAGCAACTAAATTTGATAATCAATATGGTGGCTTTGGTTCTGCACCAAAGTTTCCTTCACCACATGTTTTTAGTTTCTTACTAAATTACTACAAGCGCACTCAGAACAAAAATGCACTGGATATGGTCGAGGTCACACTTAGCTCTATGCGCCAAGGCGGAATTTTTGATCAAGTAGGACTTGGATTCCATCGCTACTCTACTGATAGAGAATGGTTCTTACCGCATTTCGAGAAGATGCTTTACGATCAAGCACTATTAATGCTAGCTTATGCACGCTGTTACGCTACAACTCAAAACACTTTCTACAAAAGAGTTACAGGTGAAATCTATGAGTATTTAGTCAGCGATATGTGCACCAAGGAAGGACTGTTCTACAGTGCTGAAGATGCGGATAGTGAAGGTGAGGAAGGTAAGTTTTATACCTGGACCTATGACGAATTAAAACAAGCTCTCAAGCCTGAAGAGTTAGCTAAGCTAGAGAAGCGTTACCATCTCAATCCTCAAGGCAATTTCCTCGATGAAGCTAGTCATAACCTAAATGGCAGAAATATTTTTCATCTCAGTCATGATCTAGAGTTAGATACTAATACTCAAGTTCTACTTGATCGCTTATACGCAGCTAGAGAGACAAGAATTCATCCATTGAAGGACGATAAGATACTCACAGACTGGAACTCATTAACTATAGTAGCCCTGGCAATTAGTTATGCTTCCATTCAAGAACAAAAGTATCTTGATCTAGCCGAGAAATCCATGAAAAGCTTAAAACAATTAATGTTAAGTGATAATTTGCAACTCTGTAAATCAGCAAGATCTGGCAAGCTCTCTAAAGCTCCAGGTACTATTGCTGACTATGCATTCTTTATATGGGCTTTAATTGAATTATTCCAAGTTACTTGTAAGGCTGAATATATAGATCTAGCTATGAAATTAATGCAATATACTATAGATCAGTTCTGGGATAAAACTAATGGAGGCTTCTTCTATTCTGCTAAAGATAGTCTCGATCTACCAATTAATACTAAAGAATTATATGATGGAGCTATACCATCTGCAAACTCAATCATGGCAATGAATTTATACTTCTGCTACCAATACTCTGGCAATGAAGAGCTGAACCAAATCCTCAAACAACAAAACTCACTACTATATAAACATTCTGGATCTTATCCAGGTGGTCATACGCAATTCATTAGTTTCCTAGAATCCACTCTAGAACCATTCGTTATGGCTTGCAAGGTCAAATAATATAAGGCTTTAAAACATTTATAATATTTGAGCCTTCCTTAAACCATTCATCTATCTTACAATATTCGAATATAGATAAATGTCTATATTCTAGGAGCCAATTATCAATGTTATTTTCAAAAAGAATCACTTATATTATTTTTCTTGGCTTTCTAATATTTATTACAAACAATCCTAGTCACGCAAAAACCAGCAACGATTTTGGTGATTGGACTTTTACGACTATCAATTTACCCATCAATGATAAACTTACTTTCCAAGAAGTAATCAATACTCGAGTACAAAGCAATCTTACTGATTTTAGTGTTTTGTTTTTACGTAGTAGCTTTGGATATCAGGTAAGCCCTCATGTATCTCTATGGCTTGGTCATGATTGGTTTGGTTATTTCAATACTGACTTCTCACAAGAGAACCGTATCTGGGAGCAAGCTATAATCACCCATAAATATCACCAATATCATTTCCTGCATCGTATCAGACAAGAAGAGCGAATTTTCCCAAGTGATAGCTCAATTGCAACTCTTAGATATTTAGCTCGAGTCGATAGACCGATGCCTTTTGTTAAAAATGACAAGTATAGTTTAATCGCTTGGGATGAAGCATTTGTTAATTACAATAGCAATGATAGTATAGCTGCTGGTTTTGCCGAGAATCGTGTATTTGCAGGAGCTGGTTACAAGTTCAATAAACACTGTGCTCTTGAAGCAGGCTATATGCTGCAATACTTAAATAAAGCAGATGATGTATTAAATCATTGGTTATTTACTAACTTAGTTATAAATCTATAACTTCACAAGAAGTGCATAATATATAATCAGCTCCATGTTGAATAAACGCATAAGTCAAATATCTAGCTTCTTTCATGATTATTTCCTTTGGATAGTACTCGCATTTTATGTTATTGCGACCTTTCTGCCTGGCTGGGGACAAGAAATTAGAAATATTTCTTTTGGTAACTTAACTTGGTTTGACAACAGCTCTGTCCAACTTTCCTTACCATTTCTAATGCTGTCGTTTTTACTTTTCAATGCAGGCTTAGGAATCAAAACTGAAGAACTTAAAAAACTACCTTCCTATCTGATGGTTTTATTACTCGGCTTTGCTGCATTAATAATAGTACCCATATTGATAATCTTCATGGTCCATCTCGGTATGATGTTTTGGCATGATCAAGAAGAAGTGCAAAATATTCTTGTTGGTTTAGCCGTAATTGCTTCAATGCCTATTGCCAGTTCATCAACAGCCTGGGCACAGAACTCAGATGGCAACATGGCTCTAAGCATAGGCTTAGTAGTTCTTTCCACCCTACTGAGTCCCTTTACAGCACCTTTAATGTTACATTTCGTAGGCTTATTAACCTATGGCGACTATAGCGAAGATTTACACGAGCTAGCTAGCAATGGCACTGGAGCTTTTATCATTTTCTCCATTATCATGCCTTGCCTCTTAGGAATAATATTTCATTATCTTATTGGTGAAGAAAAGATCAAACATATCAAACCTGGTCTTAAACTAACCAATTCAATAATTTTAATTACTCTAATATATTCCAATGCAGCATTATCGCTCCCTAACGCTCTACTCATTGAACCAGATCTAGATTTTCTATTAATTATTTTTCTTATTACTATAGTTATGTGTGTAATAGCTTTTGGCAGTGGCTATTTTATTTCGCATGTCTTTAAATTAGACACGTCAGAAGAAGCATCTATAATGTATGCCCTCGGCATGAAAAACAATGGTGGCGGATTAGTCTTAGTATCCATGGCTCTTGCTGACCACCCCCTAGTTATGCTTCCATTAATTTTCTATAACTTGTCACAACAAGTGATTGCTAGTATTGTTAGTAAATTAGAAACTAAAACAACCGACCAATAATGCAAAAATCTAAAACTCTCTTACTCTATTCAATTTTAATTAGCTTGGCAATTGCAGCAGTAGTTGAGAATAGAGTTTTTTATGATCTAACTGCTATAAATGACGATGTCCGCAATCAAATCTACTGGATGGCAAGATTTATAGACCCAAGTTATTTCTCTAATGATTATATAGCTTCGTATTTCACTCAATCTAGTATGATCTCGCCTCTACTAAGCTGGATCTATCAATTCTTCAGTCAGTGGGTTAATCCTAAAGTAGTGACTCAGTTCTTACCATTTCCAATTATTGCACTGACAACATTTTGCTTATTTAAAGCTACAGAAAGACATGCCGGACCTAAATATGCTTTCTGGGTTTCTTATATTTTTAATCTCTATATTTGGGCGATGAAATTTACAGCAGGTGGCTTGTCTAGATCTTTCTTCTATTTACTATTCTTTCTTTTCTTATGGATACTTATAGCTAAGCGCTGGAACTGGCTGATACTCTGCTTTGCCTTGCAAGCTTTGATTTACCCCACAGCATTTTTCATCTCTCTTATAACCCTAATCATAGAAATCATTTGGACTAAAATTGAAGAAGCTAAATTTGATAGCACACAAATCAAAGCGACTCTTATAAGCCTTGGACTTGGTCTTCCTATACTTTATTTACGTTATGTGGCACATCATGGTCCCAATCCATTTGGTCATATGACTATGCTTACTGATGCTTTAAAGATGCCAGAATTTTACTTAGATGGGCGCGTGCCTATATTTATCGTGCCCTTCAATCTTAGCCAAGAAGCGTTTTTGAAAAGCTTACCCTATATATTAATTGGCTTATTAATTTTTGGACTAGCCTATTATTCACTTAAGAAACTCATCAACAAGAGACCATCATTAGTTACTATGCCTAGGTATATTTGGAGTAGTAGCATTGCCTCACTTATACTATTAACCCTGGGCTATATGGTTCTGTTCTATTTATACTTACCCCATAGATATATTGCTTATGTTCTGCCATTAATACCAATATTTTTAGCAGGGACAATACTATATGACATTCAAGTTGCTTTACCCAAAAGACCATTAGCTATTTGGCTAATTGCTGTTCTTGCTCTATTAATTGCTGCTACACGCTGGAATGATGATCTCATCGAGGTTCCCAAGAACGAGCAACAGTTATATCAATTTCTCAAAACCATTCCTAATAATGCTTTAGTAGCAGCTCCATTACGGCTTGCCAGCAATATTCCAGCATTCTCATATCGCAGTGTGTTAATTAGCTCAGAAACTAATATTCCATTTCATTTAGATTATTACAAAGAAGTTACTTCTAGAACTAATGCTATTCACCGTATCTATAACTCAAATAATACCACAGAAATAACTAATAACATCAATCAATATCATATTGATTACATAGTATTAGATCTAAAAGAAAACGGCGATAGTATAGTGAAAAATATTCCAACGAACCATATAGTCTTTTCAAACAAAAGATTTATTGTCATGAAAAGCTCTAATCTTTAAGCTTTAAAACTTCACAACTAACAGTACAAACACCAGCTCTCAGGAAGTCCAAAACCTTAGCAGCAGCCTCGGATAAATCTATCTCTCTACCTGGGACAAATGGTCCTCTATCATTGACTCTAACTATTACTTGCTTACCATTATTCTTATTAGTAACAAGTACATGAGTACCGATAGGAAGTGTCTTATGCGCTGCTGATAAACCATTGGCATCAAATATCTCATTAGCTGCAGTTTTCCTGCCATGGAATCTTCCTCCATACCAACTAGCTCTAGTTTCAAAAGTATCTTCAGAATGTTGCAGATCCATTTTCTTGATTTTTTTCTCAATATTAATCACATCATCTTCATCAAGATACTCTTCAACTGTATTAGTTACTTCATCTTTAGCCTGCACTGGTAATATACAAACAAAAAAACAAATAACACATATTGTAATTAATTCTTTCATGGTTTACATCTCATAATAAAGCTTGTTTTCCAGAATCGGAGGAATCTCATCAACTCCAATCATTTGCAAAATATCTATCTCTATTTTTTGAGCAATGGCAGTAACAGGTGTGTCAGTAGGCTTATTTTCAAAAGGATCTTGCATATAAATAGCTATTTTTTCAATCAGCAAAAATATAGACGTAATTGTCACTATCAAAGAGCTTTCAACTATTATCGGATGAAAATCAGAATCGTGCGGATGCTCTAATCCGAAAGGAAGCATAGTAGCAAAAACATAAATCAAGAAATGCAATAACAAACTATATGTTCGTGGGAAAACTGTACTCTTAATTCTTTCACTTTTACCCATTGCATCACATAGTCTACCAATAGTATTATCGATTTGTATTTGTTGAAAATCGTTGATTGATTGGCTTATATGAGCCTGCTTTAATTGCTGAGCATGTAAACCAAGAATGGCATTCGGTACATTATTATATTTTTGCAATTCAACTATCTGGGATTCATTTAAATAGCGTGTAAGAGTCTCTGGTTTTATTGAGTTGCGTAATTTTTCTCCCAAGCAATAACACCAGGCAATTTGACGATAAGCAAAGTTCTTAATAAAGTCAGAATTCTCATCAGAAGCCTTATAGAAAGCCTGGATTTGTCGTATTAAAGTTCTGGAATCATTTACAATAGCCCCCCAAATAATGCGGGCTTCCCACCAGCGTTCATAAGCTTGATTAGTTCTAAAAGCCAGTAGTAAGGATATAGCCGTACCGAGAATTGCAGGTATTGCAAGAGGTATATGTATCTCTTCAAAGATGCAATATTGGTCAAGTAAACCTAACATAACCGAATAAATTATGATTATGAAAAATTCTACTTGTATTTTCTGAAAGAAAAACGCTATTGGTATTTTTTTATTAAGTAACATATTGAAGAATGAGACGATAAAAAACTAAATCAAGGTACTTAACAATAATTAAATACCTTGATTCAGTAAAGCAGTTATTTCTTTTTAGATGCCTTAGGCTTTTTCTTATTGCCTTTGTCTTTACCTTTATCTTGGCTTTTGCCCATGATATTCTCCTTTGCCAAATTATCACGTTAATAATTTGGACTTTTAATTATCCTATCATGAATTTATTGAATGTCTACTTAAATTTAACAACAGCGTCTTACACCTTCCCACTTACGTTTGGTCTCTGCCTTAAAAAATTCCTTACGCGAGAGTGGAATTGCCTCTGAGTGAGAGAGCGCATGATGCTCTAAATATTTCTCATAGGCATCATCACCACTGAGTTCTTTTATAAATCGCCAAATCTTAATTAGGAACTGCATGCTGTGCTTGCCTCCTGAATATTACGATTATAGTGTTAATAAAGGTCACCCAAACTATCGCCAAGAAGATCACAGTTAAAACAGCTACAGTGTATTGATTATGTGCAAGCTTCTCAGAGACTTGAGCTGCAGCGAGATAACCAATACGAGGATCCGAACTAAAGAGCTTCTCCAGAGCCGCACTAGTGGTAATTATTACTAAGGTCAGGGCTGGCATCGCTGTAATCCAGAGATATTTAGCTCTACCAGTTTGTACCATGATTGCCGTAGCTACACAGAGAGCAATAGTCGCCAGCATTTGATTAGCTATGCCAAAGAGAGGCCAGAGCATATTCACTCCACCATTAGGATCAATAACTCCGAAGTACAAGAAGTAGCCCCAAGATAAAACAACAATAAGACTTGCAAAAATATTAGCCCAGTTAGAAGAAGTTCTACCTAATGGCTTATAGAAAGCCCCTAAGAAATCTTGCAAAATAAATCTAGCGACTCTAGTACCAGCATCTAAAGTAGTAAGAATGAAAATTGCTTCAAACATAATTGCAAAGTGATACCAAATTGCAAGGAACTGCTCACCAAAAACCCGAGAAAAAATACTTGCCATACCTACAGCCAGTGACGGTGCACCACCTGTTCTAGAAAGTAAACTCTTCTCCCCCATTGATTGAGCTAGGTCTTTCATCATTTGTGGTTCTAGCGCAAATCCCCACGAAGATATAGTTGCACAAGCTTCCCTTAAATTCTCGCCAATGATAGCAGAGGGACTGTTAATCGCAAAGTAAATACCGGGATCTAAGACACAAGCAGCAATAATTGCCATCAACGCTACAAGTGACTCAAGTAACATACTACCGTAACCAATTAATCTAATATCCTTCTCATTAGTAATAAGTTTAGGAGTGGTACCTGATGCTATTAAAGAATGAAAGCCAGAAACTGCACCACAAGCGATAGTAATAAACATGAAAGGAAAAATCTTACCCGCAAAAATCGGACCCGTACCATCTATAAACCTAGTCATAGGCGGCATTTTAATCTCTGGCGCTAATACCAAGATCGCAATAAATAAAAGAAAGATAGTACCTAATTTAAGAAATGTCGATAAATAATCTCTAGGAGCAAGTAACAACCATACTGGCACTACTGCAGCACAGAAACCATAAATAATCACGAAGTATGCAAGAGCCTCACTATTAATATTAAAGAGATGCGACAAAAAATTATGCTCAGCTACCCACTGCCCCATCACTACTGCAGCTAATGTGAGTGCAAGTCCCAATATAGATCCTTCTAAAACCCTACCAGGACGTATATGACGCATAAATACCCCGACAAGCATTGCTATTGGAATAGTTGCCATAACGGTGAAAGTCGCCCAGGGACTGTTTTTCATGGCTTTCACTACTACTAATCCTAAGACCGAAATAAGAATAATGATAATCAAGAGAGACCCGAGTAAAGCGGCATGACCGCCAATTTTACCAAGGTATTTTTTTGCCATTTGCCCAAGACTCTGACCATCATTTCTTACTGAAAAGAAAAGAATAGTCATATCCTGCACTGCACCACCAAGCACCGCACCGATTAATATCCATAGCACACCTGGTAAATAACCAAACTGCGCAGCCAGTGTCGGTCCTATTAATGGTCCAGGTCCTGCAATAGCAGCGAAATGATGCCCAAAAACTATCCACTTATTAGTAGGCACAAAATCCTTGCCATCATTAAATCGTTCTGCCGGAGTTCTGCGTTCAGGATCTAGAACCAAAACCTTAGCGCAAATCCAAGCAGCATATAATCTATAAGCAATTAAATATACACAAATAGCTGCAACAATAAGATAAACTGTATTCACCAGAGTTATTATAACTCAAGAGCAATTTTAGCTTTCGCTTTATTAGTAAAAAAACTAATCAGTATAATGAAACCTATTACTAGAGATACTTTCAGTAATAAACCTTGAGAGCATTGAGCGGCTTCCTGTCCTACATAGCCAATATAACTATAAGCTAAGGTACCCGGAATAAGTGAGATAAAACTTGTCAACGCAAAAGTTACTAAGGAGATCTTAGTAAGACCAAAAGCATAATTCAAAATACTATAAGGAAAGATTGGTACTAAACGTGTAAACGCTATATAGCGCCAGCCATCATTCTTGACACCGCGCTTCACATTCTCAATCATTGAATGACTCTTACCCTCTACCCAATCATCAGCAATATATCTTCCAACTAAGAACGCTAATGATGCACCAATAACGCCTCCTATCATTGAATACAAGAAACCCCAATAAGTGCCAAATATAAATCCACCTATCAAGGTCATCACTGTGCCTGGAATGAATAATACAGGAGCTATAGAATAAAGTAGAATAAAAACCAATGGAGACCAAGGTCCAAGGTAAGCTAATAAAGCATTTAAATGTTCTTGACTACAATACTCTCTATTTAGGACAAGAGATGTAGCAAAAAATACAATAAGTAAAACTAAGGATAGTTTCTTAAAATTAATTTTATTCATATACGAACACTAGCTAAAACTTTACTGTGATTGTAATTCCACTCTTCTATATAGCGTAGGAATTCTTCTCTAGCATCAGCTATTTTATCTTTCAGAATACTAACTTCTAGCATAACTAATCCTTGACCACGCTTCTGAATAATTTGGTGCTCATTTCTTAACTTAGTTAATTGTTTAAAAGCAGTCTCAACCTTCTCTTTAAGCTGAGTAAGGATTTGATGTTCACCATCAAAGAACTTAATCTTACTTTTCTCGAGTTTTTGTAGCATACGCTTCTCAGTCATCTGCCAACGCTTACGAATAATAATCTCTTCTCTAATAGTTTTAAGATTAGAAGTTAAACCTAAATACGAGAGTCCTTTAATTATCCACTTAGTCGGGTCCCAATCAAAGAACCGCGGACCATTACGATAGTCTGACGAAAACTCATGATGGTAATTATGATAGCCTTCACCAAAAGTTAGAATCGCGGTAAATAAATTATCACGAGCACTGTGCTTGTCTGAATAAGTTTGCTTACCAAAACAATGAGATAGTGAATTAATCAGGAAGGTAGAATGGTGATTAATAACCGCTCTAAGGACACCTGCTAATAGAAGTCCACCCCAGAAATCTCCCCAAGCTAAAGCAATTAAACCAGGTAAAATATAACCAGCAAAAATACCAGTTGGTAACCACCATTTGTTCTGCCAAACTACTAATGGGTCATCTAGTAAATCACCAGCTTTAGACTGATTACGCCTATCTTCAAGCGGTTTAAAAAGCAACCAACCCATATGCGCCCAGAAAAATCCTTTGGTAATAGCATAGGGATCTTTGTCTTTATCATCAATATAATTATGGTGATCACGGTGATCTAATGACCACATTAACGCTGAACCTTCAAACGCTGCTGCACCAAAAACTAAAAAGAAGAATCTTACCGGCCAAGCTGCTTGAAAGCACCTATGTGAAAATAATCTATGATAGCCAGCTGTAATACTTACCTGAATTATAGTAGTAAAAATCAAAGCTAAAATAATTGTGCTCCAATTAAAGAAGCCGCCAGTTATCCAAGCCCAAAGACCAAATCCTGCTATAAATGGTGATAAGAATAAGAAAAATACATTGACCCAGCCTATCTTTCGGTCTAGGTCGTTACTTGTTATTGAGTTCATTTGCTTCTATTATACCCTATTTAACCTTATTCGAAACTTAGACTAAAATGACGAATCCTAGTCCTAGTGCTGGATATATAACAAATTTCACTTAAGGACATATTAAGCTTTAAGGATAATAGTTATTAAGTAATTATAAGGGGTATTTGTGCGAAAATGATGTTAACTATGAAAAAAATCACTTTAGTTTTAGTAGCAATATTAGTTGTGCAACTTAGTCCCGCTTACTCAAGTAACAACGAAGCGTCGCTCAGAAAAATCTTCAGTAAATTAATAGCAGGCATGGGAGAACAAGAATCCGATTATACTCTTGAAATCGTTAAATCTGATGAACTTAATGCTTATGCAACACTTGATCACAAGATGGTTGTATACACAGCGTTATTAAATAATATCAACAGTGAAGCTGGTTTAGCGTTTGTGCTGGCGCATGAACTTGGACATATTGAACATCATCACGTTGAGAAAAGTATTTTAATGAGTGCAGTATCAACAATATTTGGTAATCTCATTTTTAAAGGCAATACAGCTAGCACTGGTAGCAAGATTTATAATGGCGTAACTTACTTTCATAACTTAAGTTATAGCCGCGGTAAGGAGAAAGATGCAGATCTCTTTGCTGTTAGTTTAGTTGATAAGTTTTACTGTAAAGACCCAAATAAATTAGAGTTTTTCAAGAAAAATTCTGGAGTTACAAAAGGGGGCAAAATACTTGAATATTTTAGTACTCACCCTCTCACAAGCACTCGCATAGCCTATCTAGATGAAGCCTTTAAAGCAGAAAACTGTGTATTTTAAAACAAAGCATCTGCTTCGTTTAATTCAAATATAGCTTCAACTTCAACAGCTGTGTTTAAAGGTAAAGAACTGACACCAATAGAGCTACGTGCATGTCTACCCTTATCACCAAATACTTCTACAAATAATTCGGAAGCACCATTTGCCACATCAGAATGTTTAGAAAAGTCCGGTGCACTGGCAATAAAAACAACTAATTTCACACAACGAGCAACCTTACTGAGGTCACCATGACAAGCATGATTAAGTTGCGCTAAAAGATTCAAAGCACAAAGCCTAGCAGCCTTCTTTGCTTCATCCATATTTAGATGAACACCAACTTGACCTTTATAAACAATCTCTCCATTCTCCTTACAGATTTGACCAGAAAAATAAACATGCTTACCACTAATTACATAAGGGACATAGTTAGCAAGCGGCACCGTTGTATCCGGAAGAGTAATACCAAGTTCTAATAAATTAACCATAGTAAGAATCATTATAACAAATTAGGTCTTCAATGCAGGGTATTTTCATTTAGTCTAAAATTAGCTTAATGCCTGTAAGCTCATTACAAGACCATGTTAATTATCCAGGACTGAATGATCAAGAAGTTCAGCAAAAGCTTGTGAAAAATGGATTCAATGAATTACCTTCCTCCAAGCCTAAGAATTTTTTTACTATAAGTTTCGAGATTATAAAAGAACCAATGTTCTTACTTTTGATAACTTGTTGTCTGTTGTATATAATATTAGGAGATTTACAGGAAGCTCTTACCCTCTCTGCTTTTGTGGTAATCATTATCGGTATAACACTGTTTCAATCATGGAAAACAGAAAGAACTCTTAGTGCACTCAAAGATCTAACTAGCCCCAAAACCCTGGTGGCCAGGAATGGTCAAGAATTACATATATCAAGTCGCGAATTAGTAGTAGATGACATCATGATTCTTAATGAAGGTGACAAAGTCTCAGCAGATGCAATTGTCCTAGATACAATTAATCTTATAGTAGACGAATCGACTCTCACTGGTGAATCAGTACCAGTGAAGAAAAATAATGGTGGTGATAATCCTGTGATCAGCAAACCTGGAGAGGAAGCCAGTTGTATCGTATATAACGGAACTCTTGTTACACAAGGTAAAGCCTATACTAAAGTCATTGCAACAGGACTTGATACTGAGTTAGGTAAAATTGGCAAAGCACTTGAATCAATTGAAGAAAATCATTCTAGGTTTCAAAAAGAAATCGCAAGACTAGTAAGCCGTATTGTAATAATTGCTGGGATTTTATGCTTAGTAATAGTTGTTATTCTAGCCACTAGAAACGGCCTGATTAAAGCACTATTGACCTCTCTTACTTTCGCAATCGCTATGCTTCCTGAAGAGATACCGGCTGTGATGACCATTTTTATGGCATTAGGTGCTTGGCGTATTTCTCAGAAAAATGTTTTAACTCGCCATATGTCTGCGATAGAAACCCTAGGCTCAATTACAGTACTATGCACGGACAAGACTGGAACTCTGACTGAAAACAAAATGACCCTTAATGAAATTTATGCTAATGGTAAATCACTTAAATTAAACAAAGAAAAGCTAGCTATTGAATTTCAGCCTCTGATTGAGTTTTCAGCGCTAGCAAGCAAAGAAAAATCATTCGATCCAATGGAGAAAGCTATTACAGAGATAATTTCTTCAAACTTAATTGATCCAGAACATATTCATAAGAATTGGAGCCTAGCACAAGAGTATCCATTATCTAAAGAGCTATTAGCTATGACTCAAGCATGGAAATCACCCGACGAAGTAGGATTTTCATTTTATACTAAAGGCTCACCAGAAGCAATATTTAATCTCTGTCATTTAAATGCAGATGAAATCAAATTATTAACTGTAGTAGTAGAGGAAATGGCTTCTAGAGGTTTAAGAATACTCGGAGTCGCCAAATCTAAGTCGAAGTTACAAGACTTACCAGCAAAACAACATGATATTGACTTTGAATTTTCTGGACTCTTAGGTTTCTTAGATCCAGTTCGTGCTGGAGTCAAGGAAGCTGTTAGGGACTGTTATAGCGCAGGAATCAGAGTGATAATGATCACTGGAGACTATCATGCTACTGCTCAAAATATAGCTAAAGAAATCGGATTGAAAAACCCTGATAAGTTCATCATCGGAACAGAGCTCGAAAAATTGAATGATGTAGAGCTACAACAACGCATTCAAGATACAGTTATTTTTTCTAGGGTTGCACCAGAACAGAAACTTAGAATCGTTGATGCTTTAAGAAAAAATCAAGAAATTATTGGCATGACTGGCGATGGTGTCAATGATGCTCCTGCATTAAAATCAAGTGATGTCGGGATAGCAATGGGAGCTAGAGGAACCGAAGTTGCAAGAGAGTCTGCTGACTTAATATTACTAGATGATAATTTTTCTTCTGTTGTTTCCGCAATTAGATTAGGAAGAGGCATTCTTGAGAATTTAAAAAAGGCTTTGTCTTATATAATCGCAATCCACGTCCCTATTGCCGGATTAACATTAGTACCTGTTATTTTTGGCAATTTACCAATTATTTTCTTCCCAATTCATGTTGCCTTCTTGGAATTAGTCATTGATCCCACTTGTACTATCGTCTTTGAATCAGAACTGGCACCAAAAGATATCATGACCAGAGCACCAAGAAAAATCGACGAACCAATTTTGAACCATAAGAAAGTCATAATGAGTCTCTTACAAGGTCTTTTCATACTTCTATTAGTACTATTAGTTTATGGGCTAGCAATACACTTAGGAAAACCAGATGGAGAAACACGCATGTTAAGTTTCGAAACCTTATTAGCAGGAAACCTTTTACTAACTTTTATAAATAAATCCTGGAAAGCAGAGTCAATTAAGGAACTATTCTTAGCAAATAAAGCATTTCTTATTGTCTTAATAGTAGTACCAATTGGCTTTACATTAATACTATCTATACCGATGTTGAGAGAAATGTTCTACTTTTAAAGGGATCTTTTAAATTGTTATACCTTAATAATTAGTTTTATTAAGAAGAATTTAACCTTAAATCCTAATGTTTTTTAGATTAAGCGCCGATATAAGCACTGTGGTGTCATTCTTTAATAAAACTAATTTTTTAACCCCCTTGGCCAAGATTTTAGATCGTTTCGGTTTAAACCAAGAAAGCCCTGATCATAAACTTGCCAAAAAAATACTTGAAGAATATGGACAAAATTCGCTTGAATATTTCAAGCTTGGTAAGGATAAATCATTTTATTTTTCCAAAACCAATAAATCTTTTATTGCTTATAGAGTCTTTGGACGTGGTGTCGTTGTGCTTGGAGATCCAGTAGGTCCTTATCAAGAGATTGAGCCAATAATAAGTAGTTTTCACCAGTTATGTAAAAATAAAAATCAAAGCATTTGCTTCTTTCAAACTTCAGCTTTGTTTATAGATACTTATAAAAAATTAGGATTCCATGTGACAAGTATTGGTAATGAGGGTCTAGTAAATTTACCAAGTTTCAATTTGAACATAAACCTACGTGAGAAAATGAGAGAACTTGATGCTCTTAGATATAAAGTTCGTTATTATAAAAATCCTAATGATAAACAATTACTAGAAAAACTACGTAAGGTTTCTAATGACTGGCTTTCAAGAGGACAAAAAGAAAAAACTTTCTCTTTAGGCTCTTTCAGTGAAGACTATATTAAAACGACAACCGTTATGACAGTTGAAGATATGGTTGGTAATGTAGTTGCGTTTATTAACCTAATCCCATCTTATAAGAAAAATGATATGGCTATTGATCTAATGCGTGACTCAAGCACTGCTCCTGAAGGCACTATAGAATATTTATTAACTCATACAATTTTGTTTTTTAGAGAATTAGCTTATCAGCGACTAAGCTTTGGATTAGTACCTATTGCTAGCTCACAAAATAAATCTAACTTAGAAGAAGCTGTAACTAAAACAGTCTTAGCTAAGATGAGCTTTCTATTTAATGATCTAAGTCTTAAAGCTGTCAAAGAAAAATTCATTGATATCCTAGAGCCACGTTATTTTACTATTAGTAAAAAACAACAAGCTAATACTAAGGTAGTTAAGATTAATGACAATATTAGTGTGGCTGTTAAGCAATAAGACCAGATTTAAAAATAATAGGCATTAGCGCTAGAATTATAATATGCCTCAACCAAGCATATTAATAGTCGGTGCAGGTTCAGTGGGACTCACCCTTGCTAATCTACTGACACACTATGGTATCGACTATCAACTCATAGACAAGAACATTGGAACTTCTGTATATTCTAAGGCACTTGCAATGCACGCTCGCACTTTGGAATTGTTTGATCAACTAGATCTGAGTGAAGAATTTATTCAAGCAGGCAGAGTTATTAAAGAAGGAAATATTTATGCAGATGGTAAACGCATAGCTCATCTCGATCTCAATATCATACCTAGCAAATATAATCTGGTACTGAGTATAGAACAAAGTCAAACAGAGAGAATCCTAGAAGCAAGATTAATCAAACATGGCAAGCGAGTACATTGGAATAATGAGCTTATCGACATTAAAGTTAATGCAACTAATAATCAAGTAAAAATTCGTGATGAAAAACAAAATATTCAAGAGTTAGAGTTCGATTATGTCTTATCCTGTGAAGGCGCGCATAGTCTTATACGCAAGCAAGCAGGTATTAGCTTTGATGGAGCAAGCTATGATCAAGGATTTTTACTTGCTGATGTATTAGTTGATACTGACCTTAAACCTGAATCAGTGTATGGCTTTCTTAGCCAAGATAGAATATTTGCGACCCTACCACTTAAGACCGATAAATCTTGGCGAATAATTACTACAGTAGATAAAAATTATCAAGGAGATTTAAAGAGTCCTACTATAGAAGATGTTTATAAAATCACTCGAGGCTTAGCACCTGCAAACTTCAAAATCGAGAAAAGCATCTGGATATCATACTTTCATGTACATCATCGCATAGTAAATAAATACAGAGAAGCTAATGTATTCTTACTAGGTGATGCTGCACATATACATAGTCCTATCGGTGGTCAAGGCATGAATGCTGGTATGCATGATGCTTTCAACCTTGCTGCTAAATTTAATGCTGTCATTAACGCTAAAGTTGATGCAGAAATATTAGATCTATATAATAAAGAGCGCAGAAAAGTTGGACATAAGATTGTCAATGGCACTGATTTAGCTACACGCATAATACTTGGACGCAATTATTGGTCACATAGATTACAAACATTTCTGGTACCGATACTCTTCTCTAGTAGCTTTATTCGCAAGAGATTAGTGAAGAATCTAGCAATGCTTAATTATTAATATAATTAGAATACAAATGATTTCAGTACTGAAAATGTTAATATAAGCTATAATTAGGGAAAACTGTAATTAAAGGGTCTCATTATTATGAAACAAAAATTTAAAGCTGTATTATTTATCTGCTGTTTATGTCTTAGTCAAGCAGCCCGAGCAGTCACTGATTATGCCAACAACACTACAGATTATGAAGGTGAATATAAATCAACTCATAATGACATTACGACATTAGGTGTTCAAGAAAAAGAACCATCCCTTGAACAAGCTGACGAAATACGCAAAGAGAAATTAGAGAAAGAAGTAGAACCTGTACCAGATATAGACCCAACCCTAAAACCTGACAAAATTCTACTACAAAAAATTAGTAATGGTAGTACATTAGTATATTAATCGAATAGAATAAATTTAGAGGGTTTATTATCCTTTTGCCATTTGTGCAAAGAACTCTTGAGCACCTTTTTTGATTTGCTCTTTTGTAAGATCTTTAGTATGAGTAGCAATCATCCATGAATAACCGAATGGATCTTTCACTTGACCACAACGATCACCCCAGAACATATCTGCTACAGGCATTACGTTTATAGCACCAGCACCGACAGCTTGCTTGTACGCTGCATCTGCATCGTTAACATAGATAAACAAAGTAATTGGTGAGTTGCCTAGTGTTTCAGCACTCTTACCACAATCAGCATTTGGGTGCTCATCACCCATCATTATGATTGAATTACCAATCTGAATCGTTGCATGCATAATGCCATTACCATCTAAATTAGGAAAAATATCTAATTCTTTTGCATTGAATGCCTTCTTATAAAACTCGATTGCTTTCTTAGAATCTTTAAAAGTGAAACTAGGTGTAAGTGTGTGATAGCCCTCTGGAATTGCTTTAGTCATGATTTTCTCCTTTCTTGTAATTTAATTT
This sequence comes from uncultured Gammaproteobacteria bacterium, assembly GCA_964551135.1. Taxonomy (GTDB): domain Bacteria; phylum Cyanobacteriota; class Vampirovibrionia; order LMEP-6097; family LMEP-6097; genus CAYPGT01. Next base: position 54,026 of record CAZKAT010000005.1, on the reverse strand, counting down.
TAGCAATATTACTGCTGTTTTATTCTTACTAATTAAGATAAATTGTGATACTTAGTTAAAGTTTAAAGATTAGTGGTATAATAATTAGTATACAAATGATTAGATCTGATATTAAGGAGTTTATTATGAAAATTAAAAAGAACAAAGAAATGGCATGCAGCTTGGTGCTAGTGGGCCTATTATTTATATCAAACGGTACAACTGATACAACTACTATTATCAAACAAAATTCTGAAAATAAAATAATCAGTTCTAAGATTGTCCCAATAATCACCCAATGTAAGAAAGCAAGTTCAGAGCAAAATTGGTGTGCTTACGAAGGTTAATTGAACTAATTAAAGGAGATCAAAATGAAAATCTATAAGAAAAAGAATCTTCCTGTAGATGAGATTAGAAAACTGCTGGAACCAGGTCCTATAGTTTTAGTCTCTTCACAGTTGAATGGTAAAACTAACATCATGACCATGGGTTGGTATGTAGTTATGGGCTTCTCTCCTTCTCTTATAGGTTGCTATATTTGGACTAAAGATTATAGTCATGAGTTAATTAAAAAAAGTAAAGAATGTGTGATTAATGTTCCAACTGTAGAGCTCTTAGAGACTGCAATTGGCATTGGTTGTGAAAGTGGCGAACATATAAATAAATTTGGGAAATATAATTTAACTAAGGGTAAAGCTTCTAAAGTACAGGCTCCGCTAATTAAAGAATGTTTCGCTAATATTGAATGTAAACTTTATGAAACTAAGATGATCAAGGAATATAACTTGTTTATCTTTGAAGTCGTTAAAGCACATATAGCTATCTCTCCTAAATATCCAAAAACTTTTCACTATATGGGTGAAGGTGAATTTATGCTTTCTGGTAAGCATGTGAATCTGAGAAAGAAGTTTAAGAAGGGTGGATTGTAAATAGTTTCATATTGACTATTTACTTAAATTTTTGAATCGTTAAAAATTTGGCTTAAAGATGCTATTTCAGCAGTATATACATTATTTGACTTTAATATTAGTGTTAGAATTGGCATTAAAGAAATTTTTATATTTTATGGGTGACGTTATTCCAAAAAGGATAGTTATTCCAGCCGTAACGGATGATACTGTTGTGGCCTCTGCTGCTGATACTGATATTGAACGAAGAAGCAATCCTAAATCTGGTTTAGATGAAGTTGCTTTAAAAGAAAATATCAATTCAGCAATAACTACATTAAAAGCTATAACTTTACCTCATACTTATTCTTCCGAATTAAATTCAATTCAAGGTGCAATTACAGATGGTGTCAGAATTGCGCTAAATGTTAATGGTAAAGCAATTACAATTGAGCGCGAGAAAAAAAGAGTAGTTTTACCTTTGAATATATTTCAATCAGATCCCTTAGCAGCATGTGCTGAAGGGTTGCTGTTCTATGCTACAGACACAGCAAAAGCAAAAGAAATTAGATTGGGTTTTCTTACAGCTGTAAAAGATGCAGCAGCTATCGCTAGAAGTAATGAAGATGGATTAAGAGCTAGTTCTGCACCAAGAGCAGCGACATATAGCTTAGACCTTCCACTTCTAGGTGAAATGCTCCGCACTGGTTTCTATAATAAAGACCAGAGAGAAAAATTTCGTGCTTGGCAGGCTTGTGGTGCAGAATTAGATCAAGCTGTGAAAGGTGGTAATAGAGATAGTTTAACGGAAATATTTGCCAAGCTAATTAATGTTTATTTCTTCCTTAGAAGTAAAGATCATGATCTTGATGCTACAGAAATGAGAGAGGCAATTGCTCGCGACTTAGCTAATAATCTAGCTACTTATATTGCCGTGAAACAATCTTCCAGTCAAGATGTACATAGTCGCATGCTTGAAGCCATGCGTCATATATCTGAGTCACATATCAACCCTACGCTTTTGCGAGATTCGCAATTTGCAGATTTTATAAGTAACCTTCAAACTAAGTTTGGAGCAATTGATTTCTCTTCGCGAAGAGCTAAAGATTTTACTTTATCTATTATTGGTAACACTAAAGACCGACCTCGCTTAACGGGAGATCTACAAGAAAGTGCTGCATTAATAGGCATAGCTGGTCCTACTAGTAACAACACTAATATTAGAGGACATTTGGGTGGACCTAGTGGTTCAAGAACAGAATCTAATAGTGCAAGTCATATTATTAATCCATTAATAGCAGAGTCTGGGCTCTATCCTTCAGCCTTACCTGCCATCCAAACTATGGTCGGGGATCTGGTTCATGTAGATCTTGACAATAAACAATCAATACAGGCTATAGTTCCTGAACAAATTTTCACTTCATTGAATTTAGCTGTTAAACGAGAGCAAGACAAGATTGCAGATACAGAAACAAATCCATTTAAATCAATTAATGAAATTCAAGAGTATCTTAAAATGTTAGCTTTAGCTATCTCTGAAGTGAGTGGTTCTGTAGAAAAATTTACCAAGAAGAACAGTTTACCAATTACACCAGTGCCTCTACTCATCTCCCAGATAGTACTTGCATATTTTAACAAGATAAAAAATACAGATATAGAAAACCAGTTTAGAGACGCACTCACTACGTTAGATGATATTCCGGTCTTTAAAGGTACTAGAGCTTTACTTGATATGGTAGTTAATGTAGAAGTAAGAAAAACACAAGAAGCAAAACAAGATGAAGCTAAAGTAGAAGTTGGCGCTGAAAGACATGGATTCATTACTGAAAGAGCTCAATTGCTTACAGCAATTAGTAAGCATCTGAATAACAACAATAACTCTTTAGAAAAAATAGATCTTAATAAACATATAGGAATAAATAGTCCTTTAGATTTTGAAATTTCCGCTAAAGGATTTCTACATAGAATTGCTTCTCTCAATGATGAAAGTATACATATGTTAAATTCAAGTTTTGAAGAAGCCAAAATTATACTTTTCTATCTTGTTACAGGCTCTAAACTCTTGGTTGATTTTAAACGTACTGCAAAGCCACTTAAATTTATCGATCCTAGCCAAGAAGATCGCACTGCTAAATTTCAAGTTCAAAGTTTTGATCAAGTATTAGATAAATTCAATAAAGGTATAACAAGAACTCAAAGACCATTCCACCCAGATATAGCTAGAACTTTACATGAAAACCTAAAAGTTGCACTTAATGCAGCTGATCTAGAACAAAGATCAGCAGGCTTATCAAGTTTATGTTTCTCATTATTAGCAGACTTTGAACCCATAGCAGATACTGGAAGAGGTTGGGCAGATAACTCCCTTGGAAGAAGAATTACAGCAATTCGTGAGATGCTTGTTAGCACAGGCTTTGATATTTATGTCGGAGCTACAAACTTAGGTGCTCAAAGTGGTGAGGTCATCCAAGAAACTCATAGACTTGCAAGAGACCAAAGTCATTTAGCTCAGCAAACTGTTACACTCTCAGATCGAGTTGCGAAGCTAGAAAGCTTGCCAACTCTAGTCCATAATATTAGTTCAGGATTACTCAGCTTAATAGAAAAAATCCCAGGTATGGATCAACAAAGAATCCAAAGACTCGGAGAAAAAATTAAACAATTAGTAGCTTAGAGATTTAGAAATTACTAGTAAAATGAAAGAGGTTACTTACCTCATTATGTTAGAACAAAAAAACAAATCTATCGAAGAAGCTTACGATATTAACAAGTTCAAAGAACGTGCCTATAAAGTTATAGACATTTTAACCAAGTATTTTCATGAAGCACAGTCTATGCAGCTACCAGTACTCAATTGGCAAGATCCAGACTCTGCGCTTAGCGGCTGGAAACCATCTAAGTATTTTTATTCTGAGAATAAAGAAGATCAATTAGAACATCTTTTAGAGAAATTTGTCGCAGAATCAAATCATTTACATTCACCCAATTACGCTGGGCATCAAGTCTCTGTAACCTTGCCTACAGCAGCGATTGCAGAGTTTGTATATTCTTTCTTGAATAGTACATCCACTATTTATGAGATGGGTCCAGCTAGCTATGGTATTGAACAAGCGATAGTTTGTTGGATGGCAGAGAAACTTTATATCGATACTAATACTGCTGGTGCGGTTCTCACCTCTGGTGGCTCATTAGGTAATCTAACAGCACTGCTTGCAGCAAGACAAGTGAAAGCTTCCTATGATGTATGGAATGAAGGTGTTACTGATAAGCTCGCTATCATTGTCTCTGACCAAAATCACTATTCTATTGCAAGAGCCGCACATATTATGGGGCTTGGTAATAAATCGATTTATACAGTTAAGTCAGATGAACAGTTCAAGATGTCTATAGCAGACTTGAAGAAGGTTCACGAGCAAACTCAGAAGGATGGCAAGACTGTTATCGCTGTTTGTGCAAGTGCTTGCTCAACTGCTACCGGCACTTATGATCCGATAGAACAGATTGCTGATTTCTGCGAAGCAAATAATCTATGGTTGCATGTTGATGGCGCTCACGGTGCTTCAGTTGCGCTTTCGGAGAAATATAAGCACTTGATACAAGGGATTAACAGAGCGGATTCCGTGGTCTGGGACGCTCACAAGATGATGGCGATACCTAGCTTAATTACTGCTGTGATTTACAAGAAACGCTCAGAGTCCTATGCTGCTTTCTCTCAGCAAGCAAGCTACCTATTAAATGAAAGTTCTATAGAAAGAGACACTTGTAATAGAACTATAGAATGTACTAAACCGAGCATGGCAATGAAGCTCTATCTTTCACTTGCTATTCATGGCGAAGAATTTTTCTCTAACTATATTGACTACACACATGATTTAGCGAAAGAGTTTGCTGCTTTAATTAAGTCACAGAGTGATTTTGAGCTAGCCATAGAACCGCAAAGTAATATAGTTTGTTTTCGCTATCTTAAGGTTGGTCTTGATACTAAAGCTCTCAACACTTTACAAACTAATATTAGAGAAAAAATTATCAAATCAGGGAAATTTTACTTTGTGCAAACTGACTTAGTTGGTAAGACTTACTTGAGAGTGTCGCTGATGAATCCATTAACTAAGATTGATAATCTTAGGGATTTATTGGAGTTGATACGCACCCTGACGTCGCACGCGTCCGCGTCATTTTCAAAATAATCACTTAAATATTTACACCTAGATAAATAAACTCAGATAATTAAAGAAATTTAATTACATTATGACTATTAACATTTTCATAAAAGCCTTTGTTTATAAGCTTTTCATTGTTAAACGTAAATTGCGCAAATTTTCAGTTTTAGAGAAATTCTCTGCTATCATTTGCCGAATATTATTTAAAAGGAACTTTATGAATAACCTTATTTATCGTTCTACATTCTCTATCATCGCTCTCTGGCTATGCTGTGCTGGAATGGCTTTCGCGGGAACAAGCAAGCAATCCATAGTTCACAGAGTAGGAGCTGGACAAATACGTTTAGAACAAGGTCATGCAGATATCACAGCTCAGCCACCAGTATTACCCCCTCCTACCTTAACCCCTCCTCTCCCAGAACCAACTATCAACCCTTCACCTATAATCCCTATCATTAATCCACTACCAAGCCTTCCGCCTCAAGCTTATGAGCAACTCGAATTAATTTTACGTCTAATACCTAGCGACACTCTTGCAGACGGCAAACCACGCCTCGGCATATACTATGATGCAAGTAAACCCTTTACTATAAACAATCCTATAAGAATATATAACAGAGAGAAGGGTGGCTATTATTCAGTCTACTTTGATAAGGATGATTACTTACAAATCAGTGTAGGAGCCGTGCCTAATAATCTGAATAATCTTAAACCGCTAGATGCAAGTGAGAAGATTGATATTAATAATTTAAGTTTCAAGGATAGTGCTGTGCTAGATGTACAGTATGGTAGACGTGATACGGCAAGCTTCGTGATCTCAGAGAATGAATCACTGACCCTAGATGTCCTGCCCCGCGCGCGCACTCGCTATGGCACAGTAACTACGACGTTCAGCTTCAATAATATTTATATCCCAGCAGGATCTATAGTCGTCGGCACTCGTGATGAGGGCTTAGAGAATGTTAGTAGACCAGAACTCAAGGATATGGAGAATCTTAGATTCTATAATACTGATGGAGTATTAATAAATATTATTGGCAACAACGATAAGCCCAATATCGACTGCAGCAAGGCAAGTAAGGCAGAGTGTTTTGACTTCCAGCAATTTTATAAGCCTGAAGGTGCGACTGAGTTTGGTGCAAGAGTATTCGCTACTTATAATCCTCGAGATTTATTTCCTGGCAAAAGCGCCCAGCAAGCTAATAAGCTCTGGTTAGATGTGCAGAAGGATCTAGAATCTAATACTCTACTCAATATTAATACTGCTAAAGAACCTTGGAACGAACGTCTATTAAAGGATCTCAACGAGCAAGAGAAAGTATATATTATCAATCAAGCTGCTAACACCACTGAGCTAGAGTTTATGGTTAATGTACTGGGTTATAAATTAAGAAACTCAATGAATCTTAAAGACCCTAATTCTATTAATGCAGTCTGTGGTAGAGACTTACGTATAGTTGATAGCGACGATAGAGATACCGCACTGAACAAAGCCTACGATGATATGTTCTGTAAACTTTCAGGATTATCGAAGGCGAAGATAGCGAAGTGGGGTGCAGAAGATGATTTTAATTATGCTACGAAGAATAATAAGACATCTGCCCAAAAGACTTTAGATAGAAAAATAAACGAACAACAAACAGCTAAAGCATTATTCGATACAGCAAATACTACATATATAGATGAACTGAAGAACGGAGCACTAAAGCATAAGCCTGTAGCAGTAACTCCACCACCATCTCCTGTGACTCCTCCAATAGTAGATGAAGATGAGGGATTAGATATGCCGGCTAAGTGTGCTAAGCCTAAGAACAAATCTCTTAAGGCATGTCGTCCTTATTATCCAGCGCCAAGCAGTTGTATCACTAAAAAAGGCGCTCTGAAAAATACACCTGAGTGTGAAGGTTATAGTCTAAAATAAACTTATGAGACACTCTAGCCTGCTCATCGCTCTCTTAATACTTCTTACTGGATACTCTGTTAGTGGGAAAACTAAGAAAGTTATCAACTTAGTCAATAAAGGCATTACAGATTTATCTTCTTACACTTTCAAAGAAGGTGTAATTGAAATCAATTTAAGAAATAATCGTATTAGTGATCTTAGTGGACTTACTGTACCCAGTACATTGAAAGTTATAGTATTTAACGACAATCTAATAGAATCACTTAATGGATTAGTGCTTAATGATGGACTTGAAGAATTATTTCTTGGATTTAATAATGTAGATGGAATTAACAATTTTCAACTCCCTAATTCTTTAAATATTCTCAGTCTGGCACATGACAATTTAGAAAATTCAGACATAAACAACTTCACTCTCACCAATAACTTAGATACCCTTGATCTCTCAGGTAATCCTATCACTGACATCAATGGCATCACTTTCAACACTAAGATCAAATTACTAAATCTAACTAACTGTGACCTAGATGAGCTTTCATGGAACTTACTTCCTGACTCTCTTGAAACACTCTATTTAGCTGCCAACCAAATTACCAACTTCAATGAAAGTACCTTTCCTCCCAATCTTAAAGAGCTTGCTCTTGGAGTAACATTTATCTCAGACCTCTCAACATTAGATCTTCCCGATACTCTAGAGACATTATTTCTAAATCGCAATCTACTCAGTAACTTACAAGGTCTCACTCTACCACCAAACCTCAAGAAACTAGATCTGAAAAATAATTTCCTAACAAACATCAATGATATAGAGCTACCAGAGTCTATGCGTCTCTTAAACCTCAAAGGCAATCGTATAGGACTTAAAGAACAAAAACACATTCTCAAGAAATATAAACATATTAAAGGTTTGCAGATAAAGTTCTAAGTGACACCGATCCGTTAACTAATTTTTCTAAATAATGATCTGTTATTAGGCTTGCTTCTTCCATAAAAATATCCTTACCAACATTTTTAATTTCTGGTGCTTTACTTATAGACATTAATAGTTGGAGCTTATGCGGTACTTGACCACCATGAGCAGCTTTCAATGCTTCGATTTGTTTTCTGATAACGCGCAGTGAAGCTGTTAAAGATGCGTCTCGTAGTATCTCAGTGATCTTTTTATTCAGATCTTTATCTTGGTTTGTTCTGAGCCAATTCATGAGCTTTCTCTGGAGATCCATAATCTCTGTTTCTAAAGCAATAGGCAAGACTGTATGAAAATCTTCAACATCAAGTCTAGTTAGCTTCTTAATGTTATGAGCAGCATTCTTAACAAGCTTACTTACCCAACTAGTAACTCCGCCAAATCCAGTCACAGTATTAGCCTGAGATAATGAACCAATTACCATAGAAAACTCCTTCTGGTCGAATTACTATAAATTAGTTAAGTGCTTAACTAATTATAAAACCCTAATATTTAAAAGTCAAGTTTAAGTTCCTTAATTTTAAGGATTTCTCAGGCTGTCTTGTCCCATATAATGGACCATGAGCAATAAGTTTATGCGTATTATTTCTGATAAATTATAGTTCATTTATCAGTTTCCCTCTTGACTTTTTGAATATTTCCACTCAATAAATTGTAATTACATTGTTCATAAGGATTTCTTCATGATGTTTTGATATAATTTTTAGTGGTTTCACTTAGAGGGAATTAATCATGAATTCAGTACGTTCAGGTGTAGCAAGAGTTTTAACAGGTGCAGTAATGGCGGGCCAGGCTTTGGGTTTAACACCAACTGCTTCAGCAGCTGAGAAAAAAGTAGAGAAAGCAACTACAGATGTTGCTTCACGAGATTCTGACCGCAATCCAGATACAGTTGAGTTGGCTGCTAATAAACCTGACTCTTTAGATAGAGCACTAGAATCTAGCCCAGCTTTAAATGAAGAAATGGTGACCAAGAAAGATGGAACCCAAGTTACTAAAACTGAATATATCAATTCAGTGATTAATGATGCTGTACGTGATGGTATTCTTAAATCACAATCTCATAAGGACTTTCAAATAAAAGATACAAATGGACGCTTAATAGATGACAAACCAAAGTATGAAGCATATATTCAATCTATTAAGGATAAAGCGAATCAATTTAAAGATGTGAAGAAATTTTCTGGTGTCTTTAATGGAATAAGAGATCTTACTAAGAGTTCAAGACCAGAAGAACTTATTCTTACACCAAAACAAGTTGAGTTACTTATGGAGCATCCTGATATGGTAGAAGTTTATCGGAAAGTAGGCACTTTATATGGTGGTTTAAATCAAGGAATTAAAACAGAAAAATTACAAAAGTATGCTGCAACTTATATAGCTGACTTAAAAAGACCTTAGTATTAAATTGATTTATTAGCTTTCTGGTGGCGGTTCAAATTGAGGCTTAGGATCCGCTTCTTCTATATTTCTATTAGTGATGTTTTCACCACCAATAACATTTCCACCATTACCATTATTAGTAATTATGGTATTACCGCTCATAAAATTTCCAGAATTAAATCCACCTGATCCGCCTAGTCCAAGACCAGAATTCTGACTAGTCAGTGAAGGATCTGATGCAGCAGAACCTCCGTCTAAACTTTGAGGACTGTTTTGATTACCTAAAAGTTTACTTACATCATCTGTTGCTAATTGAGATTGTAAATGTTTTCTTAACATTCTTAATAATTAGACTTAATAATACTTTATTGTTTAATTTTCTGATAAATTATAGTTCATTTATCAGTTTCCCTATTGACTTTTTGAATATTTCCACTCAATAAATTGTAATTACATTGTTCATAAGGATTTCTTCATGATGTTTTGATATAATTTTTAGTGGTTTCACTTAGAGGGAATTAATCATGAATTCAGTACGTTCAGGTGTAGCAAGAGTTTTAACAGGTGCAGTAATGGCGGGCCAGGCTTTGGGTTTAACACCAACTGCTTCCGCAGCTGAGAAAAAAGTAGAGAAGGCAACTACAGATGTTGTTTCACGAGATTCTGACCGCAATCCAGATACAGTTGAATTATCAGTTGATAAACAAGTAACTAGAGAAGCAAATTCAGAAATGGTCCAGTTAAATAGCGGTAAATCAGTAACAAAAGAAGAGTATTTTGATTTAGTAATTAAAAATGCTACTCGTGATGGCATTATGAAGTCCCAAAGTGATTTCAAGCTCAAAGACCTAACAGGTCGCGAGATAAAAGATACACAAGGATATCAGAAATATATAGACTCCCTCAAAGATAAAGCTAATCAGTTTAAAAATCCAAAAGATTTTTCTCGCTTTATAAATACTATTCGTACTTTAAGAGATACTCCCGGATCTGACAAAGCTGTACTTACACCTCGTCAAGTAGAATTTTTAATAGAGTATCCTTCTATTCATCAAACTGCTGATATTGCTGCAACTCTATTTGGTGGCATGAAAAATGGTGGAGCTTCTGTTAAAGAAGCTAGAACAAAGGCAGATGAACTGATACGTAATTTAGAACAATCAAACTTTAAAAGCACAACTGTGAGTAGCAAATAGTTTTTTATTCTGCATCTGAGGCAACTTCAATATTATTGGGATCAAAAGCATTAGTTGGTGTAACTGGAGTTGAATTACCAACAATATCATTATTGCCACCAATAACATTTCCACCATTACCATTATTAGTAATTATGGTATTACCGCTCATAAAATTTCCAGAATTAATTCCACCTAAAGAACCACCCAATAAACCATTAGGTCCATAATCAGCTCCTTGACTAGAGCTAGCACTATTCGTACTTGTACTGCTAGAACTAGAATCTGGGACATTAGCAAGGTCATATTGTTTAGCTACGCTTGAAGTATCGTTAGATATAGGTTTAGAATAATCTGTTCCACTATGTCCAGTGAATGAACTTGGTGTAGTGGTTGAAGTAGTAGAATCTGGGGTGGTTGGAGTTTTAGTATCGTCTACTGGCTTAGCATTAGTGTCTTTCTTCCACTGCTCAATAATGCCATTAACTACCTGATTACCTGAGATCGGTGCTTTAGTTTTATCTACTTCTTTATCAACACTAGCTTTAGCTTGCACTGCTGATGGAGTAGATGGTAATTTGTTAGGATCTTCAGTTTCTTTCTTACCAGTCTTAGCGATGTCTTTATCGTCTGTGACTTTAGAAGTCTTACCTTTGGCATCTACGTCGCCAGGTTTGGTTGTAGTTGTTTGTCCAACATTACTGACAGCCACCTGGGCTGACAATACTGCTCCACTTATAACTTGAGTTATGCTCATATTATCCCCCTGGATATTTGAGCACGTAATTATCTGGTATTCTACCTGATGATTAGGTATAACAGAAATAAGTTAAGGGGGGTTAAGAGAATGATTAGACAGCATTGTAAAAAGATCAAAAATTACAACAATTCCTAAACAAGTTTACTTTTTAATTTGACATATTTTCAAACCGAAATCTAATCCCCTCAAATCAGACTTAAGGGTTAATAACGAAATTTTTGCAATATTTGACTTAAACTTTTTGATATCATTTTTAATATCTTTCTCTGTTTTGTTTTCATCAGTAAATGCAAGACAATATGTAACATTAGCATTTAGAAACATTTCTAGAAATTTCCTTTCCGATTCTTTAAAATCAGCAACGTCACTTATTGAAAACTTCTTCTTGAACCAGCCCTGATGAATCTCCACTAAATATTTCTTCTTGCTTGCTTTATCATTTTGAAGCATTTTTGCAGAATTTAATATTTGACTCGTAAGTTCACGAATTTTATTGGAAAATCCTTTTTTTATATGGACTAAAATTATTTCTTTCGAGTCTTCTGACCTTGAACTGTATATTAATATATCTGCAAGTTCTATACCCATTGGAGATATAGTATCCAAAATATAAAAACCTTCTCTATCCTCATAGGACATAGAATAAGCATTTTCAGATTGAAATTCTTCTTTCCATCTTTTAGTTAATATTTGTTTATAAGACCTATTAATAAGTTCTTCACATTTTTCATCTATATTTTCAATAAAGCTTTTTTCAACTAAATGCCATTCTCCATCAAGCAGAAAATATACATTCTTATCATTATGTACATATTCTCCATATAAATGTTTCCAAAAAAAATCAGACGTTTTAGGAATAGAGTCTTCTTCTTTAAAAGTTAATATTTTCAATGCAAGAATCTTTTTCTGAAAACTTTCAAAATCAAGAATTGATTTTTTGATATTCCCTTGCTCTAATAGTCTAATAACTTCTTCAACATCTGATATACAATCTTCGCTATGTATTAAACTCTTTTTATTAAAAGTCAGTTCATAGTAATCTGCTGTTAAATAGTCCTCAAAATTACTGTTACAAACATAGATATCATTAATAACATTCGTTTTATGTCCCTGAAAATTTTTATAAAAGACTTCCATTAGTCCATTGTTAAGATTCTTTTTTAGAATCTCATCTCTTTTATTGTCTAAAACTCTAATGTTATTGAAATTAACAACTGGTGGTTTTTCTAGAATAGAATCAAGCTGTTGTAAAATTTTCAAACCTTGTTCTAAATTCACTGACTTCTTCAATTGAAAAGAAGACTTCGCATCACAATTTACATTTTTAGTAATTTCATCTTCTATACCAAACTCTTTTTTAAAAATATCTTTATCAATTTGAGCTTGTACTTCTTTAAAAATTTTACCAAAACCGTTTTCATCATTGACCCTTTGATCTCCTCTAAAAAATCTAGTACTTGAAATTAAATATCCCGCTAAATCTCTTTCTTTTATCAATCTTATTGATTTTGAGCTTGCACGAATTAATCTCTCTAAAATTGATAGTCCAAAATTTGGTCTGGTAAAAGATTCTATAGCTACGTAACCATAACCACCAGTTATAGCAAATAAGTTCTTTTTATTATAAGCAAATGCAATATATGATTGGTAAGTATTTTGTTTCTTGTAAATTTTAGAATCCGGGGGAAGTATTGGTGAAAGAAATTTTTTCCATCTTGGTGAATAGTTATGCTGTGAAAAATAAATTCTTAGGTCAAAACCTAAAAGACTATTATGTTCCAATTGTTCTTCTTGATATTGCTTATATTTATTGCTCTGAGGAAGATTATACTTATCAATTATTTCTTTGCAAATTACATTGAAACTCTGTTCTTTATCAAATGTATCTGTGTTAATGGAGTAAATCCTTATCTGTATTTTTTCACTCGTCATTTATTTACTACTAGATTATATGAATACATTTTTAGCATTTATTAAAGTATAAGACAAGGGGAACTACCCATATGAAACTATTGATAGAAATATTATACAAGTAATCATTGAATACTTTAAAATCACTAACTACCAATTCATTTGTGTGGAATTAGATCCATATTTTCACAACTCACTTTCTCAATCCGTGTTTAAGACTAGAATAGGAGACTGTGTAATTAATAATATGGTTAACAATTTTTAACTATACTTTTCAAGCAAAGATGCTATTATAAATGTAAGGTATTGTATCTTCTGATGAACCCACGTACACAACTATTCCAATAAGAAGTATAGTAAATATTATGAACTTGCCTCTATGAAATAATGCAAGACCTTATAAAAAAGGAGGACCTTTACAAAGGTAATTTTATGAAACAAATTGGGACTTTTAATTTAGATAAAATTTACAACGAAGATTGTATTTCAGGCATGAAAGATATTCCCAACAATAGTATTGACGTTATCATCGCTGATCCACCTTACAATTTAAGCAAGGGTGGAAATTGGAAATGGGATGGGACTTCAGACTTAAAAGGATTTGGGGGAACTTGGAATAAAGTTATGGAAGACTGGGATAATATGTCGTTTGCAGATTATTTTACATTTACTGCAGCCTGGTTAAAAGAGTGTAAAAGGATATTGAAACCAACTGGCTCGATGTGGGTTCATGGATCCTATCATAATATTGGTGTGATTAACACCTGTATGCAACTACTTGATATTGAGATAATCAATGAAGTAGTTTGGTTTAAACGAAATAGTTTTCCAAACCTATCAGGAAGACGATTAACAGCAAGTCATGAAACTATTCTTTGGGCTCACTCTGGCAGTCCTAAAAACAGACAATATTTATTTAACTACGATGAATCAAAAAATAACAGTTATGATTATGATTTAATCAAAAAATCTGGTAAGCAGATGAGAACGGTATGGGATATTCCGAATAACAAACAAAAAGATGAATTATTGTATGGAAAACATCCTACTCAAAAGCCAATTAAGTTATTGAAGAGAATGTTAGATATATCAGCAAGTAAGAATATGATAGGACTTTCACCATTTAGTGGCAGTGGCTCTGAGTGTCTTGCTTTTAAAGAAATGGGATTGCATTATATCGGTTTTGAGATTGACAAGGATTTTTTCAATCTCTCTACTGAGCGTTTAAAGTCTAAGACTATGGATCGTCAAATATTATTAGGAGTTTGAATATGGCAACCATTACTCAAACAACAGAAAAAGCTATAATCCAAAAAAGTAAACCACCCTCATTAATCAAATGGAGCGGTAGTAAAAGACCAATCGCTTCTGAAATATTTAACTTAGCTCCCCCTAACTTCAATCGATACTTTGAACCCTTTTTAGGTGGTGGTTCAGTCTTGTATTATTTCTCTAAATATAAAACTTGCTATGCAAGCGATGTTTATAGTCCACTTATAAACTTTTGGGAAGTCGTAAAAGATACTCCCGAGCAGGTTATTATGCATTATAGAAAGAATTGGAAAGAGTTACAAAATTCATTCCCTGATCATTACTACGTAGTTAGAGAGCGTTTCAATAAAAAATCAAGTGGTCTTGATCTTGCTTTCCTATCTCGTACTTGTGTTAATGGTATTATTCGTTTTAATTCTGAAGGTCAGTTCAATAACTCTTTTCATCTTAGTCGAAAAGGGATGAATCCCATAATGCTTGAAAAAATTATTCTTGAATGGAGTAATAGAATACAAGAGACGTCTTTTAATTGTTTAAGCTATCAGGAAATTTTAAGTTATGTAAAAAAAGGAGACTTTGTCTATCTTGATCCACCTTACCTTGGATCTCAGCATAGATATATAGAATCTTTAAACGAAGATCAATTGTTACTTTTTTTAGATGCATTAAATAGCAAAGGAGTGCTATGGGCTTTATCATTCGATGGTAGTCGAGGTGATATTAACTATCATCAACAAAGTATTCCTCGTCATCTCTATAAAAAGAAAATAAATCTTGATGCAGGCTACTCAGCAGTTTCTAAAGTATTGAACGAACAAAAAGAAAAAGTAATAGAATCACTCTATCTAAATTACTAAGCAAACAGTTCTATGAGTGAATCACAATTTTGATTGAAGCTTTTAAAAATCGTCTCTGGATTATTACTTCGAGAAAACAATATTACAAAATCAATATGATTATCTTCAAATATAGAAAAATCTTCTTTGTTTGATCTATCATCAAAAGAACAAAATCCCGAATAAAATTTATAATCTCCCGATACAACATTTTCACTTGATAGTTGCCAGTCTGTGTCACCAATAACTCTCTCAGCACTTGGTGAATAAATTAATAAGTCCTGTACATAGTCAATCAACCTTGTACCAATATTATTCTCTACGTTAGAACTTCTCTCTTTGGATTCAATGATATAAACATTGATTCCTTGACTGTCTTTCTTTATATAAATATGGTCAGGTCTTTTAGATGATAAAGTGACTCGGGGTAGAGAAGTCCATCTCAACTCCTTGGAGAATTCTTTGTTAGGCAAAGATATACCAGCCCAGTCACCTCCAGGAGGATTACAAAGACCTTCAAAAAAATTTCGAGTAGTGAAAAGTTTGTTTATAAACGAGTCTATATCATGTTCAGAGGGCTTAGTAGGCACACTTAAAGAAATTGCCCAGGAAATATCTATTTTGTTGTTTTGCTTGTTTGTTATAGAATTTTCCCAAATTAAAAACTTATCCTTTACACTAGAAGGATCAAGAATAACATAATTAGAGAGACTATTAATTGCTTGCCAAAGGCCGTTGGTTAGATTCTGCGATTGATTATTTACTTCTATTTTAGTAAATATATCTTGCTTTATTGGACCATAAACAAATGATATAAGTTTTTTCTCCAACCCCAATAACATTCTGACAAAAGGAATTAATCCTCTATCTGGTCGAGAGTCATCTCCTTTTGGCTTAAAACCAGCTACGAAGCAAATGATCAAAAAATCTTCGTCCAGTAGTGTTTCGGATAAAGTAACACCATAAATAGCATTGATTTTTCTAACAAAGTCTGGAATATCATCTTGTGATAGAACGCAAAAAGGTAAATTATTAAAAACAATGCCTTTTGCACGACTATTAAGAAATATTCTAATTTCTTCGAGACTTCGCTTAATTGGAATAGTTATTTTTTTATTCCAGAATTTTTCTGTTAGAAATGTTAGAAAATCAATGTCTCCTTTTTGACTATTGTTTAAGTAAAAGAGCATTTTTTTTACTCCCCCTCCTTTCTTCTTATTTAAAATCAATTTAGCAAAATCCAAATTTTTAGAAGCCATTAGTGTATTCAATTGACTGTTAGGACTTAAATCAAGATACGATTTTATAAGCTGAGATAATCTAGTTCGATCTATGATGTCATAGTCATTGAAAAGATCTTTATTATGAAAAAAGTCGGGAGTAGGTAAATAGGCAGAAAGGAACAGTGGGTTCTTCTCTGAAAATGAAAAGTAACTAAGTGGCACGGTTGGATTGGGAAGCCTAAGAGACTTATTTACCCTCTTGCCATCAAGCTCATGTCCACCTATGTGAGTAATAAAAATATATGGTATCCCAATAAGCGTTACAGCTAATGCTCTACCATGTCTTTGCCAGGCCTGATTACCAGCAGATAGAGCACTACAAAACTCTACGCATAGTATGGGGACCTCTCTACCTTCTTGCCTGATTGTAATCAAAACATCGGGAGCTTCCTTAAGAACTAGCCCACATTGAATGAATTGATCTAGAACATCAACTCCCCATCTATTATGTCCAGGATAAAGATAGAAAAAATATTGATTTTCTAAAGTCTCAATATAAAAAAGTCTTACATAAAGTGAACCAGATTCTATTTCTTCAGACTTCGCTTCTAAGGAGATAGATGCTAAGTCTACAAATCTTAGACACTCAACTATATTATCTCCTATAACTGAATATTCTCGTTTCATTTGAAAATTGCAACTCCAAGCTTAATAATGCTTCAGAAAATTTGGCATTGAAAGTTTTGCATAACTTATTCATTCTACTAGCTAATTTTATTTGATCACAAATCCTCAATTTCAGGTAAATACCCATGCCATGGTTCTAGAGCTTATTACACAAAGATTTCGTACATCCTAATCAAGTTGTTGTGCATAATTTTTTTGTAACCATCATATTCAAAGCCTTAACCCTCTCATGCTATTATTTTAACTCCATGACCACAGCCCTTACCTTCAAACCAATCACTGAAACTAAATTCAACTTCGCCGCTGATTTAATAGAGCACCAAAGAAACACTGTTACAACTAAGCCTAATGCCGTTAAAGCAAGAGAAGGCTTGGATCTTGCCTTAACTGTGACTGCTGAATATTTTAAATTATCACCTCACATGCTTGATTCTATTAATGAAATTAAGGCAACTAGAGAATGGGATTTCACCTTAGCTTCTGCTAGAGAAAATCTAGGTGATGCTTTCGACTTGTTGCAACAGCAAATGTTTGAATACACCAATGATATCCTTGATGATTTTTCAAGAGCCCTTCCAGTAGAGGGTGTTACAGATGAGCAGGCAAAGACTAATCAGGATCTGATGGCAAATATTGCAACAGTACTTGGAGGATTCGATAATGCTTTTAAGTCCTATTTAGGGTTTGCTAAAGTTGCCTATCAAAAATATACTGCGAAGATTACAGAACTGAGTAAGGATCATATTGAGCAACTGAAAGAATTACTGAGAAACAATAATCATCTCGCTACTCAAATGTCTTCAGCAGGTAAAGCAATGTTAAGGCTTATGGATCAGCTTGCTGGAGTGCTAGTTAATTCTCCAGAGAATTACGAATTTGATACTGATAAATTCGATATCTATAACAACAATGGAAAACTACATTTGCTACCTACCAGTGATTTTATAACTGAGACTAAGCAAGGTTTTACCAATAATATTAAGGTCGCAATTCTTTCAGCATCCGAGGATGCTGATGTTGAGCTCGAATATAAACCCATCCAAAGTCAAGCGCAAAGCGACGTTGGTGGTTGTATGGCTTTGAAATATCATCCCGGAGCTGGAATTCCAAGCTTTTCGATACCTGCTACTGCTCCTGATCCTCATAATTTACCAAGCTTGATGCAGAAATTTTTTGAGATGATGGATGCTACAATTTGTGAATTGGTAGATGCCAGATATACCTAGTGTTATAATCGAATTATGACTAAAAAACTCCTAATTCTCACCTTAGTTATAGCTTCCTTTACCCAACCAGCATTCGCAGATTACGTACTTAATTTCAATGACAGAACGGTAGATAGCCTGCTTGTCCAGTCTGTAGAACAAGATGACTATTATTTCGTTGCAATGTCAGAGTTTGTTAATGGTGCAATGCTAAATATGTCCGCACTGTTTTATATCCCTAAAGATCTACTCAGCAACGGCACTCATGAACTAGAAGTTCTTAAGCCAGGCAAAGACATGAGATCTTCGTTTTATTGCGAAGGTAATCCTAAACATGAGTTTGCACTTCCATCACAAGACAAGATCTATGTTATTTTTCAAGATCTTATCGACGATGGCAGTAATGATAAACGTACTAAATTCCATGGTGTTGTTGCAGCTAATGGTAAGCAAGGCGATTTCACTATTAGTGATTTGACTATAGATGATTCTGGTACTAAAAGCTTCGCTTTTAATTTTGATATAGAAACCAAAAACACTTCTTATAAATTCTTGTCTAAAGCCGTTGCTGATGAGCTTTCTTGCAAAAAGGCTCTTAAACTTACAACAGTTCTATTTGGCAAACTTGTAGCAAATACCACTAGTAACGGAAATGCAGGTGCGGTTATTAATGCGTTGTAGAATCTAAATACTATGTAACTACCAAAGGTGCATTAGCAGCATAAACTCCAGATTGGTTTAATATTATATCTAACAAAGCTTTTCTTCTTTCTTCTAATGTCATATTGTCAGTAGTAATCATAAGTTTGAGAAGATCAACAGTTCTAATAACAATCACATTATGATAATTAGCTAAATCTAAGAGTTTTTGTGAAGGTCGATTGTCCAGACGTTTTTCAATATCTTCTTCTTGCATTAAAGTATTGATTATCAAAAGTCCTTTTTTGGTAGAATCAAAATCTGCTCTATTAGCACAAATTTGATGAATATATTTTTCTTTTACTCCTTGATTAACACCTTTTATTTCTAAGAATGTTATAATTTCACCTTTGTCATCCAAAATTTTTGCATCTTCTTCTCCAATATCAGTAGGATCAATAGTCAAACCAAAATACTTTGATAATACATCTAGTATTTCTTGTCTCAAAAACTCTCCAGAAGTAACAAGTATACATTTATATTTCTCTAAGATAGCCAACTGATTTTTGGTTTCAATTAGTGTTTTTTCTAATTCCAATTCTCTTTCTTTTAACTCCTCTTCTCTTGAGAACCTAAAAGCATCATTCACCCATTGTGGAATAGTTACTTTATTTTTACTTATATATGATGAAATTGACTTTGAAAGATCATGAATTATATCAATCAATTTATTCAATTCAAGTCTTTTACAATACATAGGTATATAGAATTCTTGTTGATTAAACTCAAACCCCACGACGAATTCTTTATCTCCATGCTTAAATGTTGCAATTGTACGACAAACATCCTGATTTTTCAAAGTGGAACCTATACATGATAATGCTGCAGAAAATGGCAACCTAAAGTATTCAGAAAATTCATTAGTTTTACTTAGAAGAGTATTGATTGGTTGATTAAATGTACTAACTGAAATATTTCGACGTTGCAAAAATATTTTCACCAAATCAGTATTGCGCATATCACGTGCAGGGTATTGCTTATTACCATGCTCTTGCCATTGATGAATAGCACTGTTTAAAAAGCATATCCATGATTTCTTCTCTAATAAATTTTGTATTTGCTTATCTCTTTCATTAAGCAACGCTATATCATACTTAACTCTTTCAGTATAAGATTTTGGTAATGTTTCAAAGATGCCACTGGGAATAAATACTCCATCATATTCTGATAAATCTTTGTTACTCATATATTCAATGAAATCGATTCCACTATTATTAATGGAGGTTATTTCATATCCCAACTTATCAAATCCATAAGCAGCTATTTTTTTATTCATAGTTTTCCTCGTTAAATTGATCTTAATTATAACAACTAGCTAATTGCTATTAAGATCCAATAATATCAGAATCCATCCTAAGCTTAAATTTACTATCCCCCACAAATCTTACAAGCTCTTCCTCGATTCATAGCTTCTGACTTATCAATCAAGATACAGTTCTTCGTACAGGCTCTTGCCCATCTGCAAGATAGATTGTGGTAGATATGACTATTAGTGTTATAGAAAACCTGCTCAGTTTTCAGAGCGGGTTTAACGATATTGTTTTCAGGATAGTAAGCATAACCAGTATATGCAAAGGTAATGAAGTAAAGACAAGCTAAAAGTTTAATTACTACTTTCATAAGTTAGTATCCAGAGAATTACTAATCTCTAGTCTCTTATTTAAGTATAACTAGTATTTTGATTAATATAAATACTCACACCCACTACAATTGGTTTATTATTAAAGAAGCCTTGGATAGAAGAAAATCCCCTAGGCAATTTAATTCAGGAGGTTATACATGGCATTTAGATCCGACATCGACCCTAATGACATACCAGTCGCAATAAACTTAAGAAGAAATTGCGAGAAGAAGGCTCAATCCTTAACAGGATTATGCGCAGGTATGATGCTTGATAATTCTTTAAGTGAAGAAGAAATAAAAGGCTTATATCAATTTCTATTAGAGTTTTCAGACTTATCATATGAATGGCCTTATTCACATTTATTGTCTAAGGTACAAAGTATTTTAGAAGATGGCATTGTTACTGAGCAAGAAAGAAAAGATTTCGAAGAGGTCATAAGAAAATTTATTGGTGGAACGCTTCAAGACACTGGAGCTGTTACTGGCTTAAGCACATCCTTACCAATTGAAACAGGAGTGCCCATAGTATTTCAACAGAAGACATTTTGTTTCACCGGACAATCTAAATACGGAACTAGATCCGCTTGTCGCACTGCTATTGAAATTAGAGGTGGCATAGTCAAGGACGGCATTGTCAAAGATCTCGATTACTTAGTAATCGGTGAACTAGCAACAAGAGATTGGATTGAAACTAATTACGGTCGTAAAATTCAGAAAGCAATGGACATGAAGAAAGACGGTCAATCTAAAGTTGCAATCATTGGTGAATCTGATTGGATGCTTGCGCTAGAGTCAATTACTAAGGCTTCTCTTTGACTAATTTGAAAAAGTTAGATTTAACTAGAGCTGCAATTTTCTCAGGGTAACTTAGGCTCTCATAAGGTTTGTCCAAAACAAGTAAACTTGGTTTCTCTAGTTCAAGAGCTATACCTTTCTTTTTATAATAAGCTCTCTTCCTTAGATTGAGCTCAGAATAGTATTGAGTATATTTGTCTTGCATATATTCAAAAGCTGCCAAAAGAAAATTCACTAAATCAGGCGATTTATCTTTGTAACAAGTTTTTTGGAGCTTCCTTGGAGCAGTGTCAACAGTAAAAATATTCCGTTCGACAACAATAGAGAATTTGTCTTTGAAACCTGGAACAATTTTGTAAAAATCAATGACTTCAGGTCTTAATTTTATTAACTCATCTAACTCTCTTCCAGTTAGACTCAACTCTGAAAAAGAACCTTTAGCAGTATTTTCCTTAAAACCCATAGGAGCATTGGCTTTTACCTGTAACAAAGCATAGCTATAAGGTTGCCTAGCATCTAGCTCAACCATAGCATCGATACCCATTGCTTCTTCTCCTTTGTGGTAATCAACAGCAATTTTATTCTTGTCATCATTTGCAATTAAAGGATATTTAGCAGCACCAAACAAAGTAAAATTTCTAATATATCCATAATCCATTAGCCGCGCCAAAGCC
Source organism: uncultured Gammaproteobacteria bacterium (assembly GCA_964551135.1). Classification (GTDB taxonomy): domain Bacteria; phylum Cyanobacteriota; class Vampirovibrionia; order LMEP-6097; family LMEP-6097; genus CAYPGT01. The sequence goes on along the minus strand of CAZKAT010000005.1, from coordinate 31,887 downwards.
AATCCTACTCTTCTTTCACAAAAACTACCAAGACCAGCACCTTGATTAGTCATATTTTCCTGACCATCTAACTTTTTAATTAGTTCAAAATGAAAACCATAGGGGACTTGGTTGTGACATAGTAAATCCCTATATTGAGCAGCTGTGAGACTATCACTCCTTATATTTGGATTTAATAATTTTTCAGCAAGTCTTCTTTCAACCCTAGCTAAAACCGTTTCAGGAGAGATTTCACCTATCAATCGATATAGAAAATCAGTTTCATGTTTCAAGGCTAAGTTTGTTTCAGGTAATGGTGATAATCTTTTTTGCAAGAAATGATGCATTGGATTTCTTGCTAAGCTTCTTACAAGATTACTTTTATGTCCTCGGTTAATTGCATGTAATTCTTGTCTTTGATTTTGAATGTTAACTGCACGAGTAACAGTTTCTGAAACGGAGCTTGATAAATTATTAGCGTTAGCAGCTTGAACTTGATACTGTAAAGCTTCTCTACCATTAATTCTTCCTTCTTGAAAAGCTAAACCTACTCTTCCTGAGAGGTCACGAAGGGCATAAATTGGACCAGCTAATAGCTTTTGAGCCATAGACAATATCAATGGTATTCAGCTAATGTCAAAAAGTCAAATTCGAAGTTTCATATACTCTACAAGCTGATCTAAGCAAATTGACCAACCTTCATTGAAACCCATCTGTTCATGCTTGAGTCTATCTTGTTCATCCTTGTGAAAACACATTGCCGTATATTTAGTTTGCTTACCCATAGGTTCAAGCAAAATAGAAGCAGTGAAAAGAAATCCTGCACCAGACTGAACTTCAGTAACAGGTCTGAAACCAGGTAAGAGAGCATCTGTCCAAGTTAGTCTTAGCTGCTCAATAACTTCAAGATAGCAACCTAAATTAGGAAACTCTTGACCCTCTGGTGATTTCATCACCGTTCTAAAAATTCCTCCTGGACGAAGATCTATTTCACATTCTGTTACTGACCAAGGTTTAGGACAGAACCAGGGTTTGAGATGCTCTGGACTAGTCCAAGCTTTCCAGATCAGTTCTGCTGGTAAATCTACTGTTCTCTCTAATTTCAAATCAAGCTTGGGATTAAAATTGACAGTGCTTTGCATATTAAGAATTTTAGCAAGGAGATTTCTATTAAAGAATATGAGAAAAAGCTGTAAAACCATTTTATAATTCCCAATTATTATGTTACAATAACAATCATGCAACATAATAAATTATCAATTGGTATTCAAATGAATCTTCCAAGTTTACAAAGTGCATTTGGACGTTTTCAAAGGTTAGTTAGTAAAGCTGTCAAAGATAGAGAGATTAGTTTCCACTATGCTCAAAAATATGATGATTTAGTTACAACGGTAGCTAAATCATCCGACAAAAATACTGATGTAATTTTAATTCACGCTTCTCCGTATTCAAACGAGGCTAGAGGACTTGACGAACATAGACAAGTACTCGCTGGTTACAACAAAGTCAATAAGGATTTAAGAAGTCAAGTCGCTAACATGGCACAGCTAGAATTGATAACTCAAGGTGAAGCTCATTTTTCAGAACCAAGTGAGAAATCTAGTTTGCTCGAAGAAACAGGAACCAATAATCTGCCACAGCAATTATCAGGCTTAAGTGATGATAGTGGCAGTGGTGAGTTCTTAAAATTTTTATCATGGTTCGATCAAGCAACTAGCGAGAGATCGGGGTCACTTACAACTTGAGAAACATATGCTACCTTATGATCCTACTGATAATAATTTGAGAATTGCAAGAGAATTTGTTGATAAAGTCGATAGAGCTATGCATTTTCAATACCAGGACTTGAAAGATAGTCCAGTCGAATGCTTAGCAAGTGCTGATACTTTAACTCATGGCTGGATGAGAGCTGATGTACCATGTGGAGCAATTGTATTGCTATCGATGGATACAATAAAATTTGCTGAAATAGAAGAAAGCTTAGAGACATTTTTCAAATGGTTTGAAAATTTGGTTAAAGGCATAGTAGACAAATTTTTATTAGTACATCCTAATTTTGATTTCATTAATGAAGCAGCTGAGATTCCGAATAAATTTACAGAATGGCTTACGTCAAATTTACAACCACAATCTATGCAGGCACTTAAAAAAGTTATAGAGGTTTTCTCTATATTCAAATATTATGCTGGAGATATGTTTGATGCCAGAGAGAATCCATTACGCACAATCCTAGATTCAACTCTTAATACTCAAATAAAAGAGGGACTGAGCCTGAGAACTGCATTAGAGGCATTGGGTGTGCAATTCCAGGATTAGAGTAAAGTAAAACAAACTGATGATTCTGAGCTTGGGTTTGATGTGAAATTAATAACTCTTTAAAAATTTATTAGTAAAACTTTAGGATAGCTGACTATGATCAATGCTATTATATATGTAAGGATATAGATTTGAAGTTGCTATGAAAAATGATCTGGCTATTTTTGAAGATTATAAAATACGTCGTATTTACGACGAAGAAAAGGAAGTTTGGTATTTTTCTGTTGTAGATATTATTCAAGTCTTACTAGAGGCTGATTTTCAGGCAGCCAGAAATTATTGGAAAGTCTTGAAAAATAGGCTTAAAAATGAAGGAAGTCAGTCGGTTACAAAATGTAACCAACTGAAATTAGAAGCTGCTGATGGTAAGAAATACCTTACCGATGTCGCAGACCCAGAGACTCTATTAAGACTAATTCAATCAGTACCCAGCCCAAAAGCTGAACCTATAAAGCTTTGGCTCGCTAAGGTTGGTTATGAGCGTATGCAAGAGATGGCTGATCCAGAATTATCTCTTAATAGAGCAAGAGAAACCTGGCAAAAACATGGACGTAGTGAGAAGTGGATTCAGCAAAGAATGATGGGTCAAGAGACTCGAAGCAAACTCACTGATTATTGGGATAAAAATGGAGTAAAGAAAGGTCAAGAGTTTGCGATACTCACAAACATAATTCATCAAGAATGGACTGGTTTAAGCGTAAAAGATCATAAGACGATCAAAGGTCTTAAAACACAAAATTTACGCGATCATATGAATGAAGCTGAATTAATTTTTACTGCACTTGCAGAATTATCTACAAGGCAAATCGCCGAGACTATGCAGGCACAAGGCATGAATGAAAATAAAGTTGCAAGTAAAGAGGGTGGAAGCGTTGCTAAAAAAGCAAGATTAGAGTTAGAGAATAAAACCGGTAAGAAAGTGATTTCGTCAGAGAATTATTTGCCACCGAAGAAAAAATTAAAGAAGTAATATGAATGATTCATTTATAGATTTCTCACAAATTAAATTACATGAAGTCATTCCTGGATTTTTTGCAAAAACTATTCACGGCAAACATATGACGGTAGTCTACTGGACTGCTAAAGCCGGTTCAATACTTCCAGAACATAGTCATATTCATGAACAAATTAGTAATTTCATCGAAGGAGAGCTTGAGTTAACTATTGATGGTGAGACTAAAATTATGAAAGCTGGTGATTTAGCTGTCATTAAACCTCAAGCAGTTCATTCTGGAAAAGCAATCACGGATTGTAAAATTATTGATGTTTTCTACCCCAAAAGAGAAGATTACTAGAATTTATTTCCAGCCTCCACCCAAAGCACGATATAAATCTACTTTAGATCCTATCAAATTCATTTTCGTTTGCACTAATTCCGTTTGAGCATCGAGTTTCGCTTCTTGTGTAAGTAATATTTCAATGTAATCAGCCCTAGCATATTGAAACAAGCTATTAGCAATGCCAATAGAATCATCAAGTAATAGTACTTCTTTTTGTTTAGTATCAAAACTTTGTTGCAAGTTCTTTATTTTTGACATTTGATTAAGTACTTCTGTATAAGCTTGCAGCAAGGTTTGTTCATAATTTAATACCATTTGTGTTTGAAAAGAATCTGCTGATTTTATTTGGGCAAGGATAGCCTGTCTGTTAATTAGAGGGGCCATTAAATTGCCTAATACATCATAGGCTAAAGATCTTGGATTAATTAATAAATCTGGAGCAAAAGCCGAAAAAGCATAATCTGCTCTAATATCGAACCTAGGATATAAATTAGCTCTAACACTTTTTAGATCAAATCTTGCTGCTTTAATTGCATATTCTGCCTGACGGATATCTGGTCTGTTTTCTAAAAGTTCCGTGGGTACACCGATTTGCAATTCATCTACCTGCATTGACATTAGTTGTTCAGAATTTCTGGGTATCGTTTTATCATCATAAATACCTGACAAAAACTTCAGGCGATTTTCTTTTTCTATAATTGCTTGGCTTACTTCAAACCTTTGGCTTTTCGTCTCAAGCAACTGTGCTTCAAATCGATTTACTGCGAGTTGATTAGATTTAGCAAATTCTTTCAGTGCTTGCATTTTAACAAAGGCTGCTTCTTGAATCGTAATGTTTTCATCTAATATTTTTAAGGAGTTGTCGAGAGCCATCAATTCATAATAGTTTCGAGCTATTTCGGCTATTAATCGTGTAATAAGAAAATTTCGACCTTCGTATTTGGACATGAGACGCATTCTAGCTGCCTCTTTTGCATTCCTTAATTTCTTCCATATATCCACTTCCCAAGTCAGTTGTGCATCTAGGTTGAAATCCGAGTTTCGGGGCTTTAAATTATTTCTATCTAGAACCTTGTCTAAGTTTCCTTCACGTGTAGTTTTTGATACTCCATATTTTTCTGCTCCCAGACCTAAGCCTACTTGCGGTAAATATGTACCTCGTTTCGCTTTAACTTCATTCTGTGCAATTTTTATATCTTGTAAAAAAATATTATATTCTTGATTGTTAGCCAGAGCGGTTTTAATCAGAGAAACAAGATAAGGATCCGAAAAAAAATTAGCCCAATTAATATCAGCTACATTCTCAGATTCTGCTGAATTTTGATAATCTATTGACTTATCAAAGCTATATTTGCTTGGTACATTAAACGTTGCTTCTTTTTGTACAAGATCTATGGGGTGAAAAAAGGACCATGCTAGTGCAGGTTCTTGCATGGTAAGCAGAACTAGTGCCGTTATTGATAGTTGAATAATTTTTTTCAAAACTTAATATTATTTATCCCACTTTTTATATCGATAGATGAATAATTTTTTCTAAACTTAATATTCCTCTCTAGCTTTTATTTTGATTCTATTTTTTATCAATGATTTTCTGTCAACGGTGTTTGCACTTCATCCTTCAATAGTTTTTTACCATCGACAAGGCTTGCAAATACAAAGTACAATCCTGGTATGATCAATACGCCAATGATGGTCCCAGAAATCATTCCTCCCATTGCAGAAGATCCAAGAGTTCTATTTCCCACAGCACCTGCTCCGTGAGATAACACCAAAGGTAGAAGTCCAGCTATAAATGCAAATGAGGTCATTAATATAGGTCTTAAACGCATCTTAGCTCCTTCCAATGCAGCATCTAATATTGGTAAGCCTTCATTTCGTTTTTGTACCGCAAACTCTACAATTAATACGGCATTTTTACCCAAAAGCCCAATAAGCGTAATAACAGCGATTTGTGCATATACATCGTTTGCTAAACCCATTAGCTTGAGCATAAAGAAAGAACCAAAAATTCCTATTGGCAAGGATAAAAGTACTGCAAGTGGCAATACAAAATTCTCATATTGAGCTGACAATACTAAATATACAAATAACACTACTATTAAAAATATAATGGTGAATTGATTTCCACTTCTGGCTTGATCGTATGAAAGGTCTTCCCATGCAATATCATAACCAGCGGGTAGAGTTTCTTGAGCCGTTTCCTTAATAGCATTAATGGCATCTCCAGTTGTATAACCTTTTGCTTGCACTCCTCTAATTACCGCAGAGTTATACATGTTGTAGCGAGTAACTTCATTAGCGCCTTTGGTCTTTTCGAGAGTCATAAATGAAGTATAAGGCACCATTTCTCCGTGATCATTTTTCACGAAGAAATTGTTCAAGTCCTCTATATTCCTTCTGTACTCTGGGCTTGCATTGGTAAACACTTTAAAAAATCTTCCAAATTTAATAAATCCCTGTTCATAGGAACCGCTATTGAGAATATTTAAATTATTCATCGCGTTTTGAATAGATACTCCCTTTTGCATTGCTGATTGGTTATCTATTTTTATTTCATACTGAGGATATGAAGCATTGTAAAAAGTAAATAGACCAGTAATTTCTTTCCGTTTTGCTAGATTAGCCATGAAATCATTAGTTACTTTTTCAAGCTCTGGATATTTGATATCACCAGATTTATCAAGAAGTCGCAAAGAAAATCCACCAGAGCTTCCAAAACCTGGAATAGCCGGTGGTTCAAAAAATTCAATCTTAGCTCCGAGACCAGTAGTCTTGTGCTCTAGTTCTTCTATTATTTCTAAGACACTTTCCTTTCTGTCTTTCCAGTCTTTTAAATTAATAAGACAGGTGCCTGCATTAGAACCTCTCCCTTCTGTCATAATCTCATAGCCCACTATCGAAGTAACCGATTCTACGCCCTCTACTTTTTCGCAAATTTGTTGTAATTGATTGATCTTTTGATTCGTAAATTCTAGGGTAGAGCCTGGAGGAGTTTGAATAATAGCGTAAATAGTACCTTGATCTTCATTAGGTACAAAACCTGAAGGAACTATTTTATTAAAAAAGAAAATCCCTACCGAAAATAATATTATTAAACCGAAGGTTATGATTCTTTTGGAAATAATTCTATCCAAGAGCCACATATATTTTCCAGTCAATTTATCAAAAGCTACATTGAATTGATCGATACATTGATTAAATAAATTTTTTGATTTCGTATGACCTGAATGATTTCTAAGAATCATAGCGCAAAGAACAGGCGTAAGCGTTAGTGCAACCAAGCCCGAAATAATAATGGAACTTACCATGGTAATGGAAAATTGTCTATAAAATACACCCACAGGGCCATTCATAAACGCAATCGGACAAAATACGGAAACCATAACCAAGGTAATAGCGATAATGGCACCGCCCAATTCTCCTATTGCTTTTTGAGTAGCAGCATATGGCGTTAGAGATGGATCTGCTTCCATTTTGTGGTGCACAGCTTCGACAACAACTATGGCATCGTCTACAACTATTCCAATAGCTAATACCAAAGCAAACAAAGTGATTAAGTTTATGGACATTCCAAATACGAAGAGCACAAAAAATGCTCCAATTAAGGAAATAGGCACAGCAATGATAGGAATAATTGTAGAACGCCAATCACCCAAAAACAAAAATACAACTAAGGTTACCAAAATAAATGCATCTCTTATGGTATCTATTACTTGCTCAATAGAAGCATCTAAAAATTTGGAAACATCATAGCTATAATTTACTTTTACGCCGTCTGGAAAATTCTTTTCAAGTTCACTAATCTTACTTTTAATATTTTTGATTACATCTCTGCCATTGCTGTTTGCTGTTTGCTTTAATACTATTGAAGCAGCAGGTTTTCCATCGAGATCGGAATATATATCATAGAATTCACTGCCTAATTCAACCTCAGCGATATCTTTTAGTTTGACCATTTCCCCAAACTCAGAGCTTTTTATAATAATATTTTCGTATTGTTTAGGTTCATTATATCTACCTTCATAATTAAGAGTATATTCAGTAGATTGAGATTTTTTCCCCGAACTCAATCCTAATCTACCTGGACGTGCAATAATACTTTGCTCTTTAATTGCCTCAACAACTTCTTCTGCAGATATATTGTACGCTCTCATCCGATCAGGTTTAAGCCATATTCTCATGGAATAAGTTCTAGTTCCTAGCAAACTAGCATTTGCCACACCCTTTATCCGTTGAATTTCTGGAATAAGTTTGGTGTAAGCGTAATTAAAAAGATATTTTTGATCTATTGACTTAGATTCAGAATATAAATTTATATACAAGAGCATGGATGGTTGGAGAGGTAATATTATGACCCCTTCTCTTTGCACCAATTCGGGCAATTGGTTCATTACTTGATCCACACGTGTTTTAACACTTACGACAGCTTGGTTTGGATCTATGCTTGGATCAAATACAACCCTAACTGTTGCTTCACCTGCACTGGTAGCATCAGAGGCTATGTAACGCATTCCTGGAACACCATTAATAGCAGCTTCTAATGGAATTAGCGTGGAGTTTGTAAGTACGCTTGCACTAGCACCCGGGTAAGCAATATAAATATTTACTACCGTAGGTGCAATTTTTGGAAACTGTGAAATAGGCAGCTGCTGAATAGCAAGACAACCAAGAAAAACGATAAGTATAGAAATAACTATTCCGAGAACAGGTCTTTTTAAAATATTACTGAACATTGATTTTTAACCTTGTTAATTAGCATACAAATCCAAACTATTCATTACAGTTTCGGGATCTATCATCTCGTATTTTATTTTATCTCCTTTGCTTATTTTATTTTGCTTTTCAAGTAAGTACATCTCATCTGGACTAATTCCAGACTTGATAATAAAAATATTGGGCGCTTCTTCGGCAATTACGATCTCACGTTCATGGATAACCCCTTCTTTGTCCACCACAAATACAAATTTTTTATCTAAAATTTCGAATGTAGATTTTTGTGGAATAATTACAGCTGCTTTTATCCATTTAGGCCAAAGAATATTGCCTGTTTCTCCATGACGTAGAAGTGAATTAGGATTGTTAAAAGCAGCTCTAAATGCAATGTTGCCAGAGGTATTGTTAAAATCCGATTCAATAGTTTCGATAGTACCATTTTCAGAATATATTTCTCTGTTTGCCAATTTCAATTGAACCGCTGGAAGGCTATTCTTCTGCTTGTTCTCCATGTAGTCTAAATATCTAACTTCAGGCACATTAAAATACACCCACATTTTATGATTGTCACTTAATGTGGTTAGTCTTCCTCCTTCATCAAGTAAAGTTCCAATTCTTAAGTCTCCAAACTTACCTACCATCCCATTAAAAGGTGCTCGAATTTCAGTAAATGCCAGATGTGTTTTTGATAACTCCAATTCCGCCTCGGCTTTGGCTAATTTTGCAGCAGACATTGCATATTCAGTTTTAGAAATAATATTTTTGTCTACCAATCCCTTGATATTACTTAACTCAACCTTAGCGAGCTCAACTTCAGCTTCTGCTTTTTGAACATCAGCTTTATAAATATTCGGCTTGATTTGAAAGAGTATTTGTCCCTGCTGAACATATTGCCCTTCATCTACATATATTTTTTGTAAATAACCTTTTTCTAGTGAAGAAATTTCAATATGCTGAATGGCTCTAACCTGGGCTACATATTCATCATACAGTTTCATATCCTTCACTAAAGGCTTACTGACTTGGTATATATGTTCTTCTTCTTTGTTTTCACGAGGATGACAGCCTGTTAAAAATTGACAACTTATAAAAAGAATTACTAAAGGGATATAGAGGCAGGGATTGCGTCTCATCACATAATCTATTATGCCAGTAAATAATAAATCTGCTTTAGCTAAGTCCAGACTTTTAAGTTTTTCTTCAGTTCTTGCTATTAATTTAGTAATTCCAAGAAAATATGTATTCTAATATTCGAAGATTCTTTTATTTGAATTTAGCTTAATAAGTCAATACCATCGAAAAAGCTCATTAAGCATAATAAAAAACCCTCAATAGCAAATAAGAACAATAAATAAGGGGTTCTGTGAGGGATTAGGTTTATAATTAAAGAAAATGAAGAGGATAAATGTATGATAGAAATACATATCAATCAAGATGCAAACCTTGTCTATCTGAAGGTTATGGGTAAAATCGAAGAAGGAGACTTTGATGAAAACATCGGACCTAAGATAGATGAGTACCTAAACAAATCTCAAAATATAAATGGAGTCTTTATCGATGGAGAAAATTTTCGTTGACAAGAAAGGAGTCATTGAAATGAAATTAAACGCAGTAAAATTTGGAATTGCCGCTGGTATAGTATGGGGTTTTGGTGTGCTTTTTATTGCATTAGCCTCCCACTATGGACTTTGGACTGAAGTTTATGAAATGCTGACAAGATTCTATTATGGATTTAATAACCTAAGCTTGATTGGCTACTTTTTGGGGTTGGCATGGTCTTTTATAGATGCTTTTATTGGGGCCTTCTTAGTAGCCTATCTTTATAACAAATTGCTTTAAAAAAGTGTTGGTTCTGAACAGTCACAAGTAATCTATAAAGTAAAAAGACTCCGTAAGGAGTCTTTTTACTTTATTAAATAGCTCCCACTCTTGGACAAGATTCACAACTTTGAACTTGAATTTCACGTTAGTTTAGTAATTTTGAAGAAATTCATATCTCAATATACCAAAAACTCTCTTAATTTGAGCTTAACTTAAATATGGCATATTAGCCATATAAATATATGGCTAAAAAATGGTACAATATATTTATTAATGAAATTCGAATGGGATGATGCTAAAGATGAGCTTAATCAAAAGAAACATGCGATTTCATTCACTGAAGCCCAAAGAGCATTCCTTGACAAACATCGTATCATTGCGGAAGATCTGGATCATAGTAGCAATAAAGAACAAAGATATTTTTGTTTTGGCGAAATTGATGAGGCTATAGTAACAGTGAGGTTTACGATTCGCAAAAATTCTATTCGAATTATCGGAGGGTTACTGGAGAAAAGGAAAGAAAATTTATGAAAAAGAGAAGAAAGCGAATTAAATATATAGACGAACCAATCAAGGCCAAAGTTATAAAGGATTTTCTTCCTAAGCCTGAAGATCTTGTGTTGAAAGAGAATAACGTGAAAGTTACTCTAAGCCTTAGCAAGAAGAGTGTAGATTTTTTTAAAGATGAAGCTAAAAAACTAGACACACCATATCAAGGAATGATTAGAACTTTACTTGATCAATATGCTCAGAAGTTTGGATAGGAAATAAAAAAGCCCCATCGTTAGACAGGGCTTTGATTTTAATGGCTCCCCCTGATAGACGTATTCACCAACCGCCAAGTTCAGTTTGAGGTGAATATGCACACAGTAAACAAGTATTTTGGGTCTGCTGCACGCCTTCCCGAACATGGTGGATTTTATAGGTCCAGATGGAAGGGTTAGATTACCAGTTAGTCCTGACGTACGTTTGCGTGCTATTTACGAATATCATGACAAGCAAACTGCCATAAATGATGAATACAAGCTTTCACTGTAATCTTTTTCTCGTTTACTAGTCCTTTGTCAAACAATTCGATCTCATCAGCTGTAATTAAATGTAGTACATGAACTCTAATCCACTTTAGGTCATCTGACTTTGACATTATGATTGCTCTTTACTACATCCTGCTACCTATTGCGAACCCAAACTTAAAGTTTCGGGATAAAATATTACTTGTCCAGTTGATATATTGTGTGAGCCGCCTACAATTCCTATTTGACCGTTTTCAATCATCTCTTTTAAAATTGGGCTGCGTTCCATTATGGATTTAACCGTTCGCTTTACGTTAATGGTAGACACATTTTCTACAAATTCGGCATTGCCTGAATTGCGGTTTTCGGTTGTGGTTTTTTCGTCATCAACGGCTGGTCTTATTTTGGTGAGCAATGCAGTTAGGTTACCCATTTCTATGTGGTCGCAAGCTCCTTTTACGGCACCGCATTTTGTGTGTCCTAAAACAACGATGATTTTTGAACCTGCCACTTTACAGCCAAATTCCATACTGCCCAAAATATCTTCGTTGATAATATTTCCGGCAATACGAACGCTGAACACATCACCAAGTCCTTGGTCAAAAATCAGTTCAGCAGAGGTTCTGCTATCAATACAACTTAGAATAACAGCAAATGGGTATTGCCCGCCTGATGTATCATTTGCCTGTTGCAAAAGGTTACGGTTTACTTTCAGGTTGTTTACAAATCGCTTGTTACCTTCTTTTAATAGTTCTAATGCTATTGAAGGTGTAATGGCTGTTTGCATTTCTTTGGTTAACGTTTTCATTTTTTCTCCTTTTTTTTAATTCTACATCATAGGCAATTGACTTAGAATTGGAGCAGTCAATAATCACTAACCCACTCCCCGCAAGTAACTATAAAAAGAAAGAGACCTCCTTTCGGAGGTCTCTTTCTTTTTTAAATGGCTCCCGGGGCTGGGCTCGAACCAGCGACCGATCGGTTAACAGGTGATATGCGAGTCTTCAAAATCAATCTAGGACAAGGGTTTATTAGCTTCTAATAATCAAATCAGTTTGCACCGCTTGCGCACTAAACCAATAAAAGGATTAGTGCATAATGAACCATTTAACAGCGATAGAAATAGCTAGAGACTTAGGCATACCAAAAAGAACAGTCCAGAATTACTGTAGAATTGGGTTTTTACCCTCAGCAGTAACAATATATAGAGGTAGACCCAAACACACGGTCGACAGTAATACATATTATAAATGGAAAGCAGAACACTTCTCAGGTGTTCGTAAAGGTGAAGCCAGTAAATATACCAGCAAGCTCAAAGAACTATCATTGGAGGGCCTACAAACGGCCTCTGTGGAATGGTTAAACTGGTGTCTTACTGGCAAGCTAACTGGTAAACCACTATCACCAAGAACAGCAGAGATATACGAGACCTACCTTAAGCTTTATATCAAGAGCCTGGGTAAGTATCCAAGCAAGCCCCTTGTTTCGGTTAATAATCTAAGGGAAGTATTAGGTTCATTTGCTCCAGAAAGATACAGCACCAAGCGCAATATTTATGACTCGGTCATGAGCCTCAGCAAGTACATGATAGAGAATGAAATGCTTGAGCCAGAAGTGCGAGATAAAATGAAAACTCTTAAACCGAGAAGATATATCCCAGCAAAGAAAACTTCTCTCACGGAAACTCAATTGAAAGAGATGTATTTGGGAATAGATAAAATGATCTATAACACAGACTATGACAGGATTATGAGCAAGACTCTATTAACTTTCTTGGTTGGCACTGGGCTTAGAGCTGCTGAGTGTTGCAAACTCAAACTTGATGAAGTGGATCTGGAAGCAAGGCGAGTGCATATAAATCTTGGTAAGGGTAATAAGAATCGTATCGTAGGTATTAATGATGATACGTATGAAGCATTAATCCAGTATCTAAAAGTGAGACTTAATTTTAGTGGGGATCGGTTCTTCTTGAATCGTCAGGGCAACCCTCTCACAGTAGACAGGATAGAGAAGAAGATCGCTAATGTAGCGAGGAAGGCTGGTCTTAAAGGCATCTCACCACACAGCCTAAGAAGATCCTTTGTTACTATCAACGCTGGTAAGGGCAAGCCTATTAATCACTTACGCATAGCCTGTGGTCATAGTGATATCAGTACCACTCAAGGCTACTGCATGACTAGCATTGATGAGGTAGTAAATGCGATGAAGGGGTGGTAGAAACTTAAATACCTTACTTGATGATCAGAGTATTTCTCACTGATAAAATCCTCAAAACCATTGATAAATAAGGGTTTTCTTACTTGACTGTTACTTGATAGATTAACGATAGTTCATTAAAGCAAGGGCTTAGTTTGTCTAAGTTCTCTATGGATTCTAGGAAGATTTATCCAGTTTAGATGTCCGTACGTACGTAAAAATTGGTATAATCACTATATAAGTTTTTAAACGGGGAGCCCAGTTTTCTGCGCATCCCCGTTTTTCTTTTTAGGGCCAAGGGTTCATTGTACTAAATACTTGATCGTGGTCTGTCTTTATTTTGATACCAGACTTCAAATCATCTTCAGTAAGATCTAGTCCCAATTTCTCAAAGAGATAATTCGTAAACTGTGCTTTAGATTTAGCTCGATTTGAATCTTTTATTTGCTTATGAGTAATCCTATACCTGAATATTGCCGCACCCAGAAGTATATCGCAAAGCTGAATTAAGGGAGTACCAACAGACTGGAGCATTATCGCGTTATTGATACAGCTAAGAGATCTAAGTTCAGTACTAAAGTCTTGGTTAGAAGCGTTAGGCTTGTGATTGAAGTCTGCGATGATAGTAGCTCTCTCTTCCGCTCTACAATTGCTCTGACAAAGCTGTTTACAGTAATGTATGTAAGCATCCCAAAAGTTACTATGTATCTCTGCTAAAAACCTAGGATGATCTTTATCAATTACTACACAGTGAAACTCAAACTTATGTTTTAATGCAGTATCGAGAAATCTCAGATATTTATCAAGCTTGTCTGGGGTTACATCAGTAAACTTATACTCATAGTGTCTAGTGGAAGCTAACATCATATTCAGTTCATCTTGAGTTAAGACTTTAGGACTAGCCTTCAGGTCTTTTATAACAGTTCTACGTTGGCTTCTTAAATTAGAATAGTTTGCAAAGTGTGTATTCAGAAGATCAACCGTGAAGGGATAAGGGTCTTGAACCTTAAGCATACCCACCCCAAAGTACGGCTGTCTATCATCAGTGTTAAGAGAGACTCCGCTTTCATCAACAAAAATAAACGGATAATCCATAGAGCAAATTATAAACCTTTCCTATTAATATTCGATGAATCAATCATAAGGTCTTGATCTCATTGATATTATGCTTTATTTTAATACCCCCCATTAAATACTTTTATTTTTCCTGGAGACTAATCGATATAAGGATATTCGTCTCGGAATTTATGAGGGATTTTTAAAAACTGGACAACAGTATTGTTGATACTTAAAGAAAATTCTAAGCAAGCTAAAATTAAAGAAAATTTGCTCCTAGATCGATCTCGATTGATATCTGTTTCGTAGTAGAGCCATTGGAGAAATGGGCATCAATACTTCAGATTCACCTTCTCGATTCCAATCACCGTCTAAAACCTCTTTATACTTTGTAGCTGATGATTTAGGAGACCATGGATTCGTTGCCGTTGGAGTGGCAATACCTTCTGGTACTTCTGCTGCTGTTATAAATTCTTGCGTAGCAATAGAGTAAGCTTCGTCTTCATCTTTAGCTCTAATAATTACTGTTCCACGAAAAGTAGACATTCTCCAATCAGGATGATTAGGATCAACATCATAGATTTCATATATCTTTTTCTGCATTAATAGTAAATTATATCAATTATCCAGAAGTTACGTATAAACATCGCACTTATATTAGTTCTTTTTAGCATGCCTCATTTGAACTAATCTCTCTAAGCGTTTTCTTAGAGCTTGTTTTAATTCTGAGTAACTTTCAAAAAAAATGACAGGATAATCTTTTAAATCAAATTCTAATTGTGTACCTTTCCTCGCAATATAAATTGGAATCTTTCCTAGTCCATGTGCATATCCCGCTTCATAAAATACATTTGGTCTGCAATAAGTTAAATCTGCTATAACAAACTCAGCTTTCCTAATCGATTCAAGCATTCTATCAGTGATACGATCGTTTGTTTCTTCATCATCTATTCTCTCTGCATTGATTCCGCATTCTTTAGCAACTTGTTTTATATTATCCAAAACATCATCTAAAGTTTTATCAGTTGGATCCATTGGCATTGCAATAAATGCATATCCTTCTTCAATAGCACTATCAACTTCCACGATAGGTTGAGAAGTAACACTTCTATTGGTTTTTGAATCTGGATCATTTAACTCACCAATAGTTTCATCGATCATGTCAATAATTAGTGGTATCAAATTAACATCATAGGGAGGATCAAAGACCATATCAAAAGGATTTACATTCCTCATAATTATCCCTCCAATAATAGGAGGAGGTGCGATGGTCATCGTTTTTAAACAACCAGCTTCTAAAACGTCTCTCTTAATTGAACTTATAGATTGGTTTAGCTTTGATCGAATTTTACGATCACCAGATCTTCCCCACTCACGTAAAAGAGTTTTAAATTCTTCAAGTTTATTGATTCTTTCTTGATTTGATATAGTATCACTCATAATCCTTCTTCCCTGCTTATCTAATTAGCATTAATTTTACTACTATAAAAATAAAGCCCATGCAAAAATCAAAATAGTAAATACCAATGCTTGTTTATTGCTTGCTTTTACCATTCAAAACCTTTAATCTTACTTATGGAGCTAGTAATAGCTCTGGGGTTTTATCGCCTCGTCATACGCGGTCACAGAGATGTCTGACCGTTTAATACGACATCTCCTGGTTTTATAGCCGGGAGATTGTGGTGTATGTCCAGAGCCTCGGCTTAAAGATTACAGTAGTCGTTCGTATGACGATTGATAAACTCCCGGTTACTTCTTATAAGTAACTAAAAAAATCTCTCTTCGGAGGGATTTTTTATTGCAATAAAACAAGGGAGTTAAGTAATGTTAAATACACTTTGGTTCATAATACAACTACTCGTTTTATATCCACTATTTTTATGGATAGTACAGCATCTTAGGAAAAGATCATTTGGAGATGCTGGTACAGGAGCTATCATCGCTTTTTTCTTTGTGGGATTACTATCTCCAGAAATGTTAGGTGACTCTAGTATTCTTCCAAATTGGCATAATAATTTAGAAAATTTCACGACACTCTTTACCATAACTCTTTTATTCTCAGAAATAATTTTCCTCCGTGAAGGTAACTATAAATATTCAAGTTTTTTTCTTATGCCATGGTTACTATGGGTGTTCTGGTATCAATTACGTCCAGGTATGCCAGGAATATGGAAGACTGTATTAATACTTACTATAGTAGGGCTACTTTTAGCTAAGCTCTATGATCTCGTTCTCAACTACATTAGCAAAGATCGAGTCTTTAAGCAAATTACTATCAATATCAACAGAGTACATCAACTAATATATAGAGCAATATGCCTCTATGTTAAACCAAATAAAGTTTCTTATACGATTATGGAATTCAATTGTAGAAATGGTTTAAAAGCAAAGAAGCTTCACTCTGCGTACCATGCACAATTTGAAGCATTTGTAACAAACGTCCTTGATTCTGGTCCAATCATCGAGAACAGAAAGTTAAACAAGATTGATTCAGATTTCATCTACTTCGATGTAGTACTAACTCTATTTTTGATTGGAGCCTTCGAAGTTTTTTATGCAAAATCACCGAAGGAAGAATTTGATAGCTATATCTATGAATTAATAGAGGCTTTGAGTCGCATATACAGTAGTTGGCCTTATCAGAAGTTGAGAGCTAATATAGGACCAATAATATATCATCTCTACTTAGATCGTCTCAGCGAAGAAAGTGCTCTTTCTAATTTTTCACAAGATAAGGAGTGGGCTAGCAAGTGGTGGAGCTGGTGTGACTACAATCAAGATACAAACAGGCAGGAGGCGATCCAGCATATTATCGCAGGCAAAGGACTTGAAGCTTTTATGTTTCAAGAATCAGCCGTAATAATGAACTATTACAATGGCAAAAAACTTGCTCAAATGTTCAAAGGTGGACAGGCTGTTCAAGAAGAGTTTTATAAATTATTTGTAAGCTGGGAATCCAATGAGTCATGTCGAACCAATAACGGATATCCAATAAGAGACTCACAATATGAAGGATGGATTAGGTGGAGTTGATTATTCCCTGTAGTAACCGTAGTTTAAGTGGTCTCTGTTAGAAAACCAAAAGGAACCAATCATGTCATCAAAAGTAATTTGTCCATTCTGTAAATCTGATACTGCTCGTGCATCTAAAGAATCTGGACGCTTTCAGTGCTTCCGATGCCGTCAATCTTCAACTTATGAAGAGTACGAAAGTAGCTTGAATAATCCTCTCTATACCGATCCGGAAGGCTTCGTATACAAGCAGTGGTTTGATGCTTATAAGGACGTTCCAGACCGAGATGTCCATTTCAAAAATATCATCCTCTGCCTCAAGGAAGATATTGAGAGAGACATAATCGTCAAGGATAGTGATGTCCACAGGGCTTTACAGGGATACTACCTGAGCTTAAGTGCAGCTCAATAACTTGATTTGACATTAAGACATTAACTTTCACCTATGCAATAAACTTTTTATTCATCGATATATAAAATATAGTAACTGGATGTCATATTGTCATTCAATTGCACTAGAGTCCAAATACCATATTTAAAGAAACGAGAGAAATTCAGAAGGTATACAAGGAAATGTGGATATTTAATCAAATTTTTCAAGAAACTGTATTATTATCCAAATTATCTTCATCCCATTTCTCTTATTTAGCAATAGCAGTAAAGATTTCATGATAACAATCCTCAATAATAACATGATACTTTTCATGTTATCTTAGAGTATGAAATGTGAACTTATTTTGACAGTATAAATATACCCAGAACCCTGTCTCTGAATGGGTTTGTTCTGATAAACAAGAGCAATTTTTGATGATACTTTTTTTCTTACATACTAATACTCATTTTTATTGAATTGTTATAAATGACGTACCATTATTAATTTCCCATTTGGCTTAGCTGCAATACATTGACTCTAATACCAATTCTTCTTCTACCTTTTATACGATCAAACTTGAGTTTTGGAAAAAATTTCTTTAATTGCTTCGTAATGCTTCTATAATCTTTCAAAACTTTGTCATATTGGTTCGGGTCATTATAAATATAATGATCAGAGATACTAGATTCGTTGATCATCCTTTGCTCAACGCACCAAGGGACATAGTAATTATCATATAGATCTTTCGGTTCTAGCCCATCTTCTAATTCACACTCGACTAATCCAGAGTCAACAATAAATTCATAGAAATGACTATTACTAACTCTAATCTCTTCTAAAAGTTTTGCTTGAGAACTATAATCAATTCCGTCCGCAAGAAGTAATTCATACTCCTTAATTAAAATATTCAATAAAGCTGTTAGTATATTCTTCTTGATGAAATTCGCATCTTGTTTCAATCTTGGATCAGCTTGTTTCTCTTCTGGCTTACTAGGATCTGGATTAGATTTAAAAGTGTTTTTAAACCTTATAACGGCATATCTACTGGAGATGGCTTCTTTCCCAGATTCAAGAACAGGTAGATCATTGACATTAAAAATACAGACAGTGTGAGGGATGATAGTTATCGGTTGCTCATGTTTTCTTTCTATAGTAACTGGTTCACCAGTAATAACTTCTTTTAAGGTTTGACAGCTATCAATAGCAACAGATTTATTCTCTGATGCCCAATTGATTTTACTGTTTAATAGAGGATACAAACCAAAGACCCTATCACTATCTGCCTTCTTGAAGACTTGAAGTGGTATAGAAGTCAAGCCTACTCCTCCAAAAAGTAACCCAACCCAAACTCTTATAGTATCCTTGCCATTAGATCCTTGACCTTCAGCCACAACAGCTTTAACTGCTCGTGCATGTCTCATTCTTACTTTCTCTAGATCAAATGCTGCTGATATATTTCTAAGCAAGATGGTCATCTCTTCCTCATCAAGCATCTCATCTAAAGCTTTAGATAGAACTGGCGAATAAGCATCAGGTTTATAATCAAAGTCAGCCTTATAAGTAAAGTACTGCTTGGGAGAGTGTGGTATCAACTCAAAGATAGGTTGATCTTCTAAATCATACGATAACTTCAAGTAACCATTATTGAGATTTAACCCTGGTGGATTGACCAAGCTATACTCGACGTAACATCTTGATTTGACATATCTTATAGCTTCCTTAATTGACCGATCTGCCGCATAGCCACATTTTTCAGTCTTGGAATCAGTTATGTAATGGCTAAAATATTCAGCAAGTCTTCTTTCTAAATTACCTTCATCTTCAAGATGATAGTAGCCTTGATCATACTTATATAGTCCCCCTCCAAAAGATATATAGTTATGCCCATGATCAAAAACTTCTTCAAAAGCTACATGACCTACCGTTCTGGAGTTATTAGAATTCATTTGCCTCTCCTTGTATTCTTTCTTCTATGTGTTGAGCTATTTTTTCTAAGTCTGCTTTCTTCGGTATATCACCTCGGTAGTGGAAAGGTTTATGCTCTCCCAATAATCGCTGATCTTCAACGATTATATTTACTTCTTTAAGAAAGGAATCTGTTCCTGAAATTAATTTATCGAGTGTCCAGTAAATTCTATTTAGCTTGGAGAATGATTCCTGATCTAAGAAGAATCCGATGAAATCATTAAGTCCCTTGGGATGTTGCTCTAAAGCTTTGATATAATCAATTTCAGGAAATCTTCTTATATATGCATCTATAGTTGCTGACTGCATTTCAGATATTACAGACCTAATTTCTTTTACATAATTCTTTAATGCTTCTATATAATTCATTGTTTCTCCTCCTACCAATTCACCTGCTTGCTAATGACATCCTCAACGTCTGGTCGTATATAAGCCTGTGTTGTTGTAATGGATTGATGTCCCGCGATCATCTGTAAAAATGGGACGGGAACTCCTTTGCTGGCGTAGAAAGTTAAGCATCCTCTGCGGAGCTGATGCCAACCACCAGGTAAGCCCGCCTTATTGCAAAGGACTTTGAGACGCTTCTCTGCCCTATCTCTGGTTAACCTTCTACCATCAGGAAGTAAGAACAGGTAAGTATTTTTTGGTTTATTGTTTTGCTCTTTGTTCATAAATATATTTCTCCAAATCTTGTTTTAATTCCTTATTAATTCCAACCCACCTTGATTTTCCATGCTTGCCATACAGCACTAAGACTTTATTTTCATCCAGGAAAATATGTTCTAGCTTGAGATTGACTAGCTCAGATATTCTCAATCCGGTATAGAACACAAACTTGAGAAGAATCGCATTGAGATCCTTGCTTGATCGAGTAGTATGCAAGCCCTCATTCATTTCTAGTAACTTATTGAGATCAGCAAGTCTAATAACTGGTCGATAAGGATCTTTAGACCGTTGTATAGGTATTGCCTTGAGCCTAGCTAACTCTGAATCATTCATGCCTATCTTCTCCTTTCTTGTGTAATAAAAACTTACAAAGACTGATGGCACACTCTTTTACATGCTTCCGTGTTGAGTATTGCTCCGGCTTTAGCTTTTCTATAGCCTTAATCGTTGCTTCGTATAAATTCTGGCAATCTTCCCTTAGAAACTCGCATATCTTCTGGAATCCATTGAGGTAAATCCTGCGAGTATCAAACCCAATCTGCCTGCCATAGCACGTAGCACCATTATCCATAGAACTATTCCAATCCTTAGCTAGTTTACGGTGTGAATCCTGTTTAATCCTTTTGATTAGGCGTGTGATAGTATTACCGGTAAGTGCTTGCTTTACCATTATTTTCTCCTCATGTTATCTATCTAAATTTAGGCTTTATTCAAATCAGAACTGGCCTCTTGGTTACTATAGTAGCGTCTTGGACAGCATTTGCGAATCCCCTTAATGCCCATATGTACCCTATAACGAAACTGTAAGGGGTAGCTGATTAAGTTCATTAATGAGGTCAGGTATAATCTTTGTTAATGTGAAATTGCTTTGAGCCTGCTCAGTGACTCTGTTCAAAAAATCATATGAGGACTTTCTATCCGGGAATAATTCCTGAGCATAAACCCTCATCTCCTTTTCATAAAAATTAGCATAGGTATATAGCTTAAGCTTCTTAGCTTCACTTTTTGATTTTTTAATAGCGCACTCAAATGATTTCGCAATATCTTGGGCTACAAACTTTTTACTTCTATACAGAAACTCCTCTCTTTGAAAGTACTTACCAACATGGATCGGACCATCCATCTTAAGATACTCAGAGAGTGCTTCACGGAGATTTTTATCTTGGGGATCTAGCATATCTATCGACCTTGCTCCT
The DNA here is from genome assembly GCA_964551135.1 of uncultured Gammaproteobacteria bacterium. Classification (GTDB taxonomy): domain Bacteria; phylum Cyanobacteriota; class Vampirovibrionia; order LMEP-6097; family LMEP-6097; genus CAYPGT01. The sequence continues at coordinate 10,301 of CAZKAT010000005.1, read as the reverse complement.
TGAAGTATCTCTTCAATATGAGCTATATCACTAGATTCTTTATCAAACAAGCTTATTAACTGACTTTTAATCTGTAATGAGTCTAAGTTTTTGAATATACTATCAACAAAAATCTCAGATCTATTTTCCCTTAATTGATTTAATTGGCTCTGCTCTGGTGGTAGGGTACATTCATCGTATATATTCATTAAAGAATATTTCAAAGCTTTATGAAGCTTCTTCATTGAGTTAAGCACAGCGTCCATGTCACTCGTCGAAGATTCTAGTAACAAGTTACGATTCTGTTTTATAGATTTAGAAATAGAGGTTATAAGACCATGTCCATAAAACAAATAGATTGCAGGAGAAACTTCCCTAAAAACCAGATGCATATTAGCTGATAATTTACGTAGATCAGCAAATAAGGGTATCAATATCTCGAATCGATTAATCTCGTTCAGGAAAAAATTTTCTACCATGACCAGGTCAACAGGACTTAGTTGGATAATTTCATAATCAATATTATGAGGTCCAGAATTGTCAACCTCAACAAACCTGAATATGCCACAGGAAAACGAGCCCCAAATATTCCTAACGTAGGTCTTAACAATCTCACTCTCTAATGTTTCTAGCATTTTGGCTTTAGTTATGTAGACAGGATCGTCTTTCAACAAATCATCTTTCTCTTCCTGGGGAAAACTAAGGACACTAATACGATAATCACTCGGATACATACGAGCAAACATCTTAAGTAATTCTCTCTTTAGTATTTCAGCATCTGTAGACATATTTCACCGATAGGCTATGTTAATTTTAACGCCTTTGGCCAAGCCTTAGCCATAGCAAGGTATAATTGATTTGGTGCGCAAGAGATGCAAACTAAATTGAATTCTGATAGCTAAACTTTCCCAATAAAAAAGCCCCATCGTTAGACAGGGCTTTGATTTATATGGCTCCCGGGGCTGGGCTCGAACCAGCGACCGATCGGTTAACAGCCGATTGCTCTACCACTGAGCTACCCGGGAATGTGGTCTTTTCTCTTATTCGCAATCGGCTTGCCGATTGTCTTTTTTTGTTTCGGTCGCTTACTCTCGGTTGAGCGCTACCTTCGTCGTTTCTCCCATCCGCTCCCTGGCACTGAGCTACCCGGGAATGTGGTCTTTTCTCTTATTCGCAATCGGCTTGCCGATTGTCTTTTTTTGTTTCGGTCGCTTACTCTCGGTTGAGCGCTACCTTCGTCGGTTCTTCAACTCGCTCCCTGGGCACTGAGCTACCCGGGAATGTAGCCATGAACGACATTCATATTATCACGCAAAGTCTAAACAAAAAAGTTTTGCTTGTATAATTTTTAATGTTTTAAGATCTGCTTTTAAGCCTTAAAACCCTTGTAAATTAATACTTTTTATCTACGTCAATACATTTAGTCCAAATAATCGGTTTAAAACCGCCGCTCTCATACACATAAAGGTAAAGATTGCGCCCGAAAAGCTAATTATTAACAATGCCAAAGAAATTTAAATTCAAACTTGAATCAGTTTTAAAACTTAGAACCATACTTAAAGATTTGCAAGAAGCTAAGTTAGCTCAGGCTAATCGTGCTTGTCAGGAGACGCAAAGCTATATAGATGCTCTAAATCAGCAACAACATCAGACTTATCAACACATGATCGACAATGCTGAGGAAGGTTTCTCGTTAATCGATTATCAAAACCAAGAAGCATTTAATGCCAAAATCATTGGTGAGCGTGGTAAAGAAAAAGTTAGATTAGCAAAAAGAGAGAAAGCTAAGGAGTTCGAGAAAGCACGCTATATACGTCATGCACAGGGACACAAAGCTATCGAAAAGCTCAAGGATAGAGCATTAGAGCTACATCAAAAAGAGACCTTAGACGAAGAAATGAAACAGATAGATGACTTAGTAAACAGTCGATATCGGGCTCAAAATAGTTGATGACCCCCAACGCTATAAACAACCAGGCCTTTTCATTCTTGGACTCCATAGCAAGTAAAGCTAAACCAAATAGCTTAGGTGATAAACCTATTCTTGAAAAGCAGTCAGACCAAGGTTTTGACAAGGTTATAGATGACACTATTGAGCCACAAGCTGCTAATAAAGCGTCATCTAATGATGATACTGCAGAGATTTACAAAGCAGCGCAAAGTGCTCTCGATAAACTTAAAGATCACAGTGATGATGATCCTATAGAGATCAAAAAAGATGATGTACAAGATACTAAAGATGTTTATTTCTTAGTTTTCAACATAGCTCAGAACCAAATAGAGAATCGTGTAGATGATTTAACTAAGCAGATCGCATATTTAGATCTCAATTCCGCTAATGGCGTAGAAGATATTCTCACTAAAGCCAATCTTATAGAAGATTTGAGAGGTTTAGAGCAAGGAGTGCAAGAAGGTTTGAAACAATTAACAGCCTTAGCAAATCCTGAAGAATTAGAACTAAGTACCATAGATCCTAGTCTAATGAAAGATCTTAAATTCCAAGTAGATAATTTCATACAGCAAGCACAAGATCAAATCCTTGCGAAAAATAATCAAGCTGAATTAACTTTAGCGCCAGATCTTAAGGCTAACAGTACTAAGAATTCAAGTTACCAAGATTTAAGCTTATTGAAAGATCTTAAACTTACAATACAGAGCTATAAAGAATTACCTGCCACTAAACAAGTAAAAGCTGTAGATGAAGATCTAAATGCCTCAGAAGATCCAACAATAGTCGCAGAGATAGTATTATCAAAAGACAATATTAAGGCAGAGGAGAAAGATCAGACAACAACTAAAGAACCTGAACAACTATTAACAACTGAAACTATCTCTCCTAAACATGATTCTGCACATTCTGGAGCGCAAGACCAGTTCGGATCAGCGTTCTCCAATCCTACTCAGATTAATTCAGTGTCAGCAGATAAATTAAGCGTGAGGTCAGAGACTATCAATATTAATGATCTTAGCAACTATTTGGAAACTCAAGTAAGCGACATTCCTCAGAATAAAACTCAAGAAATTAAATTACAAATCACTCCAGATAGCATTGGTAAGGTAGATCTAGTGATAACTAAAAACGAGCATAATCAAGTCACCATTGAAATGTCATTCCATAGCAAAGAAGGTTTAGACCATATTAAGCAAGACTTGAAGAATACTATTGCGGAACTAAGAGAAGTTCTCAAATCTAAAGACCTGGATTTAAGTAAGTTTGAAGTGAAAGAATCTAGTTCATCTCGTACAGCATATGATGGAGGTGCTGCTACTGGTTCATTCAATCAAGCTAGGGAAGAGCAAAAGAACAAGCTGCAAAATACCATCCCAGAGTGGGTCAAGCAGAAGGAATCATCTACTAAAGTTAGTTTCAAGCAAGTAATAGAAGGTATATAAATAACATGGATATAACAGGAATAATTGATCAGGACTTTATTAATCAGCAAGTAGCTGCGACTCAATCTATTAGTAAAACTCCTAAGGATGGATTCGATCCAGACATGTTCTTGAAGCTGTTAATGACACAGTTACAGAACCAAAGTCCATTTGACACTATGGATACTCAACAGATTATGCAAACGCAATCTATGTTGACTCAAGTTGAGCAGATAACGAAGCAAACCACTTCTGTACAAAACACAGAGAAAGCAGTCAACACTGGATTGAATGATATCAATTTAACTCTGGCTAATATGAATGCAACCTTACTATCCATAGCAGAGGATCTAGGAGTGAACATTTCATCTGGTAGCGGTTCGGGTCAATAAGGAGTATATATGAACGTAGTAGGATTACTTGCAGGAAATATAGTAGGCGGCGCAGCAGAAGGCATCGCAGATAAATTTATAAAGAACTTAATGCCATCTAATGCACCAAGATTTTTAGATGCACTAAAAGAATACAGAGGTAACGACAAACTAGGAATTAATGACCTAGATCTAAGCAGAGAAGAAGAGCAATCTATTTTAGAAATGAGAAACACAGCTCAACAAAAAGGTATCGCCAATCTAGAAATAGAAATCAATGGCAAACGTTATTTAATGGACACTAGAGACGTCAGTTTCGTACCGATGGTGTAAATAGATCACTGCGCGCATAACACAATGCCATGCCTATGGCGTCGATAGCGTCATCTGGACTGATTTTGGTTTTAAGCTTAAACGCCTCATGAACAACCTTAGAGACTAGGTCTTTCTTGGCCATGCCGTTGCCGGTAATAATTTTCTTCATCTCGAGTGGAGTATATTCATAGATAGGAATCTGCTTTGATGCTGCAAGCTCCAGCACTACACCTCGCGCTTGCGCTACCGGAATAACAGTCTTGAGGTTCTTAAAAAAAAATAGCTTCTCCACAGAAACACTAGTTGGTTTAAAGCGCTCGATAATGAACTCTAAATCAGCCCTCATTTCCACAAGCCTTGCTGCATCAGAGTCATCTTGATGAGTTTTAATAATCCCACAATCTATAATTTCCTGAAAACCTGTTCTCTTATCAAAATCCACTAAAGCATATCCCAATCTTGCCGTTCCAGGATCAATTCCTAAAATACGCTCAGTGCCATTATTTTTATTTTTCTGGCAAGATATTAGATTTGAGTCTTGAGTTTTGAGCATTACAGTTGTGATATACGAGTATTATATATTATGATTATTAAATTGTGTTGCACTCCTTAAACCTCACCATTTCTTATTTTATAAATACTACGATCAACAGATTTATTTTTGCGATTGTCACAGGTTTAGTATTAGCCACTACTCTACCCTTCATTGGCTGGGGAATCTTAGTATGGGTTGGACTCATTCCATTATTCTTATTAATCAAGAGCGCAAGCTCTTTCAGGACAGCTCTTTTAGAGGGATTTACTTTTTTATTTATCTATAATTTAATCTCTTTCATGTGGATCTTAGGTCTGCATCCTCTTACTTGGCATGGTTTCTCATTTGCTGAAAGCATCTTAATTACAGCTTTAGCTTGGCTCTCTCCCAGTCTATTTCACAGCCTGGTTATGTTGCCGTTTATAGCAATAGTTAAACTATGTTACAACTTTAGAACTGATAACAGAACTAACGAATTGCAAGTACTAGATATATTTCTACTTGCCATAATTTGGGTAATATTACAGCATAAACTATTGCTAAATTTCGGAGGTATTTTTTCAGTACCTATTAATTTCTTGGTTTATAGTCAGTATAAGAATGAAGCTCTGATTCAAATTTCTAACACTATAGGTGCTATTGGACTAGAGTATTTCATTATTCTAGTAAACCTTGCTTTATCAAACTTATTCAATATACAACGCAGTCAGCATGATCTAAAGCAGCATCTTAAAACAAATTCTAATCTTAATATTAAGCAACCATTTTTTGGGGTACAAAAAACTCATGAACATTTCAATATCTTTTTAATTCTATCTAGTATTTTTATAATCATATTTATCTATGGTTTAATACAGATCAATTGGAGTAAGCGCTTCTATAAGAAAAATGCTGCCCTAGCTAAAAGCTTCGCTATAGTGCAGGCTGACTACTCAGCTGCAGCGACGAGATCAAGCACCACTAATCCAGCTAACTTATTTGCATTGCAATATAAGTTATCCACTAAGATCATCGAGCCAAAAGACTTACTTATATGGTCAGAAGGAGCGATACCAATACTCAATAAATCTGCAATTGATGCTGATATCAAGACCTTAGCTCAATACACGTCAGTGTTTATCTATGGTACTTATAGTCAAAACAAACATGGTGAGATATTCAATAGTATTGAGTATAAGGACTTTAGCTTTGAGCCAGAGAAAACCTATCGCTATCACAAACGCAACTTAGTTCCCTTCGGCGAATATACACCGTTCTATTCAACACTGCCTAATTTCTTAAAATTGCTTGCAAACTCTACAGTAGGAGAGGGATTCAATAAAGGCTCTGAAAAGCAAGATATAGTAAGAACGAGCAATATTAATATTGCTTCTGCATTGTGCTTCGAACTTTTATTTCCAGAATTAATAAGATCATATGTTATTAAGGGTGCAGATGTGATTATTAATCTAAATGATTTATCCTGGTTCAAGGGGCAAACTTTAGTCAAGGATTGGGTTAAAGAGCAATTCCTTGCCGTAGCGGTGTTTAGAGCAGTAGAAAATGACAGAGATTTACTGCTAGCAGGGAATTCAGGTTATTCAGCCTTAATAACCTCTTATGGTGCAATACAGCATCAAAGCAAAGCTAATAAGATAGAAATGATACAAGGAACCTTTATGCCAAGGAAGGAATTTTCTAATTATAGTTTGTATGGTTGGTAAATATGTCACAAAGCAAAGCTAGATATCTGCTTATCATATTCTTGTTAGCTTCAAGTCCAGCTCTAGCAATAGTCCCTACTAATAATTTTAAGTTTCTCAATTATAGTGATATTCAATCCTTCTCAGAAACTAAATCTCCAAATACCAATGCCGTTAACATTCTACAAAATACCCTCTCACATATATTTTACAAGAAGACTTCTATCCATAAAACAACTCTGCAACATGACGCCAAACTAAACAGAGATTATTTAAGAGTCACTCAATGGAATATCGAACGTGGTTTCCACATAGAACAAATTACCATGGCGATTAATCATACTGATGAATATTTCAAGACGGAGTTGCATCCTAACTTAAACGAAAAACTACGCGATGAAATCAAATCACAGATTAAGCTTCTTCAAGATACCGATATCTTTACTCTTAATGAAGTAGATTGGGGTATATCAAGAACTGATTACAAGAATATCGCTGATGAGTTTTCCAAAATAACAGGCGGAGAATATGCATTCATAGCTGAATTCCTAGAAGTTAGCCCAGAATTAATAGAGAGTAAAGACCCTCAGCAAATCAAAGAGTACAAAGGCTTACATGGTAATGCCATTGTTTCTAAGTTTCCTATCACCAGTTCCCACATAATTAGATTACCAGTTTGCTACGATTGGTTTGACGACGAGAAGAAACGTTTAAGCTTTGCAGAAGAAGCTAGACGTGGCTCATCCAAATTAGCTGTCGCAGAAACCATTACTACTGAGCTTAGACAGGGTTCTAGAGTAGCTTTGCTAGCAGATATACTGTTACCTAATAAACAAACTATAACGGTAATAAGCGTTCACTTAGAAAACCGCACTGAACCAAAATGCCGCGAAGAGCAAATGCAAGTTCTATTAGACTCTATTAAGGACAATCCTAATCCTGTCATCATGGGCGGTGACTTAAATAATTTTGAGAAAAGTGCAGAACCAACATCAATGCGTAAGATCATTGGACATCGAATTAAAGATCCTGTGTTTCTTGGTAAAACTGCTTTAAACTATCTCAATCCTTATGGCTTGGTAATTAACTCTTCAACCTTCACCGTCAGCAGCATCAGAAAGCATAAAGATCCTACTGTATATAGTATTCCGATCATACTTCAGAATAAAGCTAGGAAGCTATTTAATATTATTCAGAAATTTGATTTCAGCGATGATAATCGTTTTGATTTCTCTGGAGATGACGAACTATCCTATAGAGGCAAGGATGGCAAACTAAGTGATTCCAACCAAAGAGCGAGTAAAGGCTTTGTTGATACCTTTAAATTCAATCGTGCTTTTGGTGTAGCCTACTTCAAGATAGATTGGTTCTTCATCAAACCCCTTGGTAAGCACTATATTCCAGCCTTCGGCAGAACGCTTAAGGAGTTTAATTATAGTTACAAAGAACCACTATCAGACCATAATCCTCTTACTGTGCAAGTGATGATCTAGTTTCTAATGATGCTACCAGATATCAAATTGAGCGAACCGATACCCGTTCGCATCATCCTGAGGGAGGGCGAAGCCCGACCGTAAGGATCCACTAACTACGGTTAAAAGAGTGGATCCTTATCCTGACGCTATGCTCAGGACAGGCTTGTCGCCTACGGCTCCTCCTCAGGATGACGTTCTTGACTTAGGTAAACGCTTACAAACCCGAAGCTGCTAGAATATTAGCCTTGCATGTCTATCACTAAAAAACTTCTTCTAATACTATCCCTAGTTCTCAGCCAAAGTCCGGCTATTGCCAATAACAAGAATACTAATATTGATGATTTTCAATTCCTTGAATTTTCCGAAATCCAAACCCTATTCAGAACCATAGAACCTGAGCCTGCTACTGTCGCTAAGCTCAGTAAGACTTTAAACACAGTGTTCTATAAACTGAATAACAAGATTCTCATCAAAAGATTTCCTTACGACTCTAAATTACAACACCATTTTCTAAAAATCGCACACTGGAACTTAGACGGAGTTCAAGACCTTAATGAAGTTCAGTTACCAATGGAGCTTATTAAGGCTAATGATATTTTTATTCTTAATGGAGTTACTTGGGGTAGTCCAGAAACCAATTATAGAAACATGGCTGAGGATTTTGCCCAGACGGTTGGTGGGGAGTATATATATGTAGCGGAGTTTCTAGAAATGCATCCTGAGTTAATGGAATATTCTGCTAAAAAAACTTATAACAACCCTTATTTAGTAGATCTTCGGAATCAAGCTACTAATTTTAAGCTAGGGATTAAATTAGACCTAAGAGATTTCAAGGGACTTCATGGCAATGCTATTGTTTCCAAATTTCCTATTAAAGCTTCGCGCATAGTAAGACTTCCAGCTTGTTACGATTGGTTTAAAGAAGAAGCAAAGCTACTTAATTTACCGAAGAAAGAACGCATACGTAAGCCAGCTGAAGACCGCTTGGGAGAAGGCATAGTAGAAGAAATGCGCAGAGGCGGTAGAGTAGCTCTTATAGCTGACATAGCATTGAACCCAACTAATGAAGTAACTGTTATCAGTGTGCAGCTAGAGAATAGAGCAGACCCTGAGTGTCGTGAAGAACAGATGCAATACTTGCTTACCGAAATCCAAAATATCAGAAACCCAATCATACTTGGTGCTGATTTAAATAATTTCGAGGGCAATTCAGCCCCAACCACCTTCCAGGAAGTTGTTGTTGACACTGTTACAGACCCAGAAGTTTTAGCAGGTAAGGTTGTTAGCACCTTTAATCCATTTGCTCTACCTACTACTATATTTTCTTATACTGTCGGTGGTTATCGTAAGAAGAATGACCCTACAGTTGCACATGTACCTATAATATTGAAGAATAAATCAGCGGGACTTTTTAAAACCATCAGTAATTTTAAATTTAGTGATGGTAATAGTTTTGATTTCTCAGGTGATAGTAATTTAAATTACAACAGAACCAGCAAGCGTCTAGCTAACTCGAATGAGAGAGCAGGTAAGGGCTTTGTCGAAACCTATCAAAGCAAAAAACTTATAGGCATGGGCAAGTACAAGACAGACTGGATTTTCGTCAAACCCATTGCAGGAAACTATTTCCCAGCAAATGCTCAAACCTTTAACATCGGACCTGCTCATTTACATAGCCCGATTAGTGTTGAGGTTATGATATTAAATACTCACGTTTTGTAAACTCTCTATAAGCAGACCGATACCCGTCGCCGTCATTGCGAGGAGCGAAGCGACGAAGCAATCCACTCTAAAGCCTTAATCACACACGCTTAGGAGTGGATCGCCACGTCGCGCTACGCGCTCCTCGCGATGACGGATTACGAGTACTCGTTCTCTTAATTGATATTTATAAGTGACGGACTACCTAAACTTTCACAGGCATATTGTCGATAATCGCTTGTCCAAACTCAGAACACTTAAGAAGTTTTGCACCTTCCATTTGACGTTCGAAGTCGTAAGTTACAGTCTTCTTGTCGATAGCTCTCTCTAAACCAGTTTCGATAAGTCTAGCGGCTTCATTCCAACCCATAAATTCAAACATCATCACACCAGAAAGAATTACTGAACCAGGGTTAACTTTGTCCTGACCAGCATACTTAGGTGCAGTACCATGAGTTGCTTCGAATATAGCTTGATGATCACCGATATTAGCTCCTGGAGCGATTCCTAAACCACCTACTTGAGCAGCAGCAGCATCAGAAATATAATCACCGTTAAGGTTTGTTGTTGCTAATACTTCGTACTCATCTGGTCTTAGTAATAATTGTTGAAAAGTACTATCAGCAATACGATCTCCTACTACTATCTTGTCACCAGCTTTAGCGCCATCCCAGATCTCTTGTTCTGAAATTGCTACATCTGAAAACTCTTCTTTCACTAATTCATAACCCCAATCACGGAAAGCACCTTCAGTAAATTTCATAATATTACCCTTGTGCACTATATGAACTTTCTTGCGTTTGTTTTTAATAGCATACTCAATAGCAGCTCTAATCAATCTCTTAGAACCTTCTTTAGATATAGGTTTGAT
>CAZKAT010000004.1:0-280021 GCA_964551135.1 uncultured Gammaproteobacteria bacterium | reverse complement strand
TTTACGGTCGAGACATCTCATCTGACCGCATGTGAACGGGTTTCAACACCCGAGGTGATACCAAGTTGGTATCACCTGGTTAATATTCTATAATAGAAATGCAATGTATATGTAAAACCTATACTTGGCAATAAAATATGGTTCTTGCTATTGACTATGAAAATGAATTTAACGAGCTCTTGAATCAAGGGAGGGTTAAAGGGCTGGAATATAATAGTCTCGACAGTTTAGAACATTTATGTCAGAAATCTGTAAGAGACGATATATTCAGTAGGCTTTTTTTTGATTATAGCCTTAATCAACTTTTTTTAAAATCTAGAGTTCAAAAACATCTTAGAGAAAAAGAAAGATTCACATATCTGGACAGCTTTCTGAAAATTTTGATTAATGATGATTTCTGTATCTTTAAATTTAAAAACCTTAAGATTGAATATGTCATTGTTGACCCGTTTCTATATTTCCCAGAAAAGGGTCAGACTACTATTACTATTGATTGTTTAGAAGAATTGATTTACTTTAAACTCTTGTTTGATGTATTTAATAAAATATCTAATGTGCGATCTGATGATGATATTTTCAAGATTGATAATTATATATTTTCTATTGCAAGGTTATATGGATTTTATCCTCAAGCGCTAAAAAATGACAACTTAACAACAACGAAAGAAACATCTACTGTTTATTCAAAAGATTGTTCAGGTTTTTGCTTAGAGACTGGGTACCCAATTGAAAATGGCTTTTTTAGAAATGAATCAGCATACAAAGGCTTTAATAACGAAAGAAGTAGTGAAGAAGCCTTCTACACTGATGTAGTTTTGTTTAATGAAAAAATCAAAGATGAGTTAGCCACTTTAGCTAAAAATCAAAACGAGAATAATCAAATTTCTTTATCACCTGACAATAATATAGAGTTAAATGTGATTTTTGATTTAATTAATGCATGTACTAAACAAATATTAGAAAAAGTCAATAAGTCTGTTATAAAATACATCGATAATAATCCTGACTTCGGATACATACCATCAGGTAAGACGATAAAGTCGCTATTAAAAAAAACTATAAAAAGCTCTTACTGTGAAAAGTATGATCCTACGTCAAGGTCAAAAGACGAAAAAATAACGGTGATTGAACTTTTAGCTTTTGTTGAGGATATAAGCCTTTCTGATTTGCGCTCATTTGCAAATAGCCTACCAAGGGATTGGCATAAGTACTGGTTGGGTCTTGTTGACAGAGCAATCGAAAACAGAAATCAGTGCATGGATGATAAAAACTATAAACAGATAAATAAAAATCGAATGTTCCATGTTGATGTAGACGTTACTTCTTTCAATAGATATTCGTCGGAGGATTTTATAGACGTGAATAAGCTATCCTATTTCTTAAAGCTTTGTCATACGAGTACAACAACAGACTCTAATGATGTAGTTTTAAGATTAATACTGAGAAACGAAATAGCATTTTTTAAGCGATTTGTAGAGCAGGAAATTTTAGAAAGTTTTAATAATTTAATCGTTCAAAAGTCAAATTAAGAAAGAAGTGCATCTCTAAGGCACTTAGAATTTCAACCTACTTTTGTGTAGTTAAATCATTGTATCTAATGATACAAGAGAGGTTAGCAAAATATACAAAAAGGATTGATGACAAGCATCAATGGCATTTTGTTGAGCTATTACTCCCTGCAATGGTGGAAGGAATGCCACCATTTTCACGCCCATATGCATATAACTATATACGCTTAACATGTTTAGCCTTTATTAATCATATTCAAAATAATCTCAATGGTGATTTGACTAATGCGTATGACGCTTATGAAAAAGCAATCTTCTCTATACCGTCTCATAGTTATTCAAACCGTTACTCAGTTTTAAATGCAGCAAAAACTCATTGTAAGTTGATGGTTAAAAAAGGGCAACTAGGCAAAGAGATCATAGATCAACTCAATGAAATTAAACTTAGAAGAACTCAACCACCAAATCAACCCTGTTTTTATAAAGAGCAGATTGATGAACTCATCTCACTAACTCAGCGTGATGATAAATACTGCACTCCAGAAGTTAATTACTATAACGAAGTCTTAGATGTAACTTTAATTAAGCTAATTTGGTTTGGTGTCCTCAGAATATCAGAAGTAATAAACCTAACTTTAGATTGTATTGATTTTACTAATAAATCTATTTGCATAAAGAATTCCAAAAACAAAAAGTCTAGAACTATTGGGATCAATAATGATTTAGAAAAGCAATTAAAACAATATCTGTCTATTAGAGCTACTGGCAGCAATAAATTATTCGTGCTCCACAATGGTACTCCATTAACTCTCGACAGAGCTCAGAAGAAATTATCAAAATTAAAAAACAAAGCTGGCTTGAATGGCAGTTTTCATGCACTTCGTAGGGGTGGACTCACGGAGTATGCAAATAAAGGTGTTCCCATCACGAAACTAAGTGTGATTGCTGGTCATGGTGATATATCTCAAACATATGAATATATCAAGCCTGATGAGCGCAGCATAGTAAGCGAGATGAGGGATTGGTAGCACTTGGCAAAGTCCTCGCTGGGTGCAGTAGTAGAGGCAAAAGGAATACTGAAAATGAAAAGTAAAAAAATGAATAATAGGATAGAAAAACTAACAAAGAAATATAAATCAAAGGCTGATAAACTAAATGAATTTTATGTTTCAGAAGGTGATTTAGAGCAATTTTTTACCCATATTTATAAATACTTTGGCGTAGATAAAATGATGTCTGAGGGTGTAGATAGATATGACATTCTTTCTGCAAGCTTGATTGAGCATTTTATAGATTGGGCTGAAAAAAGACGAATTAAATTTTGGAACTTAATGGGAACTCCTATAGCGTCTCTGATTGATAAAAGCTTTAAAGGTATTAAAATTTATAAAAATTTCAATTACGAAAAGCAGAGTATGACAAAGTGTAAAAATCTTTTTGAGGTTTTAAGCTGGAATGATTTCGAAGAACCTGTTTGTAGATTTTATGAAATTTACAAATACGCCTTTGGCTGTCAAATACAAAAGAATAATTCGGGAAGCAAAAAATCAAGTTCAACATTAGAACTTATATTTTAGGTTTCTTGAGTAAGCTCTCGTTGAATATTCAATGAGAGCTTTATTTTTTTTAGTTTTAGGTAAATTAACAAGGAGATAATAAAAATGAAAATAAATAATAATAAAATCACAGTATCAGTAAATAGAAGAATGATAAACAAACCTAGCAAAAGTGATTTTGCAAGGCTCAATAAGTACTTTGAGCTATGTGAAACAACTGTTGGTAATTTGATTGAGTCGATTAGGTCAGGTTATACGCATAGCTTTGTATTTTCTGATAACAAAAGATCAAGTAGTAACTTTGCTTCGGCAGATGTAGTTATGCTTGATTTTGATGGAACGATTACAATCACTGAGTTGCTAAATCACGAGTGGGTTAAAGATTATGGAGCGTTTGTCTATACTACGCCTAGTCATTCCGCAGAGCAGCATCGTCTTAGGCTTGTACTCATACTTGAGGATACCGTTATTAATGGTGATGTCCTACAAGCTTTAATGAAGGGCCTTGTCACAATCTTGCCTCAAGCTGATAAACAATGTACTGATGCCGCCAGACCATTTCATGGAAACACTAATGCAGAGGTATTTGAGATTGGTAATATACTATCGAATCATGAAAGAGACAGATTGATTGAACTAGGATCACCAAAGCCCAAACCCAAATCAGTCATTATCCAAAAGAAACAAACCGAATTAAAACTGGGGCAGGATGAAATCAGAAAAATGCTTAATTCCATTGATCCTAAGCCTGGGTACGAAATTTGGAGAAACATTTGTTGGGCTGTTAAATCTTGGTGTCTAGCTAATAATCTTGACGATGAGATTGGTCTTTCATTGATTGAAGAATGGAGCCCTGATGATTGTGGTGGAATGAAAATTAAAAAGTTATTTAATGATTATAGAGATTCTGGTATTCATATTGGCACTTTAATTCACTTAGCAAAAGAAGAAGGTTATGATCTTCCCTTTGATTACAAAAAATCAAGGACAGCTGAACAAGTAGCTTTTGAAGATGTATTCAATTGGGGTTATGGCTATATCACTGTCAAAGACAAGCTTTATGTTTACAATGATGGATACTATCAAGACATAGATGATGATAAGGCAAAACAGTTAATAGCAAAATATTTCCATTCATATGAAACTGAAAATGGTAAGAATAAATACGCAAAGACTAGAGCTGTTGAAGAAGCATTGAAGTATGTAAAATCACATACTAATGTTGACCCTAATTTAGTTAACCCTGATGGTATTAATCTAAAGAATGGTTTTTTAACGATTAATGAATCTGGTTCAAAGCTAGTAGCTAAACTCCAAAAACATTCACCACAACACTTTTGTTTGTATAAATCTGGTGTTGCCTATGTGGAGGATATCGAAACAACTTCAATTAAGAAAATCCTTAATGATATGTTAGATGAAAAAGATCAAAAAATTGTTCTCGGTGTAATAGCTTCTTCTCTATTTGGTCTTGATCGCATAAAAGCAAAACATGGACGAACAGTGAAAGCATTGTTCCTAAATGGACAAGGAGCAAACGGAAAAGATGTATTAAGAACTTGGACTTCGGAAATATTAGACAATAAATTTATGTCTGCCATTTCAACTGATAAATTCAAAGGCACAAATAGGTTCTTTTTGGCTTCTATTGTTGGTTCTAAACTCAATTGGCCATCGGAGAATAGATCCCTACACTTAGATAGTTCTGAAATCTTAAAAGCTTGTATAACTGGGGATACGGTAGAAATTGAAGAGAAGGGCAAACCAATTTATAGTTACAACCCTAAAGCTGGTTTCATCTTCAACAGTAACTCTATGCCTTATATTGGTGGTCAGTCTGAAGCCATAAGATCAAGGTTTTGCGTTATTGAATTCCCCTATGTATTCACAGACAAACCAGATCCAAAGAATAAATATCACAAGCCTGCTGACCCTCGTTTAAAAAATGACATAGAATATATTCGGACTAAAATTGCTCCTGCTTTTTTGAAGCTTTTAATAGGAAGTTATTCCGATGTATTTAACATTGGAATCGATTACACACACTGTATAGACCGTATGGAAGACATAATCCGTGATAGTGATCATTTCTATGAAATCATTGAATATTTAGAGCAATGTGATACCAGTGAAGGCTTGACTGCATCTGAATTACTCACAGGAATACACAAAATTTACAGTAAACTTGGTTATATAAAATCAGGGAGCTTTGGTAAGCAAGATCAGTTTATTGAGCCTGGTGACTATGACAAATTAGTTAGAAGTAATAAAGAGGTAAAAAGACGTATTAAAAAATACTTTCCAAATTTAAAAGAAAGTAAGGGCTCGTCTGGAAGGAAAGTAGGGGTTAAATTCTCATCCAATTTTGACAGTATTTTTGTGTCTGATTATGATTCCCTGAGTGAAGTAGATCAAGATGATGAACATGGTGAAGATATTGAAGATATTGAAGGGCTGCCGTTATAGCAGCTCTTTTTCACTGTTTATGACGATGTGGACAATAAAATATATAGCAAATAAATAAACAAAAAATACAACCCTATAAAAACTATCGTCACCATCGTCACCACGCCTTCATATCTTCTATAACTTCCTCCTCAGAAGTCAAGCAATAACCCTGTGTAGTAGCCAGATCCGCATGTCCGCAAGCAATCCTCAGATGGTTAATTGGTACACCCTTTCTAGCATTAATAGTCACAAAGGACCTTCTAAGCCCATGTGGAGTTATATCGAAGCCATACTTCTTAGACATACGCCTAAACTTTTTAGCCAGAGTTTGGTTATTAAACGGAGTGCCAAGGCAACCTAGAAAAATATTTTGGTATTCACCTACTCTAAACTTTTCTAATCTTACTTTTGTATAGTCTGAAAGAATTTTATAGCACTCGTTAGTCATGCCGATATTGCGGTTCTTGTTACCCTTGCCTAGCTTCACAAAGATCATTCTTTTATCGTATGAAATATCATCAAATTTAAGCTTGCACATTTCACTAGATCTCAGACCAGTATTAGCGAGGAATAGCACAATCGATTTATTCAAGAGCCGATTATAGCTATCCAAGTTAGTATCGGAATCGATTTCTTTTATCAACGCAAGAATTTCAATTTGATTCAAGACTGTTTTACGAGCGGGCAAGAAGCGTTTAGGTCTTACTCTTTTTATTTCTTCTAATACTCCTGGTACTAATTCGGAAATCTCTATCAGATACTTTGCAAATGAGCATATAGAAGCGTATACATTGATTCTTGAACTGTATCTTTCTACTGGTATTAACCCTAATGCATGCCTTGAATTTTCAATCGATATTAAACCATGCTCAAGTTTGCCTTTAGGTAGAAGGTCCAAATACATATCCATGCAGTACCTATAGATCTCAGCTGTTCTTGGAGCAATGGGTTTGCCATTGAGCTGACCAGTTAAGCACCAATTGAGCCATATTTCGATATGCTCTCTAACATTCTCTTTATTAAGACCTTTGGTTAACCTATTAGGCTTGGAGATTAACTTTCTAGCTAAATTACCAAAATGCTCTCGCCTCCATCTTAGTAAATCATCTTCGTCTACTACATACTTAAACCCAGAGGCCGCTCTGGTCCTCGTGGATGGAAGGAAACCATCCTGACAATATCTGCGTATGGTTCGCTCATTTAAAGCTAATTCTGTAGCGACCTGATCGAGTTCTAATAATGCCATTAATATGTCCTAAATTACTGGACATTAGTGGACGGTATTTTTTCGTTAATTAAAGTATGGTTTCCCCCGAAACCTTGTTATAATGGTGCTCCCGCGGTGACTTGAACACCGGACCAATCGATTATGAGTCGACTGCTCTAACCAACTGAGCTACAGGAGCAATTGGCTACCCTATTATGGCATATTTATACTTGCAGAATCTAGGTAAGCAGTAATCTTAGTGATCTTTTGATCTTTGTTAAATTCTATAATATCAACCACTTCTATTAGTTTGCCATCGAAGTCTATTTTAAGTTCTCCGATTGCAGTATCAGAATATTGATCAACACAAATTCTCTTATAAATAAATTTGATTTTTTGCACACTATCAAAAATATTTTTATTAGCAGCTAGAACTTTTGCCTTAGACTTAACTTCTTTAATAATAGGGTCATAAAGAATTACATCATCAGTAAAAAGCTCAGAAAGCTTTTCAAGATCTTTGTTTTCAAAAGCATCAAAGTATAATTTCGTAATATCTAAGATTTGGTCTTTAACTAACATAGGATTAATTATAGCCGGTAAGTTTTGTAATTTTAAATATCGTATGACAATTTTATTTAATCTATGATTTTAGAGATGATTCATGTTGTTACATGCGAAGAAATGAAAAATATTGATAGGGCCGCTATTGATGGCAATATCAATAAAGGGTTTCAGTATATGCAACAAGCGGCACGTGGCCTTTTTGATATCATTATTAACCGATATTTAGAGTTGCAAAAACAAAACAAGCAAATCTTTATCACAATTTTTGCAGGTAAGGGAAATAACGGTGGTGATGGAATTTTACTTGCTGCATATTTAGCTTCTGAAGGTTATCCAGTTAAATGTTTTATTCTTGGATCTGGAAAAGATCTTAAGAATGAAGCTGCCATGGCTTATATGGAGCTAGAGAAAAATAACAGAGATAATCAGCACATAATTTTTGTTAATGAAGCACGTGATTTGATTTTTATACAAAATCATTTGGAATCATTAGTAGATTTTAGTCACCATTTTTTTGTGGATGCGCTCTTAGGTGTTGGCTCTAAAGGTACTCCTAGAGAGCCCTTTGCTACAGTTATTAATTATATTAATTCTATTGTGAATAGCAATGTAACTATGTTTGCGGTAGATGGTCCATCTGGTGTGGATCATGATACCGGTGCTTTAACTGATATCACTATTCGTGCTCATACTACTATTACTATGGGATATCCAAAGCTAGGAAGTTTCTTCTATCCCGGTAGGGTTAATTATGGTCTGACTATTGTTAATAATCTTGGTTATCCTTTAGAACTTTATCAAGCTGAAATAAAGAATAATATTTATTTCGCTAATTCTGTGCAGCCTCTTATGCCACCACGTATTACTAATGGTTCTAAGTATGATCATGGGGTAGCTACTTTAATTGCGGGATCTAAGGGTATGACTGGAGCTGCTAGCCTTGCTTCACTAGCTGCTTACAGAGCAGGTTTGGGCTTGCTACATCTTATTAGCGATGAAGATTCTACTAAGATTATTGCTTCTAATATTTTAGAACTAATAACTCATAGTTTTGGTGATGATGATTTGAATCTTTGTAAAAATCTTATTGATAAAAAATCCTCGATTTTTGCATTAGGTCCTGGCTTGTCTTTAGCTCATGCAGATTTAATCAAACAATTAGTGACTACTATAAATGTGCCAATGATTTTGGATGCAGATGCGATTAATGCTTGGGTAAATGATACAGCCAAGCTCAAGAAGCATAAACATGACCTTCTTATTACTCCGCATGCAGGTGAATATGCAAGATTATTTGGTGCGTTACCAGGTGATATTAAACCTATTGACCTGATTAAAGAATTACAAATTAAAGCAAGGCAATATTCTATGACTATACTTTATAAGGGTACACCAACAATTATTGCTGATCCTAGTGGTAAGGCTTTCATCATACCTTATGGTAATTCTGGATTAGCCAGTGCTGGCTCTGGTGATGTGCTGACTGGTTTGATCACTGGTTTTGCTGCACAAATTTATACTATTAAGTCTAAATATTCTGATATAAGATTCTTCTATGAAGATTTTCATATTAGCGCTCTCTCACAGGCTGCAATATTGGCAGCTTTCTTGCATGGTAAAGCTGCAGAGTTGGCTGCTAAAGAATTGACCGAATATTCAATGATGGCTTCCGACATAATTAAATATATACCTAGAGCGATTAAGCAAATTAATTAGGAGTAACTATTGATAGAACCTTCCAATACTTTTAAATCACAAGCTAATATTCAAGCTATTGATTATGCTGAGTTGATGGAGAAATTTAATGCTGATCCACAAAAATTTTGGTTAGATATAGCTAAACAAAGTATCGATTGGTTTAAAGAACCAACAAAGGCTTTGGAATATACGAAGAAGCCTTTCTTTACTTGGTTTGCTGATGGTGAGACTAATATATCCTATAACTGCATTGATAGACATTTAAAGCATCATGAAAACAAGCTGGCGATTGTCTTTGAAGGCGAGCCTGGTGATACTAAGAGTCTGACTTATAAAGAACTACACGAGCAAGTTTGCAAGGCTGCTAATTTACTTAAGAGCATTGGTATTAAGAAAGGTGATCATGTTTGTATTTATATGGGACTTTGCCCAGAGTCTATTATTGCCATGCAAGCTTGCTTGCGTATTGGTGCTGTGCATAGTGTCGTATTTGCTGGATTCTCAGCTCAAGCACTGAAGGATAGACTAAAAGACCAGCAAGCTAAATTTATTATTACTGCTGATGGTTTGTTTAGACGTGGAGTCATCGTTGATTTACTAGCTACTGTCAGAGAAGCTACTCAGGGATTGGATTTTATAGAGAAAGTGCTTTGCTTTAATCGTATTCAACAAGTTAATTCTGATTATAATATTAGTTCTTTAAAGCAAGAGTTTGCTTCTAAACTTCTTGAGTGGGATCTTAGCGATATGAATGCTGAGTGTGAAGCTGAATCGCTATCTGCTGAACATGTGAGCTTTGTACTTTATACTAGTGGTTCTACTGGTAAACCTAAGGGTATAGTGCATACTACTGCAGGTTATTTACTTGGATGCTATCTAACAACCAAATGGGTTTTTGATATAAAGAGCCTACCTGCAAAGTCCCATCTGCTGCGTTACGCGAGTCCCTCGCCATCCTCATTGACGAGTAAGTCAACTCCGGTGGCTCGGGACTCGCAAGCCTTGCATCTGGGAGCTTTTCAGGCAGGCTCTGATAATTCAGAAAATATTTATCCCGATATGTACTGGTGTACTGCTGATATAGGTTGGATCACTGGACATAGCTATGTTGTATATGGACCTCTTGCTAATGCTGCGACCGTCTTTATTTATGAAGGTGCACCGAACTTTCCGCATCAGGGAAGATTTTGGGAATTAATTGAGAAGTATAAGATTAATATCTTCTACACCGCACCTACTGCTATTAGAGCCTTTATGCAGTGGGGTTTAGAACATGTTACTAAGTATGATTTAAGTTCTTTACGTTTATTAGGTAGCGTTGGAGAACCAATTAATCCAGCTGCTTGGGAGTGGTTCTATGAGCATATTGGTAAGAAGAATTGCCCGATAGTCGATACTTGGTGGCAAACAGAGACAGGAAGTATAGCTATCACTACCTTACCAGGAATACATGCCATGAAACCTGGTAGCGCAGGGCTGCCTCTACCAGGAGTGAGTGCTGATATCAATGAAGAAGGTTTATTGTATTTAGCTAAACCTTTACCAAGCATGGCAAGGACTATCTATGGTGATGATGAGCGCTACGTGCAGACTTATTGGTCACGAATTCCTGGTGCATATACTGCTGGTGATGCTGCTACGAAAGATGCTGATGGACATATAAGTATTTCTGGTCGCGTTGATGATGTCTTGAATGTCTCTGGACATCGTTTGGGTACAGCAGAGATAGAATCTGCTTTAGTTGCACATGCCTTGATTAGTGAAGCAGCTGTAGTTGCAGTTCCGCATGCACTTAAGGGTGAGGGTATTGTTGCCTATGTTGTTGTAACTAATCAACGATCAATGATTACTAATTTAGAAGAAGAGTTTAAGAATCAAGTTGTTAAGGAGATCGGTGCTATTGCTAAACCGGAACGCATAATTATTTGTTCTGGACTGCCTAAAACCCGCTCTGGGAAGATCATGCGTAGATTACTTAAGGATATTGCTCAAGGTAAAGAACCTAGCGGTGATATTAGTACACTGGAGAATAAGAATGTGCTTGAAGAATTGATGAGTCTAGTTTAGAGACCTTCTATATTCCAGCGGCCAGCGATTCTAATAGCAGTTTCTCGTAAGTTATCAAATATACTTATATTACGTAGCGTGTCAGTAATTTGTTTCTTCAGCTCATCAAAATTATTAGCTATGTGAGCGATAGCGATTTGAGATGAATTTTCCAAGTCTCGATACAAACCAGATGAGATGTTTGTGCAAACCCTCTCACAATTCTTGATAATCAAATCAAGCCCATTGAAAATTCTAGCTATGTGTTGTTGCTTATCAGTTTTCCCGTCAAGTTTTATTAGTTCTCCCACTTTTGCATCTGCAATTACATCGACGTCTCCCAGTGCCTTATTAGTATCTTTTAAATCAAGTGAGTTTAAATCTTCATTTATCGTTATTTTATTTCTTGAGTTTAGGTAAACAGCAGCTCCTCTATTGATTTCTTGGAATAAAGCTTTGGATTCATTGCAAACTATTTGAGAATTATTATAGATAGATTGAACATTCAATCCATTTATCCCATTAAAATAAATATTGTTTTTTGTAATCGTGGACATGTATATAGTTTAACATAATAGGCATCTTTGGGTGCTAATAATCAGAATTTTGATTATTTAATTGAAATATTATTAGAATTTAAGCTGATTTTTGTTGATATGGCTTCAATTGCCTCGCTAATTTTAGCTGGATCCTTCCCCCCCGCTTGCGCAAAGTTAGGACGTCCACCGCCGCCACCGCCGCAAATTTGGGCTGCAGTTTTAACAGCATTAGATGCATTATAAGGAGAACTTGGATCTTTTACTAAGTCAGCAGATGCTCCTGCAATAAACGTAACTTTAGCTTCCCACTCTGAAGCCAAAAACACAAAGCCCTTAGAACCAGCACTCTCAATCTTAGAAAGTAAAGCTTCAGCTAGAGTTTTCACTATATCTGCTTCTAAGCCTCCAGGGAAATATTTAACTAGGCTTACTATCAATATTTTTGTTTCTGAATTAGTTTCAGCTTGACTAAGAATTTCATCTGCTTTAGCTAATGCTTCTCTTGTAAGTTCTTGAGTTCTAAGTTTAGCTTCAGCTTTAGCTTTTTCTGCAGCGAATTTTTCTTCGGCAATTTTCTTCTCTGCTTCTTTACGTTCTTGTATGAACTTGTCAGCAACTTGATTTGAGAACATCTTAATACGTCTGATACCTGCAGCTACAGAACCTTCTTGAGCTATAACCACTTTCTGTATATCGCCAATATTAGTTACATGTGTACCACCACAAAGTTCTATGGAAGCTGTCTCTTTATCACTTGCTACGAAAAGTACTCTAACCTCATCATCATACTTCTCCTCAAAGAAACTCAAAGCACCAGCTTTAACAGCCTCATCCATATTCATCACTTTAGTAGTGACTGGAAGTTTGTGAGATATCCAAAGGTTCATTAAATCTTCTACAGCTTGTATTTCTTCCTTAGTCATGCCTCTATCTAGATTGAAGTCAAACCGTGTATATTCTGGTCCTACTTGAGAACCCATTTGCTGTATTTGTGGTCCAAGAACTTTACGTAGAGCAGCTTGTAAGAGATGGCAAGATGTATGATGATAAGTAGTAAGTTTCCTATGCTCAGGATCTACTTTAGCTTCTACTTCATCGCCAACTTTAAGATCATTAATATTCTCGACATGATGTATGAAAATACCTTCGATCTTTTTGACATTAATAACTTTGTTTTTGCCAATACTACCTTTATCTGCAAGCTGTCCACCTGACTCAGCATAGAAAGGAGTTTGATCTAGTATAACTTTGTTAGCGTCTATCGCTAAAACTTTAGCTTTACTACTAAGAGTGTCGTAGCCAAGAAACTTAGTTGCTCCATGATTCTTAATGATATCAGCGATATAAGCATTAGACTCTACAGAAGTGTCAAATGCTCCTGTGTTAGAAACCTCTGAGTGTTTGGCTTTAGCAGTTTCATAAGCTTCTATATCTATATCGAAGCCCTTCTCCTTAGCTATATCTAAAGTTAACTCTAGCGGAAATCCATAAGTAGCATAAAGATCAAACACAAATTCACCGCTAAGAATTTTCTGAGTATTTTTATTTCCAAGAATTTCTTCTAATCTTTTAAGACCATTGATAATAGTTTTAGTGAAAGCTTCTTCTTCTTTCTTACATACATCTTTAATGGTTTCAGCGTTTTGTTTTAATTCTGGGTAAGCTTGTGCATAATTATTTACTACATTATCAGTGTGAGTATAGAGGAAAGCTCCTGCTTGATTACGTAGCAAGTATAAGAAACGAGCTGCACGACGAATAATCATGCGTAGTACATAACCACGACCAATATTACTAGGACGCACTCCGTCAGCGATAAGGAAGCTTAAGCAACGTAAATGATCTGTAATGATTTTTAGATATAAATCACTGTCTTTATTAGCGCCATATTTTATGCCAATAGAATCAGCAAGTTTAGTGAGAATATCGAATAATTCATTAGTCTCAAAGCTATTATGTACTTCCTGTAATATAGTCGCCATGCGCTCTAGACCAGCACCAGTGTCTATGTTTTGTTTAGCTAATGGAGTAAAATTACCTTCTTCATCTTTATTGAATTGCATGAACACCAGATTCCAGATCTCTATATATCTATCATCGTGATTCTTAATATGTTCGCCGATATCAAAATATATTTCACTACAAGGTCCGCAGGGTCCGGATTTACCAGGAGGACCCCAGAAATTATCCTTACGCGTCATTTCCCAAATATGCTTCTTACGCTCTTCAATATTAGGGAAATCTTTCTCTAAAACCTTCATCCAAATATCATAAGCTTCAGTATCACGATCATTAAGCTCATCACCTTTAAACACTGATATATAAAGCTGGGTGGGTGACATCTCTAATTCTTTGGTAACAAAAGTCCAAGCCCATTCAATAGCTTCCTTCTTAAAGTAATCACCAAAGGAAAAATTCCCCAACATCTCAAAAAAACTATGATGTCTAGTAGTACGTCCTATATTTTCTAGGTCAGAATCTTTACCACCAACACGCGCGCATTTTTGTATGGTAACAGCGCGAGGCGGTTCTGTGGCAGGTTTGGTGCCCATAAATATCGGCACGAATTGCACCATACCAGCAGAATTTAGTAATAGAGTTGGATTGTCTGGTACTAATGAGGCTGAAGGAATAAGCTTGTGTGTTTTACTGCACTTCTTTGTAAAAAAGTTTATCCAGGTATTTCTTATTTCTTGACAACTTAACTTTTTCATCGAAATGCATTTTAGCCATATAACTTTTCATCAGGTTTGCTATTAGCTTCCTTCGCTTTAAGAGCCTCTAGGCGCTGTGCTTCCATGATTCTTAAGCGCTCACGTTCTGCTCTGCGTTTGTCTTGCTCTTCTTTAATCTGTGCTTTGATTCTTTCTGGTGTACGTGAAGTTGCAAGTGCTTCGAATTGTTCTAAAGGAATAGTTTCAAACTCCCCGCGCTTCACTTGTTCTAATATCGCAAACACTTCTTCTTTATCTAAAGTTTCTTTGTTTAGTAATACTTGAGATACTGCTAGTAACTCGCTTCTATGTTCTTTTAAAGTTGCTTTCACTTCTTCGTATAGAGCTTGAATTAATACTTGTACTTCTTGGTCTATTTTATTAGCATAAGCTTCGCTGTAATTTTTAGAACTGTAATCATCTCCCATAAAAGGATTCCCATGTCTCTCGCCATAAGTGACTATGCCAAGACTCTGATTCATTCCAAACTTAGTTATCATGGCACGAGCTATTGCTGAGCAACGTTCCATATCATTAGATGCACCAGTAGTAACTTTACCGCTACCGAAAGTTAATTCTTCAGCAGCACGTCCAGCAAGTAAAACACGCATCTCAGTTCTTAATTGATCTTCTGATTGTGAGACTCTATACTCTTCTTCAGTAGACCAAGTTAATCCTAGAGCCATACCACGAGGAATAATAGTTACTTTATGAAACTCATTAGTTGATTCGAAATATATGCTGATTAAAGTGTGACCAGTCTCATGAATTGCAGTGTTCACTTGGTCTTTAGGCTTGATGATCTTGCTCTTGCGTTCAGGACCTATAGCTACTTTGTCTATAGCTTCTTCAAGGTATCTCATAGTAACTTCTTTAGCACCATCTCTCGCTGCAAGTATTGCTGCTTCGTTGATTAAGTTAGCTAGATCTGCTCCACTAAATCCTGGGGTGCGCTTAGCTAGTGTTTCTGTTGAAACATCGGCAGAGACTGGTTTACCGCGAGTGTGAACATTGAGTATCTCAAGCCTGCCACTTAAGTCAGGTGTATCGATAGTTACTTTACGATCGAATCTTCCCGGACGTAAGAGAGCTTTATCCAATACATCAGGACGGTTAGTAGCAGCAAGAATAATTATTCCGCTATTCGGTTGGAAGCCATCCATCTCTACTAGTAATTGATTTAAAGTTTGTTCACGTTCATCGTTGCCGCCACCGGACATACCACTACGCTGACGTCCTACTGCATCTATTTCATCTATAAAAATTATACAAGGAGCATTTTTCTTTGCTTGTTCAAACAAGTCTCTCACACGACTAGCACCAACACCCACAAACATCTCTACGAAATCAGAACCAGAGATAGAGAAGAATGGTACTCCAGCTTCTCCTGCAACAGCTTTTGCTAAGAGGGTTTTGCCGCAACCTGGCGGTCCTACTAAAATCACACCTTTGGGAATCTTTGCTCCGAGTGAAGTATATTTCTCGCTGTTCTTTAAGAAGTCTACGATCTCTTCTAATTCTTGTTTGCTTTCTTCTATACCAGCAACGTCATCAAAGCTTATGTTCGTGTTACGTGTCATAAGCTTGGCACGGCTCTTGCCAAACGACATTGGTCCACCACCACCAACATTACGCAGCATAAAAATAAACAAACCAAACAGCACCAGAGGCACTACGAAGTTAGACACTACACCCGCCCAAACATTGTCGCTAGGTTGAGCTTTAACTTCTACTTTAATTCCGCGCTCAACTAATTTATCAGCTAGATCAGGGTTAGAACCAAGTAGGTTAGCTGGAACCCTGGCATAATAGACCTCTCCAGTTTTATCTTCAACTTTGGCAATATCGTCACCATTTGTCAGTTCCACTTTATAAGCGGTACTGGCACTACCATCAGTAGGTAATACTCTTTGAATAAAATCGCTATAGCTAAGAATCTTGCGCTGTTTTTCTTGCCCCATTAGGCTCACTGCAAATAAGGATAAAAATAGTACAAGTATTATAAGTGGTAAAGTAGAAGGTAGTTTTTTCATGGTCTAGCGTAGTATTCAACGATTTTAGCATTGAACTTAGTGTTAAGCTTATTAACACTGAATTCAAAATATTACTACTAAACTATCTTAGGAATAAACCTGAATTTTGAAGGTAAGTTTTTAAATAGTTGCGCCTAGGCTTCTTTCCAAACTTTCTGCTTCATCTTTTGGAAGATTAAGATAGGTTCCTCCATATGTGCCCACTCTTTTATTAAGTTGATCTAGATCAATTGTTTCTGAATTTGATTTAGTATTAGGCGGAGGATTACTATTGGCTTGACTTGGACTGTCAGGAGCATTATTAATTCCTCTTTGGCTAATTTTCTGATAACCATCTGCATGACTTCTATTAATTTGCATAATATTTCCAATAATACTCTATCTCTCAGTGAATTACAAGCTAGACTAAAAAATGCACCCTGATAACCCTAAAAAGTTCCCTAACCCCTAGCACTAAAAGTCAAATATTAAAGAAAATTAATTCAAGAAAGCTTGATTTTTGTCGATATTAACCGTTAATAAGAGATATTATAAATTAATCAAGGGTTATCCCTATGGTGATTTCCTGTTTTAGGCCAATATCAGTAGAGTGAGCTGCGTGTGTAAATACTAGCTTACAACCCACGAAATAGGCACTACAGGAGACCCCCACTCATGACAACACAACAAAACCAAACCCGCGACGCGGTAATTGCGCTTAGCCCAGTTCAGTCGACAGTTCAGATAACAAAAGAGCTTAGTATGGCTGGATACAACAGAATAGATAGAGTTGATTATCAAGAAGCTCTTATCCAAGCTGTACAAACAAGAAAGCCACATGTGGTTATTATCACAAGTGAACTTCCAGGTCGTAGAACAACTACTGAAATATTTGCTGAGATCACTAGCTGTTCACCAAATACCAAAATCATTTTTGTATCTAAAAATGTTCCAGAAGAATCAATTTTAGATTTATACCTAGCGGCTAATCTTAGCGCTTGGTTGCTTAGCGAAAGAGCAGAGAGAACTTTGTCTCTAGCGATTGAAGCAGCTGAAGCTGGTCAATTATTTATTGACTTTATGATTAGCAAAGCTATCAGAAATCTTATTAATGAGAAACAATCAATTCTCACTAATGCAAATTCCAACTACGGTAACCTAGAACTACTTACAGAGAGAGAAGCAGAAGTGCTTAAGTATCTTTGTGAAGGTTATAACTATAAGAAAGTTGCTCAACAGCTTTTCATTTCTGAGTCTACTGTGAAAACTCACATCAATAACGTTTTCACTAAACTTAAAGTGAATGACAGAACTCAAGCGGTTCTTTACGCTTTAAAGCATGACTTAGATAGTTTAATGAGAGCTACTATGAACATCACTAGAACTATTGCTTAATTGTTGTAAAGCAATATCCTGTTTTCCCTAATACACCCTTCGAGAATCCCAGCTTAAAACGCTGGGATTTTTGTATTTTATTATTCATAAATTTGCAGAATATTATCTGAAGAGTATCTTGAGGTATATAGTATTACTTATAAATAGTGATTTTCAATTAACGTTCTAATAATAAATATCTATTAATCCTAAGATATTTTAAGTGAAAAGGGTGAATAATATAGGTAGTAAAAATTGCTAATCTTAGGATTAGCTAATTAATATTAAGGAAACAACAACAACCCATGTTTGAAAGATTTACAGAAAAAGCCATTAAGGTGATCATGTTAGCCCAAGAGGAAGCTAGACGCTTGGGACATAACTTCGTGGGCACAGAGCAAATTTTATTAGGGCTGATTGGCGAGGGCACAGGCGTCGCAGCTAAGACACTTAAATCAATGGGCGTAAATCTTAAAGACGCTAGAGTTGAAGTAGAGAAAATTATTGGACGTGGTTCAGGGTTTGTAGCGGTAGAGATACCTTTCACACCTCGTGCTAAACGAGTCCTAGAGCTAAGTTGGGATGAAGCTCGTCAATTTGGACATAATTATATTGGTACAGAGCATTTGCTTCTTGGTTTAATAAGAGAAGGTGAAGGCGTGGCTGCACGCGTGCTTGATAATCTAGGAGTGGATTTGGCGAAGGTCAGACAACATATCATTAGATTATTAGGTGAGTCTTCAGGCAGTGGCGCTCCAGGCGGAGCTGCTGGTGGATCCTTACTAGGAGTAGGTTCTGGTAGTAGTGCTAAAGGTGCTGCTGCTAATCAAGCTGGTGGTAGAACTAGGACCCCAACTTTAGATGAATTTGGAACAGATTTAACATTAGCTGCACAGGAAGGAAGATTAGATCCTGTGATTGGTAGATTCGAAGAGATAGAACGCGTTATTCAAATACTTGGTAGAAGAACTAAAAACAATCCAGTTTTAATCGGTGAGCCTGGTGTTGGTAAGACAGCAGTTGCTGAGGGACTTGCACTTAGAATTATTTCTAGTGATGTGCCTGACTTGCTTGAAGGTAAGAAGTTAGTAATGCTTGACCTCGGTTTACTTGTTGCTGGTACTAAATACCGTGGTGAATTTGAAGAGAGACTTAAGAAGATCATGGATGAGATTCGCTCAGCAGGAAATATAATGCTGGTGATAGATGAATTGCATACTTTGATCGGTGCAGGTGCTGCAGAAGGTGCTATAGATGCAGCTAATATTCTTAAACCAGCACTTGCTCGTGGTGAGTTGCAATGTATCGGTACTACTACTCTAGATGAGTATCGTAAGCATATCGAGCGTGATGCAGCGTTAGAGCGTAGATTTCAGCCAGTGATTATTAATTCACCTACAGTGGATGAGACTATCGATATTATTAGAGGTTTAAGACAGAAGTATGAAGATCATCATCGTCTAATCATTACTGATAAATCGATTGAAGCAGCAGCGACTTTATCTGATAGATATATTTTTGATAGATTCTTACCAGATAAGGCTATAGATTTAATTGATGAAGCTTCATCAAGAGTGCGTTTGCGTGCTAGTTCATTACCGCCAGAAGGTAAAGAATTGGAGACTAGTTTAATTAAGATCTCTCGCCAAAAAGAAGAAGCTATCAGAAATCAAGAATTCGAGAAAGCTTCACAATTACGTGATGAAGAGAATGAGCTTAGAGATCAAATTAGAGAGATCCAAGAAGATTGGAAGAAAGAACAAGAGAAAAACAAACCTCAAGTTACTGAAGAAGAGATTGCTCATATCGTTTCTAGTTGGACTGGAATCCCTGTGGGTGACTTAAAACAAGGTGAGACTGAGAAGCTTAAGGATATGGAAGGTATTTTACATACCAGAGTTATAGGTCAGGATAAAGCGGTAACTGCTGTATCTAAAGCTATTCGCCGTGCTCGTTCTGGTCTGAAAAATCCTGAGCGTCCAATTGGTTCATTCTTATTCTGCGGTCCTACTGGTGTAGGTAAGACAGAGCTTGCTAAAGTGCTTGCTGATTACTTCTTTGGTAGTTCAGAGAATCTTATTAGAATAGATATGTCTGAGTATATGGAGAAGCATACTGTAAGTAAGCTTATAGGTTCTCCTCCTGGATATGTGGGTTATGGAGATGGCGGTCAATTAACAGAAGCCGTTAGACGTAAGCCTTATAGCGTGGTGCTTTTTGATGAGATTGAGAAAGCACATCCAGATGTATTTAACGTTATGTTACAAATGTTAGATGATGGACATTTAACTGATAGTCGTGGACGTAAAGTGAGTTTCAAGAACACTATCATTATTATGACTTCTAACGTTGGTGCTAATCGTATGTCTAATACTGGTGGTATTGGCTTCTTCTCAGCTCATAAAGACAAAGTTGAAGATGACGAATATAAACGCATGAAAGATGCCGTCATGGAAGAAGTGAAACGTGGATTCAAACCAGAGTTTATTAATAGACTTGATGATATCGTTGTGTTCAGACATCTTAATAGAGATGATATGCGTCGTATCGTTGATATTATGATCAAGGATCTAGAACTGCGTCTGAAAGAGCACGGTATGACTATTGCTCTTACTGATGAAGTTAAAGACAAAGTTGCTACTGAAGGTTATCAGAAAGTGTTTGGAGCTCGTCCAATGAAACGTGCTATCCAACGTCTTCTTGAAGATACTATCTCTGATGAGTTGATTAATGAAAGACTTAAACCAGGAGATAAGGTAGAAGCATACTTAGAGTTTGATCCAGAATTCCCTAAAGACAAGGATTATTCTACAGTTACTGAGACTATTACTGATGAACAGAAAGAAACAGATGCAAGACAAGCTTTAGTGAAAGCTAAGGTGATGTTTAGAATTACTGGACAGTATAGTCAAGAAGAGCAGGATGCTATTAAGAAATCTACTATTAAAACCAGGAAGAAAATTCTAACGCTTTCTAGCACTGGCTCTGCGGCTGGTGGTGGTTCTAAAGAGCCTGCTGGTAATAAAACGGCTTAGTATCTTAAGATTTATTAGAAGCTTGATGCAATGCATTATACTTAACTATTGCATGTGAGGCTGCTGCTTTAACTTTTGGATATTGCTTTGCAGGAAGTTCTTGATTATCCATTGAGATTAATCTAAAGCTAGCATACTTTCTTTCTATATAGAAATCAACTGTAGGATAGTCTCTGAATTTAACCTTCAGTGTATGTGATTCACGATAGCTTCCAGTAACTTCAAGTTCAGTCCTATCTTGTCTCAACCAAGTATTTAATAAAGTAAGGAGTTTTTCTCCTTGAATCTTTGCAGGGTCAGTTTGAATAATCCCTGCTGCTTGAAATATAAGAGCGAATGTTTCTTCTTGAGTTGATGGAGTTGCTTTTGATTCAGCTGTTCGTTCTTGCTGCAAGAGAGTTTCTTTTCTTAAATCTTGAGATCTGACTGAATGGGTTCCATTGGGTAAGCTAATAAAATGCCGCATATAAATTCATTTATTCTTCTGAACAGGATTCCCTTTAGCAAGCTTCTCTACCTTCAGCGCAAGCTTATGGGCTTTTTCGAGTTTTTCGGGACCGAGTTCATCAACACAGCGAGAGCCAGTTTCGCAGAATTTCATGAGCCGTTGTGAATATTTATAAGCTAGATCGATATTGCCTATCTTGTACTCTAAATCTGCCATTTGATAATTAGCTTCAAGTGAGTAAGGATTTAGTAGTATGCTGTTACGTAAATATTTTATAGCTTTATCGATTTCTGTATCAGGAATTTTAGAAAGTGCTAATTGAGAATTAGGAAGTTTATCAAGATAGATCTTCGCTAGTATAAGCTGAGTGTCGGCATCACGTGGGTTAATTTTAAGAGCCTTGTTTAAATTATTAATAGCCAAGGCTTTAAAGTTTATAATTTCAGCTTTATCAAGCTCTGAACCTTGTTCAGTAATTGAGTTAGCTCTATATAGGTAAAACTTAGCTAATTGCAAGTAAGCTCTGGCATTTAGCTCATCTTTATCAATAGCGTTTTCATAGCTTAATTGTATATCAGCTAATTCATCTATAAGTTTAGCTTGGGCTTTAGTAGATAATTTGTTTTGATTAAATTGTGTTTGTATATGTTTGAACTTTATATCTGCTTGCTCAATAAAGAGATCAGCATTGAAAGGATTAAGTTCTAGTGCTTTCTCAATTAAAGCTTCAGCTTTAGACCATTCAAGGCTATGAGTGTAAATTTCAGCGAGACTTGCTAATTGGAAATCATCAAGTGCTGGTCCTTCAAGAAGACCTTCGAAGATTGTTACTCTAGCTTTTCTGTCAGTAGAAATGATGTCGGAGAATTTTGATTGAGCTTCATAGAGAATAGATTCAGCTTTCTGATCTTCCATTCTATTCTTATAAATCTCATATAAGGTTAAGGCACTAGCTGGTGTTTGGTTTATATTATATAGTTCTTGGGCTAGTCCTAGAGCCATTTTTTGGTGAAATTTATTATTGATTTGACTATGAGCACGAGCAATTTTCATTAATAGATTAGGATCTTTTTGCTCTGCAAGAAAACGAATAAGAGCTTTCGGGTCTACTTGATTTACTAAAAAGTTTTCATTTTCTTTGAGAGTTTCATAGAATTCATTGATTTTTTGAGAGGTATGAAATTCAAGACGCATATTGTCATCAGTGTTTAAAGAATTAGGAACTGCTGATTCAGTTAATACTGAGCTTTCAGTATTAGGTGTAAATGAAGTTAATTTAGGTTGATATTGAGTGCTATCTATATCAATTTTACTGATATATTTAAGTACTTTTACTGGTTTGTTATTGTTGGATCCATTTGCATTGACTAGAGTTTTAACTGATTCAGGTACTAGAACTAAATTAGTTAACAACTCTGCTTCATTATTAATGCCAATTTGTGTAAGTTCTTTTCTGAGATCTTTTTGAGCAATAAGGCTTTTGATCTCGTTGCTGTCAAGGTCAATCTCTGACTTAGATCCAATGATAATTAATTCAGCAGCATTGCCTGGTCGGAAAATTAATACTTCAGGGAAAACTGATTGGAAGGTAGTTAATGCAATCTTTAGATATTCTGGATCAATAGAATAGAGTTGTAACCATTGAGCAAAAACTCCTTGTTCATTTAAATTATTGGCTGCAAGTTGCCAGAATTCTTGGGTGAATAAAGCGCTAGATATCCAGGGATCTGAAGGTTGAGAAATAATCAGATCATAATTAGCAATAGGCTCTGAAGATGAATTAAGTGCTGATAAGAAATTTCTTGCATCTGTTACATGGCGTTTTAATTCTATGCCTTTATAAGTTGGTCCAGTTGGTGCGTTAAAGAATTTTTCAGCAGCTCTGAAAACTTGCTCTTCTATTTCACAAATATCTATTCTTGCTAATTTAGCTTTAGAACCTGCTTTAGCAAGGGATTTGAGACTAACTCCTGACCCCATCCCTATTAAGAGTGCGGTTCTACTTTCGGGCTTAACCATAATAGGTATTTGACCGAGTAGAATCTGAGTCAGCATATCTGCCTTAGATGGATCTTCTGGTCTTATAGGTTTGCCGGCTTCTATCTTACCGTTATTTTTTAAGAAGATAGCATTGGCAGATTCATTCTCTACAACTGTAACTATGCTATTAAGTCCTTCTTTGTGAAATAGGATTTTTTCTGCGATAGCATTTTGGTATTGCCTCTTGTTGATGGATTTATATTTCAATCCATTATATATAGATACACCGCTTGAAATTTCTTGAGTATTAAGCTGTGGTAGTAATAGCATTGCGATACACATGGTAATGACGATAGAAATCATTCCCCATGCGAATTTAAATGTGTTTTCACTTTCTTTAGGTGCAAACCAAGCTTTAAGACCAGTTTTAATTTTTTCCTCGCGAGAGCCATAGAGTTTAGATGGTTTTGTTATTGGCTGTGCTTCTTCTTCGTTAAGTCGATAAGGTAACAGAGCAAGTAAGAATGCCATGATAATGAAGATTTCCAGACTATAGTAAATGCCGCTACCAAATTTACCTAGTAAAGGTATGAATAAGAATCCGGTGATAAATGAACCTATTATTGCTCCTACAGTGTTGGTATATGAAGCTCTTGCAACTCGGGTGCCAACTGGTTCTAATAATTTAGTATCTATTAAATTAGTGTCACTTGAAATCAAGTAAAGTATAAACGCAAAAATCACTCCCTCTACAAAAGTTACCGGAATAGCAATGATGGCAACTATGCAAAATTTTAAGACATTAGCAACTAGCCAATCGGAAGATTCTAATCCTGTTGTTAATGCTTGACTCAATTGTAAAAATAACCATGGTAATTGATTGAAAAAACAAGATGAGATAAAAATTAATACAGCAAAACTAAATAAAGAAGTCTTTAAAAATTTTATATAGCTTATTCTAAAATAGTCAGCTAATTTAATCACCCAGTTTAATAAATAAGCTCCACTGCTGATTCCTAGTAGCACAGCTATAAGAATGATACTAAGTGAATAAGTAGATGAACCAATAACTAAGGTTAAAATCTTAGTCCAAATGACTTCTAGGCTGAGATTTATAAATCCAATAGTAAAAGATATAATTAATAGAATTGAGATTGTTTGGTGATATTTTTTTTCATTTTCACTAAGCTTTATATGTGCCAGTTTAGTCTTGATCACTACTGAGTTTAGTTTATCTGCAGCATTACTTATAAAGTCAAATACCTGTATTGGATTGGCTCCGCTAAAATTATCTCGATTAATTAGGAACCAGAGAGAACAAAATATGGCAATGAAAATATTAACTAAGGCTGCTAAATAAACACTTGTATTTAAACCAAGTTGAGGTAATAAATAAAAACCTCCAACTATAGCTCCAATGATGGCTCCAAAGGTATTGGTGGCATAAAGATTAGCAGCTGCAAACTGATCAGTATGATGATTGGTGAAATTTTTGCCATTATGAATTGCTAATAATTCAGTAAGTATAGGAAAGCTAATGCCCATAAGCATTGTGGGGATAATTAATAATAATGTAGAAATGACAAACTTGAGTAATGATCCTATGATGGCGTTTTCTAATGCATAACCTGCAAATATAGACCAAATATTTCCGAGTACTAACGGTCCTAATAATATTGGTATTAATAGTGCATAAAGACCCAGTGCGAGTTCTATTAAGCAATAGCTAAACATTAATGAATAGCCTTGACCTAAGTTTAGCGCATGTTGAGACTGTTCATCGAGATCTCTATCAAAACGAAAATAATGTTCTATCAATTTCCCGGCAATAAAAGTTCCTAATGCAATGCCGCCAATAAATACCGTTAGCATGGTACTAAGAGCTAGGCTATCTGAACCAAACACGTGTTTAAGTAAGCGTACCCAAGTCAATTCATAAACAAGGGCACTGATGCCACTAAGGAAAAAAGCAATAAATGTAAAGGGAGCAATTAAGCGCATAACCTTTAAACAATATAACATCGTAATTTAGGTCTGTAGACACTTCTCCAAGTCCATGAGAGAATTTATCTTGTGAAGATATTGCTTATAGGATCTGGCTCAAAAGAACATGCCATTATATGGAAACTTTTAGCATCCGAAAAATATCGCGACTTAGAAATTATTGTTGCACCAGGTAATCTTGCACTCAGTAGGATTGCTGAATGTCTTAATGTTGATATAAATGATATCGACAAGCTTCTAGAGATTGTAATTGCTAGAAATATTAATCTCACTATTGTTGGAGAGAGTAGATTATATGCTAAAGGTATAGTTGATAGATTTAAAGAAGCAGGTAAATTAATTCTAGGTCCAACACAGGCTGCAGCTCAACTTGAAGCTTCTAATTATTTTGCTAAAAATCTAATGTATCGTAACAATATCCCTTGTCCTCGTTTCGTTTGTTTTGATAATTTAAATATAGCTCTTGCGTTCTTAAACTCAGTTAAGTTCCCATTGAAGATCCGCTTAGATAAACAGTTTGAGATGGATGATTCAATGATGATAGCTACTGATTTTAAAGAGGCAAGAAGAATTCTTAAACATATGTTCAAGCAAAAATTCTTGTCACGAGAGCTTACAAGTGTGGTTATTGAGGAATTTGTTGAAGGGCATGAATTTACTATTAATACTATCTGTGATGGTCAGAGAGCCTTAATGCTTCCTCCTGTTCAGGCTTATAGAAATTACAACGAAGCTGCTGATGGCTATTATGATTTAGGTGCTTATGCTCCTACTCCAATATTGACCGATACTCTCATGAAAAAAATTCGCCATGAGATCATCAATCCTACTCTTGAAGCTATGAAAGCTAGTAGTAGTGAGTTTGATGATAGAGCTTTTACTGGATTATTGGCTTTTGATTTAGTACTAGATGTGAATGATGCTCTTAAACCTAAGCTATTACAGTATCGTACCACCATGGCTGATTCTGATGCTCAAGTGATATTGCCATTATTTGATGAAGACCTATATGAGGTTTTTTCATCATCAGCTAATGCTGATTTAAGTTTTTATAAAGATGGTTTTCATAAATTCCTGGGATCTGCACTTGCAGTAAATATAGTTGCTGGAGATAGTTACGCCGGAATTCCTGGGCATATATATAATCTAGATATACTAGAAAAAATCAATGAAAGATTAGAAGAGAAATATGGCTCTCTGAATGGTGTGCCCCTAGTATTCTATGGGCTCACTGGTAAGAGAGACAAAGATTCTCCAGGTATTGAGTCAGAAGTATTCGGAGCAACCGCAGTCGCTGAGAATCTTCTAGATGCACAAATATTAGCCTATAAGCTCGCAGACACGATCTCGGTGCCCTCGAAGTGCTACGAGCGTAATATTGGCGATCAAGGTATGGTTTAATTAGCCTTTAGTAAAGTCAGCCAATTCCTTACGTCTAGATTTTTCCTCTGATACTTCAGAGTTCCAGTGTTGTTCTTCTACTCTTAATTCACCCATCAATGCTCTTGCTTGATATAGTAATTGTCTTAGACCGTCTTGCTCGAGAGGCAAAGGAGCTCCACTAGCATCAAATTGTTGAAAGTCTGTTATACCTTTCTGCATTGCACCAGTTAGACCAGAATAAGCTGGTTGTAATCTAACCGCGTTAGCCTGCTGAGCATCTGTTACTTGAAGAGCTAGGTAAGCATTGTATGCAGCAGTATTGATATTACCACTAGCATCTATTAAACCTGCAACGGCTACACCATTACCATCTAGAGGCACACCGGAATTGTTGTATCCAAAGCGTGAATCTACTACTGGTGTATCACCATAGACATCAGCTACTTCGCCTAATAATCCATCTAAATGTTGGTCACGATATATATTACCTACATCTGTACCACCTAATATTGTTTCTTGTAATCTGTTCTCTAAAAGTGCGATTACTTGTTGTTGTCTGTCGATTTGTGATCTAATGATCGATAATCGAATTGTGGGGTTACGCCCGTCTATTCCTGATGACATAGTTTATCTCCTTTGTGTTTTGTTAATTGGCCTCAAGCTTGCTTTTTAATGGGCTTACTATTGGCTTTAACTACTGCTAAGCATTTGTTTAGAACGCTATAAGCAAATCTCTCGAGCTCAATTCAGTATCGGTTTACCCTTACTAAACTAAACTAGAGATATCTATGCATAGCTATATTAAGCTTGGGTTAAGTGAGATAATATTTTCTTTATTTTGCTATGATTAAAATTATTCCTATTATAGAATTATGGAAAATCTAGTTAATATTGAAAAACAAAATCTTGTAACTGAGTTCTTTAACCAAAGCTTAACCAAGAATCATTTAGCAAGGTCTTATTTATTAACTGGTAGAGCCTTAAAAGACAAGCTAGAGCTTATTAAACAGATTAATTTAGTCTTGAATTGTCAGTTAAACAATAATTCTGTACAGTTCATTAGCCCTTGCATGCAATGCCAAAACTGTAGATGGATTGCTGTTGATACTCATCCCCGTACACCTTTATTATTAAAGCCTCAAGAAGATGAGAAGAAAAACAATGATGAAGAGGATAAAGTTAGACGTAAACAAATTATCAAGATGGAGCAATCGCTAGAACTTTTAGCTGAATTGTCACAAAGTTCGGAATATTTTCGTATTGTTATTATTGAGGATGCTAGTTTAAAAACGCTCAAGCCTGATTCAGCTACTGTTTTATTGAAAACTATTGAAGAAGCTAAACCTAATACTATGTTTATGCTCTTGTCTGAATCTAAGGATGCAGTTTTGTCGACCTTAGTTAGTAGATCACAGGTGATTCATTTTAATAATACTGAGACCACTAAAGAATACCAAGAAGCAGCGCAGGAGCTGTATACTGATTTAACACAGTGGCTGGAAGCTGGATCTGCGGGTTCTCAACTGGAACAAGTTATTAAGGCAGAAAAGCTTGCAGAAACAGAAGATATTCATTTAATAGAAATGCTTAGCTTATTGCAGAATGAATATTCGTATAATAGTGATTTGAACTCAGCTAAGTTGGTTTTAGAGTTAGAAACTGCTATTAATGATATTCGTAGTTTTGTGAGAAAGAAAGCAGTTCTAGCGCCTTTGTTGAAGCAGTTAGCATAAGCCAGTTTCTTCTGGCAGTCCGAATAATAGGTTCATATTCTGTACTGCTTGTGAAGCAGCGCCTTTCATAAGGTTGTCGATAGCGCAGGTGATAGTGGCACGTTTAAGACGAGTATCATATTTGACTTGCAAGAAGGCTTGGTTAGTTCCTACTGCCCATTTGGTTCGTGGATAGATATCAGGGTCTAGTAAAGTAATGAACTGTTCATTGGCATAACGATTCTCATAGATTTCTCTGAGTTTGCTCTCGCTTATATCTTCGGTGAAGCTTATATAAGAAGTAGTAAGTAAGCCTGTGGTCATAGGAATAAGATGTGGGGAGAAACTTAACTGTATTTTAGTGGACGAGAGTTCTGAGAAAAACGCTTCTAACTCAGGTCCATGTCTATGACTATTAGCTAATTTATATGGTGAGCAGGATTCATTAAGCTCTGAGAAAAGCAATTCAGTAGAGGCTTTGCGACCAGCACCACTAATGGCAGACTTGCCGTCTATGATTATTGAATTTAAGTCAATGATACTTGAATACTTTTCTAGCAACGGCGCCAGAGCTAATATCGCTGAGCTGGTATAACAACCAGGATTACCAATTAATGCAGGTCTCTTGAGTTTTTTAATTTCTTCACGCTTAAATTCTACTAAACCATAAACTGCTTGAGCATTGAGCTTATGATCATTACGTTTAAAGCCATACCATTGCTCATAGATACTTAGATCTCTGAATCTATAATCAGCACTAAGATCTATGACGCTAATACCTCGTTCAATTAATGCAGGAGCATATTTATGACAGATACCATTAGGAGTAGCAAAAAAAACCAAATCGACTTGCTTTGAATTTAATGATTCTAAATATTGATCATTGGCATCAATACATTGTAAATTTATGAGCTTATTGTATTCTGGATAAACTTTAGAGAACTTTTCACCAGCATATTGTTGTGACCCAAGAAAAATAATCTCTGCATTAGGATGCTTGGCAAGTATTGCAGCTAAACTAGCACCCGTGTAACCGGTGCTGCCTAGTATGCCTAGTTTAATTTTAAAAGACATTCTTTAATATCCTACTATATGTATTACGCCCTTCGGGTGTCTTACATATTAGATCAATTAGATCATTATAATGAATTAAATTCTAGTTCATTGTTAAAAGTTCAGTAGTTTGATTTAATATTAAGCAGGAAGCCTTTATGGCTTGTATTGACGTGCATAAAATATTAAAAAAGATAAACCCTATTCTCCTTTGTTTACTAGCATTCAGTCTTGCTGCTTTAGCTAGTGAAAAAGACATCAAAATCAAAGATGTTATTTTTTCAGACTCTACTTTAACTATTAATCATGATTCTTTTGGCGATATAAAATTCAAGCGTAGAATTTATGAAAATCCACCGCGCTTAGTTTTTGATTTAATTGATGCACACTTAGGTGAAAGAAGTTTTAAGTTTGATCTACCTAAGGGTAGTGATGTCACTGTGGTAAGAGTTGCTCAGTTTGATGATACTACAGTGCGTGTTGTAAGCGAAGCTAAAACAGTTACAGCTCTTGAGAAGATTAATATTGAGAATATTGGACAGAATTTGTTTTTTAAATTTCATGTTAATGATGTTGAAATTCAAGACATAAGTTTTCTTGATGGTGACATGAGAATCACTGCTAGTGGGCCTTTGGTGCCACGTACTATTTTATTAGATAATCCAGAAAGATTAGTATTAGATTTAATTGGAGCTAAACTGAAAAGCGAAGCACAAGCGCAGAAATTCACTAATGGCTCAGAAGTTATAAGAGTGGCACGTTTTGATGATTCTATTGTAAGGATTGTTTTCACTGGTACTAAAACCCATAAACGAGAAGTTCGTATTAGTAATAATGAAAGACAGTTACTAGTATTAGCTAGCGAGAGAAGTGAAGTTAAAACAGAAACGAATCCTAATAAAATACCTAATAAAGTCTTGGGTTTAAAGATTATCAAAGATACTAAAGATGAGTCTATTTATGCAGTTGAATCTGTCAGAAAGCTTGATTATAAGTTCATGAAAATACATAATCCAGAACGATTATTGGTGGATCTTATTGGAGTTAATTTTGATGAAGCCTTGGCTGCAATTCAATTGCCGCCTACTGCTCAAGTTGAGAACGTAAGATTAGGACTTGCTACTTTAGGTAGTCCGGTAACTAGAATTGTATTTGATCTTAAGAGTAAGAATTTATTAGAAGAGTTTAAAGAAGGTGAAGGTGGTAAAACTCTCTTAATAAGAATGTTAGGAACCGCAGAGGATAAAATTGAAACTATTAGTGAAATAGATACTGCGCAGAAAAGTCTCGGGAGTGCGGTAGTCATAGATGCAGGACATGGTGGCTATGATCATGGTGCTATTTATGGTGGTTATAATGAGAAGGATATTACTCTTAGCTTAGCTCATAAGCTTGCAGGCTATTTAGAGGCTGCTGGTATTAAATCCCTCATGGTAAGAAATGATGATAGGTTTATTTCACTTGCTGAAAGAGTTGAAGTTTCTAATTCAATTGACCCCAAGCTTTTTGTCTCTGTGCATGTAAATGCTTTAGCAACTAATCCAAATATGGAAGGTTTGCAAACTTATTACTACTCTCCATCGGGACTAGAGTTGGCGAACGTAGTTCATAAACAGTTATTAAAAGATGTTGGTATGCCAGACCAAAGAGTACGTAAGGCAGGTTTCTGGGTTATTAAATATACACAAGTTCCTTCTATATTACTTGAACTTGGTTTTATGACTAATGTTGAAGAGCGTAAAAAACTAACTAAGGATAGCTATCAAAATGATTTAGCTAAAGCTGTAGCTAGAGGAATTATTAATTACTTGGAGGGGGCAAAGTAATTTGCCAGCTAAGATGAGGCTCGGTTTCTATGATTCAGGCTTAGGTGGTTTGTCTGTATTAAAAGAGTTCGTAGCTAAGTTTGGTACTAAATATTCATATAGTTATTTTGGAGATTCTGCTCGCGCACCATATGGAGACAAGAGTCCTGAGCAATTGAAGAGTTATGTTTTTGAGATTGCTGAATATATGCAGGTAGATGAAGTGGATATATTAATCTCAGCCTGTAACACTAGCTCAATGTATCTTGATGAAATTGATTTAGATGATTTTAGTTTTCAGATTATTAGTCTTAAAAATGTTATGGATAAGTATTTTGCTGAAAATGGATCTAAGTATAAGGATAAGCGTATAGCATTAATGGCAACTAATGCAACTATTGATTCGGGACGTTATAAGAATTGGCAAGTAAATATTCATCCAGTTAAATGTCCTACTATTGTGCCCTTATTTGAAGCAGCTAAGTTTAATGAAGCTAAACTTGAATGGCAACGTTACTTAAATGAATTACCAAAGGATATTCATGATGTGATTATTGGCTGTACGCATTATTCTCTCTTGAATGAAAATGGAAGCTCTAATTATAATTTCATTGATCCAGCTAAATTAGTTCTAGAGCAGTTCTCAGGCTCTGTGTTTAATGATGGCATAATTAATTATGTCAAAGAGAAAGCAGATACCGAGCTTGATATCAAAATAAATTTTACTAAAGGTTCTGATGAATATTTAAAATTAGCTACTGAACTTTTAGCTCTGGACTAGCTAGAGGGTTGAGTTTGTCATTGATTGACACTAATATCTTCCCCAGTGCTGCTTTCATTTCTGGGTGGATTAGATATTGATTAGGAGCTGGTTTGAAAGCTTCTGTAAGTTCATCAAGACTCGGTTTGGAACTTAGTATTTCATAAGATCTTAAAACATCTAATCCAACGACTAATCCTGAGCTGTTAAAGTTAAAAGGATTAACTTTGAGACCTAAATCAAGCGGTCCAAATTTTCTGTTTAATGAGCATAATTTGCCTTTGATTTTTTTCTTAGAATTATGGGTGTCTGTGATTGTAGTTAAAGAACTATCTTGTAGAAGAGTTGATTCACTATAATTTACATTTAGCTTTAATTTGCTTGCTTGTGTTTCAGCTGGAATACTAATAGTTTCTAAGGCCGTCAAATTATCTTCAGACGCTAAAGCAAGACTAGGATTGATTATTAGCCCTAGTAAAATA
Source organism: uncultured Gammaproteobacteria bacterium (assembly GCA_964551135.1). Classification (GTDB taxonomy): domain Bacteria; phylum Cyanobacteriota; class Vampirovibrionia; order LMEP-6097; family LMEP-6097; genus CAYPGT01. Next base: position 247,690 of record CAZKAT010000004.1, on the reverse strand, counting down.
ATAGAAACATATGGGAACTTACCCATATATTTCTTATACCCTTATAAGATTAAGGGTGAGTTATTCCGAGCGAAGCGAAGGCGTTATTGCTAAATTAGTCTAGAAGCCGCTGCTGAACTGGAAGAGATATGTACTTTCTCCTGAGCTTTTTTCTCTAATCCACGTTCACGGTAGAAACCTTCTATTAGTTGTTTCTTAATTGTTTGAACTTTATTTCTATCACAAATGATTGTATTGTTGCCCCCGAGGCCAGCACCACTGATAGATGAACCGTAAACCCCATCTATATTATTAGCTGCATATTGCAGTTGATCATTAGCAATGGTGCTTGCTAAGTAGATTCCAGAATGAGAAGAGATTGACTCTTGAGGGTTAAACTTATAACTAAGTTGCTGATCTAGAGAAATTGCTTGCCAGTTTTGTGTTTTACTATCTAAGTTATAGTTTTTTTCAGCTTGGTGAGATAGATTGAGATGTTTGCCAATAGACTTAGTATCTAAATGCTCTTTTAGTTCTTTTACTCTGGCACCTTCAGCTAGTCCATATAGTGCAAGACCGCGTAGTGATAAGTCTTCTATAGCTTCTAGAATGGTGAATATTTCCTTATCGGTAAATTTATATAGTAAATCTCCAAGAAACTCACAATCATATTTATGAGAGAGTTCGTTGATTTTTTTATAGGCTTTAATATTCTCGTTAGCAGCTTTAAACTCAGGTAGACTCTTGTCTGCATCAATGAAACTTGGCGCACTGATAATGGCTAGGTCACTAGGAATGGCACGATATTCAACTTGAAGCTGAGGGAAGAGTTTAATGAAGCTGAAATGATCTTTTTTGCAGAGTAATTGCGCACTCTGATCTCCTAGTCCAGAACTGAATCCACGAGCGTTTTCTACTTGCTGGCAGAGTGGGATAAGACTAGAAGCTGGATCTTGGAATTTTGAAGTGAAACTTGTATCTGTTTCAAGTTCAAGCATAGCGATTATAGTGCTGAGCATTAAAGCATGAGATGAACTTAAGCCACCTGCTGCAGGTAAATCACTGCTATATACAAGAATCATGCCTTGATTAGATTTGATAAGCTTTTGATATAGAGTTGCTGGATAAAACGTCCAAGAAGATTTATCTACTTGATGCAAATTATCCAAGCTAATCTCACAATTACCAAAATCATCACTTAAGTTAATGAGTATTAATTTTTTCTCGTTAGTTGTTTGGGTAGCTAAATAAATATCTCTGTCACCTAGGGTATACAGTAAATCATTATTGATGTAATCAGCATGCTTACTGAGACTTATGCGTCCAGGGCATCTGCTTATAATGGTTTCTTGGTTAGGATTGAGTTGATGATGTTCAAGAAGCTTATGTATTCTTGAGATTTTACTAGGAATGATTTGAGGATCTGAATATTGATCCTTAATTGAAATAATAAAAGGACTCTTAGGGTCATTGAGCTGTGATAAAAGTTGGGATTTGGTATACAACTTAACTTTGCATAGACTGGATCTTAATTGCTTCAATTAGATCATTAGGTTCAATAGAACCTTCTTCTAGTAAAATTCTTCCGATAGGATATTTTTCATCTGCAGGTTGCTTGGCTTGAATCTCTAAAGCTTTCTGTAGATTTTCTTCAGTTAGGGCACCAAGTTGGATTAAAATTTCTCCAAGCCTGTATTTTTTCTTCTCTTGTTGATCTCCGGTCATAATTTATATTATATTCCCAATTTTTTTGTTTTTTACCGAGTGAGTGAATAAAACGCTGTAGCGGCACCTAAAAGCACTAAAAGCTTAAGGCTGCTTGGTTTCCCATCTGACCTGGTTCGCTGGCTCTTACCACCAGCTACAGCAGTTAGGATTGTAGCATAAACTTATAATTGCTTTCTAAGTTGTGCAGTTTTAAGTCTTAAAAGTTCTTTCTGTAAACTGACTTCGGCCATGAGTAATTCACTATTCATATCTGGTGCAGTTGGACTAAGTGTTTGGAATTTAACTTTAGCTTCTTCAGCTGCTTTATGTGCTTGAGCTTCATTTATATCTGCACTTTTCTCTGCAAAATCAGTCAAAATCGTTACATGATTATTTGAGACTTCAAGGATTCCACCAAGTACTGCTACTAAATCTTGTGAACCATTCTCTAAAGTGTATTGCACTGGCGCTTTACCAAGCTTAGCCTTAAAATTAGCGTGATTATATAGAATCCCTACTTCGCCAGTCTCTGTTGTAGCTACTAATGATTTAATATCATTCTTTAATAGAATTCCTTCCGGGGTAATAAGTTCAAACTCAAGTAATTTAGACATAATAGATTATTATAACAGACCGGGCGTAACGCAGTTATCGGGCTTTCAGGACAAGTCTGGCATCTGCTATTCTATATCTTGTGCTGAAGAAACTAAAACTACTACTAATAATTTGGAGCATTATGATAATGAATACAGCGATTTTAAGCGCTCAAGAGAGCAAACGGATAAATATTAAGGGAGTGAAATTCATTAAGTCTTTTGCTGGAATTGATGAATATCAATTAGATAATGGTCTAAAAGTTTTACTTAAGCCTAATACTGATGTTCCTTTATTGTCTTGGCAAGTTTGGTATAAAGTTGGTAGTCGTAATGAGCCCCTTAGTTTAACTGGGATAGCTCACTATCTTGAACATATAATGTTTAAGGGAACACAAACTTTTGCTAAGGGTGAAATAGCTCAGGTGATACAGCTCAAAGGCGGAGTTTTTAATGCTTTCACCAGTGATGACTATACTGCTTATTTTGAAAACTTTGCTCCTGATCAATTGGAATTAGCAATTAAGATCGAGTCTGATCGTATGCAGAATTCTAGATTAAATGCTGATGAAATAAACTTGGAGAGAAGTGTTATTGTCTCTGAGCTTGAAGGTAACAGAAATGATCCTAATAATATTTTATATGAAACGCTGAGAGCAACTGCATATCAGGTGCATACTTACCGTAATCCAGTTATAGGCTGGCGTGATGATCTTGAGAATATTAATGCAGAAAATATGCGTGAGTTCTATGAGAACTATTACTATCCTGATAATGCTGTAGCTATTCTTGTGGGTAATTTTGATTCAAGCCTTGCTCTTGATTTAATTCAAAAATATTTTGGTAAATATAAACCAAAGAAAAATATCAGAGCTCATGCTCCTAAAGAACCAGAGCAGAATGGTATGAGAAAAGTTGTTATTAAGAATGGTGGCTCTGTAAAGCTCTTGGGGATTGCTTTCCATATTCCTGCATTTAGTCATGCTGACATACCAGCTCTTAGTATTATTAGCGATGTGGTGTTTAGTGGAATGACTAGTCGTCTTTATCCTAAGCTTGTTGATGCTGGATTGGTTTCTGGTATATCTGGTGTAGCTGAACCTAGCCGTGATCCGGGTTTATTTAGGATTATTGCCAATATTAATGATGATGCTGACATTAGTAAAGTAGAGCAAATAATTTATCAAGAACTTGAAGCCGTTAAACAAGGTATTACTCAAGAAGATCTTAAACTTGCGAAAGCTAGAGAGGAAGCATCTTTCATTTATCAACAAGATGGTGTTTATGATGAAGGTTTGCAGATAGGGTATTTCGAATCTATTTGTAATGATTGGACTAAGTATGCTACTTGGGTTAATGAAATCAATGCTGTTACTAATGAAGATGTTATTAGAGTTGCAAAGAAATACTTTACAGAGACTAATAAATCAGTAGTGTATTTATTACCAGAAGAAGCTAATGACAGTTTATTGGATCAAGAAGTTAATTTTATAGATAAAGCTAAAGCAGAGTTTGGGTCTGAGCTAACTAATACTAGTCCTAATAAAGAAGCTAATTATGGTTCAGCAGTTGTTGATCCTATTAATCCTGATAAATTAAAACAATTGATGAAAATTAGTGAGCCTAAGTATTCTAAGGCAGCTAAGTATCCTAAGCTAGATCTTAATTTTCAAGAACTAGATTCTACTATTCCTGGAGTGAAGATACTTTATCGTCAAGATCCAAGTATTCCTATCATGTATATGAATGCCTATCTCTATGCTGGTTCCGTAAAGAATGGTGATGATTTAGGTCTTGCGTATTTCACTAGTAAAATGTTGTCGCGTGGTACTAAGTCTAAAGATAAATATGAAATAGCTAAGCTTCTGGATCTCTATGGTGCTGATATCAGCTTCGAGTCAGGTGTGGAGACAGGAAGAATTCATATTTCTACTCTTACTAAATATATACCAGAGGTATATTCAATTCTTAAAGAGATGCTTAATGAACCAAAATTTGATGTTACTGAGCTAGAGAGATTGAAGGTACAAACTCTTGCACAAATAAGGCAGGAAGATGATTTCCCGCGTAAGATTGCTAAGCGGGAAATGAAGAGAGCAGTATACCCTAAAGGACATCCATATTATTCATATAGTATTGATGAACGAGTGACTGCTATACAGAAGATAACGATTGATGATTTAAAGCAGTTTTATAAAGCTCATTATAATACTAATAATATTTTGGTTTCTGTAGTTGGAGATATCGATGCTGCCAAGACTCAAGAATTGATTCTCAGTTCATTTAAGAGCTGGAATGCAGATGGCAAGGGCAATCAACCACCAGTAATTCCTAATGTTGAGCTGAAAGAACCCATAGAAGAAATTATTACTAAGGCTGATAAAACGCAGACAGAGATTGTCATGGGTCATGCTAATCATATAGATAGAATGAATCCTGACTTCTTCCCTCTCTTAATTGCTAATCAAGCTTTGGGTGGCAGTGCTTTGTCTTCAAGATTAGGTAATGTGGTGAGAGATGAAAATGGTTTAGTTTATAATGTCAGAACTTCTTTCTCTGCGACACTTGGTGCTGGTGAGTTTGAAGTAGTGCTAGGTTGTAATCCTAAGAATACAGCTAAGGCTATTGAGCTAACGAAGAAGGTTATTCAAGATTTCTTGAAAGCTGGTATCAATGCTACTGAGCTAGAAATAACTAAGTCATATTTAATTGGTTCATTTGGTCCTAGGACTCTTGCTAGTAATGAAGCCATTGTGGATACTTTGTCTCAATTACAACTTTATAAACTTGGTAATGACTATATTAAAACTTATGAGGATAGAATCAACGCTATTACTCTTGATGAGGTTAATAGAGTAGCTAGGAAGTATATTCATCCTGATAAGCTTAATGTTGTAATAGTTGGGCCTTAAGCTTACTCGCCAAATTCAGAACCTTGTGATTTATCAAGGGTGAAGTCTGAGGCTTTAACGTTCTTGAGGAATTCTTTAAATTCTTTACGTGCTTCTGGATTCGAGATAGGATCTATTTGGTCTTCACTATCTTGCAGTACTTCCATTTGACCGCAAACATCTTCAATAATTTTTTCTGAAACGAATATTGAAGCTTCTAGTCTTAATGCGATGGAAATAGCATCACTTGGTCTAGCATCGATTGCCATTGAAGTGCCATCCTTATCATTTAAAATTATTGATGCAAAGAAAGTAGACTCTTCGTAAGAATTAATTTCGATACAATCTACTTCAGCTTCTAATGAATCAATCATATCCACCATTAGATCATGGGTCATAGGTCTTTCGGTTTCTGCTCCCGTGAGACCACGTGCTATAGCTTGCGCTTCAGCTTGTCCAATCCAAATAGGCAGAGTGTGCTTACGCTGGGCATCGTTAAGGATGACCAGAGGTATATTGGTTCTGACGTCTAGAGCGACGCCGGTAACGAACATCTCAAGCATGGAGACTTTATACCCCAGTAAAATCAGCATAATTCTAGGTACTATAAATGATCTAGATAATATAGAATATGGCTTAATAAGGGACTGAATACAAGCTCAGGGAAGAGCTTAACTTGAAGCAAGTCCAATGACTTTTATCAAGGCCCCAGCTTTATTATAGGTTTCTTGCAGCTCTTTTACAGGGTCAGAGTCAGCAACTATACCTGCTCCAGCTTGTACTTCTACTGAATCATGACTGATTAATAGAGTGCGTATCATAATGGCGCTATCCACCATTCCGTCTAGTCCAAAATATCCAATTGTACCGCCATAAGGACCTCGAGCTTCTTTCTCTAATTCGGTGATAATTTTAATAGCTTCCACCTTCGGAGCGCCACTAAGAGTACCAGCAGGAAAACAAGCTTGTAATAATTTTAGTCCAGATTTAAGTCCTAGAGATTTTTTAATCTTGCCCAGAACTGAACTAACTATATGCAGTACATGAGAATATTTTTCTACTATCATATTCTCAGCAACTTTAATTGAACCGTTCTCACAAACTCTGCCTAAATCATTTCTAGCAAGATCCATTAGCATAACGTGCTCAGCAATCTCCTTCGGATCTTTCAGTAATTTATTAATTAGTTCCTTGTCTTCTATCTCATTGGTGCCGCGCTTGTAAGTACCTGCTATTGGACGTATCTCTGCTTCTAAAAACTCTTGATCTTTATCATCAAGTTTATGAGTTGCCTTAACTAGCATCTCTGGCGATGAACCTACTAAACTCAATCTCTGACCGTTTTTGAGCTTTAGGTTGTAAATGAATTGATATGGTGAAGGATTAACAGTTCTTAGAATTCTGTAAACTTTAAGTGGATCTACTTTGATCTTTCTTGATAATTTATGTGACAGCACTACTTGAAATATATCTCCTTCTTTAATATGTTTTTTGGCTTGATTTACCATTACTTGGAATTCTTCTGTGCCAGTATTAGAGTTAAAATCCTTGACATCAAAGCTGCTATTTTCATTTATTTCTAATCTTTCCAGATTGATTTTTTGATCAATTAATTTTTTAATATGCTTGATCTCTGTAATTGAGTCATCATATGTTTTTTGCAAATATTTATTATCATTAATCTTGGATTTATCAATAAGAGAGTTAACTACTATGTAAAATTTATTACTAACATTGTCAAATACAATCATTGAGCCAGCTAGAATCATATACATCTGGGGATAGATAGACGTCTTCATTTTTAAGCTTGGTTCTATACTAGCTATCGATTCAAATGAAAAATAACCAACATAACCTTGATGGAAGAAGGGTAATTGATTACTTGCTAAATTAAGAGCCTCAAGTTTAGTTTCGAGTAATTTATAGGGATTTTCATTGTAAGTTTCTATAACCTCTAGCGCTTTATAGCCAACAAAGCTATAACGTCCAATCTTCTCGCCGCCAATAACTGATTCAAACAGAAAAGTACCTGAGCCACTAGCCTCTAATTGAGAATAAACAGATACCGGTGTATCTAAATCAGCAAGTACTTCAATCCAATTAGTAACTAGGCTTTGCTTTGCAGCTAGTGCTTTAAATTCTTGGAAATCTATGCCAAAGGACATGATGGCTATTATACCTTGTTATAAGTTAGATAGAAACTCTTAGTCTTGAAGATTAGGACATGAACATATTTGCCTAGCTTCAATTTCAAATAGAGATTGAGGATCTAAAACAATGTAATGTTCTTGAAGTATTGATAGGGCTATATAGTTCTTGACAGAAGATTCTAGTTGAATCATATCAAAATACATTTTCCTAATATCATGTTCTATTTGAGTACCAAATTTCTCCTTCATGGAGATGACATGTTTATCTATGATATCTTTTTCTGGCTTTTCCCAAGATTTTTCTGGACAATATACTGCCGGAAATTTAATCCGAAATGTAAATGTCTCTAATGTTGAAAAGAAATCTTCAAAGCTTAGAGCAATAGATATTCCATGATTCTTTTGTAGAGAATCTCTCATTTTTACTATTGAGCACAATCTGTTTTGGTAAGACAGAGTCAGCAAGAAGCTTAGTTGCTCAGCGATATTATCTCCATACTTCTCGTAGAGAGAATGAGCGGTCGTTATCAATGAGCTAAGGCTTTCACTGGCAGTTTGATATATTTGTGTGTATTTTTCTGCTGCACCAATATATTGATTAATTAACTCCCTATCCTCTCCTAGAAAGAAATAATTATAAGTAAATTCTTCATTCATAAAAAAGTTTTCACTCAGAGGGCTGATATCTGTGTGCGAATAAGGATCAATAGAATATTGATCACGATACAATTCATGAATAATTTTTCTTGCAATTTTAGTTAGTTTATTTGCACTATATGTCAAAATACTGAGCTGTAGACATTCGAGCTTCTTGTAATGATTAACCATCACAGTTAAATTACTATTCCATATAGCGACACCGTTTTTTAAATAAACTTCTGTAAACCATATATCTAAAGTTTCAAAAAAATCTACAAACTTATATAAATCTATATCTACTTTGGCTTTATAGCATGATGCCATTTTATTATGCTCAGTATTTAACCAATTTAGGAATAAATATTTACTGCGCCTTTCAAACCAAGCTATTGCTTTTAAAACCTCATCATCAGTACTTTGTCTATAATACTTACAAGCAGTGTTTATATGATTCATATATAAATCAAAACTTAGATATAAATTACTTAGTTCATGATTATCACAAAAAGTAAGTTTATCCTCGTTAGATTTCATGCTAGTCCCCGCTTGCTCTTAATATATTAGCTGTATCAATTTGGGGTTAATCTCTTGTTAAATACACAATAATTACTTCAAACTTTTCATAACTCATTTTTAACCTGAATATGTTCTAAATAATATACCTGAAAGCCAGGTCCTAGGTAAAAACCTAGTGGGGTTAAAAACATGAATCAAATAACGGCAAGTAGCATATTGCGTGTAGGTATATTGACGGCAACTACAGTGACTGGTGTCAACCAAGCTCCAGTAGAGAGTTCTAGCAAGAAAGTACAAGGTAAAACAAAAGCTGATGAGACAGAATCTAGCTCTGTAAGTACAGCTGAAGAGGGTAAAGCAACGGAAGATCCTAAAAAGCCACTAGCAAGTCAATCAGAGACTAAAACTAAAGCTGATACTGACAAAGCTGTAGTAGCAACAATTAAAGGTACTACTTTATTAAAAGATATTTGGAAAGGTGCTAATGCACAAGATGTAAAAGCTACAGATGATACTAAAACTTCAACTCAAGTAGATTCTACTACTCCATCTTCTAACACACCAAGCTCATTTACTGGACATAGTGGAACAGATTATTCTAAGCCTATATCTAATGATACTTCAAGCGTAGCTAAAACCTATGATCTTGCAAATGCACCAGATCCAAATTCTAATAATGCAGCAGGCACTGATAGTACTAGTTCTAGCCAGAGTTTTGGTTCTGGTTTTGGACTAGGTGGATCAAGTGGAATTAATTCTGGGAATTTTAATAGTGGGAATACTTATATTAATAGTGGGAATATTATTGGTGGCGGGCAAGAGATTATAGAGCAACAACCATTACAACAATTGCCAGCGCAAGAACCACCGAGGCACGAAGCTTTTCAGCCAGAAGCTGAATAAATAATGAAAGGTAGTTGAGACTTACTGATTACTTATTGCTAGCAGTAACACTTCTTAATATAGATTCTTCCAATTTACGTATTGATTCATCAGCTTCTATACGCGCTTGATGTATTGATATACCATCAATCGTTATACCACCATTTAATTTTTTGATAAGATGAGCGACTTCATCAACGGAAGGATGTTCAACTAAAAATTCTACTTGACGAGGAGTAAGTACTGCTTTAGCGGACCCCGGAGTGTCTCTTAAAAAACGAATCGTATTTATGAAACGAGAGAAGTCTTTAGGATCTTTAAACTGATTAGCTTTACCTTTTAGAGAGTCAATATATTTTTTGTATCCTTGTGTATCTTCAATTTCACGACCTTGAAGATCTTTAAGTTTGAAACCATCTTTAGATTTTAGAATTCCATCCTTAGTAGCATTTTTAATTACTAAATCAAAATATTCTTCTTTTGGTACAAATTGACCACTTTTCAATTGGACCATTTCTGAATTTGCTTCTTCAGTTATTTGTTTATTAGTAGATAATTCAACGGTATCTGGATTGCGGTCAGAATTTCGCGAAACAATACCTGTACTTGGTTGGTCTACTTTCTTCTCACCTGCTGAACTTGGTGTTAAACTGAATGCCTGTCCGGCCATTACTGCACTCGTTAAAACTTTTGCTACACCTGAACGTACTGAATTCATAATTAATTCCCTCTAAATGAAAACCCACTAAAAATTATATCAAAAAATCATGAAGAAATGCTTATGAACAATATGATTATGATTTATTGAGGCTAAATGTTCAAAATGTCAAGAGTGAAACTGATAAATGAAGTATATTTTATCAGAAATCTTAATTAAAAGAGCTTATTAAAAACAGTGACGCGGACAAGTGTGACGTCAAGGTATAAGAGTGGACTGCAGCCAATATCTCATATTTTTCTTATTTGCCAGTGGATTGTTAGCTAAATTAATATGAGGATATTCTGATGGAGCACGTAGTAAATATTCTTGTATTAAACCTCTATAATTTCTTCTTGCTACCGGATCAGATTTATTTTTTAGATGCTCATCATGTATTCTATGAACTTCTGCATAGTTTATATCGAAACTAGTTCCTGAATCAAAATTATTTTCTAATGCAGGAATATTTAATTGGCTAATTTCTTCCTATTTCAGGGTCCGACCTTCTGCAAATCTTTTAACCTCTGTATCATTTTCAATAAATTTTCACCACCATCTTTCACAAAGTCTCTGTAGATTCCAGTTTTATGATCGAGAGAAAGAACTGCTTTTAAAAACTTCAGCTGTGCCGCTTTAGTTACTAAGAGTTCTTGTGGATTAAATTTTGTCTTAATAGCGCCGCCTGTTTTTCCAACTAAGTCCCAATATAGACCCTCATTAATATTAGTATTGGTACTTGCTCTTATTCTTTTTTTATCAATACCTAAATATTCACAGGCTTGATCGAACATATCCTCAGCTTCTATGAATTCATCTTCATCCTCAGTAAAGCCATAAAGAATAGCTTTTAAAAGTTTTAAATCTTGAGGTTCTTGCGCACTAGCTAAGCTAGTAGCAGTTTCTCTTTTACTGGTAGCTCTAGCAGGAGTTTTGCTCGGAGCTTTTTTAATAGGAGTTTTTGCCTTAGCTGTTTGCACTGGCTTAGTAGCTGTAACTTTTTTCACTGAATTAGGTTTAGCTGCTACTGGTGCTTTGTCACTATTGATAGCTGTTTCTAATTCTCTTACTTCTGCGTCTGTTAGAGCTTGTCCTTTTACTCCTTTGAACTTTAATCCTAACTTTGCAGCAGCTCTCCAGAAAACAGATTCTACGATTGTATTTTTGCCCGAAGCTAATTTGAATATTTGTTGGGCTATTTCAGAACTTATTTTTTTACGCTGAGATTTTAACCAATCAATCCCTTTTTGGATTTTAGTTTTGTTCTCCGGAGAAAGAAAACGATGTCCAGTTCCAGTGTTTGAGCGGGCTTTTGTTTTTACTCCAGATTGTTTCTGCTGACTTCTTGTTTCAAAATCCAAATCTTTATCTCTGGTAGTGAAGACTCCAAAATCACTTCCTTCATTGGTAACTTCTGTAGCAAAAGTAAAAGCAGCAGGTCTGATAGTTTCACTAAAAGTGAGATCTATATCAGAGTTAGTAACGTGAGTTGTTGCTGCTGATGACTCATCTCGTAATAATTTTTCAAGTTGATTAAGAGTAGAGTCAATTTTTCCTGAAAGTTTATCCGGAGTTTCAGTACCACCTGTAGGGCCGTCTTTAGGAGGATTTGGTTCTGGATTCGTTGGATCTGAAAATGAATTACTTTGATTAGTTGATAATAATTTTTCAAGTTGCTCATTTGTTAAAATAGGTTTTGACGTAGTATAACGACCATTAGTAAATTGTGCTGCTAACCTATGAGCAAAAGCCTTTAAGCTCTGATTATCCAAATCTTCATCTTCAAATTTAGATACTTTAGATACTATTTGTCTAAATATTTGAGATGTTAATTCTATGTCAGGAAATTTAACTTTAAGTTGATCGACAGCAAATCCAACTGGTGCTGAAAATCTATCTAACTCTCGTCCAATTGCTTTTCTCTCTTTTGCTGATTTTCTTGTGATTACTGGAGAAGATTGATCGTTTCCATTTTGTTCTTCAGGATTAATTCCCTCTGTTGCTGCCTCAGCTGAGCTAGCTGCTGCTTTTTGCTCTATGCTCAGAGAGTTAGTAGGTGTTTTAGCGATATGATCAAAAATACTGGGATGATTTACTGGACTTGGTATTTGAGCTGGAGTTAAAGACTCAAGACTAAATGATCGAGTAAGTCTTATTAAATTTTTGACAAAGTTATTTGCATTTTCTGTAGATCTTAATTTTATGCCTAAGTCAGTGTTTCTCGGTATCATAATAGCCATGTCAATTAAACTGCGAATTAATCTACGTGGAGAATTAAGAGCTTCTTGTGATATCGATTGTTTGAATTCTTCTAAATTAATATTAGGGTTACATAGTTGATAAGTAAGATCTTTTATATTCTTTAAATTAAGTCTCTCTATGTTTCCTTCCATTGAGAGCCAGCAACTCTTGAATAAGTCTTTGAATAACAAAGCACCATATTGACGTCGTTGATCTGAAGAGATATTATCAAATTCATTTAATCTTGCTGCTAAATCTATGGTGTATTCAAGATTTGTAAATGGTGGATTTGTGGAAACTGATTTTGATTCTTCTGGTTCTCCTGCATCTCCTATTCCTGTATCATCGCCATCTAGATCATTGTCTCCATCACCATTTGCTGCTATTGAGCTTGAATCTCCTGGAGTGTTTGCATCTGCTCCATTGTTAGGTCTTGCTGCACTAGATTGCTCAGCATTGAATAAAGAGTCTAATTGTTCAGAGCTTAATCTATGATTATTAGCACTATTACCTTTTTTTAATACTAAATCTATTTGTGCATCATCAGCATAATGTCTAATAGTTGCCATAGAAGGATCTTTCTCTTTATTAGAACATGCTCTCATTATAATTTGTCCAAGTGTTGATGTTCTAAGTTCTACGTCTGGATGCAAGGTTCTAAATCTATTAACTGCTTGACGAATCACTTCGTCTTGTTCAGGATTTACAAATTTTCTCCCACTATGACGACTAGAGTTAGAGCCTCCGTCTGTAGAACTACCTGCTGGATCATTTGCTTGATCATCATTACCATCTGGAGGAACGTTACCTGCATCCCCTACTCCTGTATCATCGTCTTTTGGATCATTGTCTCCATGACCGTTTGCTGCTTCTGGCTCTTCAGTACCTTGTTCAGATATCTCGGCTGGTGCATGCTTCTTAATTAATTCAAGTAACCAATTACATAGATCTTTGTTTCTTACTAATTTTCCTAAATCTGTTTTGGCACTTAAATTAAATATCGTGACTAACCATTCTTGTTGAGTATAAGATTCTATTATTGCTTGAGCATCATTTGGGTTTGCTAATAATAGTTCTATCTCATCTGTTGAACATAAAAGATTATCAGGCATTGTGCCTTCAAGACCTAATGCTTTTAGTGCATGCTCTTGTAATAAACGTTCCCCTGTTATTCCATAGTCATCTCTTTGTCTCCAAGCACTGGCTATTAGACTTCTTTGTTCATGACTAGCAGGTTTTATTAAAGCTTTGAGATGTTTATATTCATTAAGGATAGAATCATTTTCGCCTCCATTATCTTTTCCATCCTTACCTTTATCTGCAGCTGAGCTTTCTTTTCCTTCTTCTTTTGCTGCATGTTGATTAATTGCACCATAAACTAAATTAAAATTTTTGTCTTTTCTTAGTACGTTCCCAATTTCTGTAGGAATATTTGATATACCAAGGTTTAATATTGCAAATAGCCATTGTTCCTTAGTAAACTTTGCTGCAATTTTTGGAACATTGTGAGGTTCATGTACAAAAGCTCTCACTAATTGTGCAACATCATCAATATCGCAAGCAGATGAACTTAGAGTTACTGCGTGACCTAGCTTTAAATCATCTTTATGTTTAGTTAAAATCGCTGCTACTGGACTTCCGTGGGCTCTTGCTTGCCAAATAGCTTTTATGATTGCCTCTGGTAAAGCAATTGGAGCTGCAGCAGCAATTGCTGTTAACCTTGGCGTGGGATCCGCAAGAGCTTTCCCTGAACTGGGAGGATTATCCGGAGACTTGGGTTTATCATTTGTTGCGGGGCTTTGCTGTCCTAAAGCTTTTGGTAAAAAATCTTTGATAAAGTAATTAGGATCTTGCAGAGTTTTGCTGGTAGTTCCATCTGGATCTAATGAAAAAGCTTTGAATAAAATAGAGAATATCAATTCATGATTTTGAGGATTAACGGCTTGTTCTCCTTTTATTATTTTTTGAAAAGAAGAGTCATCAATAGCTGCTATATTTTGAGATACTGAAAAGGATAAATTTATTCCTAGAGCTTGTGCTAATACATTTGCAGTGGCATGAGCTCTTACAGGATTTTTAATAACCGTTCCCCATAAACTTTTAATAAAATCACTGTCAATTTTTTTAAAACTTAAAGCATGACCATTTCCAGGATTTGATCCAGTTGGGGTTGAGCTAGTTCTTGTTAAGGTTGTATTCATAATTGCGTTACATTGTAACAGTTATCTTTAAGAATATAATAAATTCAATACTAGATAAAATACTCATCAGTAATTCTCATAATTTTACAATTGGTTTTCTATCGCCATAATTGACATAAGATAATATTATCATTAAAGGTTTAATTACCAATAGCAGTTTTGGACTCTATTTTTTTAGCTTTATCACTCACTATTTGAGCATGATAGAGCAGTGCTACAGTGTTCTTTCTGATCTCTACTAGTAAGTTATCAAACATATCAAAACTCTCACGCTTATATTCTATTAAAGGATCTTTTTGTCCGTAACCTTGCAGGTGAATACCTTCTTTCAATGAATCCATCGCATGAATATGACTGATCCACTTAGAATCTATAACATGAAGCATGATTTGTCTCTCTGCTTCTCTAAGTATCTCAGCACCAACAGCTTCTTCTTTATTAGTATAAATTCTCTTAGCTGAAGTTTTGACCTGATGCATTAATGCATCGAAATCAGCATCATCAACGGTTGCTCCGATATCTATACCCTGCATTACATCTTCAGTGAAATCAGCTTTAAGCGATTCAAACAGCTTGGTTAGGGCACTTGGACCTTGTGAATCGTCGTACCAAGTTTCCTTAGGTGTATTAGGAGTGATCTGAGCTAGAACTAGAGTTTCTATATGCTCATCAATCATATCTAGTATATGAGCATGTATATCTTCACCTTCTAGTATCTGTCTACGTTCTCTATAGATTACTTCTCTTTGAGTATTGATAACGTCATCGTATTGTAAAACATGTTTACGTAAATCAAAGTTATGAGCTTCAACTTTTTTCTGAGAATTGTTAATAGCGCCAGTGATAATGCTAGCTTCGATAGGTAGGTCTTCATCCGCATTCAGCATATTCATTACTGTTACTACTTTTTCTCCACCAAAGATTCTCATTAAACTATCTTCAAGCGATAAATAAAACTTAGATGCTCCAGGATCGCCTTGACGAGCGCATCTACCTCTAAGCTGATTGTCTATCCTTCTGCTTTCATGTCTTTCGCTACCTATAACATAGAGTCCACCTTCTTCAATTATTTTTTTCTGTGCTTCCAGATTGACGGTATTATAATCAGGGCTTTCTGGATCACTAGAGAGATGTCCACCCAGGATGATGTCAGTACCACGACCTGCCATATTGGTAGCGATAGTGACAGCGCCAAGCTTCCCTGCTTCTCTAATAATCTGAGCTTCTTTCTTGTGATGCTTAGCATTAAGAACATTAGGATTAATACCTTTACGAATAGCTGCTAGAACCATTACCACCTTCTCAAAGCTTTCTACTGCAAATTTCAAATCTTCATTAGGTTTAGCATTGCTTGCTGCAATAAAATCTATTATGGGTTTAATATTTTCAGAACTAAGATTACCTGGTTTGTCTAAAATTTTAAGAGCAGTAGCATCAAGCTCTATTTTATTAGTTTTGAGCTGACGTTTAAGTCTCTCTAGTCTAAATTGCAAAACATTTAAAGCTGTATTAGGCTTAGAAAGAATGTTTGCGAGATATTCAGATTTCTCGATGCTAGTAGTACCTACCAGTGTTGGTATACCCTGATTATGAGCTTCCACTATATCTTCAGCTATGGCAAAAAACTTAGCTGCTTCTGTTTTATAAACTACATCATTGAGATCTATTCTGATACAAGGTTTGTTAGTTGGTATAGTTAGAACTCCAAGATTATAAATTTTCTCGAACTCTTCAGCTTCGGTTGTTGCAGTACCAGTCATACCACCAAGCTTAGGATATAACCTAAATAGATTTTGGAAAGTGATACTTGCCATAGTCAGAGTCTCATCTTGAATTGGCACCCCTTCCTTCGCTTCTACAGCTTGGTGTAAACCATCTGACCATCTACGACCTTCCATGAGACGTCCAGTGAATTCATCGACAATGACTATTTCTTTTTTGCCGTTCTTCTCACTCTTCTTCACTATATAGTCTGTATCTACGATAAATAATTCTTTAGCTCTAAGTGCTTGAATTAAATGGTGAGCAAGGTTTAATTCTGGGTCCCAGAGATCGTTTGTTTTAAGTATAGATTCTGCTTGCTTAATACCAGCATCAGTAAGAATTACATTGCGAGCTTTCTCGTCGACATAGTAATGTGAGTCAGCTGAGGTATCTTTCTCTCCAGTACCGCGTTTCATTTGCTTCACGACCTTGCTCATTGCTTGATAAATTTCATTCTTGCGAGCATCAGGCATACCACTAATAATTAAAGGAGTTCTAGCTTCATCGATAAGAATACTATCCACTTCGTCGATGATTGCCATGTAATAAGGCTTTTGGACACAATCATTGATCTCTGTCTCCATATTGTCACGAAGATAATCAAATCCAAATTCATTATTAGTACCGTAAGTTATATCGCTAGCATAAGCTTCCTGGCGAGCTTTGGAGTTCTTACCTGATACTATTAAGCCGACACTTAAGCCTAAGAACTTATAAAGTTTACCCATCCACTCGGAGTCACGTTGTGCTAAGTAATCATTGACAGTGATTACATGCACCCCACGTCCTGCTAAGGCATTGAGATAAGCTGGTAAAGTACAAACCAAAGTCTTACCCTCACCGGTTTGCATCTCAGAAATACCACCACGATGTAACTGTATACCACCAATTAATTGCACATCAAAATGACGCATCTTAAGCACACGCCTAGCTGCTTCTCTACAAACAGCAAAAGCTTCTGGCAATATTTCTTCTAAAATTTCTTTTAAGGCTTTGTCATGGCTGGTTCTAACTTGACCAGGCATTTTAGAGACATCGTCTTTAATGAGTTTCTCGAATGGAGTTTCGCTGATTCTAACTTGAATTCTTGATTGAAATTCACGGGTCTTGGCTTTAAGCTCCTCGTCATTTAAGGCTTGTATTTCTGGCTCAAGTGAATTGATTTGCTCAACAATGGGCTTTATCTTGTCTAGAGTTTTTTTATTGGGGTCACCTGTGAAAAATTGTAGTACTTGGTCGAGCATAGGTAGTTATTATATCATTTTAAGGTAAGGCAAGCAGTTTAACTCACCATCTTAAAGTCCACTAGCACCCGTAATCCGTCATCCTGAGGAGCCTGCGAAGCAGGCGACGTCAGGATCCACTACTAAGATGTATGAGTGGATCCTGACGGTCGGGCTTTGCCCTCCCTCAGGATGACGAAATTAAACTATCTCCTATCTGCTAGTTCTCGTAAGTACTTATAAGTAGTAATTTCTTCATCTGTAAGCTTTTTAGGGATGTCGATAGAAATATGTACGTAATGGTCGCCAAGCACTTCTCCATGAGAGTTTTTAAGTCCTTTATCTCGCAGTCTTAGGATTCTACCATTATTGGTATTTTGAGGGATTACTAATTCTACTACTTCTTCAAGAGTAGGAATTTTTTTAGTGCAACCTAATACAGCTTCCTGTGGCTCTATAGTTATCTCGCTATGAATATCATCTCCATCAATCCAAAACTGATCATGTTCTTTAAGTTTGACTATAAGGTATAGGTCACCATTGATGCCACCGTTACTGCCAGCTTTTCCTTCGTTAGCTACTTTAATCTTAGTTCCAGTCCTTACACCTGAAGGAATACTTACTTCTAATCTTCTTATTTGCTTGTTTGCAGTGGTAATTTCAATCTTGCGTATACAACCGTGATAAGCATCTTCCAAGCTTAATTCTATCTCCATCTCAAAATCTTCTCCGCGCACAGGTTTTTTCTTAGGAGCTTCTTGTTCTGGATTAGTAGCTTTTTCTTTTTGTTTACCAAAGAACATTTCAAAGAAATCACTGAAGCTTTCATCCTTTTTAGGATTGTCATGAGGAGCTTGAGCAGATGCTCTAGTGGTGGTAGATTTCTCTCTCAGTTCCTGCTCTTTTTGTTTATAGAAATCGGCAAAAGAACTATAGTTAGAGTACATCTTCTGTTGTTTAAAGTTTTGTGATTTGCTGTCCGAGAAAGCATTGGCATTAGTAGAATTTTTCATATTGGAATACAAGTAGTCATAGCGACTTCTTTTAGTCTTATCCTTGAGAACTTCATAGGCTTCATTGATTTCTTTAAACTTTTCTTCAGAGCCGCCTTCAGTATCAGGATGCCATTTTTTAGCTAATTTTTTAAATGCGTCTTTTACCTCTTTTTCATCAGAGTCTTTTTTTATGCCCAACGTTTTATAATAATCCTTAAAGTCCATAAGCAATATTAAAGACTATTCGCTGTGGAATAGACTCTGCTTAATATTATGCCCGTTGCAACTGAAACATTTAGACTTTCAAAAGCTATGGGAATGTGAATTTGAAAGTCACAGTGTTTAAGAATATTATCACTAAGTCCCTTACCTTCATTTCCCATTAGAATCACTGATTTTTTATCAAATTCTAATTTGTTAATATCTTCAGACTTATCTTGAGATACATTGGAGCCATAAATCCAAAAACCATTCTTCTTGAGTTTTTCTATACAGTTAACGACATTGGTAACTCTAACTATGGGTAGTCTTAAGGCAGCACCAGCACTAGTGCTAATGACAGTATCGTTTACTGGTGAGCCCTTATGTTTAGTAATTACAATGGCATCAATATTAAAGGCATAAGCTGTTCTAATAATTGCACCGAGATTATGCGGATCTTCAATATTTACTGGGATAAGAATTTTTTGTATATGCGCTTGCTCCAGAAAGTTTTCTTCATGAATTGTAATTGGAGCTATTTCTGCAATCACTGATCTATGTTCAGCTCCATTAGCTATGCGATCCAAATCTTTTTTATCGAGTTTGATAATTGGAATTTTTTTAGCGCGAGCTTTTTCTTCTATTTCTTGTAGACGTGGATTAGGATGATTACTCATCCATATTTTGTTTATAGATAGCTCCGATCCTAAGCACTCCAGGACAGCGTTCTTGCCAAATATTTTTTCTTGATTCTCTTCTCTCACTATTTTCTATGGCTGCATTATAGATTCATCTTCAGTTTCAGTCTCTGTAGCAGGAGTGGCTGCTGAAGTGTCACTTTCTTTAGCGCTAGTATCAATTTTGAAATGTTTAGGTTTAGGTGCGACGCGAGGTTTAGGTTGATAGCTACCAGCACCAGCTTGCCTATCAGCTTCCTCTTTAATGCTTCTTAATTGTTTATCCTCCTTAGATAATTTTTTACGAAGAGTAGAGAAGCCTTCATTCTCCTTGGATTGACTTGTATCAGTATCTGGCATCGGAGCCATTTCTGTTGGTTCTGTACCAGGTATAAATCTCTTAAATACTGGATTAGGAGTAGATTCGTTTGCTAATAATCCTGTCAAAGGATCAATTGCGACTAAATTATAATTACTAGAGAACGTAAAAGCTCTAGAAGGTTTAGGCTTAGCATCATATAGTTGGGTCATGTATTCTTTCCAGATCCAAGCAGGAGTGCTACCACCTGTTGCGTATCTAGAGAGTACTTCGTTATTTCTTTCATTACCACACCAGACTGTGGTTACATAATCAGTAGTAAATCCAGTAAACCAGATATCTCTACTGCCATCAGCAGTACCAGTCTTACCAGCAATCACTCTGCCTGGAATTTGTGCCATAGCACCTGTTCCAAATTTCACTACATCTTCCATGATGTTTACTAATTGAGCTACATACATCTCAGGTAGACTATTCTTAGCAACAGGTTTATTGAGTTCTAACACTCTTCCTTGGCTATCAGTAATTTTACGAATAAGTATAGGATCTATTTCAACACCGCCTCTGGCAAAGGTTGCATAAGCAGTTGCTAATTCAAGTGGTGTGACAGCTTGTGCTCCAAGAGCAAGAGATAGATGAGGTTCAAGCTTAGTCTTAATACCAGCTTTGTGAGCAGTATCTATAATATTATTCATTCCAGTCTTCATTGCTACTTTAATAGCTGGAATATTTCTTGAGAATATTAATGCTGCTCTAGCAGTGATTGGTCCATGGAATTCATTGTCAAAATTGCTTGGCATCCAGTATCCAGAAGATTGAGAAACATCTGGTATTCTCAATGGTGAATCATCAATAATGGTGCTTGGATCTATTACTCCATTCATAAATGCAGTTAAATATACGAATGGTTTAATAGCACTACCAATAGTATGAGGATTGGTAGCTCTATTGTATTGATATTGCCAGTAGTTGCCTACTCCACCCACTAGAACTCTGATTTCAGCAGTATCGACATCAAGAGTTACAATTGCACCTTGATTAATCCCAGCTGCAGCATTAGCAATCCCAGTTTCTAAGGCTCTTTGAGCTAGCTCTTGTGCTACTGGATCTAAGCCAGTGTAAACTTTGAGACCTTTAGATTTAAGATCATTACGATTAAAGCGTTTAGTTAATTCTTGTTCGACATAACTGAAGTAATAGGGAAACACCGACATATTGCCTTGAGAACGTTTGAAATTGATCTTAGCTTTTTTGGCTTTTTCGTAGTCTGTTTTACTAATATAACCATGTTCGTACATTTTATCTAAGACATAGTTTTGTCTTTTCATGGCAGCTTCTAAGTTCTTAGATAAATAACTTGGTGCTGTAAGTAAACCAGCTAAATATGCTGACTCTTCAATATTAAGCCTGGCAGCTGGTTTAGAGAAGTAACGTTGTGCTGCTCTTTCAATACCATAAGCTAGGTTACCGAAATATACTTGGTTTAAATAAAGTTCTAGAATTTTTTCCTTAGAGTATTTAGCTTCTACTTCAAATGCAATCAATAACTCAAGAATTTTACGACTAAGAGTTCTTTTATATCTTTCATCTTCTTTAATAAAAAGGTTCTTTACCATTTGTTGTGAGATGGTACTTCCACCTTGTACTACTCTGCCTGCTTTAATATTGGTAGCCAGAGCACGTAATACTGATGTTAAGCTAAACCCAGAGTGATGGAAAAAATCACTATCCTCTGCTGCTAAAACTGCTTGCTTTGTATAATCTGAAATTTGTGCCAAGCGAACCACTTGTCTATCTTCTTTACCTTGCAGTACACCAACAAAGCTATCTTTATAATCGTAAATCTCAATACTACCAATAGGTTGATAATCTTCAAGAATCGAAAGATCTGGAGCTCCCATTATTGCAGCAAACACAGGTACTACTATCCTGAGACTTAAAGGTATGCCAATAAAAATCACAAAAATAGCGATAATAATTTTTACTGCAAGATCTCGATTTATTGACATAAAGTTATAATTCTAATGTGAAATACAAGAATATTCTAGCTCAATAAAGCTACCCTCAGTCAAATTATCTAAAATAATAATATTCCGGATAATATTGTTTAATTTCTTATATTCTTTTAAAGCTAGATTTGCAATTCTTATCCGATAAATGTCTGTAACCTGGTTACCCAGAGACTTGACCATTTCCCTTATCTGTCTTTTATAACCTTGTTTCAATATAGTAGTGAATTGATTAGTTTGGATTTTTTTAATAACACAAGGAAGAGTTGTTACCCATTCATTCTCATCATCTAATGGAATCTCTACTCCTTTGGAGAATTTATTTAAAAATGCATTATCTAAGCTATTCCTGCAAGTCACTAAGTATTCTTTTTCATGTTCATATTTAGGGTGAGTTAGTTTCTGTGTTAAGTCTCCATCATTAGTAAGTAGTATTAATCCACGAGAATCTTTATCAAGCCTGCCTATAGGATAAATTCTATGAGTTTTTATTTTTTTGATCAAATCTTTACTAAGAGATTGATTTGTATTTTCTAATAAATAATCAATAATATTACCTGGATCTTCTTCTGTGCAAGTACAAACTACTCCAGGGGGTTTATTGAAAGCAATATATATTTTATTGACATGGCTTTCTTTCTGGAAAATTAATTCCTTCTGATGATATTTAATCTTATCCCCTGCTTCTAATGATTGACCAAGCTTAGCAGCGATGTCATTAACCATTACTTCGCCATCAGCTATCGATAGATCGATTTCTCGCCGAGAACCTAAACCTTGAGAAGCTAAGTATTTGTTGATGCGCATCAGTATATTATAGTTGATCATTTTGGCAAATTAATTTGACGAAAGAAGCTTCGTGATGCTCGGGGTCACTCTTCGCTCAAGACCTTCGCGAAGAGTGACAACCCTCGCTTATTACTCAGCTTTTACGGATGTCAAATTAATTTGCCAAAATGATATTATATTTAAAGCATGTCCGATCTTCCACAGCAAACTTATAATTTAAATGAATTAAAACTTCGTTATTCATCACTTAAGGAGTATCTTTGACCAAGAGCAGGTCAAGAAAGAGATCGCAGGTTTAGAAGCTGAAATGTCAACACCCGGGTTTTGGGATGATGCAAATTCAGCTCAAGCTAAATCACAAGCTTTATCACAGAAGAAAAACCAGTTAGAACAATTTCATAGTTGGAATAAACGCTTGGAAGATTTATTAGATATGGAAGAGCTTAAAGATTCTTCTAGTGAAGAAGAAAAACTTCAATATCAAGGCATGATTCTAGATGAGTATTTAGCCTTAAATAAAGAATTCAAGGTTTTTGAATTTCAGAAGATGATGTCTGGTGACTATGATAAATCTGATGCGATAATTTCTATTAATGCTGGTGCTGGTGGTACTGACGCACAGGATTGGGCTGAGATGCTACTGCGGATGTATATGCGCTGGGCAGAAAGTTATAGAAATTATACTGTGGAATTATTAGAGCGTTCAGATGGGGAAGAAGCTGGAATTAAATCAGCAACGATTAAGATTTCCGGTCCTTATGCTTATGGTTATTTAAGTGCGGAGAAGGGTGTGCACCGCTTGGTGCGTAAATCACCGTTTAAATCATCAGCAGATTCAAGGCAAACGAGCTTTGCGGGTTTGGAAGTTACACCTGTAGTGGCTGATATGTCTAAAGTAATAGAACTTGATGATAAGGATTTAGAGATAGATACTATGCGTTCAGGTGGGGCGGGGGGGCAAAACGTCAATAAGGTAGAGACTGCTGTTCGTGTTAAGCATATACCTAGTGGCATAGTTGTAAAATGTACCCAACAACGTAGTCAAATTCAGAATAAGGCTAGTGCTTTAGACCTTATTCGTTCTAAGTTACTTGCTATAAAAGAAGCAGAGCAAAAAGCCAAGATAGCAGACCTTAAAGGTGAGACTTTATCAGCATCTTGGGGTAATGCCATAAGATCTTACGTATTAGACGAAGGTAGGGTTAAAGACGTGCGCACTAAATATGAGACTCGAGACGTAGAATCTGTGCTAAATGGTGATATAGATGCATTTATTGAGGCATATTTAAGACAGGAAGCAAAGTAAACATAAAAAACGAGAGTCCTAACCAAACCTTAACTTACATATGTTTATCTAGGTCTAAGCATGGCAGCAATTAATTCAACATTGCAATTAGCGAAGATTAGGAGTCAGATTGACACCCAACAGCAAATTGTTGCGGATTTAGAGTCTGCATTGCAAGCGTCTATTTTAGGATCTCCAAATAGTCTTACACAAGGTTCACTGGGAGATGTAGTTACTAATGTTCAAAAAATCTATGACACTGTAACTGATGGTAGTTTTTTAGGTGCAGCTTTCAAGAAAGGTGTAGAAGAGTTTGTTAAGAAGGCTGATGGTACTGTACCAAACCTAAATACAGTTGTACCAGAGCAAGACGTTATTAGAAGTATGTTGTATCAAGCTAGAGCTCTTCTTGGTGAGTTTAGAATTGAAGAACAACAATGGAACGTAGAAGTACAAGAAGAAAAATCTCGTAAAAAAGAATTAACAGATTTTGCTAAGGGATAAATTTCTTATATTTCGTAGCCTTTCATTAAAATTTTAAGTTTTTGTAATACCTTCATATGTAGCTGTGATGCTCGAGATTCTGAGACGCCTAAGACCTCTCCAATCTCTCTGAATGTAAGCTTTTGATAATGATATAAAGCTACTACTATTCTCTCTCTAGGATTGAGAGAATCTATTGCTTTAGCTAATTTATCTTTTAGTATATTTTGATCAGTATACTCTTCTTGACTTTGATTTTCAGAAGCTAGATTATCTACTAGAGCAACTTTAGACTCTTCAAAAGGTCTTGTAGCTTCTGTTGAGTCAAGTGAGAAAATAAGTGCACTAGCCTCAGTCTTGATTTGTCTTAAATCTTCAGAATCTATATTGAGAGCTGTTTTAACTTCAGTGTCATTAGGTGCTCTACCAAACTGTCTCTCTAATTTAGCTACTGCTTCATTAAAGCGTTTCACTCTGGTTCTACCTGTTCTGCTTAAGAAATCTCTTGATCTTAAGAAGTCAAGAATCTCTCCTCTAACTCTATTAATAGCAAAAGTTTCAAAAGAGCATTTCTGCTGTGGATTGTATCTGTCTACAGCTTCTATTAATCCAATAGTACCGTAACCAAGTAAATCTTCTCTATCAAAATCCGCTGTTTCTATATATGGAAAACGACCAATAACCCAATTGACCACGTAAGCATATCTTCTGATAAGTTGCTCTCTAATTTGGCCAGGTTTGTTTTGAGTGGTGTAGCGGTTCCATATGCGCATAGACTCATCTCTGTCCCGCACATTGTTAGGGATAACTTCAGCTAAAGTTTTAGAGTCTTGGGGACTCTTTCTTGCCGAAGCTATTATTGGATCATTGTCTATGGTTTTTTTCATTTTTGTGTCTTTTATTTTTAAATTACTTGTAACTTTGCTTGCCTAATTGCTATTTGTTCCTCTATATATCTTTTACGCTCGTCTCTCTTTTTTTTGATATTGCTGAGTCTCTTTCTTTGCATATGAGCTCCTGAAACGCTGCCGAGGCAATAACCAACTAAGGCAAATACTAAAGAGACTAAGAAGCTTTGATAGAGAGCTTCCATTATTTGGATACTTACGGCATCTTTGCTGAAAATTGAGCAAGCATAATGGATTGATAAAGACAAAGACCAAGCAATAACTGCAAGTTTTACAGAAATATTTCTGTAAGCTTTGAGTTCGCTCATCAATGTTTCTTTGAGCATTCCTTTGCTCTCTAGTATGGTTTGTGCCAAGATTAACTATCTCCAAAGAATTTATTCCAACAAAGGGTATGTATGATAAGTCCCTCTTATGTATGAAATTTTTAAGTAAAAATCCAATATTAGAACTACTAATCTAGTCCTAAAGTCCAGTTGATGAGCTATCTAGATTAAGCAAAATAGAGTGGAAGGGTGATTATGATTATGGGGAGGTTAATAGACTTAGCTAATCTATAAACAATAATGGTGTTAAAAACCCGTCTAGGATTACTATTCCTACTACAACTAAAGCCGTAGCTTTGGTCGTAGTCAGTCCTACTTCTTTGGCTCCGCCACTACAATTGAGTCCCATGGTGATACTGATTAATAGTGCATAGAGGCAAAATACTTCTGTTTTAATTAATGGATAAAAATATTCCTTAAGACCAATGTTAGCCCATGCTGATTCTAAAAATTCTGCAAACTCTAGATTAATTACTAATTTAGCTACTATCATTCCTGCAAACATACTAATTATAGATGCTATAGCGAGTATAAAAGGAGCTAGTAATATAGTGGCAAGCACAGTTGGAACAAGTAGGAAGTATAAAGGATCGATTTTTAATACTCGAAGAACGTCAATTTGTTCAGTAACTTTCATTGTGGAAACTTCTGCAGTAAGGGCCGTACCACATCTAGCTGCTATAGCAAAGCCAATGAAGGTTGGAATAATTTCTCGTAAATCAGCCAAAGCAATAAGGGCACCTACTAGTTCTCTGCCACCATGTTTGGTTAATTCAATTGCAGTGTTATAAGTTAGTATCATGCTGGCAAGCGAACAAAGAGCTACAACCATTAAAATTGATTCATAGCCGATAAATAATAATTTAGAAACTAATTGTTCTTTTTGGATTTCACCGCGAATAATGTATCTAAAAGATTTAAGTAAGTATAGAACTGCTGATCCTAAAATTTCAACGAAATTTGCTTTGTCTGAGGGAGTGGTAGTTAGGTTTAGCATTAATCTACTAAATTGTACAGTATTAGGCAGGATGACGAATCCGTCATATAATAATTTATGGTGCAAAAGAAAAAGCACAATTACAAAACAGACAATCTAATACCGCTAAATTACAACTTGTTTTATAAGTTGATATTGGTATTAGTTTTGTTTTGCTTAGTTTTGCCATCTCAGGCAGAAGAAGATTATCAAGGACTAGTATCTGAAATTAGGATCAGTGGTAATAGGTTAATAGCAGATTCTGAAATTATTGAACAATTAAGAACCTTTCCTGGACAAGCCATCTCTAAAGATGTGGTTGTGGAAGATCTTAAGAGAATTTATGCCATGGGCTATTTTGCAGCTAAGAGTGTTGAAGCTAGACCTTATCAAAAGACAGATGGAAGCATGCTTTTGGAATATATTGTTGTAGAAAATCCTCCTGTAACAGATTTGGTGGTTTATGGAAATAATTTGGTAGCAGAGCTTGATGCTTTTTCTTACTTTAATGACTTAGTAGGTAGACCTGAAAATGCAAGATTAATCTCAGAAAAGATTCAGGTATTAGAGAGAGATTATTACTTAAAAGGCTATATAGTAGCGAGGGTTAAAGATATAGATCTGGATGCTAGTGGGCTTTTGAAAATTTATATAGATGAGGGAAATATAAATGAAATTCAATATATTGGTAATAATTTAACGCAATCCAATTATTTGCGTCATATTGTTTCCAATACTAAGGTTAATGAACCTTATAATGAAGCTAAATTTGCTAAGGATTATAAAAAACTTCAAGGTTCTGGCTATTTTGAAAACGTTACTAGAGTTGTGAAACCCAGTCCTGATGGACCTGGCTATATACTTGAAGTACAGGTAAAAGAGAAAGAGAAATTTACCAGCTTAGGATTAGGTGGTGGTGTGAACTCGTCTGCAGGTCTTTTTGGTAATGCTAATTACTCCAAAGGTAACATTGGTGGACGTGGAGAAAGTTTAAATATTACTGCACTCTTAGGAAGCGGTTATGGAGCAGGTTCTACTTTTAACACTAATAGTAATTTGGTTCGTACTGGTAAATATACCTCTATTAGTGCATCTTATACTACCCCATTTTATAAAGATAGCGACTATATGCTTAAGCGCTATATTAACTATTCTAAAGGACCTAATTTTACAGTTGACCTTTCACAACAGAGCTTACTATCTGGTGGTGCCTCTGTGTCTAGGAGCATTGATGAGCACCAAAGTGTTAGCTATGGTTCGTCCTTGAATTTAATTGATATTAAGGATAAAGACAGAAAGACTTATATAAATGAAGTAGCTAATAATATTTTAAAAGTTGATCATCTTACTAATCAGGATTTATTTAATGCAGATCAAGACGGCTTCCTTGGTGGTAAGAGAGCTATTGCTAAAGCTGAAGCTAGGGAACTTAGAGATCAGCAAATTATCAAAGGAAGCTTTATAGATTTTACTACTAATTATGCTTATCAAGATCTCGATGATATTTCCAAACCACGTGATGGTATGAAATTTAGAGCAGGTCTGACCCCTACTTTAGGACGTGGTGATGTAACTAGTTTTACTAAGTTAAGTGGAAGTGCTTCTCGTTTTGTACCGTTACCTTGGAGATCTACTTTTATATTCAATGTTAGAGGAGATTATGGTTTATTAGGTACTATTCCACAGTTCTCTAAATTTAGATTGGGCGCGACTAATGGTGTTAGAGGTTATCGTCAATTTTCAGATCTTGGTGTTGGTGATAAATTAGCAATTTCGACAGCTGAGCTGAGAACACCAATATATAACGTTATACCGTCATTCAAAAAATATAAATTACTAAAAAATGTTGATCTTGCATTATTTGCTGATGCTGGAGTGATTGGTGGTGATAGTAGATTGAATTTAATCACGAATAGATTGTCTCGTGCTGCTGCAATTGGATTTGGTGTTAGAGTGAATGTTCCTTTAGTAGGGGCCCTAAGGTTTGATGTAGGTTTCCCATTAATTCAAGCATTGACAAAGAATACCAGATTCTATAGATTCAATTTCGGTCCAGCTAATTTTTATTAGATTACTAAGGTAATTTTACTTGCATCTTGAACTGATCTATAATTACCATTTTTATCACAGACTATTTCCTGTGTAATATTGTTGCCTAGCTTCTTTGTAACAGTAGTCCTGCTCTCAGCTAAATGATCATGTTGACAATACACAGTGCCATCAGGAGTAGTCAATGAATACTCATCTGTGCATGGTCTGTAATCATTGTGAGATAAAGTTATAGGTCTTTCTCTAGCTTTATCATCTTCATTATAAAGTTCTACTGGTTTAGATACCTCTTCTTTAGGCTTCCCTTGCTGAAAGTGGGTTTCTAGAGTAGAGAGTAGGGAGCGAACAATAAGACCAGTCTTATCAAGAATATCTACAAGATTTTTACTGAGACTTGTTGCTGTAATTGATTTTCCATCCAATCTTGTATTTTTAGCTAAACTATGTAATTCATTTAAATATGGAGCTGATGGTAAAGTAAACCCTTCTGCTATTGATATTTTATTTTTGGGGCTCAATGCTTCATTCAATTTCACTTGAGCCTCTTTTACAGCCGGATCTTCTGAGGCTTTTGTCCATAAGGCATTAAAAGTTGGAATAGCATTTATAGTTTCAGTCATCTTATATATCTTATCATGAACTCTTTATTCTTTTGTAATAATTTAATTGTAGTCATTCAAAATAGAAAAATATTATTGAAATAATGAGCAGATCGAATTAAATCTATGATACATGTTATTATTAAGCCTTATGTCAAATCAAGATGAATTACAGGATATCAACCAAGCCATAAATGAAGACCAGCCTAAAGAAGAAATCACTGAATTGAGTGATGAGGCTAGGATTGCTTTTGCTTTATACCTAGATGTAATGAAGGAAGGTAAAGTAACTAAAGATGGTACTAAAATACCTCCTCTAAATACTCACAAAATTTCAAGATTAGCTGAAGTAAATGCTAAGCAAGTATCTAAAGGTTTTGATAGATTAAGAACCAAGGGCTTTCTGAATAATGATGATAATGGCGATTTGTACATCCCTGATATTATTGCCTTTGAGGATTGGCTTAAATCAGAAGGCGCTGCTATAGAAGTTTAACTAATAGTCTAATTATTTCTTGTATATTAACCAAACCATAAACTTCATAGTTTATATATACTGCATCATGGCAATATACCAACATGTCCCCTACATAAATCCCGCTGAAAGAATGGCTGATGCAGAGGCTCTCGTCTCCCAAACACAAGCAGATAACGCATTTGCTGAGCAACTGCAACAACAAGCAATCTTGGGGGTTGGTGATGCGCAAGCAGCAAGACAACTACTCGCAGTAGTTAGAGAGCTCTTGGGTAACGCAAGAATCAATCAACAGTTTTGGATGGAAGTAGCCAAAGGCGAAAAAGAAACTTACAAAAAAGCAAACGAACTCATTAAGAGTACGTAAAGGGATAATATGATAACTTACAATAACGCAGCAGTAGAGACCAGTTATCTCGACTGGGAGATACAAGCAGACTTTAATGATCGTGCATTAAAACAACTGTCGGCTAGTAACTTTCAGGATATCTTTAATATGACGAAGAGAATCTCTGAGGTTGAAACCAAGATGGGTAAGATTAAATTTCGAACCCAAGGTATTGGCGGAATGCTAGGTATTGCCGCAGGTGCTTTAGGTGGTCCATTAGGTAGTGTTATTGGATTTGGTATCGGTAGATCCATTGGTGGATTCGTAGGTAATGCTTTATCGAATAAATATTATGGCGAAGAACAAATGATGATCAATGAGAACTTATTCATGGCTCGTCAGCGAGATACTCAGATCAAATATATGATCGGTGAGTATGATGGTTTGCAAAGTACCATCGGAACATTGCGCCAAAATGCTATCAACGATGACAAGAAAATTTTACAGGACATGATGGTCCTATAGTATAACGATTCTCCCTCCCTCCCAAAAATAAAAAGACCAGCTTTCGGGCTGGTCTTTTTATTTGTCTTTTAATTCTTAGGATAGTTTAGTGGTTGATTGAGTTCATCTATAGGACCTATGTAATCCTTACGCAGAGGGAATCCCTCCCATTTATCAGGGTTGAGTATTCTAGTTAAATTTGGATGACCTTCGTACTCTATGCCGATCATGTCATAGGCTTCACGTTCTTGCCAGTTAGCACTCGCAAATATATCTGTAAGCGTTGGTACTATCGGCTTATTGCGTGGCACTGTTACTTTCAAGACTACAGCTGCTTTCGGAGAACCATCTATACCAAGGTTCTCTAATCTAGTAATAGACTGATATCCGTCCTTCACTTCAAGTGCGGTGATAAAACTTAAAAAGTCCATTTTCTTAGATTTCTTAAGATCCTTACAAGCTTGCACTAGATCACTGACTTCAAGTGCTATCATCTCCGTGCCACTTTTATCGTTGCCTAGAGATTTGATCTTAAGACCTTTCTCTTTTAAAAAACTTCCAAACTCACCTGCTTCTATAGCTGGGGCTTCTGTTACTGCTGCTATCGTTTCGCTCATATCTCTAGAATAACATTGGTATAGAAATTTATTATACGTATTTATAAATTGCTTTTTAATAGCTAGATTAGGTATTATGTTGGATTATGATTCAAATGACAAATAAGATGGTATCTTTACCAGGTTTAGCAAGAAGAATGTTTACTCGTCTTGCAAGAACTAACCCAGATACGATTAATGAGATTTGTGAAAATGTAGCTAGTGTTGCAGCGAAACTAAAAACGCCTCCAGCAGATAAAATGGCTGTGGAACATAAAGCTCAATTACTTCGAGAACTTTTTAAGCCTCATAAAGATACATGTACAGGTATTTCTAGTCTTTGTATGGGAATTTCTAGTTCAGTAGCTGACGGACCTTTTACTGTGATGGAGAATCTTAGTTTAGCGA
Source organism: uncultured Gammaproteobacteria bacterium (assembly GCA_964551135.1). Lineage (GTDB taxonomy): Bacteria > Cyanobacteriota > Vampirovibrionia > LMEP-6097 > LMEP-6097 > CAYPGT01. The sequence continues at coordinate 216,280 of CAZKAT010000004.1, read as the reverse complement.
AAGTTAAAAATAATCCAAGAGCACTTTTAGAATTGGATGATATTGCTAGTAAAGTTCTCAGTGTAACTATTGATCCTAAAAATGCAAGGCATAGTTATTTTCAATTTCAATTAAATACTAACGAAACTTGTTCCCTTGAGGTACAGGAAAGTTCGATCCCTGCTGAGACAGGAGTTAGCATTAAAATTACTGGTGGAGAATATGGCAGAATTGATACTTTGTATGATTTTAAAGCTGGTGATAATCTACAAATTTTATTGAAAATGAAAGCTGATGCATTGAATGATCAAATCAATGCTCGACTTAACTAACTATCAATCCAGTTTCTTCATCTACGTCTCTAGTCTTGTTTTCATGAGCAATAGCAATAGCTCTGCGCTCAGCAAGCTTCTCGCGACGGATCTTGCGTTGTAGTGTGAAGAGTCCATGTAGTAAACCTTCTGGGCGTGGCGGGCAGCCAGGTACATAAACATCTACAGGAATAATTCTATCTACACCTTGAACCACTGAGTAACTATCATGGAACATACCGCCAGTAATAGTGCAGGCGCCCATGGCGATTACGTACTTAGGCTCTGGAAGCTGCTGATAGAGTCTGACTAAAGCAGGTGCCATCTTACGCGTGATAGTACCAGCGGTGATAATTAAATCTGCTTGCCTTGGCGTAGCACGAAATACTTCTGAACCAAATCGAGAGATATCAAACTTAGACATACCAACTGACATCATCTCGATTGCACAACATGAAGTGCCGAAGGTAAGTGGCCAAACACTGTTAGATCTAGCCCAATTGTAAATACTATCGAGGAAGCCACCAACAGTGGTCACTATTAAATTCTCTTTCAATCCTTCTGGGATTACTAGATCCGTACTAGGAGGAAGAGTAACTTTACTTTCTGAGAACAGCTCTTGAATATTAGCCATATATATAAATTATAGCAATTTGGGTTTTATGGCAAGAGTAAGCCTTTATCCTGCTTTTAGTCCTCTTTTATTGCATAATAACTATGTGCAAACTCGAACTAAACCAACCTTATTATTAATAGATGGCAGTAATTTAGCGTTTCGCATGTATTTTGCTCTAGAGATGAGTAATCTGCGTGATTCTCAGGGTAAACCAACTTGGGCAGTTTATGGAACATTGAAGGCTTTGTTTGATGTTATAGAGTTTGCTAAGCCGACTGCAGCGGCAGTCGCATTTGATCTACCTGAACCTACTTATAGGCATGTGGTTTTTGAAGAATATAAAGCGAATCGTCCTGATGAGATGCCGGATGATTTGCAATTACAGTGGGACGTGATTAAAGAAAGCTTTAGGCGCTTTCATATCCCTGTATTAGAAGAGCCTGGTTATGAAGCAGATGATCTGATCGGTATTATGGCAAAGAAGGCTGAGCGTGAAGGTTATCATGTGGTGATACTTTCAGGTGATAAAGATTTATTTCAATTGATTAATGAGAATATCGAGATGGCTGTGCCGCAGCGTGGTGGTGGTTTAGAAATATTTACCCCAGAACATGTGTTTGAGAAGATGGGTGTGCATCCTTATCAGGTACCAGATTATAAAGGCATTGCTGGAGACAGTTCTGACAATATTCCCGGAGTGAAGGGATTAGGTCCTAAAGCTGCTACCACCTTACTTGGAGCTTATAAAACTCTAGATGGAATTTATGAAAACATAGATAAAGTTGGACCGCCTAAGACTAAAGAGAAGCTAGTTGAACAAGAAGATGCAGCACGTATGTCTAAGCATATAGCTACGATTATTCTTGATGATTCTGGAATTAAGAAGACTGATCTTAATCTACATCATTGTAATATGGATATGCCTGATACTGATAATCTAATTCAGTTTCTAAAAGACATGCAATTTTTCTCTATACTTAAGCGTTTACCTATGATACTTAAGCCTTTTAATAATGGTGAAATGGCGAAGGTAGATGTGGGAGATTTGCCTGAGATGCAAGAGACTCAACGCTCAGTAACTAATGTTCAAGGTTCTGATGATGAACCAGTAGAAAGAAGAGTAGTAGGTAATCCTAAGAATATAGATAAATGGGATACGGTAGAGAAAGAAATAACTGATCTTGAAGTGAAGCCATTTATTATTGTTGATGAAATTGGACTTAATTCATTGATTAAAGATTTAGAGAAAGTAGATTATTATGCTATAGATCTAGAGACTAATGGTCTTAATACACTTAACTGTGAGATAGTTGGTTGGGCTATTGCTTATGGAACTAAAAGTTTTTATATTCCAGTCTTACATCAAGGAATTAGGCAGCTCGATTCTAAGCTTGTTCAAGAGAAGCTTAAGGTTATACTAGAAGATTCTAGTAAATTACAAATAATTCAAAACGCTAAGTTTGAGCAGAAGATATTTAAACGTCTTGGGATTAATATTCATCATAATTTTTTTGATACCATGCTCGCTAGCTATGTTGATAATCCTTCTAATAAGCATGGGCTTAAGATTCAATCTAAGAGAATCTTTGCTTTGCGCATGACTGAATATGAAACTCTGACTGGTACAGGACGTAAGCAAATTACTATAGATCAAGTACCTTTAGATAAAGTAGCTGCATATGCAGCTGCCGATGCTTATATAACTCTCAAGCTTTATGATCATTATTTTACTAAGTTAGATATGCGTGAAATGAAGTTGCTTAAAGAACTAGAGTTTCCTCTAGTAGAAGTGCTTAGAGATATAGAGTTAGCTGGTATTAGCTTAGATGTAATATTTTTAAAAGAATTGAGTATTGATATTCGCCAAAAGATTAATGTTGTAGAGAAGCAAATATTTGAACATACTCTTGAGATATTCAATATTTCTTCACCTAAACAACTTAGCACTATACTTTATGAAAAAATGAAACTCCCTACTATTGGCAAGAAAACCAAAGCAGGAGGCTATTCTACCGATATGGGTACTCTGGAGACGATATTACAAGACTATGAACTTGATCCCAAGCAAACTCAATTAATAAATGACATTATCGAATATCGTACTTTAACTAAGCTTGCTTCAACTTATATAGATAGCCTGCCAACTCTAGTAAGTAAAGAAACTAATAGATTACATTCGGATTTCAACCAAGTTGTCACTGCTACTGGTAGATTGAGTTCTAGTAATCCTAATCTGCAAAATATTCCTATTAAATCAGAATATGGCAGGAAGATTCGTAAGGCTTTTGTAGCTTGTGATTCTGAGCATGTTTTAATTAGTGCAGATTATTCACAAATAGAACTTCGTGTACTTGCGCATATGGCAAATGAACCAGCTCTGATAGAAGCTTTTCATAAAGGACAAGACATACATAGTAGAACAGCTATGGAAATTTTTGGACTAGCCGAAGATCAGGTTACTAATGATCAGCGTCGTGTAGGTAAGACCTTGAATTTCGCTTTGATTTATATGCAAGGACCTTTTGCTACAGCTAAGCAACTTGGGATAACTATGTCACAGGCTAAAGAGTTTATTGATAAATATTTTAAAGCTTTCAAGCAGATTAAACCTTTTATGGATGCGACTCTCAAAGCTGCTCATGAAAATGAATATACTGAGACTTTGTTTGGACGTCGCCGCTATTTCCGTAATATTAATAGTCCTAATAAAGCTCTTATGAAAGAAGAGGAAAGGCAAGCCTTTAATGCTGCACTTCAAGGTACTGCTGCTGACATCATGAAACAGGCAATGATAAATCTTTATTTTAAACTTGCTGAGCAGAAACTTAAATCACAAATTATTCTTCAGGTACACGATGAATTGATCTTAGAAGTTCCAAGAGATGAAATTGAAACTGTGAAAGCACTTGTGGTTCAAGAGATGTCTAATGCTACTAAACTTAGTGTGCCGCTTAAGGTAGACGTCGGCATGGGTGATAATTGGTTTGAAGCTGGGTAGTTTTGTCCATAAATCGCCCATAACTTTGTTATGCTCGTCTTGGACGATTTCTGAACAAAACTATAGTTTCCGAGTCGGAATAAGGCTATTAAGAAATGTATTTAATGAATCTCTAGAACTCACAAACCTAAGCCCTAAGCCATCCCAGGTATAAACTAACTGCTGCGTATTACCAGCATCTATCCAACAATAAACTTTAATCTCATTTGGATCTATAGTACGTTCTAGTATTAATTCAAAACTAGGATCACTAGGTTCAAAGCGATAACTCTGAGTTGTGGAATTTAAGAAGTTTTCTATGCCTTTAGTGAGAGCTACTAGCTCATTATAAGGTTCAATAGACAACGCAAACTTACCTATCTCACCAATGGTTCCTAATGCAGTAACAGCCTTACGATCTCTAGAGGAGAATTTATAAGTTTCTTGCCCCATATGGAAAACTATTTCATAATTCAGCCAAGAAGCTTTATCAATAGTAATAGTCTCAAGTAAATTAAACTCAAGGCTTACTTTAGAGTTAAGATCGTTATTGTCGTTAGTACAGTGTAGGATTGGCATTTATTCTAATATTTCCTCTGCTACTAATCTTGCCGTATTATAACCACTAAGTTTACTTCTTAATTCTGATAGATCTGATTTAATTTTATGATAGTACTGAGAAAATTTTCCTGTCCAATGTTTCTCTTTAGGCTGATCATAGAGCCAAGCTTCGGTTTCTTTGATGAAATTCTTAGTATTAGCACTATATTGTAGAAACTCTTTTATGATATATTTGCCTGCGATAATATTTGCTAATCCAGCCATTTGAATAGTTCTGAAACATAGATATAGAATATAGTTAAATAAATTAGATCTATAACTAAGAAAATATGGTGTTGTATAAAGTGCTGCTTCTAGGGTTACTGTTCCAGAACAAAGCCAGAGTGCATCAGCAGCTGAGAGTAACTTGTGATTAGAGTTAAGCATATCTTGTGCCTCTAATACTTCAATATGGTGGTTAATTTTTCTATTAAGTGCCATTGCCATAGGCGTTTTAAGTCCACATTTCTCCATAAGAGATTTACTGATAGTAGGAGCTTTAGCGAGAATAAATCTAAAATTAATTTCCGGATTTCCTTTTATGAGATCTTCCGACGCTTTAATCATTAGTGGAAGCATTGCTTTAATCTCAGATTTGCGGCTACCAGGAAAAAGACCGATGAGAATAGAGCTGGAGGCTGGAGACTGGAGGCTGGAAGCTTTTTTGTTATCGAGCTTCAAGCTTCTAGCTTCTAGCCCTTTTCTATATTGAATTTCATTGAACTGTTTTAAAAATTCTTCTTTATTAATTGGTTTAGCAAGTGAGTCTAGGACAGGATTTCCTACATACTTATACTTGATGCCAGATTTCTCATAGAGTTTTTCCTCTAAGGGTAAAGTACAAAGAACTTTATCGATGTATTTTTTGATGTTATTAATACGCCAAGGTCTAGAAGCCCAGATCTGCGGAGCGATAAATTCTATGATCTTGATTTCGGAGGATTGTTTTTTAATAGCTTGCGCAAGTTGTAAATTAAATCCACCATAATCTACTAGTAAGACTATATCTGGTTTCCACCCTATTATTTCTGCAGCAATTTCTTCTTTAAGTGAAAGTATAGTAGAAGCATTGCTAATAACTTCACTAATGCCAGAGAAGCTATAGTTTCGGTAATCTTTAATTACTTTAACTCCAAGCTCCTCCAATATCTCCGAACCAAAGGCTCTAATCTCTGCTTCTGGACAGAGTTTAAATAGTTCTATTACTACTCTAGAAGCATGACTCTCACCGCTTAATTCACCACATGATATAAATATTTTAGGTTTAATCATGATTTATCTTTGAAATTTTCAGCTATCTGGCGCATCATAGTAAAAGTATTTATAAAACCATTAGCACGTGATGCTGTTAATGTCTGACTTAAGCCCATGCCTTCAATAAACTCAGGATCAATTTTTAGAATAGTTTCTGGACTAGATCCGCTCATTCCTTCTACTAAAAGAGCAAGTAAGCCCGATACTAAATGCGAATTAGACCAGCCATAATAAAATACTAGACCATCTTTTACTTCTCCTCGAATATAAGTAAGTGAAGCACAACCTTTAACTTGATTTTCTTCGGTCTTATATTCTTCTGGATATGGGGCAAGTTTTTTGCCAAGTTCAATTATGCGCTCAAAACGCTTGGTTTTATCATCGATCTTAGCGAATTGTTGATAACGCTTTTCTAACGTAGGGGTTAATTGATATGGATTATCCAATGTTCTTTTCGGTATCAGCGTCAACTGCTAGCTCATCCCAATCATCTTTTACTGCTGCTGCCTTTCTACTCCTGGATTTAAATATTAGCTTATCTTTGAATCTATTTTTAAGATCAACAAAAATCTCTTTAATTTTACGTTTAACTTCAAAGTCTTCACTCAAGGACACAAAAGTAGTGGGTCCAGCCTGCATTTCTACATCTAGTAAATCACCTAATGCTTGAAATAGTGCTCTAAATTTAATTCTATCGAAGCTATAATCTCTAAACGTAATCTCATGACTCAAATCAAAGGCTTCCATAAACTGTAATATTTCAGCAGTACTAATGGTTCTATCAAATTTAATTAAATTCCGTAATGAAGTAGGTAGATTCTCAAATTCTTCTAAACTATAGTCATAAGCTAGAATTTCTTTTAGACGACGACCCTTAATAATCCGCCTAATATCCTTCCTAAGTTCGTATAGATATCGATTATTAATCAGTTGAGATACGGGTCCATAATAGTGGCTTTGGGGAGTAATAGACTCCACAGGACCTGGACTAACAGGTCTAATATTAGTTATAGGCTGAATTGATCTTATATAGTGATCATTACTAATTTGAACTTTAGCTGATGTTTGCTCAGGAATTTGACCAGAATTAAAATTATGAGGAGGTATATACATAAGAAGCTATACTGGAAACCTAAATTTGCATAAAATTACACCCTCTCAAAGACGAAACTTAAGCTTTATTGTTCTAGCTATGATAAATTTGTTTTGAATGGTGGCATAGCCAAGCGGTAAGGCAGAGGTCTGCAACACCTTTATCCCCAGTTCAAATCTGGGTGCCACCTCCATTATCTTGAATATGATAAGCAATTACAATGATGATTATGCATGAACTAGAAGCCATAAATCCAATTGACGGTAGATATAGAACTAAGACAGAGTCCCTAACAAGATATTTTAGTGAAGCAGCTTTAATTCAATATAGAACTCGTGTCGAGGTTGAATACTTAATTGCTTTATCAGAAACTAAAGGTTTAAATCTTAGAGCTCTTACTCAAGCAGAGAAAACTTTATTGATTGCTATTTATCAAGAGTTTACTCTTGCTGACGCTAAGAAGGTAAAAGATAAAGAAACTGTCACTAATCATGATGTTAAATCAGTTGAATATTTCCTCAAGGATAAATTAATGGGTACCTCACTTGAAGATATGGTGGAGTGGATACATTTTGCTCTAACTTCTGAGGATATTAATAATCTTGCTTATGCATTGATGCTAAGCGAGGCTATTCATAATGAAATGATCCCTTTAATGCAGGATCTAGTGTCGCTTGTAAATTTATTTGTTGATAATAATAAAGACACCGCTATGCTGGCAAGGACTCATGGTCAACCTGCTTCACCAACTACTTTTGGTAAGGAGATGAAGGTCTTCAGTGCTAGGCTTACAAGGCAATTAGAGCAAATCCAATCCTATAAAATTCTAGCTAAATTAAATGGTGCAACAGGTAACTATAATGCTCATCAAGTTGCTTTCCCTAATATTGATTGGCAAAATTTTACTTCTAAGTTTATTGATAAATTAAATCGTGATCTTGTAATTAAACTTGAAGCTAATTTACTGACGACGCAGATTGAATCGCATGATACATATGCTGAGTTATTCGATATATTCTCTCGTTTTAATACTATTCTTATAAGTTTTGATCAAGACATTTGGCGCTATATCAGTGATAATTGGCTAGCTCAAAAACCAAAGGCAGGCGAAGTAGGCTCTTCAACAATGCCGCATAAGATTAACCCTATAGATTTTGAGAATAGTGAGGGTAATTTAGGATTAGCAAACGCTTTGTTAACTTTCTTTAAATCTAAGTTACCTATTTCTAGATTGCAGCGAGATCTAACGGACTCAACGGTGCTGAGAAATATGGGAGTAGCCTTAGCTTATTCTTTAATAGCTTATCAATCTACTATTAAAGGACTAAGTAAACTTTCGGTGAATGAAACTAAAATTAATGAAGCTCTTTATGAGCATCCTGAAGTTATAGCAGAAGCCATACAGACAGTTATGCGTAGGGAGGGTAAAGCTATACCTTATGAACAACTTAAAGAACTTACTCGTGGTAAAAAAATTACAATGGATGATTTTAAAAAATTTATAGATGCACTTGATCTTAGTAATGCAGTGAAAGCAGAGTTACATAAAATTAGTCCTGAGAATTATACAGGGATTGCTGTTAAATTAGTATCTGAGCTAATTATTAATAATTCTTGATCTAAATAATTATATGATTTCACCATCAGTATGTTTATATGATTAGGTATTTATATTGTTCTGATCTTATTATTTTATTAGATTGTAAATAGTGTTTTAATTAGTCTTAAAAAAGCTAAACTGAATTAATGGAGCATCAGGAATTATTGAATTCAATTGGAGTAATACTATTTTTTGCTCTGATTGCTCAGTATCTTGGATATAAATTCAAAATATCTACCATTGCCTTATTGTCATTATTTGGCTTGCTTATAGGGCCATTGTTTAAGTTAGTAGAGCCAGAGAAAATACTTGGCCATTTATTCCATATGGTTATTGAATTTGCGATAGTAATATTACTTTTTGAGGGTGGGCTGAATCTTCGATTTAAGGATCTCAAAGGTTCAAGTCAAGGCATCAAACAATTAATAGGTTTTGGAATATTTACTAACTGGATTGTGACAACACTTGCTGCTCATTACATTGGACAGTTGTCTTGGTCTTTAAGTTTTTTAATTGGAGCTATTTTAATTGTTACTGGACCGACTGTAGTTATTCCTTGTCTGAGACAAGTTTCATTACCTGCTAAAATCAATCAATATCTCAAATGGGAAGGTATTGTAAATGACCCGATTGGAGTATTATTAGCTACTTCAGTTTATCAATATATAATTTATCGAGGGACTGGTAATGAGGTTACTGTTTTCATTTTGGGGATATTTAAAGCAATTGGATTAGCATTGCTTGTAACTTTTGTTTTTGGTTATTTAATAAGGTATCTTTTTAATAAAACGAAATTTCCTGATTTCTTACAAATCCCTTCAGTACTGTCTTTTATACTTTTGGTTTATATAGTCTTAGAACAAATACAAGATGGTTCAGGATTACTTGCTGTGACTATGTTAGGTATGTATTTTGCTAATAATGATCTCTTAGTGATGACAGAACTGAGACACTTTAAAGAATCTATTAGTATTTTTTCTGTGTCCATGGTTTTTATATTACTTACAGCTAATATAAAGTTTGAGATATTAAAGCAACTAGAATTAAATCATTTTCTTTTTATTGCTTCAGTTGTTTTTTTTACTAGACTAATCTCAGTATATATTTCAACGATAGGTAGCAAGATGAGTCTAGAAGAAAGAACTTTGGTAGGATGGTTCGGTCCACGAGGGATTGTTGCTGCTTCTATGGCAGGTATTTTGGGGATCAAATTAATGGAAAGAGGATACTTCGAAGCTGATATCATTTTGCCAATAATTTTTTCGATCATTTTTTTAACAGTACTTATTCATGGCTTTAGTTTAGAACCATTAGCAAAGTTTTTAAAATTGACTACAAGAGGTGGTAAGGGATTGGTTATAGTTGGAGCTGAACCTTGGACTATTGAATTAGCTGCTATATTAAAAGATCTTAAAATCCCTGTTTTAATTTCAGATATAGATAGGTATAAAATATTTCAAGCTAAAATGTTAGACATAGATACTCATTGGGGTGAAATTATTATTGATGTCGAAAATGTTAGGTTGGATCTTACTGATTACAGTTACTTACTAGCAGCTACAGACAATAATTCTTTTAATGCTCTTGTTTGCAATGTGTTAGTTGATGAGTTTGGTCGCAATAATGTTTTTCAGATACCTCTTATGGAAGCTACTTCTAAGCTTGAAACTGAAACTATCAATGTTGATTGGGTTGATACGGTACAAGTAACTGAGTTGCCTAGTTTTCAAGGTGGACTTCAATTAGAAAGTAATAGTTTTCAATATTATGAATTAAAAAAGAGGTACTATAATGGTTGGACTTTTAAAAAAACACCTTTAACTAAAGAATATACTTTTGAGGATTTTCAAAAAGATCCTCAAAATATTAATGCTATACCATTGATGGTAATCAGTGAAAATGGTTCTCTTGATTTTGCCAATGAGTTAATTAAACTTAAGCCGAAATCAGGAGATATTTTAATTGCTTTTAAACAAATATAGAATTATTAGGTTAATTAAGTTACTTCCCGCCTTTCCCTCTGACCATAGCAATAGTTCCTGTACGTGATACTTCTTTAATACCATAGGGTCCAAGGATTTGAATAATTGATGAAATTTTTTCGTTGTCACCAACTGCTTCTATAATGATTGAGTCATCAGCAACATCAATGATTCTTGATCTAAATAATGATGCGATTTCAATGATCTCACTACGATTAATTTTAGAAGATACTTTGACTAATGCAAGCTCTCTATCTATAAAACTTTGTTCTGAAAGATTAGATACTTTAATAGTGTTGATTAATTTATAAAGTTGTTTTTGGATTTGTTCAACATCGGCTATATCTGTAACTATAACCATACGACTTAAACCTTCAGTTTCAGACGGGCCAACGGTAATACTATCTATGTTATAGCCACGACGGCTAAACATGCCAGATATTCTAGCGAGGACACCCGATTCATTTTCGACCAAAACTGATAGTACATTGCGCATGCTGCTTAATACTTATTTATCCCTTGGAGCACTTATAATAGCACTCTCTTGCCCTGTTTCTCAATTATCTCTAATGTTTCTCGTAAAAAATAGGGCTGCGTCTTTGACACAGCCCTATTCAATGGTAGTTTTAGTCAAAATCTCAATTCTAAGTTTTAATTATTAATAGTTCTTGATATTTCAAGCCAATTGGTACCATTGAAAAACAATTCAAGTACGTCATTTGCAGTAAATGTTGTTGATGCAGTTGCTAGATTAATGGTGTTGGTATCATTCGCATTATTACTTTCTACTTGTACTGCACTAGCAAAGACTATTGTAAGTTTTTGTCCTAAAGACCCACCCGTAATTTTTGCAAGCAAATCAGAACTGCTTGATGCAGTAAGTATAACTGAACCAGAGTTGTTGAGATTCAATGAATAATGACTAGGTGTAATTTGGGTACCATTAATCTCAAGTATTTTATTACCTGCATGTTGAATACCTATATCTGCAGTTGTAGCTAAGGTTCCATTGCTGCTTGGTAATTTTAACACTACATCACCTTGAGCATTAAGCTTAACATTACCACTACCAGTTAATCCTAATGTAGCACTGCCATTACGAACTTCACCTTCGATATTGCCGACAATAGTACTTCTAAAAATAGTTTTCTTACCATCGCTTCCAATAAATTTTAAATTAGGAAGATCTTCTATATTTTTAGCTAAACCTGGTGGAGTAGTATCATCGTCATTACCATTATGATCATCATCACCTTCGCTATTGCCTCCAGTTCCTCCAAAATCATCTTGACCACTAGAGATTTCTGCATTAGCAGGTCTATCTATAACAAGAATCACAAATGTTTCTGCTCTATTTTCATCACGATTACCTCCAGAAATAGAAACGGTCATTAATGTATCCTGATTGACATCTGGCATATGGATAAATAGTTTCCCATCAGATACCTTACCTGACAGTACTATAGTATTGTTAGATTCGTCTGTTGCTGTAACTTTTAATGGATTGCTATGAGAGCTTAATTTTGTACCTTTTACTTCAATCACAGTTCCTTCAATTGCTGTTGCCTGTACCGATTTGTCAAATACCTCAGCCTTAACAGCTGAATGACATAATATTAAAATCCCCAAAATAGCGAATATTTTCATTACTTTCATGTTAATTCCTCCTTATGGAATAAATACAAATTCATGAGAATGTTTAGTAATCAAATGATTTGTATTCTAATTATACCACTAATTGATATAAAATTCTCAACTTCTCGTTCTAAATAAAAAAATATTATAATGAGGTTCAAAAAAGATAGGGCTGTTAAGCCCTATCTTTTACTCGTCGGATTAAAACCTTAAAGATTTATTCTACTCTAATTCTATCTACAATAGATACAACCCCAGGAATTTCACTTACAACTCTTAATGCAAGCTCTTTTTCTGAGAAATTATCAACTGTTCCAGATAAATTTACAACACCATCATGGACTTTGAAACTAAGGTCATCATCCAGTTCTTTCATGCTATCTATCTTGCTATCAATATCTCTACGTATAGTTGCATCATCCCTAGATATTCTTGGACTTTGAGTTGTAGTCACTTTGGTTTCTTTGTAAGAGTAAGATGATTTCTCCTCCTCAGCTTTTACATTGTAGCCAATACCTATGGTTAAACATACGAGACTAGTGGTTAATAGTAATTTTGAAATTTTCATTTTTTTCTCCTTCTTTAGTTGTTGCTAAAGTTAATTATCAAATTATTTCTATACGAATGATTATAGCACAAGTAATTGAAAGCTGCAATTATTTAAATGAACTAAATTCATTTGATAGATACAACCTAATCATTTTTCAAGTCAGCCTTGATTTTATTAGCTTTATTTTCGATTTTATCACCTACTTTATCTAATTTACGTTTCATTTCATCAATTGATTGATTTAACTCATAGTTATGCTTTTCATCATGTTGATAATTATTAAAAAGTGCTATAGCTAAAGCTATTACCATAATTATTAAAATAGTAATCGTTGTATTCTTGTTCATTCTTTCTCCTTTCATTATTTTCTAAAGATCTACTGGGAATTTTCTAACTAGCCTTATACAAGTATTGTGTTGGAATAATGTCCTAGTAGATTTTTATAATTTTCATCATCTTGCAAATAATGTGCATCAGAATATGTTCTTAATCCACCTGCCAGAATTTTTAAATCGTTGAAACCATATAGATCAAGCATTCTATAGGCATCATAAGCTAGAGCTCCATCACCACAAAATAGAATAATTTCTTGATGTTTATGTAAGCTTGGTAAAGCTTCGCGTAATCTTTCTATAGGTATTTGTATTGCATGCTTCATTGTTGCAGCTTTTTTAATATGTGATGGACGTACATCCATTAACATTATTTTTGTGGTATCGAGTGCATCAAGTTCATGCCATTGTATTTGTTTGACAAGTCCAGTTTTAATGTTGCTGGCAACCATCCCAACTAAGTTTATAGGATCTTTTGCTGATCCATATGGAGGAGCATAAGCTAGTTCAATTTCATCTAATTCATTGGCTTTAATGCCTGCTTTAATTGCTGTTGACAATACATCTATTCTTTTATCAACACCATCTTCACCAATAATCTGTGCTCCAAGGATTTTATAATCATGTTTTGAAAAAATAAGTTTAATGCTAAGAGGTCTTGCACCTGGATAATAACCAACATGGGACTTACTATGAATATAAATTACGTCATGTTCTATGCCTAATTCTCTAGCCTTATCCTCAGTTATACCAGTCATGGCTACTGTTAATTCAAATATTTTTAAAATACTGGTTCCTAACGTAGGCTGATATTTAACTTTCTCACCGAGAATATTCCCTGCAATAACATGTCCATGACGATTTGCAGGTCCAGCAAGTGGTATAAATTGATTCTTACCTGTAATAAATTCCTTAATTTCAATTAGATCACCACCAGCCCAAATATTTTCTTTAGAAGTTCTTAAATAATCATTTACTATTACTCCATTATGTTTACCTAATTCAAGATCAGCCATTTTGGCTAAACGGGTATTGGGTTTGACACCAGTCGCTACTATAACCAAATCAGTACTATAGGGTATTTCATTACAGTCAAAAAATAACCGTATTCCTTTTTCGACTAATTTTTTATGAATAATATTTGCCATTTCTAAATCAATTAAATTTAAAACTTGTTTACTATTGGTCATTAATGATACTTTTAAATTTCTTTCATGTAACTGTTCTACGATTTCCATACCTATGTATCCTCCACCTATGACCATAGCTGTTTTAGACGAATTTTCATTTATGTATTCTTCAATGTGTTTTGCATCATTAACAGTCAAAATAGGAAAAATATTTTTGGCTTTTAAATCTATATTTTCAGGAATGTTTAATTCTGCACCAGTAGCTAAAACCAAATCATCATAAACTTCATCATAGGTTTCTGAATTTATATGATCAAAAATAGTAAGACTTTTATTAGTTATATTAATTGCAATAACTTCGTTGTTTAGGCGAACATCAATGTTGTTCTGTTTTGCAAAATCCTCTGCATTTTGCCCATCAATAGAATCAATATTTTTAACTTCACCACCCACAAAATAAGGTAGTCCGCAATTGGCAAACGACATATAGTTGCCTTTATCAAGTAAAATAATTTTTATATCTTCGTCGAGTCTGCGCAATCTTGTTGCTACACTCCCACCACAAGCATTTGCGCCTACTATAATTATTGTTTTCATTTATGATCCTTTCTAAAAGGGAAGCTAAACCTGCTTCCCTTTTATATCTGTTCATTATTGATATTTAGATTTTAGGTTGTCTCCAATCTAAAAGTCCAAAAATTAATGTTGCAAGAAATACTACAAAAAATATCCAGAAGAGCAATATTGACATATCAGCAGTTGTCTCGGCAATCCTACCGAAGCCAAAATAGGCTGCGACAATTGATATTATAAAAAATGTAACTGCCAATCTAAACATTGTTGAGCCCCCTTTGAACTTTATTAGCCCATTGTTGAACTTGTTTAGCAGCTTCTTCTTTAGCTATTCCGTAACGCTCTTGGACTTTTCCTGTAAGTAAATCTAGATGTCCTGCAACTTTTTCGACATCATCATCAGTGAGCTTACCCCATTGCTTTCTTACTTGACCTTGAAACATTTTCAAGTTTCCTTCCAATGTATCTTTATTCATGGTGATCTCCTTTAATTTCTTCTATGATTATTATACCACGAATGATTAGAATACAAACTATTAAATTATTAAGCTATCTATATTTCGTGTTATTTAGCCATTAAATCGTGATTTTGACTATATGTTTTTTACCATCATTAGTTAAAGGAATCCCTTCTAATGAAATAGCCTGACCATCTAATTCAATATTTTTAGTAGTATTAGATAAATGATATTGATTATGAACATTAATTTCATAACTGCTAGATTCATGTTGATAGTAGATGGTAAATTCTTGCCAATATTCAGGAACACAAGGATTAATTTTCAGAATATTTTCTTCTAGAGTTAGTCCTAGTAACCATTCTATACCAGCTCTATACATCCATGATGCTGAACCTGTATACCAGCTCCAGCCTCCTCTACCAAGATGTGGTGGTTCAGAATAAATATCTGCAGCCATAACATAGGGTTCGATTTTATATTTATGAACTCCAGAACGACTATTAGTATGATTGATAGGATTTAACATGCTAAAAAATTCGTAAGCTTTATTGCCATTACCTAACATTGCATAGGCAATCACATTCCAAATGGCAGCATGAGTATATTGGCTGCCGTTTTCTCGTATGCCAGGCAAGTAACCTTTAATATAACCAGGGTCTAGATCTATTTTGTCAAATGGTGGAGTGAATAATAGCATTAAATTATCACCTGGTTTAATTAGATATTTTTCAACCGATTCCATTGCTTTACTTGCTCTAGTTATATCTGCAGCTTTAGATATAACACTCCATGATTGTGCAATACAATCAATGCGACATTCAGCATTAGCAGAGGAACCTAGAGGTGTTCCATCATCAAAGAAAGCGCGTTTATACCAAGCGCCATCCCAAGCTTCTGCTTCTAAAGATTCCTTAAGATGATTAGCGTGTTCTGTCCAAGTCGTTATATCATGGTTGAGGTTTAATTTTTTAATTAAATCTGAGAAATTAATTAGAGTTGAATAAAGAAACCAACCTAGCCAAACGCTTTCTCCAAGACCTTTATGACCGACCATATTCATACCATCATTCCAGTCACAGCTACCAATTAAAGGTAAGTGATGAGCACCAAGTTTCAGACTTCTATCTAGAGCTCTTCTACAATGTTCAAACAATGATCCAGTTTCTGTTGAATGTTTTGGTTCGTAGTAAGAGCTTTCTTCCTCAGCTTTCAATTCTGGTCCTTCTAAAAAAGGAATTTGTTCATCAAGTATCTTAATATCCCCAGTTGTTTTTATATAATGATGAACTACATAAGGAAGCCATAGCAAGTCATCTGAGCATTTGGTACGCACTCCTTTATCAGAAGGTGGATGCCACCAATGTTGTACATCACCTTCTAAGAACTGATGGCGAGCGGCATTGAGAATCTGTGCTTTAGTGATATCTGGTCTAGAAACAGTTAAAGCCATTACATCTTGTAACTGATCGCGGAAGCCATATGCTCCACCAGCTTGATAGAAAGCAGTACGAGCTAAATAACGGCAACTTAAAGTCTGATATAAAAGCCATCGATTGAGTAGTAAATCATTTTCTCTGTCTGGGGTTTTAACTTGTATCTTACCCAGTATTTTATCCCAGTTATTTTTTACTTTATTAAGTACGAGATCTAGATCTAGATTCCTATATTCCTTTATAAGCTTAGTAGCTGTAGCTTGATCATCAGTTTGCCCAAGGAAGAAAACTAATTCAATGCTTTTATTAGGTGGAAGCTTTATATTAACACTTTGTGCTGAACATGGATCTAATCCAGCTCCACTATTACCGCTCATAGAATATCCTCTGAGAAGGGCTGCTGGTTGCTTTAGTGTTCCATTGCGCCCAATAAATTCTGTTCTGTCAGCTGTCCATGATTTTTGTTGTCCATGAAAATCGGCAAATGCAACTCTTTTACCAAAATCTCTATTCCAGGGATTATAGGCAAACATGGCATTGGTTTCTTTATCAACTTCCGTAATAATAAATGGCGCATTAGCTGACCTAGATGCTCCTAGAACCCATTCAATGTAAGCTGTTACAGAGAGATGTCTTAATTTCGCTGAATTATTTTTTAAAGTCAATCTTGAAATTTTAATTGGAGCATTATCGCTAACGTATTGAATAAGCTTAGTTTCTATGCCATGTGAAAAATGTTCAAAACTGCTATAACCTTGACCATGCTTAGCAATATAAGTTGTATTTTCAATACGAATAGGTAGAGCTGTTGGACTCCATAGTTCTTTAGTTTCTTCATCTTGTATGTAAAAAATTTCTCCACTTGGGTCTATAACAGGATCATTTGACCAAGGTGTAAGTTGATTTTCTCTACTATTTAATGACCAAGTATAGCTGGAACCAGATTCTGAAACTAAAAATCCAATTTGCTCATTTGCAATAATATTAATCCAAGGTGCAGGAGTATATTGTAGTTTGTTAAGAATTATTGCATACTCTTTTCCTTCTTCTGTGAATCCACCAAGTCCATTGAAGCATTCTACTTGTGGTGTGATTAAAGATCTGTTATTGCGAACAGCTGCAATATTATTAGTAAGGTTTTTAGGCTCATGAATTAATTTATTAAAGCCATGTTTTATTCTACGTAGCTGATCAGAAAGATTACCTTCCTTCGATGATAAAACTACTCGAGCAACTGTATTAAATAAGTCTTTCTCTTCAGGATTTAAAAGATCTCCTCTTAAAACAAAGGCATTACCACAACTTGAATGAGTTTCACTATCTAAAGTTTGAGTACTCGTTCTTATAATACTTTCAAGTAATATTTGCAGATCTTGAATATAAGAGGCATTTTTTTCATTAATAAAAATTAAATCAACGGCAAATCGTTTTAAACGCCAATATTCATGAGCACGTAAAAGCTGTTTAACTAATGGTTGATCATCAACGCTATTAATATACACTAAAAGAATTGGATAATCTCCCGAGATATGATGAGTCCATAGTCCCGAGACATTAAGAGTATTGCGTTTAAGTATAGTATTAGAAGAACGTGTTGCTGGATTAGCATAAACAAGATTATTGGCAATTTGTTGAAATAGATTTGCTTCATTTTCATCTAATCCTAAATAATGAAGTTGTGCTTGCGTGTGAGTCCAAGCTAAAGCAGAGGCACGTTCGAATATAGTTGGATCATGATATTTATCAGCAAGATGAATAATTTCTTCTCGTGAATTGCAAATAATTGTTGAAAAAGTAATATATTTACTACTACCTGGAGGGATAATGATACGAGTTCGTAAACTAACTATTGGATCTAAGACTGGACCTATAGTATTAGAAAGAGGTTGTCCTTCTACTATAGAAACAGCATTTCTAATTGAATGTCCGCGACCGAGAAAACGTGCTCTATCAGTTTCATATTCAATTACATTAGGATTATGATCTCCTTCAATTGCTATAACATGTGCGAGCCAAACAGCTGTTTCCTTTGCAGATCTTGGACGTCTGCTTGCAATAAGTGTATTAGTTTTAGGTAAATATTCTGTTTCTACAAAGAGATTTGAAAAAGCTGGATGCATTAAGTCTGCAGCTTGAGGAGCGAGAACTACTTCACTGTATGATGTAATTTCTATTTCTTTTGCTTTTAATCCATTATTTTTAATGGTAATATGTCTGATTTCTGCATTATCTTCGGCAGAAACTACTAATTTCAAATGGCTACTAATGTCTCCATCTTCACGAAAGATTCTTGCCATATCTTCTGTAAAGTCAACCTCATATTTATCAGGTTTAGTCATAGATGGTTGATACCCTATAGACCAAGATTGTTGACTATCAGTATCATATAGAAAAATATAGTTTCCCCATGCATCACAAGTAGCATCTTCGCGCCAGCGAGTTATAGCAGTATCATTCCATCTACTATATCCTGATCCTGCTGAACTGAACATTACAGTATAATGTCCATTAGATAAAAAATGAGTTGTAGGTATAGAATAGTGTGGTAAATTAAAACGTCTTATAAGAGGCTGTGTTAAATTTCGTACGTTATTAATTTCTGTTTGATCTACTTGTGGTTGTATAGTGCCAATAGTGTGCGGTGTACGTTCTTGTAAAAGAAGCTCAGTTGCTCTTATTTCAGGAATATTATGAAAACGATGTCGCATAATACCATTGAATATTACGTTAGCAAGAGCAACTAATGACATACCTTGATGGTGAGCCATATAATTTTGTACTATTGCTAGTTTTTTATTTTCAGGAATTCTGCTTGTCGTAAAATCTACAGCTTCATAGAAACCATATTTTCCTAAGACTTTTAAATTCTCTAGATGTTTGAAATTTTCTAAAGCTAGTTTTGGATAGTACATTGCAGCTAAAGCAGTAGCATATGGTGCAATTACCAGATCCTGTCCAATTCCTCTCTTCAAACCTAGTCCAGGAACTCCAAAACTTGAGTATTGATAGGTCAAATTTAAGTCACGAATATTATAAGCTGATTCTGATATACCCCAAGGCACTTTTTGTTGTTCACCATATTCTATTTGTTTTTTGATAATTAAACGGCAAGTTCTATCTAACAGACTTTGACGTGGAGTGTACATTATCAATGATGGCATTAAATATTCAAACATTGAACCTGACCAAGATAGCAATGCAGCTTCATTAGCAATTGGGGTTAGGGCTCTACTTAATAAAAACCAATGTTTGACTGGTATTTCACCTTTAGCGATGGTAACAAAACTAGTAAGTCTAGCTTCTGAAGCTAACATATCATAAAAAGAATTATCATAAATATTTTCACTTGCATTAAAGCCAATATAAAATAGTTTTCTGGTAGCATTGAATAGAAAATTAAAGTCCATTTCATTAAATAGCTTTTGAGCTGACTTGCATATCTTAGTTAAATTTTCTGCTAAAACTTTAGAATCTGCTAATGGAGCTTGTAATATTTCTTCTTCATTGAGTAATTGTTGTTCTTCTTGAATATTTAACTTGGTAATAATTGCTTTAAGAGATAAATTACCTTCTGAAAAAACTTCTTCAAAATCACGAGTGTGACTTTTTATAGTTTCATATACTTGAGTTGCCCAGAATAGAACTTCACTACTATTGCTTTTGCCTAGTTCTTGAACCAAGGTTTTGCTAATATCCATCAGAGTATTAGCTGCAATTTGAATGGAATGCCATTGGTTAATATAACTAGACTTACTTTTTTTAGAGATTTCTTCCAAGAGTTCCTCTAAGTGTTTAATAGCAAATTTTAATTGTCCTATATCTACTGTTAATGTACGTCTTTTATCACGTATCTCAAGTAATGATTGTTTAAGAAGTTCTATCGAATCTTGAATTCCTTCAATTCTGTTGAAGATTAATAAAGGTGATTGCAATAATTCTTGGCAAGTTTGAGCAACTATTAATAAATAGCTTGCAAGATTTCCACTATCAACTGAGGAAATATAATGCGGATTTAATGGTTGTTTAGTAGTAGTATCATACCAATTATAAAAATGCCCATTATAACGTGGTAATTCTTCGAGTACTGCTAATGTTTGTTCTAATCTTTTAATCATGTCTTTAACACCAATCCAACCAAAATCTTGTGCTGCTAATATGGAAAGTAAATAGAGTCCAAAATTAGTTGGCGAGCTGCGATGCGCTATGGTAGGGTCGGGAATTTCTTGAAAATTATCAGGCGGTAAAAAATTATCCTCTTCAGTAACAAAGTTAGTAAAAAATCTCCAAGTACGCCTAGCAATTAATCGTAATTTTTTATTATCCTCTATGCTTAAAAACTCAATAGGATCAGCTTTAGGAGGCAAACTGATAAAATGAGCAATTACAGGTGATAGAATCCAAGCTAGTATGAAAGGCGTAGCTAGAATCTTAGCTAAATTATCAATATCTGAAACTATTAATAGAATTCCCAAAGAAAATGCCAACACAACGGATGCTTTATGTTTTTTAAGAAAATATTTTGGTGAAAGATTTGAGCCAATTTGCTCCTGAGCCAAGCTTACCCATTGTAAAAGTTTATGTTTAGTTATGAATAATCTATACAAAGTACGAAAAATTGCGTCACACATTTGCAATGCACTATGTAATAACAAAGCAAGTATGGAAGCAGTTTGTCCGAAACTCAATGAAAATTCATAATTCAGATCAGCGCGAGTTTTGTTATATCTTTTTTGGAGTGGATAAGCTAAAAATCCTGAAATAAAAGGTAAAAACAATGGGAATGCAATAGCCATTATGATAAATAAGGTCCAATAAATATGAGGTGCCTGAGGTAAAAACCATCCTAATATCAAGGTCAAAACCATAGCTGGTGTTGATAATGAGCGTCTTAGATTATCTAGCATTTTCCAGCGACCAATAAAAGGAACTGTTTTACTTTGTTTTCCAAAAATCCAAGGAAGTAATTGCCAATCACCTCTAATCCATCTATGTAATCTTGAAGCTGCTACTTCTGTATTAGAAGGAAAATCTTCAAATAAATCAAGATCACTAATAAAACCACACCTTGCAAAAATTCCTTCAAAGAGATCGTGGCTAAGAAGAGAGTTTTCAGGGATTCTATCTTTTAATGCGGCTTCAAAAATATCTAAATCATAAATTCCTTTACCAGTATAAGTCCCTTCTGTAAATAAATCTTGATAAACATCAGAGCTAGTAAAAGTATAAGGATCAATGCCACAAGGTCCAGAGAAAAGTTGTTGAAAAGTTGAAGAGTTATTTCTTGAAGGTAAAGAAGCTAAAACTCGAGGTTGTAATATTCCATAACCTTCTATAACTCTTTTTAAATCTGGATCTAAATAAGGCTTATTTAATGGATGAGCCATAGTACCAACTAATTGTTTGACCATATCTATTGGCATTCTGGTATTTTCATCTAAGGTGATCACATATTTAATATTTTGTGGTAGTTCTGCTAATTCAGCATCTGTAAGTCTATAGGTAGTGTCTTTTGCACCACGTAAAAGTAGATTAAATTCATGAAGCTTACCCCTTTTACGTTCCCAGCCCATCCATCGATCTTCACTTGCATTCCAAGCTTGTTTGCGATGAAAAACAAAAAACCTATTTTCATTATTTGGTAAACAGCAATATTTTTGATTTAGTTTTGCTATTCCTTCTTTCGCTAATTTCAATAATTTACAATCTTCTGGATTAATTTGATTAACTGAGTCTTTCCAGTCTAGAAGTAAAGCAAAATATACTTGTTCATTTGGATTTGAGAGATAATGCACTTCTAGCTGTTGGAGCTGATCTTCAACGAAGTTTTCATTTATTAACAAAGCAGGTATTACTACAAAAGTACTAAGTGATTTTGGGATTCCTTCTTTAAATTTAATTAACGGTAAATGTTGAGGTCCAATAATCATTGCAACCAATTTATTTAGTAGTGCGATGACTATATCTGATGCTGGAAAAAATCCAACTATTGTAAAAGTTATTAATGCCCAAATAGGTACATTGTTTTCATAATTAATCAAGAAAGAAAAACCTAATATTATAAAAGTAAATAAAAGAATAATACCGTTATAACCAATTTTGGCATGTTTGATATACGACTCTTTTAGTTGTTTGCTAATAGAAGCTTGAAATTTTATTTCTCTTTCTATAATTTTTCTACCTTTAGAAATCAGGTAATAACCTGGATCAAGCTCTTTATGAGGCTTTAGAGTGTTTGTTTCTGATGCTTGAATTTTTGAAATTATTAATTTAGCAATCTCTATTTCTGTATGTTTAGAGCCTTTAGCAAGCTCTTCAAGTGAATGTAGATATTGATCTTGAGTTGTAAAATCAATTGCTGCAAAAACAGGACTTACATTTAAAATTTCATTAACTAAACTAACTGATTCGAAGAAACTACGCCAATCAAATGCTGAGATTAATCTCATGCTAGTGATAATATTGCGCACTGTAAGATTGGCAGCAGATTGACCGTTATGTTCTACTAACACTAATTCATCAGTGCTTAAATTCATTTCTACAAGTTTTCTATTAATCCATTGTAAAGCAGGTGTGACAGCAGGATCTTGGTAACGTAAGCGTTGCAATAGCTGTACTAAGAAAGATTCTCTTAATTGTTTACCTTCAATATCGTGTAAGAAATCTTCAGCTTGCTTAGCAGTTTCTTTATCGGTTCCTAATAAATCATCAGCTATTTTATCAGCAACTTTACGTGATTGTGATGAATTGACAATGCGTATACTGAAACGCCTTAAATTTTCTACTAAGACGATACGTAGAGTAATTGCTATAGCCCAGAGCTCACCAATAGTAAGCGGTTGAACAGTTTGATATGAACGAACATATTGAGTTAAAAGCTCTGGATCAAATCTGCTGTCACAATGAGCCACAAAGCCCCATGACAAACCATATACACGGGGATAGCCCTTAAGATGACTACCTTCTGCAAGTTTAGGTAACTCTTTATAAAACCAGATAGGTAAATGTTCCTTAATATCTTTTAACTGTTCTTCAACAATATGGAAATTATCTATTAACCATTCTGCCGCAGGAGTAATTGCTTGTTTTTGCTTTACAGCTTCACTGATATGTTTATAATTTTCAAAAAGGATTTTTTTGTTGTTCTTCAACCGTTCTGTAAGGTTATAACCTTTATTGGGGTTATCAGTAACTAATTGTGCTTTAGCAAGGCTTTCACCATGCTGCTTTAATCCTTCGACACTAAAAATCTCTGAGCGTATAGGAGTTTCTTCTGATTTATTATCATTGACAATAAATTTCAGATACTCATAAATATTTAAATTAGAGTCATCGTTAATATTTTTTTTCACTGTAGATTTTAATTATTAGCTGATCCCCTTTATTTTACTAATGCTAATTGTTTGAATACTAATTATTATATCAGAACATAATTCATTTTATATAATATGGTATTGAGAAATTCAATAATTTAGATTTACTATTTAAAATATAAAGCCATGCAGGATTAATTACATGGCTTTATGACCTCACGATAAGGTGCAGAGAGAATTATTCATCATTTCTATCAAACGTAGCAGATCCCAATAATGATAAATCAGTACCATTATAAACATGGAATTCTGCATTAATACCATTTTGAGTAAGAGTTATTACTCTAGTATCATTAGAGAAAATTCTTCTTGCACGTAAATTTAGAGGTACACTTTCCTGTAGATCCAAAGTGTTTGGTGAATATTTCACTAATCTCATCCCTTTATTTTTCAAAAGAAAAATACCTTGATTATTAACGGTAATATATTGATCAGAAATAAATTGATCAGACAATGCAGGTCGTTCAGCTAATACTGGTGATGCAAACAATACTAGGGATAGTATTCCTACACTAACTTGAGACATTAGATTTACTTTGATTTGTTTTTTAGTTTTCATTTTTTTCTCCTTATTTTATATCTACATTAACAATTCGTGGTTTTCTATTAATCACTTATATAATATTTTTATACCACCATTTAATAATAATTATAACAGAAAAGATTTGTATTGAAATGAATATTTCAAATCTTAAGAATCGAAATATCTATCTAATTATTAAATTTAATGGAGTTCTTATGAAAATAGTTTGTACTGAAATGATTTGTGGTATGATTATAAATAGAGAGGGTTATGGAAAATATAATACTCTATAAAAAGGAGACCTACTATGAGAATTAAAAAAATAGCTTTAATCCTACTAGTAGGGGGAGCAGTAGTAAATAATAATTTGGCTTTAGCTAATCATAAACATCATGAAGAGTCAGATGGTCGCATTCGTAAAGCATTAGATAGAACTATTGATAAATATCCAAATTTGGATGATGATGTGAATATTAAAGTTAAGGATGGTGCTGTGTATTTGACTGGTACAGTTGATAATTCAGCTGAAAGACAAGAGGCTGTTAGTTTGGCATCTAATATCAATGGTGTTAGAGAAGTTCATGACAGACTTAAAGTTGAGCATAGATAGTATTAGATTAATTTTCAAATAGAATTTAATCTAAATAATTTAAAAGGTATAACCACGTCCGACCATGGTTATACCTTTTTATTTTGCTAATAAAATTATTCTTCAATTAAGTCTACACGTTGTTGATGACGTCCACCCTCAAAAGCAGTATTAAGCCAAATATCAGTAATGTTTTGAGCTAACTCTTGATCAATAAATCTAGCGCCTAAAATCAAAACATTGGCGTCATTATGCTGGCGACTTAATTTGGCATAGTCAACTGAAGTGCAAAGTGCTGCTCTAATACCTTTATGACGGTTAGCAGCTATACTCATGCCGATGCCGCTACCACAGATTAAAATCCCACGGCATTGATTGGCAAGTACATATTTTGCTAATTGATGAGCATAATCTGGATAATTAACAGAGTCATGTGAATTACAGCCTAGATCTTTGACTTTAAAATTACTTTCTATAAGATATTTTTTTATAAGCTCTTTTAAATCATATCCAGCATGATCTGAAGCTATTACTATTTCTTCTGGCATGGCATTATTATAGCTAATTTAATAATAGTGCCTTCAGGTTTTTGAGCTTAGTTTTTAGGCTGGAATCTATTACTTTATTAGCCATTTGTATTTTTACACCTGCGATAAGAGATTCATCTACTGAGCTATTAATCTCAATTTTCTTCTTAAGACTAGCTTCTAGGCTAGTTCTAATTTCTTCTAACTCATTATCTTTTAATGGAGATGCTGAACTAATATTGGCTAACTCTATATTGGCTCTTGATAAGTAAATTTCCTTATAACTATCTGCAAGCAAGGGTACTAAATTAATTCTACGTTTCTCAAGTAGAACTAGTAGAGTATTCAAAACTTCTTTTTGGACTTTATCTTTGAAAATCTTGATTATCAATTGTTGTTTAACATTATGGCTATACTGTGGGTTAGCTAAGAAGCTAGTTAATTCTTGAGATTCATTGAATGAATCTTTAACTAAAGTAAGATCTTCTAATACTGTTTCACCCTCTCTTAATTCAGCAAGTGCTTCAGCATATTTTTTGGCAATTAAGTTATCTTTTTGGCTTTGCACTTTTAGTTTATCTCCGTTAAATCTTTTTTGAGTTTGGATTTGATGAGAGCATCTACCTCTGACTTCTGAAGTCGTAATGCTTTCTCTGTTTCTGCTAGAGCTGCACTTGCTATCTCTTTCTTGATACTTTCTATTGCCATAATCCTTTGCATATCAATTTCTCTTGTAGCATTAGCATTCATCTTATCAATCTCTAACTTAGCTTCTTCCATGACTTTATATCTAAGCTTTTCAGCAGTCTCCTTAGCTGTAGCTACTATTCTGTCAGCTTCTGCTTTAGTTCTGTCTATCTCTTTCTCGAGTTCTTGTAGTTTAAGTTCCGCAAGTTCTCTAGCTTCCTTAGCTGCAGCGATTTCTTTCTCTAATTCTTGTTTACGTTTGCTTTTGGACTCAGGTAAAAACTTACACAATACATATATTACGACACTAAAGGCAACCGCAAAATTCAGTAAATTACTTTCGAGTATGAGTTTAAACAAATTAACTTCTTCGTGTGCGTGCATTATGATCTTAGTGCTTCTTTTGCTCCTGGTCTTTGGATCTCACCCAATAGTTTATCGACCGAACTTGTGACTATTTCTGCTATTAAATCATCTATATTAGCTCTAATCTTGTCTGACTCTCTATTAAGTCCTTCAAGACTAGTGTTTAAAGTATCTTGAAGCTTGATTTTATTGTCATCAAGAAATTTTTGTTTATTGATATTGGCAGCAGCTATAGCTTCAGCAATAAGAGTATGTGCTTGATCTTTAGCTTTAGCAAGCAAGGCACTTGGATTCTTGGTTAGTATTTCGTCTTGAATTCTTTCTTGAATTGATTTACTTTTCTGAAGATTATCTGCGATGAATTTTTCACGCTCATTGATTACTCTTGCTATTGGATCAAAAAAGCAAAGCTTCATTAAACCCAAAAACACAATGAAACTGAGTGTGAATAATACTGCTGTAAAGTCGAGACTAACCATAATAAAGTGCTTGAGTTATTTCACGCTTATTAACCTATTTTGTAGAATAACAAAATAGACATTAGCCATGCAAGAATACCTAAAGCCTCAGACATACCTGCAAATATAATTGCATTAGTGAATAAAGAACCTGTGTGTTCTGGTTGTCTTGCTGCACCTTCGAGCATTTTACCTGCTACATTTCCTACCCCTAGGGCTGGTCCAGTAACTCCTAAAGCTGCAATTCCTGTGCCGATTGCTAAACCTAATGTATCTAATCCTTCCATTTATAAATTTCTCCTTTAAACTCCCCCAGGAATTATATCAAAATACCTAAAATCAGCAATGAATTTTATTCTGCCTTAACTAAATCATAACTTTGATTTAGTTAGATATACTCATGAATTCATTTAGTCAACAAGGGTTTAAAATGCAGGGTTACGGTAGTATGCCAATGCCACCTGGTTTGCCAGATGCACAGAAGCAATTATATGGTCATGTAAGTGCTAGTGATCAAGTCTCTAGTGCAAGTTTTGGCGATACTATTACCCAAATGCTAAACAAGGCCAATGCAACTTTGGGTAAACCTGAGCAATTAACTATCGAAGCCGTTAAAACTGGAAAGGTTGACATACATGAAGTTATGATCGCCTTAGGTAAGTCTGGAGTAGCATTTAAGCTAATTACAGCAGTAACTCAAAAAATAGTTGGAGCATTTGATAAGTTAAGTAGTATGCAAGTTTAATCTTATATAAGTAAGGTGCAATACTTGGTAAATAACATATCTTTAATTTATTCTGCTTCCTATGAGTTAATAAGGGGAATAAAATCCCTAGGCTTTTGTAACAAGGAAGCTGGAGAATAAACGCGCAAAATCATGGCAGGCGAGGTCACAACAGGACAAGATTTAGATTTAGGTACAGGTGGAATAGCTGGCCCTAAAACCGCTGGTGTGCAGGGATTTTTTCAAGATATTTTTACAGATCCACAAAAACGTATATATGCAATTATTGCAGGTGTTGTTCTTTTGGCATTGTTTAGTTTTATGATTTTTTCTGTACCTAAATCAGATGAGAATAAAGGTAAATTAGTTAACTTAGTTCAAGAAACAGATCAAGCTAGAGCATTTGAAATAGTTGCCAAACTTAAGTCAGTAAACATCGACGCTAAAGTTGGTCCAGGTGAGAGACCGGGCGACTACACAGTGCAAGTTTATGAGAAAGCCGTAGAAAGTTCTTACTTAGCATTGGCTAGAACTAATTTATTGCAAGATGATGATTACGGTTTGTTTGATTCTAATGATTGGGCATCGAGTGATTATGACAAACGCATCAAGCTATCACGTGCTATTAATGGTGATCTTTCAAGAATTCTCTCACGTATGGATGGACTTAAGTCCGCTATTGTTAGGGTTAACATCCCTGAACAACAAATATTTACTGAGTTACAGTCAGCAACAACAGCAACTGTACAGATTGAGTTATTAAATGAAGGTGATGAGTTAACTAAGTCTCAAATCAAAAGTATTGTAAATTTACTTAGAGGTTATGTTCCTAATCTTGATAAAGAGAAGATTTCTATCGTAGATACTCAAGGACGTAACTATAATATTTTTAAAGAAGATGATGAATCTGACACTGAGAACTATATTGATGAAGTAGAAAGAGTTAATAAGCTCATTAAAGAGAGAGTAGCTAAATATTTAGATGTAGTTTTAGGTCCTAAAAATTATGAAGTAAGTATCAGTGCTTCAGTTAGTCGCGAGAAAGTAGAACAACAAGAAACTCTATATAAAGAAGGTGCAGTAGGTTCAAGACACACTGATTCAGAAGTCTTAGTAGCTGGATCTAATCCTAATGTTGCTGGAACTGGTGGTGGTAATAGTAAAGATTATAGTTCTCAATCTGTGAATGAAACCTTACTGCCAAGCTTTGAGCAGAAGCAAGTTACTTACTTGCCTGGTAGGGTAACTAAAGTAACTGTAGCCCTGGCTGTGGATAAAACTATACCAACAATGATCTCTTTATCACAGTTACGTGAGAGTGTTGCTGCTGTAATTGGACCAGAAACTACGGCTGAAGATGTCAAGCTTACTATTATTGACATGAATGCTATGAATGCAGAGGCTGGTGCTTTAGCTATAGCTAAACCAACTCTTGTTCAGCATATAACTAACTTCTTCCGTGGCGGCATCTGGAGTGTAGTTATGAAGATATTTACTATCATTGCCATCATTATAGGTTTACTCTTAGTAGCAATTATTAGTTTAAATTTCTTAGGTGCTGCTGCTAATAAAA
Source organism: uncultured Gammaproteobacteria bacterium (assembly GCA_964551135.1). GTDB lineage: Bacteria > Cyanobacteriota > Vampirovibrionia > LMEP-6097 > LMEP-6097 > CAYPGT01. The sequence continues at coordinate 186,937 of CAZKAT010000004.1, read as the reverse complement.
ACTATACAGAAGAGGTTGATCCAAGCTTAGCTAATGAGTTTGGTCAGGTACTTAATGATGAATCAGGTGGAGTTGATTACGGTGAGGCTGCAGCTCTGGCTCAGCAAGAAGCATTGCTTAAAGAAATGATGGGTGAATCATTTGAAGAACCAGCAGCTATACCTAAAGGACAAGCTAATTCTTATTCAAGTGAAAACCCAGTAGAACAAGAAGATAAAATGCAGTTTGATAATCTCTTAAATAATTTCCAATCAGTTGCAAGTAGCAAGCCAGATATCTTAGCGCGTAAGATACAAATGTGGTTGGAAGAGGATACTTAATAATCAAAGAGAGAGGAGGAGGGGTTAAATGAAAGTAGAAAGAAAATTAAAATCACTAGCCTTGATCCTGAGATCATTACCACCTTCAATTCAGAAAGCAATTTTTGAACAGTTACCATTGCCTTTAGTACAACGCATTAGCGATGTAGATCTAACTATAGATGAAACTCTATCCCAAGAAGATTGGGATTACTTCGCTCAGTCTTGGCCAGAATTCTATAAATTAATAGAAAATGTTAGACACGAATCTAAACTAGAGAAGAGTCATCAGTACTTAGCCTCAGAAAGACCTAAAGTGAAAGAGTATATAGAATATCGTTTAAACAAACGTAATAATAGACCTAATCTTTCTCATGCTATTGCAAGGATAGTTGATGAAGTAGTTTTGGAGTTTAAGTCATAGTGATTATTAAACGAAAAATTCTCAAGTCGATTTACGGTGAGGATATTCTTCCTTTGGAACTTAAATTAGTTCCAAAACCGCAGTTTGAGAAATCTAATGGCAATGGTTCCTCACATCCTACAGAACAGAATAAATCTATAGATGCTTTAGCTGAAGACTTAGTGCAAGCTAGAGTAGAAGAATTATATGCTCTGAAAGAAGCAGAGGTTGCGGAAATTGAGAAGCAAGCTCATGCTGATATACAGAAGGCTTTAGATGACTCAAAGCTTCTCGCTCAAAAAATCTTAGATGATGCACAAAATCAAGCTAATGACTTTAAAGCTAAAACTCTTGTTGAATTAGAAAAGCAAAAACAAGAAATTGATCGACTTATTAAGACTGAAACTGAACGTGGTTTTAAGGAAGGCATGGCTAAAGCTGAAACTTATATTCATGAGTTGATGAAAATGCTTTCAAGTTTTAATACCACAAAGCAGAATATTTTTTTAGAGGCTAAGGAGCAGATTGCTAGTTTAGCTATTCACGTAGCACGTCAAATATTAAAAAGAGAAGTTCAAATCAATCCTGATTTACTCGAAGAACAAATACTACAAGCAATAAATTTGGTATCTAGCGGCAAGGGTATTATCCAGGTTTATCTTAATCCAATAGATCAAGCTAAAGCTGTTTATTTAGAAAAGAATTTGTCAAAACTTATTGATGAATCAGTAAAATTAATATTCTTGAAGGATGAAACTGTAGATGAAGGTTCTTGTATTATCAATACTAAAGGTGGCAGTTTAGACCTCAGTTTTTCAAGTCAAATTGATTTAATAAAAGTTGCCTTCGAAATGTATTTAGGGCATAAAATTGAAGAGATCTCTGAGCCTATCAGGTTTAGTGAATTCGATCAAGCAGAGACAGAGTCAATGCCAAGAGATCAGGATAAAATTATTAAAACAAAATTTGGCCCCATTCCGGAGCCATCAGATGAAGATTTAGAATTAATTGAATCAGAAATAGATGAATTTGATGATTTAATAGAAGACGATGATCTGGATGCATTACTTAAAGAAGTATTAATGGATGGTGCTGATGTTAAAGATGACGCTTCTGTGAAAATTGATGATGATATAGCCCTTTCGGAAATTGAAGATGAAAATTATAATAATAAAGAGGAGGAGATAACATTGAGTTACGATGATGATGATAGTTTAGACCTCGATGAGGATAAAGATGATCTTGCTGATGATGATTTAGATCTTGATATGGATGAGTTTGATGAACTCGCTGATGATCCCGAAGCAGGTAACGATGATCTAGATGATTCAGGTATGGATGATAGATTTCCTGAGTACTAAAATTTTTAAAATACTTGTGTAACAGTTTCTACTATATCTGGGACTTCAGCAAGTAAGGCTCGCTCTACTCCCATCTTCATGGTCATAAGTGCACTAGGACAGGTACCACAAGCACCAACCATGCGCAAGCGTACATCGCTTCCTACCAAATCTACGAACTCTATATTACCGCCGTCGGATACTAAGGCTGGACGAATTTTATCAAGTACTGCTTCTATACGTGCTCTACTGTCACCTTCTGCACCAGGTTTAATCTCAGCTATTGCTGGCTTATTAGCTTCAGCCCAACTGCGCATATCATCAATAGAGGTTTTGATAATATTTTTGATCTCCATGTGTATATCTTTCCAGTTCACGTATTCTTCTTTATCTACGGTAACAAAATTCGACATGATAAATACCTTAATGACACCTTGGATACCAAATAGTCTCTCGGCTAATTTATTGCTAGCAGCTTGAGCTTCTTTTACACTTAAATAACTTAGTGATTGTGGGTATGGATAAAGTGTTTCACTAGAGATAAATTTTAGTGAATTAGGGTTGGGGGTATATTCAGCGCGGACTGTTACTTCAAGAGAGTTGGTCATAGCTACAATTGTAGCAAAAGCTAATTGAATCAGTAGTTTTATGTTGCAGCTGCCACTTGACCAATACGAGGTACTGCCAATAATGTTTGAACTGGTTCAGTTGAAGTAGCTAATCTTATTTCACCATCTTTCGGACGTTTATAACTGTAATCGCTACCATCCATAAATTCAATTTTCATTAATCTTAAAGCCTCTTTATCTCGGAAATAAGTATTTGTGATTTCTGGATATGGATCATGAATATCACATGCAGCATCATCTATCTCATAACTTATTTCACGTACTTGATTATATGGAGACCATTTTGGAGAAGTATTTTCTAGTTTAACTATCATTGAAGGCATTATATCTGCAATTTCTTTCGATTGTCGATCTTTCTTAAAAGGATATCTTTCACTACTTTCTAACTTAACTGTTACTTTCCATTCAGTAGCGATAAGAGAATGATTGTCTTGTTTTAGTACTAAATTAATTGGTATGTTTATTGGCAAATCTTCTCCACGAGCAGCATATTCATCTAATAACCGTAAAATATTAGGATGAAGTTCCTCAAGTACTTCTTTTGTAATTAATTCAGGTAAAGGTTTGCGTGCTTTAACAAAAAGTTGCTGGCAAAAATCATGAATAATATCTTTAACTTGATTGCATTGTTCATTAGTAAGTTGACATAAATCTTCATATTGTTGTCCTATTGCTGTTAGGGTTGTAGTAAGGGCTCTGCCTAATTGGGTTAATAGTTTATTAAAACTATTTTCAAGTTGATCTCCGAATTTACTTTGAACCTCAGTAAAGGCTTGATTTAATTTTGATTCAAAGCTTATAGCTTCTTGTCCTTCTTCACTGGGCTCTTTGGTAGTTTTTCCTACTTTTGAAGCAAAATGAAACATTAATTTACGTAATTCATCATCAGCTTCTCTTTCATTAACAAGAAGTTTTTTTGAGTTTCTATGAAGTCTAGGATTTCTATCTAAAAGTGCTAGATTAGACCGTATATCTTCCCATCTAATTGCTTCTGAACTTATGTCTACTGTCATTACTATTAATACATCCTTGTATTGTATTGCTAAAAGCCTTAGCTATTTTAAATAATTATTAAACAATTGTAAATATGTTAATATGAGTTATTTGTGAGATTTATATATAATAAAGTCAAAAATCGTATTTTAAAAGAACTAGCTAATAATATGATATTTTAGCGACAGTAGTTAAAAGCAATGAACGAGTACAATCCTAAATTAATTGAAGCTAAATGGCAAAAACGCTGGGAAGAGTCAGAGATATATAAGTTTGATGATAAAGGGGATAATGCTAAGCGTTTTTATTCCTTAGTGATGTTTCCTTATCCTTCTGGAAATTTGCATATGGGTCATATGCGCGTTTATACCATCTCAGATGTGATTTCTCGTCATAAGGTTATGCAGGGTTATAAAGTTCTTAATCCTATGGGCTTCGATGCTTTTGGTTTGCCAGCAGAGAATGCTGCTATCGAACATGGCGTGCATCCAGGTGAGTGGACTGAATCGAATATTAAATACATGCGTGATGAGCAATTGAAGCGCATGGGTACTAGTTATGATTGGTCACGTGAAGTGATTTCTTGTAATGAAGATTACTATAAATGGACGCAGTATCTATTTCTAAAATTATACGAGAAAGGTTTAGCTTACCAAAAAGAAGCTTCTGTTAATTGGTGTCCTGATTGTAATACTGTGCTTGCTAATGAACAAGTAGAAGATGGTAAGTGCTGGCGTCACACTACTACTCCTGTAAATAAGCGCATGATGAAGCAATGGTTCTTGCGCATTACTGATTATGCTGATGAGTTACTGAATGACCTCGATAAACTAGAACACTGGCCTGATAGCGTTAAGACTATGCAACGCAATTGGATAGGGCGTTCTGTTGGTGCGGAAATAGATTTTCAAGTGGCTAAGGGTCTGGGTGATGGAGTGTCTGAGAGCTCAGTCACCCAGCCACCTAGTCACCCAGCCACTATTACTGTTTATACCACTCGTCCGGATACAGTTTATGGGGTAACTTATATGGTACTTGCTCCTGAACATAAACTGGTCAGAGAACTTACTAGTGATGATAAGCGTGCAGAAGTTGAGGCTTATATAAAAGAATCTTCTAGTAAGTCCGAGATAGAGAGGACTGCAGAAGGTCGCAAGAAGACCGGAGTATTCACTGGAGCTTATTGTATTAATCCTTATACTGAAGAAAAGATTCCTGTTTGGATCGCTGACTATGCTCTAGTAGATTATGGTACTGGTGCCGTGATGGCAGTTCCAGCGCATGATGAGAGGGATTGGGAATTTGCTTCTACTTTTAATTTGCCTATCAAAGAAGTGATTAAAGTGACGGAGTGTCTGAGTGACGGAGTGTCTGAAAGTTCAGTCCCCCAGCCACTCAGTCGCGCAGTCACTGGCGCTGGCATTCTCATTAACAGTCAACAATTCGATGCTCTTGATAATGAAACTGCTAAGAAGAAAATTGTTGAATATGGTTCAGAGAAAGGCTTTGCGCGTGAATGTGTTAAATTTAGATTGCGTGATTGGTTAATCAGTCGTCAGAGATATTGGGGTTGTCCGATACCTTTGGTTGAGACTGATTCTGGTGAATTAGTGGCGGTTCCTTATGATGAATTGCCTGTAAGGCTTCCATTGGATATAGATTTTAGAGAAGCTAAGTCTAAAGGTGGATCGGTGCTAGCTAATACACCTGATTGGTATAACATCACTCTTAAAGATGGACGTAAAGCTAAACGTATCACTGATACTATGGATACTTTCATGTGTTCATCTTGGTATTTTTTACGTTATCCAGATGCACATAATTTAGAGAAACCATTTGCTAAGGATAAAGTATTTCCTGTAGATCAATATGTAGGTGGTATAGAACATGCAATATTACACTTACTTTATTCTAGATTCTTTACTAAAGCACTGCGTGATTGTGGCATGCTTGATTTTTCAGAACCCTTTGTTAGATTGCTTTCTCAGGGAATGGTAGTTAAATACTCAGAGAAAGAAAACAAGATAGTGAAGATGTCTAAATCTCGGGGTAATGTAGTTGGTACTAATGAATTCTTTGATACATACGGTGCAGATGCTGCGCGTTTGTTCATACTCTTTGCGGCGCCAGTAGAAGCTGAAGTAGAGTGGGTAGATGATGGAGCTCAGGGACAATTTAGATTTATTAATAGGGTTTGGAGATTGTATACTGCTTTAGGTTCAGCAATCCATACTGAACAATTAGTAGATTTAGATTTTGCTTCTATTTCTCCAGCTAATCAAGAAATTCTTCGTGCTCTTCATTCTGCACTTAAATCTATTACTGAAGATTTAAGCCCTGAACGTAATGGCTTTAATACAGCGATTGCAAGGATGTCTGAGTTTGTTAACTCTATGTATAAGTATATTAATGCTAAGGGTATTGATATCTCTCAAGTTTCAACGGCCAGTACTCAAGCATTTATAAGTGGTGAAGATGCTAAAGTACTGCAGCATGTTTTAGTTAATTTTATTAAAATACTTGCGCCATTTACGCCGCATTTAGCTGAAGAACTTTGGTCTCAATATAGTGGCAGAGTGTCTGAGGGTCTGAGTGACCGAGATTCAGTCACTCAGTCACTCAGTCACCCAGACACTTGGTCTGTTCATAAGCAAGCTTGGCCAGGGTATAACGCTAATTATATGGAATCTAATACTGTTAACTTGGTATTACAAATTAAAGGCAAGAAGATTGATGTTATAGAAATCGCTAAAGACCTGTCTCAGACTGAGCTTGAACAGGTTGCTATGGCAAATGAAAAGATGAAGAAACGTCTAGAAGGTTTGGATATTAAAAAAGTTATTGTTGTGCCAAATAAACTGGTTAATGTGGTGGCTGTTTAAGATTATGAATTTAAGAAATATAGTTTCTATACTATTAATTGTACTTGGCACTCAATCTTATGCCAGGACTATAAGCACTCATCCTGCATCTATTTCTAATACTTCAGTATTAAATCCTGCTACTATAGTTTCTTTCGATCTGGATGAAACTTTAATTGAGTCCAATCATTTGACTAAGGCTGAAATTAAGAAAGCTAAAGATCTAGGTTATGAAGTTAAAACTACTGTTAATGGTCAAGATTATATAATTCGTCCAGGTGCCAAAGAATTACTAGAATTTGCTAAGTCACAGGGTTTTAGTTTGATGCTTTTTACGCATAATATGCATGACTATGCTGAAGATATTTTAGAGAGTTCTGGAATGGCGCAATACTTTACTAAGATTAAATCTCATGAAGATGTGATCAAGCCATATAATGTTAATTTTCAGAAGTATCCGAATCATCGCAATAGAACTTATCCACAGAAGTCAGTCCTAGAGGTTTATACAGTAGACCTTTATCAAGGCTTCTTTGTGAATGGCTTTGAGCGTATGCAAGGAGAGCATAATATTCATAGTTTTATACCTTGTGCGAATTGTGCAAAGTATCCTCCTCTGTATGGAGCAAGAATTCATATTGATAATACTGAAGAACATATAGCTAGGCCAGTTGATTTCGTTGGCATATTAGTAGAACCATTCTTTGCTAATAAGTTAGAAGCTTCAGATGCTAATGGTCATTATCTTTGGGTGGAAAAACTGAAACCAGATTTAATCTATCTCAAAGAGCATGATTGGGTAGAACTTTATAAATTGAAATATGGAAAAGAACCTATTACTGATGAAGTAGAGATACAATCCTATACTTTCAAACTAGAATATTTTTCTAAATATCTTCTGGATGATTCCAGTGTCTCTATCCTTAGTTAATGCACCAGTGCCAATGATTTGGATCTGTGCATTTGCTAACTTATAGCTTGGAATTTCGTTATTTGAATCTATGTCTTTAGGAAATATTAGACCTCTAACGTAAAGACTTTTGGTCTCGCCTTCCATTAGTATTTGTCTTGAACCTTCTACTATCATATTGCCACTTTCAGGATCTATCTCTACGACTAAACAGCTAACTAGGGCTGTGAATTGTTCTTGGTTATTTACTGATATATCTCTGAGGTTTCTTCTAGAGAAATTAGCAGGTAGTGAAAAATTGGTAAGCATGTTTGCAACATCATTAGTATCTGGTGTAAGTGAACTAGTAACGGTCATTGCCATTTGGAAAATCAAGTTAGCATTACTGCGTACATCATTGTCTAAAGTAACTTCTGACTTCTTAACTGATTCAATGTTTTCGATTATTTTTACAGTGACTACATCACCCACGTTCTTCGCTATAAATGCTTCTACATAGCCTCTAGGAGCTCTACTGACAGAGTTATTTCTTATACCGCCACCATCTAATAACGATACTGACTCCGCCGGAGTTATAAGTAGCCAGCAATTGACCAGCACAAGTAAATTAAAAAGTGTTTTGCGCACTAATCTATTTATACCTTTGCCCATCTTGCCTATACTCAGCTAAGAAGACTAGGTTAAACGGATGATAAATGATAGGCTCCCCATAAGGTCGGATATTCTAGTATGGATTTTTGAATTTTTATATCATAAACTAGGGTTTTTCTTAGATAATTCATGGCTTCGTTTATAGCAGGCTCTACTTCGCCAGTCCAGTTCTGCAGGGCTTTTGATCCTCCTATAACTATAATTTCAGGTGAAAATAAGCATGCAAGGTTAATTAAAGTGTCCTTAAGTGAATTAGCTGTAGTAGTAAAGCTTAGACGTAGAGCTGGAGAATATTCAGTTCTAAAGATTTCTCCATCTTTATATAATCCAGCACTAAATCCAGTGCCCATATTGATATAAAGTACATTGGTAAATTGATTCTTGAGTCCATATATAGCTTCACCCATTACTGCAAGTTCCACATCTGTGCGCAATGATATTGGTAATTGGGTAAGCTCTGCTAGCTCTTGCCATAATGGATAGCCAATATATTGAGGAAGATTTATGCTTTGTCGGAGAATCTTAGCTTCATCCCAGTAGCCTGCAGCGCCGACTCCTATTGAAGTGATATTTTGCAGATTAAAGTTCTTACTTTCTTCACTGAACTTTTTTATAAACTCAGTAGGAGTTTTTGGAGTCTCATATTTGATAAGCTGTTTAAGCTTATTGTTTTCGAACAAAGCTAATCGAGTGTATGTGCCACCTAGATCTATTGCCAAAATATTTATTAGATCTCTGCTATTGACCAAAATTTCCCGTCTCCGATATAGAGTATACCTGAATTAACAATAGTATTGGCATGTCTTCCTAGTGTTTCTAAATTCGTTAAAACCTTAGATGATTTTTTATTAGTAGAACAAATGACAAACTGTGGTTTAACAAGTTCGACTAAAGTATCGAAGTATATATCACTTTCTTTAAGATTAGGCAAAATAAGTAAATTAACTTCTCTAATATTATTAACTAAACCATTAAGATCTTTTAGTGAATGACGCTTCTTGATTATAAGAGTATCAAGATTATTTACCTTGAGATATTTATAATTAATAACCTTGTCTTGCATAATTTGCTCAAGTTCTTTATTGCCTTGTATAGTACCGTTCTTGATTACTAATTTAGCTATATTGGGTGGACATAGATTAATAGCTATTATCATTGAAATAGATATAACGATAAAGCTTGCTCTTAAATATTTATCGTTAATGGCAGTTTTAAAAATTCTAATAACAAAATCATCTAATTTATCATCTTGAGATTCTTTCTTAATGGTACTTATATCGCTATCTGCTTCGTTGCCAGTTTTATTGAAAATACTATAGGCACTGAGATTAAAAGCAAGTACTAGAAATAAGAAAGTTTCTAAATTAACATTCACATGAGAATCTATACAAGGCAACTGATTGGATAGTTCTAATATATATTTAAAGAAATTAAGTAAAGGTTCAATGATAAAACACAGTCCAAGAAAGGAAGTTACAGTTAGGACTGAAAATAAAGGTGCAAGTAATAAATTGGCTATTATTGACCAAGCCTGTAGAGTATCAAAGTAGTACATTATTAATGGCAGTAATAATATTTGTACAGCTATGGTTACAGAAATAATTTCTTTGAAATAAGAGGGAATGTAATTTATCTCTTTTAGTTTATTGTTTATGCGTGGTGTCCAAATAAGTATGGCTAAAGTTGCTAGATAGCTTAATTGAAAGCCAATATCAAACATAGTATAAGGATCCATTATCAGTAATATTGCGGCTAAATAAATTAGTACATGTATGCTTCTGGGCTTGCGTTTCATTAAGCCTAAGAGTAAAAATACTGTTATTAAAATATCTGCTCTGACAATTGATGGACTAAAGCCTGCAAGTCCAGTGTAGATAAAGTTTGCAAGAATAATTATTGGAGCATAAATTATGGGCTTTAGTTTAAAAATATGAGCTATCCAGGTCAACATTAAGCTCAATAGCATCAAATTAAAGCCAGATGCTGAGAATAAATGTCCCAAGCCTAGATTGAAAATTGATGGAACTATTCTTGCTGGTATTTCAACTACTTGTGAACCTAAAACTAAACTGGTAATAATTTGTGCATTCTCAGGACTTAGATGCCTTGAAAAGTATCTTTGAATATAACCCTGCATCTCATTGATCCAAGACTCATGGTGACTGACATAAACTATATCCTTATTAGTAGCTTCGTAAAATACCTTGTCTTTCTTGTAAATCTTAGCTCTATTGCTTTTGAGTTTTTCTAGTGAAAATTTCTCATTGGTATTCTCTAAGCCGACTATATCATTAATGCTCAAACCCTTACTGGAATCACTCTTGCCCAAGATTCTATAAGGGAAAAATATTTCTCGTATTCTTTCTTTCAGATCTGGATTCTTGGCTTTAATCTCTATAATAAAATCTGATTTAAAGAATTTCTCACGTGGATTATTGATTATCAGGCAATAATAATCTCCAGTGCTGATTTTACTGTTAATGATGTTTTGGATGTCTTTAAATTCAAGTTGTTCTGATCTTAAGTTGTAATTAAAAAATACCAGTAAAAAACCAATAAATAAACTAACTATTTCTTTCTTACGATGCGCTAATGAAGTAAAAATAGTAACTGAAAAAAATAAACAAATAATCCCTGCAAGTAAAATTCTATAATCACCCAATACAAAATATATTGAGCCTAATATAGTGCCGATTGCAGCAGCGAGTAAGGACATGCTTCTATTATAGTTGATGATGTTCAGAGCAGTTTAATAAACGTCTCTACAGTATCTTTGACTATCTTTCAAATCTTTGATATAAGTCTCAGCGTTTTGTCCGTGCATAGCAATTATTTGTTGTAAAGTAGTATCTACGTCTTTTGCCATGCGTCTAGCATCACCGCAAACATAGAAGTAAGCACCATCTTCTAACCACTTAAATATTTCATTTGCATGCTCTTTCATTCTGTCTTGAACATAGAATTTTTGTTCTTGATCTCGTGAAAATGCAGTAGTAATTTCTGTACCATATTTATTCTTGTAGGCTTCAAGCTCATCACCATAAATATAATCATAGGCTTGTCTTTGATCACCGAAGAATAACCAATCCTTGCCTACTTTCATACCTTGATCACGTTGCCAGTTACGTTCTTCAATAAAAGCTCTAAATGGTGCTATACCAGTACCTGGTCCAACCATAATAATATTAGTTTCAGGGTTTTCTGGTAGTCTAAATTTATCATTAATATGTAAGTATATTTTTAGGGTTTTGGCATTTAATGGAACTCTGTTAGAGAGATAGTTTGAACAAACACCCAATATTCTTTGTCCATTAATTTCAGTATCAACTCTAGCAATACAAAGTTGTACTTCTTGTGGATGTGCTCTAAGAGAACTAGCAATAGAATAAGCTCTAGCTTGTAATTTAGAAGAGTTCTCTGCAACTTCATTAGTGCCTAATATAAGTCCGCTATGTTCGTTCTTAAGTTCTTTGATTAAAGCTGTTACAGAGTAACCATTAAATCTTTCATTCATTGTAGCTACGTCAATTGCAGCATTAAGTTTAGTTTCAATTAGTTTATAAAGCTTGTTGCTTGCTCTAGTGATATTAACGTCTTGAGTGAATCTTCTAAACTCCTCTTCTTTATCATTATCAAGTTTCAGTAGAGCTAGTAATTCATTCACTAAACCAGTTTCATTCTCTGGATAAACATAAAGAGAATCACCAGGCTTGTATTCTATATCAGAACCTTTGAGGCTGATAGAAAAATGTCTGGTATCTTTGCTTGAACCTTCGTTATTAAGCTTGTAGTTTTCTAGTAGCTCCGTTACAAAAGGATTGTCTTTGGTGTAAGTCTGGGTGGCGGTGGACATAAGAATAATTTACCCAAGCTAATGAGAAAATCACACTAGTCTAATATAAAGAACTGAGATTTTATTGTTTGTTATCTCGCACAGTAATAGTTAAGCTACAGCACTAAGAGCTTTATTTAACCACTCGAAACTTGGAGGCCGTTCGCTATATAAACTAATTAACTGTGATTCAGCATTACTTAGTATATGTCCAGCGTTTTCCCTTAAGGTATCGCTTTCTTCTGTTGTTGCCCATTGAACTAAAGTATCAATATTCAAGGCTCCAATTAAAAGATTCAATAAACTATGACTATATTTGTTCTGAAGAATTTTTTCTTGAAGAACTTCAGGACTAAGTAAAGTTGGAAGATCAGTTAGCTTAGATAGAATCTCTTTCATTAAGGCAGGAAAATTTTTAAACTCTCTTTCTCTATTAACTAAAACAAGTGCTTTTAAGATAGCAGTTCTAAGTTCACTATTTTCTTTTGGATTAGCTACTAAAGTACTGAGAGCAGTTTGAAAGCCATTAACTTTGGATAGCGCTTCTAATATGCCACTCATTTCCTTATCATTAAGATGACCTATTAACATTGTAGATAGCTCGTTTGCTGATACTGAGTGTATTCCTTTTGCACAAGCTGCCACGCCATACTTATTTGTTTTGGGATCTGCTACAACAGCTCGCAGGTATTCAGCATGGTTGCCTAACTGAGCAAGAGTTTCTAGAGTTTCATTAGCACAGTAGTCTCCTGATTTAACTAAGTAATTTACGTAAGGCATTATATTCAATCGTGTTCTAGCTTCACCTATTAATCCAATCAGCATAAATTTTATAGCCTTAATTTGTTTTTCATTAGTTAAGCTTTTGATTCTTTCCTCTCTTAATACTGGATTAACTATTTGTTCTGCATCAAGCTTATCCTTATCAAGATTTTCTAGCCTTGTTAGTAGTACATCTGCTATATGTTGTGCATCAATTCTAGAACCCAAGGTCTTACCAATCCATTGACTAGTTTGATAATTTCTATGACTAAAGTCCCATCCTAATTTACCGTGTAAAAGTTCTTCTAAGTCATTTGTACCTAGAGTTTCTAAAAAACTTTTTATTGCTAGCTTACTTGGACCATTAGTTTTATCAAATGTATGAAAGATAATGCCTCTTAATCCATCGATAAATTCATTATCTATTGCAAATAATCTTTGTAAAAACGGAACACTAGGTTTGCTCTCAAATTCTTTCCATAGATCAGAATGCTCTTGATATGTAAGTTTTGATTGAAATGGAGCATTACCTTGTCCAGCGCTAAAATAAGCTCTAAGAGCATTTCTTCGTAATTCAGCTGCTTGCTCTTCTTGAACTTTTTGCTCTTGTAAGGCTTTAGCAGTTTCAATGATTTGAGGTAATCGAGTTTTAAGCTTTAATGCTAAAGGAAAAACTCTAGATAATGTATTTCCTACATTCGTTGTTGAATTGCTCATATATCTAATAATACTATATCTTAGCTTTTATATCCAAGATAATACTTTTTAAAGCTCCAGCACTTGGTAATTTAGATTGTAATTGAGAGTTCACGGTTTTAATAGAATGAATAATAGAACTATGCTTTCTGCCACCGAAGTATTCTCCTATTCTTGAATAGCTTATTTCTAGTAACTCATGACTCAGGTAGATAGCAATGTGCCTAGCTCTAGTGATGTCTTGTAATCTTTTCTTACCAATGAGTTCTTTATTCTTAAGTGAGAAATAATCTGCCACTGTTGAACTAATCTTCTCGATGCTAAGACCCTTATTACGAGGTTCGCTGCTTATACCACCAAATAATCTTGCAATTAATTCATCGTCGATATTCTCACCAGCAAAGTTTTTATAAGCAGAGATCTGATAGAGAGCGGCTTCTAGCTCTCTAATACTGTTTGGATACTTTCTTGCAATAGTCTCAGCGTAGATATCACTGATACCCATTTCAGATGCTTGTGATTTATTATTAATGATTGCGATTCTATCGGTGAAGCTTGGTGCGTTGATTTGACTTAATAATGATGATTTGATCTTATTGTTTAAATTGCTACTAAGTTTAATATCATCAATATTTTTCTGTGCAGTGATTATCACTTTAGCTCCAGAGCTAATTAATGCATCAAAAGTATAAAGGAACTCTTCTTGGCAAGTTTTCTTACCTTCAAGGAATTGAAAATCGTCGAAGAGTAAGAGATCTAAATTACGATATTGATTTCTAAATTCTTGAGTTTGATTTCTTTGGATAGAAATTATTAGTTCATTAGTGAACTCTTCTGCTTTCACATATCTAACTCTCATGTCTTCATCGATCTTTGCAACAGAGTTACCAAGTGCATGTAGTAAGTGAGTCTTACCAAGTCCAGGTGCAGAATAAATAAACAGAGAATTATAAAACCCTGAACCGTTCTCAATGATTGCTTTAGCGAAAGTTATAGCTGATTGATTGAACTCTGCTTGATAGAGATTGTTAAAATTATATTTAGGCTCAAGTTTGGTTTTAGCTTTTCTGAATTGTGTGTTAACCGGATTAATTTTATCTAATGATGTGTTGATAGCAGCTAAGCTTACTTGTATTTGATCTGAGGTTCTTAATTCATTTATTGAATAATCTAGCTCTGGTTCTATCACTATACGTAAAGCTAAAGCTTGAGCCATAACTTCAGTGATAGCTGACTGTATTTCTTTTTGGTAGCTTTGCATTAAAAAATTACGAGTAAACTCGTTTCTTACAGCTACTACGGCTTCAGTATCGTTAATAGAACTTAATAAGCTTGGCCTAATCCAAGTTTGAAAGCTAGGTTTGCGTATTTTTTTCTCTAAAATAGAGAGTACTTTAAGCCATATCTCATTTATTGCTGGGTCTATTGTCAGGTCAACGGCAGGGGTTAACCCTCGCATCAAGGATGCTTGGTGTTCAATTTGGTTTTTAATCATTTCCGACTTATTTAGCTTTTACAATCACCAAGCGAGTTCTGTGCATTGGACTTACTAATATAGCAGCTTGTATTGAAATCTGTCTCTAAGAAATATTTAACTTGCTCTTCAAGAGTATTTAGACGTCAGTCAAGTTTTATTAAGCACTTAACCATTCTTTAACCTTGGATTTTTACAATGACTACGTATGGTATACGGACTGGGCAATCCGAATAATTTTGATAATTGGCCGGTAAATCTTCGGGGTCAGGAGAAGTCACAGGCTCTTGCCTCTGGTCTTTATTTACAAACACCTCCTAAAGCAAAGTATCGTAATGGACAAGGATTTGGTGAGATAGTTGAAGGTCAAATTGTTACAGAGAGAGATGGCTCTAAAGGCAAGAAAAATAATTCTAATCAACAAGAAACTGATCATGCAAGTGATTCAACAAATCGTTTAGCTTACATGAATGCTTATGCCAATTCAGTTAGAGAGTCAGTTAAAGGGCAAACTACTGTAAGAGCAAATATGAGTAATTTGGATCAACCGATTACTCAACAGCAATTACAAGCACTCAATACGAAATTAGATTCTATTGGTAATAAATTAGATCAGTTGCTTGGTTCTAAAGAACAATGGAATCTACACAGGGCTACATTAATTGATAATTCATTTGGCAATACTGAGCTAGGCATGGCGTAAGTAGTAGATTTTCTTCGAAATATAATCTTGCATTATAATATAAGCATGCAAAAAGTCTCCCTAGTTGATTTCGCGGGTCTTGAAGGTTTATTGTCTCCAGACGAAATTATGATCATGAATAGCACTCGTGACTTTGTGAATAAGGAGATTATTCCGGTCATTGATGATTGTTTTCTTACTGATAGATTTCCTGCAGAGATTATTCCTAAACTTGGTGAGATGGGTTTCTTAGGTGCACCTATAGAAGGATATGGTTGTCCTGGTATTGGTTATGTCTCTTATGGCTTAATCAATATGATGCTTGAAGCTGGTGACTCGGCGATGCGTTCTTTTAACTCAGTGCAAACTTCCTTAGTAATGTTTCCTATCTCTCATTTCGGATCTGAAGAGCAGAAGGCTCAATGGTTGCCTAGGCTTGCTCAAGGTACGGCTATAGGTTGCTTCGGTCTCACTGAGCCAGATCATGGTTCTAATCCTTCAGATATGGAAACTCGTGCAGTTAAAGTTGCTGAAGGTTATAAGCTTAACGGTTCTAAGATGTGGATTACTAATGGTTCTATCGCTGATATAGCCGTAGTCTGGGCTAAGCTTGATGGTAATATTCGTGGTTTCTTAGTAGAGAAAAATACCCCAGGATTCACTACGCGCTTAATGACTAAGAAGCTCTCGCTTAGAGCTTCCGTAACATCTGAATTAATTTTTGATGATTGTGTTGTTCCTAAAGAGAATTTATTAGAGAAGACTGATGGACTTAAATCAGCATTCATGTGTTTAAACTCTGCACGTCTTGGTATTGCTTGGGGTTCTATTGGTGCTGCTATGGTTTGTTATAAGACGGCACTAGATTACTCCCTAACAAGAGTACAGTTTAATAATATGCCTATAGCCTCTCATCAATTAATTCAAGAGAGTCTTGCTGAGATGATTACTGAAATCACCAAAGCTCAATTTTTAACTTTGCATATTACTAGATTAAAAGAGCAGGGTAAAATTAAACCCGAGCATGTCTCCATGCTTAAACGTAACAATGTACGTATGGCTCTTAATGTAGCTCGAAAATCAAGGGACATCCTGGGTGCCAATGGCATTTCCGCAGAATATCCCGTAATGAGACATATGTGTAATCTTGAGTCTGTTCTGACGTATGAAGGTACTGAAAATATTCACACTCTGGTAATAGGTAAATCCCTCACTGGAATCTCAGCTTTCTAAGATTTCCATTATTCCCTTCAGACGCCTTGAGATCAAGTTAAAACCACACCGGTCTCCCCCCTCAACTCATGCTTCTTATTTATAATCTTTCCCCCAAAATGACTAGTACTAACGATTTATTTTCAAAATAACAGTGTTTTGAAGTTAAAAAGAATTCATTCAAGTATTTTAGGTTAAGGTTTATTTAAAAGAATGACCTATAGATAATAATGATAGAATATTATCTATGCGTCCTTTAAATCCATTAGTTTATATTCAGACAGCTAAAAAATTGGAATCTGCTCCTTTTATAGCTAAGTTAAAATCCTACCAAGAATCAATAGAACATAAGCTTGAATTTCTATATACTAGCTCAGCTAAGCCTGAGGCTACTCATATTAGTAATATTTCTGATTCTAAATTGTGGCATAAATTTTCAGGTCCAAGAATAGCTCTTGTCATAAAAGATTTGCATCATTGTGGTGATATTACAGTTAGAGATTCATTTAAAAATCATGAAAGGAAGTTAATAGCTAAGGTTCCAATTGGCAGTAAAGTAGGAGTTCTTTATTTAACTGAGAATGATACCGTGCTCGGAGATCAAATCAACAAAGAAGATACTAAGTTAATTAATCCTCAATCAAGTAATGATGTAGTGTGTTTAGGTAAAAATTCTCCGACTTTTGAAGCAGACTTGAAAACGTTTTGTGATCATTTTTTTAAAATAGTGCAATTGGCTCCGGCAGATCATTTTGGTGTTGAAGCTACTAATCCAACTGATACCCCAGCTTCACCACTTCAATAATCTTTTCAGTATTTTTACCATTGGCTTGAATGGTTTCTATAAACAACTGTAAATCCAATTCTGGTACTAGTTTGAAGAGATAACCAAGCATTAGCATATTAGTGTTTTGTGGGTCTTTAGCAAGTTTACGGAAGGGCTTAGAGATGAGTTGTTTAATAGGCGGGAGTTTTGCAAGCTCAGCTTCAAGTGAATTATCTATAATTATAAATCCTTGACCCTTGGTCATTGAACTAGCTCTCTTCAATCCATCTATAGAACTTATTAGTAAATAATCAGGTTCAGTAATTCCTGAGTATAAAATTTCTTCTGTAGATAATTTAATCTCTGAGAAGGAGAATCCTGTACCTATTGTTACTGGGTTATCGTTTTTTTGCATGACGTTAAGACCGTGTTTAAGAGCGGTTTCTATAAGGTTTTTAGCAGCGAATTGCACTCCCTCACCAGCAGAACCTGAAACTACTACTGAGAGAGATTTGTTTATTTGTTTCTGGGCTTCTATGGTTTTAAGCTTAAGCTTGCCTGGAGCTTGCGGGAAACTGTGCTTGTATAGATCTGCGTAGCTAGGTCTGTCTGTGCGTTTAACAATGGTGCCAAGTTTACCTGAGTCCATCTTCTCTAGTATTTCTTGCACGTCGGTCTTGGTCATAGAGTTCCATTTAGTAGCATAACCAGTACAGAGTTCTATTACTTCTACTAATGAGAACCCTGGATAGTTAATAGCCTCTACTATAGTTTCGACTAGATCTTTATCAGTAGCAAGTTTACGCGCTATGAAACCAGCGTGCGCAGCTTCTAGCATATGCGCTATATGAATATTAGGAGTTAAGCTCCCTGACATGGTTGTAGCGGTGCGAAAGTTCTCTGGTGTAAGTCCAGAGTTTTGTCCGCCAGTCATACCATAGACGAAGTTATTGTGTAAGATTACAGTGACATTAGCATTGAGTTTAGCTGCTTCTACTAAGTGAAGTAGTCCTATAGTAGCTCCGCCATCACCGATCATCACTATATGAATAGCATCACCATCGAAGAGAATCTGGTCAGCAAGCTGCAGACCAGTAGCAAACGCGGTGCTGCGTCCGTGAGTAGTGTGAATAGTGTTAGTAAGAAATAATTTATCGACTAAGCCGACACAGCCTATATCACTGACAAGATTTACTTTAGTAGGTTTAACTTGTAGCTTCTCTAAAGCAAGAGCCACGGCTTTATTAATCCAAGTATGCCCGCATCCAGCACAATAAGGAAACTCTGGGTTATCGACTAGGTATTTATAAGCTGGAGCTTGAGTGGGGTCCATATATACTATTAGACCCAGGAAAATACCTGATCCTAGCTATGACCCAAATCTTATTGTAAACCTGCTATATTGTTATTTAAAGAGGTTTTTAATGGTAGTCAGAATATTTACAGTTGCTGCTGATCATGGTGAACGAATTACTGATGTATTAAATCAGCGTAAGAGTCAACATCCTACTGCTGTTATTGAGAAACCAGTTAGATCTTTTCAGTTAGCTGAGAAACTTAAAAATATTCAAAACGGTGATACCGTTGGACTAGTACTTAAAGGAACTAGTGGTATGGATAGTACTGCTATAAGAGTTGCTGGAGCTCTAGCTGATGATAATGGAATTAGAAATGAACTTATAAGAAGTAAGGGTGTGTTTTTAGCTTGTGACAAACCGAATGATGTATCTTATGAAGCTAATTTTGGTGAGCCAGGTAGTATGTTTGTAACTAAAGCAAATTTATTAAATCCATTAGATTTGAGTAATGTGGAACAATTGAAAAGAATCCCTCAAGGTCTTACAGAAAACCGTTCAATTTTTGATCTAGCTCAACAAATGTTAATTTATGAGACTGGACTACATGATAAACAAACATTGAGAGAAAAGATGTTTGGTTTTATGGATAGGTTAATTAGCTTTGATCAAGCAGCCTAACTTAATTTCAATAGTATATCTTCTGGCTTAATCAAATCCGCTATAGAATTCACTTTGATTAATTGTTTACCCTCTAATAAAGGTCTAATGATTTCAGCGTATTGCCCTGTGGCATTGACTTCTGGGATTATAACTTTATCAGCATTAGTGATAGCTTGTTTAATAGCCTTCTCGGGAACGGGAAATAAACTATAAATAGTTAGATGGTTAATTAATTGACCTTGTTTGCGAGCGGTTTTAATAGCTTCGCGCGCGGAGAGATCTGAAGCGAGAAAACTTATCACTGTGGTTTTAGCTCCTGGTTCAAGCTCTAGCTTATATTCAGAGATATCATCTACATTAGCTTCTATCTTCGCTCTTAAGTGTTGTATAACTTCCATAACTTCTGGAGAGTCTTTCAGTAAACGTCCAGCTTTATCGTGAGTAGAAGCTGTAGCCACAACTCTATCAGCAGTACCGATTCCTGCTGCAACGAAGTCAGGGACTTCGTTTAACTGATTAAAGTTATAAGTCTTGTAGGGGCTCTTGTCATCTATATTACGGTAAGTACGTTCAATGATTTCTATGGATGACTTCTGTTTCTCGAATTCTTCTATAGAAATATTAGTTGATGACATTAGTATGTCCTTCTCGGTAAGTAGAATTACCGGAGTGCGATATTTCTCAGAACAATTAATAGCTTTAATAGTAGTTTCGTAACAATTAAAGATAGAGCTTGGAGCAAATACTGGTATTTGAAAACCTCCTGATATAAGGCTTTGGACGAAGCTGATATCACCTTCGGCAGATTGAGTGGCAGCGCCGGTACTAGGACCTAATCTTTGACCGAGAACTATTAATACCGGGATCTCGGTAGTGAAAGCATAGCCAATGCTCTCTACCATTAGACTTAATCCTGGTGCTGCTGTTGCGGTCATAGACTTAGCGCCGCGCATACTTGCACCGATGCACATTGCCAGTGCAGAGATCTCGTCTGAAGCACCGACAGCTAACTTCCCTTGAGCTTGTAATTTATTAAGCATGGCAGTATAAACACTTGAAGCTGGTGTAATAGGATATCCAGCAAAGAAGTTAATTCCTGCATCTATAGCAGCTCTGCTGATTAGCTCTGCGCCAGTGATAATTTCTTGTTTGCTCACTATTCAATTATATCCTATGTAAAATCAAGTAACAATTTGACTAACAAGCTTCGCAGGACTCGACGCCTCTCTTTGTTCACTCATCGTTCAAAAGAGAGGCGATCTCGTCTGATTGCTCAGCTTGTTCAGATGTCAAATTGTTACTTAATTTTATAAGACTTAGCTCAGCTTAATCAAAAGCTTGCCGTGAGAAATATTGAGACCTTTTTTAAACCCAGCATCTTCATCTAATGCTTCCAGCCCTTTCTCAGCGAGTCTAATTAAATAAGGCATAGTAGAGTTGCAAAGCGCTTGGGTACTAGTGTTAGGTACAGCTCCAGGCATATTAGCTACTCCGTAATGAAGGACATCATGCTTAATTACAATTGGATGCTCGTGACTAGTTACTTCACTAGTTTCTATGCAACCACCTTGGTCCACAGCTACGTCTACGATTACTGAACCATATTTCATACCGCGTACCATATCTTCAGTAACTAGCATTGGAGCTTTCATGCCAGTAATGAGTGCTGCTCCTATAACTAGGTCTGAACGAGTGATGGATTCTTCTATAGCTGAAGATGTACTATAGATAGTTGTGACTCTGCTGCCGTAAAGTTCATCGATTCTACCAAGTGCATGTATATTCTTGTCAAAGACATGAACGTAAGCGCCCATACCAACAGCAATCTTAATAGCAGAAGCTCCTACAATGCCAGCACCAAGCACGGTTACTATTCCCTGCGGTACTCCGGATGCGCCTCCAAGCAATATACCTCTTCCTGGATGCGTACAACCAATCCCTCTTTCTAAGTATCTTGCACCGATCTGCACTGACATGCGACCAGCTATCTCAGACATAGGCTTAAGTAAAGGCAATCTACCATAAGCATCTTCTATAGTTTCGTATGCAATACAATGTGCACCAGTATCTTCTAGACTATGCACTAGATGTGGATCAGCAGCGAGATGCAAGTAAGTAAATAAAATTTGATTCTCTTTAATTAATTTGAACTCTGGTTCTAGAGGTTGTTTGACCTTAACTATAAGGTCTGCAATATTAAAAACCTCTTCTGCGCTACTAAGTATTGTGGCACCAGCTTGTAAGAAATCAGCATCATGAAAACTACTTCCTAATCCCGCTTGTGTTTCTATAAAAATTTCGTGACCAAGTTCGCTAAGCGTTCTGGTCCAAGCCGGTGTCATAGCCACTCGGTTTTCATTAGCCAGGATTTCTTTAGGTACACCTATTTTCATCGCTAATAAGGTTATACCCCTAATTTAGGCGTTAATTATATGCGAAAGATCTAAGCTTTCATCAAATTCAATAACAATATTATTCTTAACTGGCTTATTATCAGCTTCAGCAAATTTAGGTCTAGAATACTCTCTTTCCTGCTCATCATTATCTGCCAGGTTATTTTTAATTCTTAAGAGAAATTCCTTCATCTCTTTCTGACCATCTTTATTCAATAGTTTTGATTTATCTATCATTGCTTACCCTAATTAATCATTAAAGCTTATCCACCCTTTGGAAAGCGTTCAGGAAGTCCCGTGAGCTGTCCTTGCTCACGAGTATATATAGATTTAAGGATTTAGGTATTTATAGGAAATTACTTAACCATGTCTTAACTTAAGAGTATTTAAGCTGCTATTAATCTGTTAAATCTATCATCTGGAATCGCTCTAATAATATTTGTAACTACTTCACACACCGCAGCTATGGCCATTTGTTTCTCGCTAGTTTCTGGATTGCTTATTTCTACATCTAATGCTGGACAACGAGGTGTTTTAGTATTCGGTCCATATTTTTCTAGATTAATTCTTGCAATTCGTCCTAGAACTTTTTTACTAGCTTGGCTGGGTTCTAAGATGTTCTTATCATTTAAACTAAAATGTCTAGGATGAAACATAATTAAATCTTCAATTGAATCGTAGTTTTTAAAATTTATTGTTGATTCAAAGGTATCATCATTCGATTCATTTAAAATTTCTGGATCTACTGGCATTGCTCCAGCTATGTCGTGTGTGTTTTTAATACTTTGGCTTGCCCATTTCTCTAAACGTTCTTGTGATTTAGTAAATAATTCAATAAGAGTTTCTTTACTTATATCATTGTGATATTTTTCTTTCCATAGTTTAGGGATTACTCTGAGCATCCCTACTATAAAAGTGAAAGCCGTTCCTAGTCCATTACTTACGATTTGTTCTTCTAGAAAATTAATAAAATTATCAATGAAGGATTGCTTATCTTCTTTATTGAGCAAATAGTGGTTTGTAATAGTTTTTAAATATGAACTGAATAAAGTTTGAAACTTAGTAAGATTATTTTCTATTGTGGAAATAAGTGTTTTTAAATATTGATCCCAACTATTAATTGTTTTGTCTTCTAGTTTTTTATTTGGCTTGATATTTTCGAGAGTATTGCTAAGCCTTTCTTGAATGATTTGAGTATGTAATTTATGTCTTTTTTCTTCATCTGGTACGAATTCATGAAAAACTAGAGCGGCTCTTTTTTGAGCGTCAGCTGATACACTTTTTGCTATCTCTAATAAACCTTCATTAGGTAATAAGATTAAGGTCTTATAAATAGTGTCATAAAACGACATGGATAATATCTTAAGAGATTTAGAGAAATATATCAATATTAATTATTGAAATATTCTGAAATACAATAAAAAAGCTCCCTTTTGGGGAGCTTTTTTATTACTTAAAATAGACACAACCGTCACAACACAAGGCCATGACGGGGGGGATTCTTGTGTCTGTACAATATTATACAAGATTGACACTCAAATTGCAATAGTCAATAGAAAAAATTTTGTAAATCCTGATTGCCGATAAGTATCAAGCCTAAAGTCGTTTGATCTTACTACTTTCTGCGATTAAAACTTGTTTGTTTAGAGATTGGTTTGCAGGAATCTGAGCGCCAGAACCAATAATACAATCTTCTAATCTAGTATTTTCACCTATAGTCACGTGCTCCCAAATAATACAGTCCTTGATAATAACATTCTTACCTATTTTAGTAGCAGCTCCGATCTCATTAAAGCCTTCGATGCTAGCACTTGGATCAATAATTGCAGTTGAGTCTATTGATTCTAAGAAGTCAAGATTAATCCTACCTTCTGTTATATCTTGAACACTTTTTATATATTGATCTGGAGTACCGAGATCCGCCCAATAAGTTTTAGGGTCTACAGCAATCGCTTGTATATATTCTCCAGTACTTAAAAGTTTAGGAAAAAGATCACGAGCTATATCATACTTAGGAGCTTCTTCTACGCTTGGAATAAACTCATAAATTCTTGGTTCAAAAAAATATATGCCGGTATTTGCCCAATTAGAGAGTGCTTCACTAGCTTTAGGTTTCTCTTGAAATTTAACTATACGGTTAGGACGCTTAGCTTCTTTATCTAGTAAAGATTCAGTTACTATAACTCCAAACTCACTAGTGTCTTTTACTTGCATTTGTGCAACAGTAGCAAGGCAGTTGTATTTCGTTACTGCTTCTTTATGCTTGAGATATAAATCACTTAGATCAATGTCAGTGAGAGCGTCTCCCATGATGATACAAGCTGTGGATTGTTTGAGGAAATCTTGGCATAATCTAATACCACCAGCAACTCCTGAGAGTTTTTCTTCATGTGAAAATTGAATATTAATTCCTTCCCTAGTTTTAATATCTGCGAAATGTTCGTGGATTTGTTCAGCTAGATGATGAGTATTAGAGACAACATTAGTGATTCCATGACTCTTAAGTAAGAGTAATATATGATCCATAATGGTTCTGCCACCTATCTTGATCAATGGCTTGGGCACAGTATCGCTAAGTGGTTGTAATCTAGATCCAACTCCTGCTGCTAATACCATTGCTCTTATGGGGTCATTTATCATGCTTTGAATTTTAGCATTTTTAGACTTGTCTCGAATACTTGAGTATAATTACTGCATATGGACAACAACGATAAAAAAAGAGAATCAATTATTGCAGCAACTTTAGTTGTCTTTTGTTTACTCTCTTTGGTAATAGGTTTGTTTCTATTAAAGAAAAATACTGATCTTACTAAGGATGATAAAAGGAGACTTGTCACAAGTCTAAGTAGTGACAGAATTGTTGTTATTGGCTTAGAAGGGGTAATCTTTGATAGTTTTCGTAGTCGTTCAGCATTCAAGAATATTCTAAACGTTGCTTATGTCAAAAAAGAATTAGATAAGGCTCTAGAAGATCCTCATACTAAAGCTGTTTTATTAAGAATGAATAGCCCTGGTGGTACTGTTGCGGCGAGTCAAGAAATATATCAAGCTGTGCAAAAATTAAAAACTGCAAATAAACCGGTTTTGGTGTCTATGAGTGACGTTTGTGCAAGTGGTTGTTACTACATTGCGAGTGCTGCTAATTATATAGTAGCTAACCCTGGAACCATTACTGGTAGTATTGGTGTTATAAGTTCAGGACTGAATTTCAAAGGTTTGCTGGATAAATTGGGTATTGTTGATCAAACTTTTAAAGCTGGTAAATTTAAGGATCTGGGTTCTCCTTCTCGTGTTTTATCAGAAGATGAGAAGAAAATACTCAATGATTTATTACTTGATAGCTATGATCAGTTCCTTGATGATATTGAGAAAGGGCGTGATATAGAACGTGAAAAACTTGAGGAGCTTGCTCAGGGATTGGTTTATACTGGAAGACAAGCCTTGGCAGTGGGTTTGGTTGATGAACTTGGTACTTATGAAGATTCTAAGCTTGCAATGAAAAAACTTCTTAAAGAAAAATATTCATACAGTAGAGCAGATGGTATTAAGTTTGAAGAAACTTGGAAAGCTACTAAGTTATCTAGCTTTGATGATATTTTTGATTTAGGTATGTCTAAAGCTTTTTCTAAATTGGGTCTGAATCTTAGTACTGATACTACTGCATTTAATCCTATGTTTGCAAGCCAGCATCAAGTTTGGTGGATGATGCCATGATTTTAGTGGACTGAGTGGCTGAGCGAAGGGTGACTAAAAATTCAGACACTCACTACTCAGTCACTTTATTATGAGTCAGTTAAGAACATTTCTTGTTATTTAACCGTCTCTTAACTCAAATCCTCTTTCAGAGAGGCTTTGTACTAATATGGTTTGCGCTAATACAATTAATTCGCTATAATCATATTAGAGTAGATAAGAGCTGACCTTCTGGGAACGGTTTAATGTTAAGTACCAAGCAAAAAAAACTAAGAGATTTAAACAAGCCTAGTTCTGGCTTAGAAGGCTATCAGGTTAGAAAGCTTAGTGCTCAATACGATAGAGATCGTGTTGCTGAACTATGGGCAAATCTAACCATGATACAACAGATGCGTGGTAATAGTTATTGGCTTGATGAAGCTAATAAATCAGAGCTTAAGTGGAAAGAATTTATAGATAAACTAACTCGTAAAAGAGGATCTAGAATTATTGTATTTGAAAATGCTGAAGAGATTTTTGGTTTCTCTTATATGTTAATAGAGCCTCTTAATGCTAATAATCCTAAGCGTAAAACTCAAACCAAAGCTGTTATTAAGGAATTATACCTAGAACCTGCTTATAGAAAGCAAGCGCGTGATATTGAACTAGCTGAAATGATGCGTGATTGTATTGGTGCTATGGGTATTGATTTTGTTGAGTTTGATGTTAAGGATTTGGATATCTAATTTACATCTTTATAAAATTCTCAAGTAATGTCAAACCCGCTTCTCCACTCTTTTCTGGATGAAATTGACAGGCATGTAAATTGGAGCCATTCCAAATATTACTAATAAATTTCTCTCCATATTCAGTTGAACTAGTTTGATAACCAGAGATCTCCTGCATTGCAACTCTATAGCTGTGTATAAAATAAAAATGAGAATCTTGTGAAATACCTTTAAATAAAGGATTAGAGTTATGTTCTTGATGCACTGCATTCCAGCCCATATGTGGAATTTTAAGATCGAAGTTTGCAGAATTAGAACCAAAACGCTCTACTGCTGCAGGAATAATCTCTAATCCGTTGCAGGGTGCTAGACCTTCAGTACTGTAATTAAATAAACTTTGCATGCCTACGCATATAGCTAAAGTAGGGATTCCAGCATGAATTTGCTCTTTAATAGCATCATATAAACCAAGGCTATGAAGACTTTCTATGGCTTTAGAGAAACTACCTACTCCAGGAAAGAAAATCTTATCAGCTTTAAGTACTTCCTTTGGGTCAGAACTTAATTGGGTAATGGCTCCAATATGTTCAAGTGAATTCTTGACACTAAATATATTGCCACCACTTTTATAGTCAATAATACAGACTTTGCTCATTTGCAAATTTCATTATATCTTGGATCCTATTAAACTTTTGGCTTAACTAAAGCTTAATCTAGCTATGTGATTATTGATTAGAGCCTAAAGCTTTGTTTGCATATTATGGCAAATAATATAAATACTACCGTAAATAATGTCGATCTTACTAGCGAGACTACGATTCCTGCTAGTGATAATGCAGACTTAGTAGAAACTAATAGAATATTACAAACTCAAGGTTCACTAGCTATTGTTAGATCACAAGCTCTTGATCAAGCGCCTGGTACTGCTTCTAGACTTGATAGAGGTTTTATTTCTAGATCTTCAAGTAGAACTAGATCAACGGTTGATTCATCTCGTGGATCTAATGGCAATACATTCAGTGCTAATACCGCTCAACCTGTTATTAGTATTATTGGTGAACAAAAAGTCGGTCCTGGATTTACTTTCACTAATGCTGATGGAAGTATTACTAAAACTTCTATCAACAATCAAGGACTCTATCAAGAACTTACTACTAAAGCGGATAAATCTAGCAGTACAGCAGTCTATCAAGATTTACCATTAGATCAAAATGGTTCACCAACTGGTTATCGCGTAACAACTACAGAAAAAAATTCAAGTGGTAGAGTTACTAATACTAAATTATCTTCAATGCTAATTACTGATATTGGTGGTGGTCGTTTGGTGGGTACTTTGGTTGATTTAACAGATCCTACTAATCCTACAAATAAATATAATTCTGTACTAACTTTGAGCTCTGCTGTAGATGATAATGGTAGTGCTATTTATAATTCTAAGACTAGTTTCCCTGATGGTAGTAGTACTACTAAAACTTACGATCAAATTAATTTTGGTACAACTTTCAATGCTAATATGCCAAAAGGTTACTTGGAGCACGTTTCTAATAAGGCTGCTGATGGTACGGTGACTAATTCTGTCTTCAAGACTCAGAGTGAGACTGATGCACAAGGTAATAGAATCACTACTATTAGTAATGTTACTGATCCTAATCACCCACAATTAATTTCTCAGAGTTCTAAGCCTGATCCATTTATTCATGGTGCAAGAAATTTTGGAACAGAAATGAGTAGCTACTTAGATTATTTATCTAAAGCTGGTTTCTTGGATATTAATGGTGATGGTAAAGATGATCCAATGACAGATCTATTGTTAATTAATAGATATAGTAAAGGTCTGCGAGGTAATGCATTAATAGCTAATCTCAACCTTGGTGCAAATCCACCTCCAACCGCAAGTATGGAAGCTAAGCTGGGAGATGCTTTTAGTCGTGGTCTTTATGATATTAATGGTAATAAGGATGCAGATTCAAGTCGACGAGCAACTGTAATTGACGTTAATTTAATTGCTAGATATATGTTTGGTGCAAGAAACAATGCATTAACTGATGATAGGGAAGCTAATGATGATTCTATTAATATTGCTGCTAATGGATCTAATATAATAGCTCTTGCTGATACGGATCCATTATTGAGTGATTTTAGGCAAATATTTAATCTTGATGGAATCGATATTAAGACTAGTACGCAACAGCTTAAGGTGTTCTATGTCAATCTTGATCAAACTGGTCCAGCTGCATTTGATTCTGGTTCAGGTAGAGTAATTAGAGGCACAAATTCAGGAGGAGATCTGCATTATATACGTAGTGGTGGTTACGCTCCGGTCTTGAATGATGTATCTGCTGCTGCAAACAGTAGTAAACCAATTACTCGTTTGGGTGATTTAACTATCAGCGGTTTTGAGCCTGGTGAAGTTAAACCTGAAGATTATGGACTTGGTACTTTAGCCAAAGCTGTAACTAGTTAACTGTTTATTAATGTAAATTTGCTTGAATACATCCATAAGGTAGGGGGTGCTTTATGTACGAAGAAACAATAACAATAAATTATAGTGAAATGATTTCCTTACCAAAGGTTGAAGACACTCGTGAATATGGTTTTAATTCTAGAGCCATAGTTTCATATTACGATGAAAATATTATTCCTTCAGTAAAAATGAAGAAGCTTGATCAGAATATATATCGTTCAATAAGAATGAAAAAATCTAAGCTCATTAAAGAGTATGAACAGGATAATTATAAAATCAGAAGCCTGGAATTCTAGTTTGTTTGTAAATTAATTAAGCTTTTATCTCGCCTATTAATGCTGAAAATGTTATATTCTTAGCTTATATGCGTGTTAGCGTTATTGGCACTGGATATGTTGGTTTAGTTACGGCTAGCTGCTTTGCTTTTTTGGGGCATGAAGTTGCTTGTTTAGATATTAATGAGAAACGTATTGCTGATCTTAAGCAAGGAAAAGTTCCAATATATGAACCGAATCTTGAAGAGTTATTAGCACATTGTAAATCACAAAATAATTATCCTTTATTTACTACCAATCCCCAAGAAGCCATAGAGAATGGTGAGTTTATATTTATTGCAGTTGGTACACCACCACTAGCAAATGGTGAGCCTAACTTGGACTATCTCAAATCAGCTGCAGAAACTATTGGTAAGTATCTTCCAGATGGGGCAATTGTTATTAATAAATCTACTGTACCAGTTGGTTCAGGAAATTGGGTGGCTATGTTGGTGGAGAATGGACTTGCATTAAGAGTTGGTACTAAAGCTTCTGCTGATACTTTAACTAAAGTTAGTTTTAGTGTAGCTTCTAATCCAGAATTTTTACGTGAAGGTTCTGCTATCTCTGATAGTTTATATCCAGATCGTATAGTACTCGGTAGTGAAAGCGCAGAAGTAGCTACAAGATTAAAACAACTCTATAACTCTCTCAGTGAGCAGAGTTTCAAAGCTCCAGAATTTTGTCCACGTCCTGATGGCTTAACTAAAGTAGAAGTGATCTCTACTGATATCACTAGTGCTGAGATGATCAAATATAGTGCTAATGCGTTTCTTGCAACTAAAATAAGTTTCGCTAACCAGATAGCTAATATTTGTGATTTAGTAGGAGCTGATGTTAATGAAGTAATGAAAGGGATTGGTTCTGATAGTAGAATTGGTCATAAATTCTTGAATGCTGGTATTGGTTGGGGTGGAAGTTGCTTCGGCAAGGATGTGGATGCACTTATAAAGATTGCTGAAGAATATAATTATGAAACCGAAATTCTTCAAGCCACTAAAAAAGTAAATTATGCACAGCGTGATTTAGTGATTAAACGTTTACAAGAGAAACTCAAAATTATCAAAGGTAAGAAAATTGGTTTATTAGGTATTGCTTTCAAACCTAATACGGATGATCTTCGTGATGCTCCAGCATTAGACATAGCAGCTATGTTAGTGAAGATGGGTGCCAGAGTTTCTGTGACTGATCCTATAGCAATAGAAAATGCTAAACGAGAATTAGCAGGATTAGATATTAACTATGTAGCAACTGTTGATGATTTGGTTCAAGGTCTAGATGCTTTAATACTAGTGACCGAGTGGGATGAATATAAGTCATTAGATATGGCTAAGATTAAATCTGCCATGACTGGTAATTTATTTATAGATGGACGTAATCAATATGGACCATCTAAGATGAAAGAACTTGGCTTTGTGTATGTGGGGATGGGCAGACATTAATGCAGATCATTCTTATTACTGGTGGAGCGGGTTTCATTGGATCACATTTAGCTGAAAGATTAATTGCTGATGGTAATAAAGTTATAGTATTGGATAATTTAGTTACTGGTTCTGCTGATAACATTAAGCACTTATTAGATTCTCCTAATTTTAAATTCATTAATCACAATGTTTCTGAGTATATTGATATAACTGAAAGACTTGATTGGGTAATGCATTTCGCTAGTCCAGCTTCACCAATGGATTTTGAGAAACTTGCTATTCCAATCCTCAAGGTAGGTTCATTGGGTACTCATAATGCATTGGGACTTGCACTAGAGAAGAAAGCTAAGTTCTTTCTAGCTTCTACTTCAGAAGTTTATGGTGATCCTGAGATACATCCGCAACCAGAGACTTACTATGGTCACGTCAATCCTATTGGACCTCGTGGTGTCTATGATGAGTCTAAGCGTTTCGCTGAAGCTATCACTATGGCTTATCATCGTAAGCATCGTATTGATACACGCATAGTGAGAATTTTTAATACCTATGGTCCGCGTATGCGTGCTGATGATGGTAGAGTGGTTTGTACTTTCTTGTCGGAAGCGCTTAGAGCTGAACCGCTAACGATTAATGGAGATGGTAGCCAAACTCGTAGTTTTCAGTATGTTAGTGATTTAATTGAAGGTATAGTTAGGCTTATGGCTGTGGATTTTCACGAGCCGGTAAATATTGGTAATCCTAATGAGTTCACCATTATGGAACTAGCTAAGAAAGTTATAGAGATAACAGGCTCTAAGTCTCAATTCAAGTATTTACCTTTACAACTGGATGATCCTAAACGTCGTAAGCCTGATATCACTCGTGCAAGAGAATTATTAGGCTGGGAGCCAAAAATAAGCTTGGATGAAGGTTTAAAAATGACCTTAGCTTATTTTAATCAGACTCTTAAGGCGACAGTTAAATAGGTTTAATTTTGATATTTATTGATAACTTGTTATAATATTATTATGCAAATACAAGCTAAAACTCCTAGTATTATTCAAAAATTTGGGAAAGTTCTTGTTGAATCTGGAGTCATAGATACTGGTACTCAAATTATTCAAAATGCAAGACCTGAATTTGTAACTGCTCTGAAGAGAGAATATGCTTCACTGTCCAAAGGTGATGAAATAGCTAAAACTTATAGAGCTTATGCAAATTTAGCAAAAAATCCAGAATATATTGACGATGTCAAATCAATGTTGAAACAACTAGCCGAAAGTTTTGGATTAGTTGATGAGAAAAAAGTTGCTGAATTTATAGATAATGCTTTAAATCATACAGAAAGTTTTATTGCAGAAGCATCAAAAACTGTTGAAACTATGTCTCCAGAGCAAATGCAAACTATGATAACCAATGCGAAGGAACAAGCTGAAATTCGCAGAGCTGAAGCTCAGTCATTAGCTACAGCTCCATCTAAATCTCTTGCTCAAGTTGCTTAATTTATATTTTACTAAACATTAATTCAACAGATTTAAGATCATTTTCTGTTAATTGTATTGTAGATTCATCTACATACATATGAATATAACGCTCTGCTTGAGTATCATCTAGTCCATTATTAGCAAAGTCTCGCGAATAAGCAAGTACCTCATCAAAGTTCTTAAGTCCCCATTCAATAGATTCTTTTAGTAAGGCATCTATATCAGCAATGACTGACTCTCCAAGATCACGTCGAATAACATTGCAACCTAATGGCATGCGTAAGCCTGTCTCTTGATGCCACCATTGTCCTAGATCCACGATTAGCTTATAGCCCTGCTCTGAAAACTTTAATTGGGATTCATGAATGAGCAGTGAAGCATCCACAGTTCCTGATTCTAATAAAGGGAATACATCGTTGTAACTACAAAATTGAAAGTCATAAGCGTTTTTGTTTTCTGCAAGATAGCTTTGTAAAACTAAAAATGCACTGGTATATTTTCCAGGAACAGCTATTTTCACTCCTTTAATTAGTGTCGTATTTTTACTAATGAGTCGTGGACCGTAGTCGGAGCCTGCCATTGAGGCACCAGATTTAAGGAATTGATATCTATCTTTCAAGTAGTGATAAGCATGGAAACTTACAGCAAAGACATCTAAATCAAGAAGTGGATCCTGACGTCGCGCTGCGCGCTCCTCAGGATGACGTATCGAATCAATAGCAGCTTGGTTAAGTATATCTATCTCATCACTGCTGATCTCAAACTCATAGCCTCGTAAATTTATCTTCTTATGCTTGATAGCATAAAACATAAAAGCATCGTCAGAATCAGGGCTGTGAGCAATTCTTATAGTCTGTGTTTTAATCATTTAGTACCAAAGTCTCTGCCAGAAATTCTTATGCGTATAATGATACTCAAATTCATATTCTATGATTTTAGTTCTAGGTGGTTCTGGATAGGGTGAAGCATCTCTAATTGCTTTAAGGCAGCTTTCATTAAATAATGGAATATCAGTAGCTTGTTTTAATCTTAGATCTTCTGCTTGTCCTTCAGGCGTAATAGTAAATTCAACTACAGCCTTAAGATCGGTTAATTGTTTCTTCTTGAATTTTTTATAGATATCTTTAGGATATTTGTTTGGTTCAGGCGGCTGCCATTTACTCTGGATTGCAGTAGACACACTTTTAATGTAATCATAGTCATTTGTATCTATGCTTCCTTCACCGCTAATACTAGGTTCTATTAAGGTGGTTTCAGTATCGTATTTAACTGCAGAAACGCTCTGAGTGAGTGTTATAAGTATAATAACTAATAAAATGTTCTTAAACATAAATTGCTTCCTATTAATTATTATAGCGTGATTGACTTCTAGGCTGTAATAGTTGGAGAACTATAAGCTGCTAATTGGTTCAACTGTGGCTCATATAAATTATTAATGAATTTAGGATATAAACCATAAACTAAGGATAAACCTAACAAGACTCCAAGTACTACTAATTCTGGTCTTCTAGCATCAGTTAATTTAAGCCATTTAGTTTGAATCTCTCCGTAAAACACTCTTTGATTGATCCAGAGCATATAAGCTGCAGTAAGTATTACTCCTAATGCTGCAATAGCAGCTGAGGCTTTGATAGGATCAAAACCAGCTACCAACTCTGAACTGAATACACCATAAAATACTAATGACTCACCCACAAAGCCTGATAGTCCAGGTAGAGCTAAGTTAGCCATAGCTGCAAATATAAATATATAGAATGTTTGTGGCATTACTTTAGCAAGTCCACCAAGTTCAGCGATCTCTCTAGTGTGTGCTCTTTCATAAATCATGCCAACCAGCATGAATAGTGCTGCAGAAATAAGTCCATGAGAGAACATTTGGAATACTGCTCCGCTATAACCTGCGGCATTTAATGTCGCCATACCAAGAAGAATAAACCCCATGTGTGAAACTGATGAGTAAGCGATAACTTTCTTCAGGTCTTTTTGGATCAATGCAGTATATGCTCCGTAAATTATATTAGCAGCTCCAAGTATCGCAAAAGCTGATGCTAAGTGAGTTACAACAGTAGGGAAGAAATCCAATCCAAATCTAATCAATCCATAACACCCCATTTTCAGTAGAATGCCAGCTAGTAGCATTGATACTGGCGTAGGAGCTTCTACGTGAGCGTCAGGTAACCAAGTATGAAGAGGGATAGAAGGTAGTTTAACTAAGAAGCATAGAGCTATAAGAATAAAGATAGCGCTTTGTACCTTGAAATCTAGATGACTAGCTAATTGTGCAACTGTTACCATATCGAAGCTACTAAAGCCAGTCGCTGTCAGTAACCAGAATAATCCTACTAATAAAAGTATTCCAGCTGCAAAAGTATAAAGTAAGAACTTCATAGAAGCGTAGTTGCGGTTCTTAGAACCCCAAATCGCTATTAATAAATACATTGGTATCAATTCTAATTCCCAAGCAAGGAAGAATAGGAAGAGATCCTTAGCCATGAATACTGCCATAATAGCTACAGCAAGAAACATGATTAATGAGTAATAAAGTCTTGGTTGTTTTTTCTTAGCAATCGGCTCACTTGCAATAATTACACAAGGAAGAAGAATCGCCATAAGTAAAACCATTGAGAAAGATAGTCCATCTATACCAAGTGAGAATTTAATCTTACCCATCCAAGCATAGGTTTCAATAAGTTGTAAGTTAGTATTAGCTGGATTGAATAAACAGAAATATTGTTTAAGGGCAATTCCTAAAACTGCTACGCTGCTGAACAAAGATATGTTTCTGGCTCTAGCTTCGTCCATTGAGAACAATGCCACTATTAAACCTCCTGCTGTTAAGAGAGCCAGCATAGTACTAAGTGAATGTGTGTGTAGATATTCCATAACTATCGAAAATATATCAGAATATAGGCAAATCGCCTAGAGCTGGTTTGTATTGACCGATTTATACTATAATAATTTTCTACTTTTTATTACATGCTAGTATTTTTTTTGCCTTAGGTTTGCGAACTTCTAAGCAAAATATGGTCAGATAGCTCAGTTGCATGTGAGAGCCGAAGGCTCGAACGAAATTACAAAAGACAGAGGACAAGTCCTCTGCTCGAAGTAATAATGAGCACTTCAAGGTCAGATAGCTCAGTTGGTAGAGCAGAGGACTGAAAATCCTCGTGTCGGCAGTTCAATTCTGCCTCTGACCACCACTTTTAAAACCCAACATTTTTGACTTCGCATGTTGGTGTTGGCTTTTTAACATATTAACCAGATCTTAACTTAGAAATAGTTTCATTAGTATATGAGTCTAGAGAACTCAACTACGGCATTTGACCAAGGTCAAATCAAAAATTTGTTACCTGGTTTTTTAAATAAAATTGGGCTTGACTTAGGCTTGACTACAATTGATATGCCACAGCCTTTAAGCACGTTTATTGCTGATATAGGTTTGCGAGATTCATTAGCTTTAGATAGCAACCTAAATCAAGAGTCACTTAATATCAATGAACTTGAGATACCAAGCATGATTGATCATCTGGTAGCGATTTCTAGTTCTGATGATGATAAATTTAAGAAAATCTATCAAGAAATTAAACAGTTTTATTTGACACTTAGTAAACAAGCTCATTCATCAGAACAGATTAGTGCTATAAAAGAGCTAAAAACTTTATTTGATAAATATTTGCTAGATTTTTATAAAGATTACAATGAGAAGCTGGTAAAACAACAAGAAGAAATCAGGAAGAAATATATAGATGAATATATTAAATCTCTAGATTTGAAACGACAACAAGAGACCCGCAATATTTTTTATAAACAGATTTCAGATGCTATTGAATACCAGGTTGTTGGGGTTCAGTCAGTACTTAATTCACTTGAGCACTATCATTCAACTTTAAAATTTATGTTATTGATTTTTGATAAAGGTTCCATGGCTTATATGAGTACTACTGGAATGATTGATAGTTTAAATATGACATTGCCAGCATTTAGAGGTGATCTTGCTAATTTACAAAGCTATCATTCAGATGTGCTTAGAACTATTGCCAAAGGCTCAGCGTAAGAAAGCAGGATTTTTTAGTATATCTTTTGCAAAATATGTGAGTATTAAGTCAGCTCCAGCTCTCTTGATACTTATTAGTGATTCATATATAGCTAAATCTAAGTCTATATATCCTGCTTTAGCTGCAGAGTGAATCATTGAATATTCACCGCTAACTTGATAGGCTGCAATCGGTGCTGTTGATCTGGCTTTGAATTGACTGACTATATCAAGATACCAGCCAGCTGGTTTAACCATGACTATATCAGCAGCTTCTGCTAAATCTAACTCTAATTCTTTTAAAGCTTCTTTGGAGTTAGCTATGTTCATTTGATAAGTTTTTTTGTCTTGAGGAATTGTTTCTGTCATCTCTCTTTCTAAGACTAATGTATTAGATTTACTCTTAGCACCCAGTGAGCTTAAAGCATCTCTGAAAGGTGCATAGAGACTGGAGGCATACTTAGCTGTATAAGCCATAATGAGAGTATCATCATAACCATGCTTATCAAGCTTAGTTCTTATTGCAGCTATTCTACCATCCATCATATCTGAGGGTGCAACTATATCTGAACCTGCTTCTGCTTGGGCTAATGCCATCTTAGTAAGTATTTCTACCGTCTTGTCATTGATTACTTTTCCAGCTTCTATAATGCCATCATGTCCATGACTAGTATAAGGGTCAAGTGCTACATCTGTTATAAGAAGTAGATCTGGAAATTCTTCCTTGATTCTTCTTATGACTCTTTGGGTTAAGCCTTCAGGATTATAACTTTCTTCTGCGTTTAATGTTTTGAATTGTTCAGCTATAACTGGGAATATAGCTATAGCTCGGATTCCTAATTCCTGAGCTTCTTCTAGCTCTCTTAGTACACTCTCTGTACCCCATCTATAAATCCCTGGCATAGAAGCAATAGCTTCTTGTGATAATTCTCCTTCTTTAATAAAGACTGGATATATTAAATCATGTGCTGTAATAGAATGTTCTTGAACCAGATTACGAATATGTTGGTTTAATCTTAAACGACGAGGTCTATTTTGCATTTTTCTCTAACCTCTTTTCTGAAAACTTAATGGCTTTTTTGACTTGTTTTCTACTGGTGCCACCGATAATATCTCTAGCATCAACACAAGCTTCTGGACTTAGATTTTTGGTGATATCTGCTTCAAACAATTTAGAGAATTTTTGCCATTCTTTTAGGGTTAGCTCAGTGAGATATTTCTCTGAACTTATAGCGTATTTAATTATTTCACCGATGCACTTATAAGCATCTCTAAACGGCATACCTTTCTTTACTAAATATTCTGCAGCATCAGTAGCAGCAGTATAGCTATGAGCGCAAGCTTGATACATTCTCTCTTGATTAAGTTTGATATTGTTCAGGAACTCAATTGTAATTGTGAGGCAGTCTTGAGTAGTTTCATTTGCCATAAATAGCATCTCTTTATCTTCTTGCAAGTCTTTGTTGTAAGCTAATGGCAAACCTTTAACAGTCATCATTAGAGCATTGAGTACGCCTATGACTCTTCCAGTCTTGCCTCTAAGTAATTCAGGAATATCAGGGTTCTTCTTCTGTGGCATCATACTAGAACCAGTCGCAAAGCTATCAGAGATTTCAATGTAACCAAACTCTTGACTATTCCAAATGATCATTTCTTCTGCTAATTGAGAAAGATGTAGCATGATCATAGATAGATTAAATTCATACTCTAATACAAAATCTCTATCAGAAACTGCATCTAGACTGTTTTCTGATGGACGAATGAATCCTAAATTCTTAGTCGTCAATTCTCTATCTATAGGGAAGGTCGATCCAGCTAAAGCTCCTGAGCCGAGTGGATTAATACTAATACGTTTAAGTGAATCTTCAAGGCGCTCTGCATCTCTTGAAAATCTCGCTTCATGTGCCAACCAAAAATGCCCTACAGAGATGGGCTGTGCTTGCTGTAGATGAGTGTAGCCTGGCATAATACAATCTAGATCTTGCTTGGCTCTAGTAATTAATTGTTGACGTAATTTTTTGACTAAGTTTTGAAGAATATTTAATTCGTCTCTTAACCACAATCTTAAATCTGTGATTACTTGGTCATTGCGACTGCGTGCAGTATGAAGTTTCTTACCAATATCGCCGATAAGCGCAGTTAATCTAGATTCTATTGCAAGGTGAATATCTTCTTCTTTAATTCTTACTTTAGCCCAAGCTTCTGGATTAACTGAGATCTCATCTTCGATCTGTTTAAGGGCTTTTTCTATAGCTTTAAATTCTTTAGCGCTAATGATATTTTGCTCGGAGAGCATTTGAGCATGAACTATACTTGCTTGGATATCATGTCTATATAATTTATAGTCAAAACTGATACTAGCATTGAACTTTTCTAGTATTTCTGCCGGATTATTAGAGAACCTTGAACCCCATAGTTTTTTAGACTCTTTATTCACAATGAGATTTTAGCATGTCTTATAGATTAAGCTAATTTAATTTAACTCTTGTCAAAAATAGCAAGAAAACTAATTTGTATTTCTATTAAGGGATATAAGCATTTTAATTATAAATGCAGGGACGGTGAGAAATGGGTTTCGAACATATAGATCGTGCTTTAGGTATGAGAATAAATGATTCTAGTCGTGAGGACTCTAATCGATTTTATTTATCAATTAAAAATCATGTTAAGCAATTAGTAGATAAAGGCAACTTAGCTGACCCAGAATCTGCAAGGCGAGCAATTCTTCAGTTGTTAGAGTTTTATAAAGAGAAGGATGAATTTGATCTTCAACAAGCAAAACTTAAACGTGAGCTTATTCAGCAAGAGCTGCTATTAAGCGTTACTTCTACTGAGTCAATGTATTCAATTTTAAAAGCAACTGCACCATTAAATGCTCAAGGAGAACCTGAGATCACTCCCGAATATGAACAGAAGATGGCTGCTATGATAGCTGATTCTTTAAGATCAGAAGCTAGTTCAATGCCTCTAGCTTCCCTGCAAAAATGGTCTGGAATATTTACTGCAAATCATGCGATTAATACTCTAGTAACTGATCGTCAAAACAAAGAAGCAGTAGTAAGAGCTAAATTAGGTAAGTTACCTGGTGATCTCACTGGTGATGAGTTAGATAAATTAGCTGATGAAGGAAGCTCTCAAGCTTGGTCTAATAAAGCAGTTAGTTTTAATGCAATTAAAATTCCTGATATCAATAGATTGGATTTTGCAGATATCGGTGGTGATATTAGATCAATTACTAAAGATCTTAAGGATATATTGTCAAAAAAATATAATCAGCATAATTTTAATTTAAATGCTTAAAACTTAGTCTATCTGCGCTCTTTGTAGCTTTCCAGAATAATCTATAGCAATAGTCTTGTATTGAGTATAACTGTCTAAGGCTGAGACACCAGACTCTCTAGAACCATTACCGGTATTTTTCCAGCCACCAAATAAACTAGCACCGCCACATTCTGCACCGATAGTTGGTGCATTAAGGTAAACTAAGCCTGATTCTAGTTTATGTACAGCTTTCATTCCTAAATTGATATTCATAGTATAGATAGCATTTGATAATCCATACTCTACGTCATTAGCAATAATGAGAGCATCATTGAGTACATCTTCTGCTGTCCTGGACTTAGATTGAGAATCTATTTCTATTACTGCTAGTACTGGTCCGAACACTTCTTCTTTAGTAATTTTCATGCCATGCTTAGCTATCAGAATAGTTGGAGCATAATAGTAACCAGCATGTGAGCCATCGTCTAAGATCTCTCCACCACAGACTAGCTCAGCCCCTTCCTTAATAGCATCTTCTACCATCTTATGAATGCGTTTGAGTTGTCTTAAACTAATAATAGGTGAGTAATTAGTAGCAGCTTGCTTTTTAGCTTTATCATAAAACTTAATTGCTCTTGTTTTAAGTCTAGTGACTAATTCATTGCTTAGAGTTTTGTCGATAATTAATCTACTAGTACTAGTGCATCTTTGACCACCAGTGCCATAAGCACCCCAGAGTATACCTTCTTCAGCAAGGTCTAAATTAGCATCAGCGAGAACTATAGTACTGTTTTTACCACCTAATTCTAGAGCACATTTCTTGAATTTATCCGCTGCCATAGTAGCTACTTGACGGCCTACTGCTACTGAACCAGTGACACTAACTATTTTAGTATAAGGGCTAGATACCAGATACTCACCAACATCACCAGCACCGAAGGCTACTTGCGCTACTCCATTAGGTAAACCGGCTTCATTAAGAATATCGACAAATAATTTACCTGAGAGTGGAGCTAACTCTGAAGGTTTAAGAATAAAAGTATTGCCAGCTATCAATGCTGGAGCAGCTTTCCATGATGGCACAGCAGCAGGAAAATTCCATGCCGTAATAAATGCTGCAGGACCAATAGGTTGCCTGACAGTGATGATAGATTTATTTGCCATCTCAGACTGACCGGTCATACCATAGATACGTCTACCTTCTCCGATAAAGAAATCAAAAACATCTACTATCTCTTGAATCTCTCCCCGAGCTTCTTCTAGAGGTTTGCCGTTTTCTTTGTGTAATGTTAAAGCGAGCTCTTCTTTACGCTCGGCATAAATATTACGAGCTTTAAATAAATATTCTGCACGTTTAGGAGCAGGTACTTGTGACCAAGATTCAAAGGCTAGGGTAGACTTACGTAACATTGCATCTAACTCTTCTTCTGTGTGGATGCTATGCTCAGAGACTATCTCTGTAATAAGTGCAGGATTGCGGTTGATGATCTTGCTATCAACGATTATTTGCATTTCTGCAAGTTCTGCTAGTTTATCTTTAAGCTCTGTGTTCATTTAATCTATTTTGATCTTCATATTCTTTTCTTGATAAAAATACTAATATTGCACCAAATACTGCAGATCCACTAATTATCATTATTCCCATCATCATTGTTCCATATTGAAAGTCTGTCATTTTCTTTTCCTTATATTACTTCAGCAATAACTTCTAATCCCTGAGCTAGATTCTCTTTAGTAATAATAAGGTCTGGAGCTAAACGAATAATATTGCCGTAGGTGCCGCAACCTAAGAGTAGAACATTCTTCTCATAAGCGTGCTTCTTGATCTTATCGACGGTCTTGGAATCAGGAAACACTAGTCCTACCATTAGACCTAAACCTCTAACTTTAATTTTGTCGTTGAACTCGCCAGAGGCTTGGCGTGTGTCGGATTTAGGATATCTTTCTTCAAAGAACTTAAATATTTGTTCTGAACGAGCAAGTACATTGTCCATAACTTTATCGCGTTTAATGATCTCTATAAGCTTTAATGCTGCTCTACAAGCTATAGGATTGCCACCAAAAGTACTACCATGAGAACCGGGTGCCATCTCATACATCATTTCTTTATTACTCGCAAAAGCTCCCAAAGGCACTCCACCAGAGAGCCCTTTAGCCATAACTTGAATATCTGGCACAACATCATACCACTCAGAAGCAAACCACTTACCAGTACGTCCCATCCCTGATTGCACTTCATCAAATATAAGTATGATGCCATGTTCATCACAAAATTCACGTAAATATTGTAAGAAATTAGAGCCACCATGAATCCCTGCAGCAGGTATATAACCGCCCTCTCCTTGTACAGGTTCAACTATCATTGCTGCAACTGTTTCAGGATGCACTACTCTATCAAAATACTTCTTCATGCAAGTGATACTATGCTCAACAACAAACTTTCTGTCTTTTTCAGTTTTAGCATCATAAATATTAGGGAAGTCTAGGTAGTGTATCCCAGAGAGTAAAGGCTCGTAATAGCGTCTATAAGAGGCTTTGGA
This sequence comes from uncultured Gammaproteobacteria bacterium, assembly GCA_964551135.1. Taxonomy (GTDB): domain Bacteria; phylum Cyanobacteriota; class Vampirovibrionia; order LMEP-6097; family LMEP-6097; genus CAYPGT01. Next base: position 145,177 of record CAZKAT010000004.1, on the reverse strand, counting down.
GCTAGTAAGCGAAGTACCACCGAGTGTTCTACCATGAAAGCCACCCTTAAACACCACAAGATTAGCTCTGCCTGGTCTAAGTTTACGAGCTAGCTTAATAGAACCATCGATACCCTCTGCTCCACTGTTACAGAAGAAAGTACTATTAAGATCACCTGGCATAATCTCTGCAAGCTTTTCAGCAAGGTCAATATTAGCTGGGTAATGTACCACGCAACTAGTGTGAATACATTTAGCTGCTTGCTCGGCTATAGTTTGTACTATTTCAGGATGTGCGTGTCCTAATTGGTTAACAGCAATACCTGCAGTAAGATCTAAATATTTCTTACCATCTTCACCATATAGATGTGAACCTTCACCGCGTACAGCTACTAGATCAAAAGCCCTTCCCAAAGCAGGAGAAAGATATTCTGCGTCTCTCTTTAATGTATCAGACATGAATAAATTATACCCTAGAGTGCTTTACCACTTCATCGTTGCGAAAGAATCCATATTGATATTCACGCGATTACGATATATAAGCAGTAATAAAGCAAGTCCAATAGCAGCTTCTGCTGCGGCTATCGCCATCACAAATAAACTAAAAACTTGTCCTTTAACCATTATCGGATCAATATAGTGCGCAAATGCTACGAAGTTAATGTTAACGGCGTTAAGTATAACTTCTATGCTCATGAGCACGCGAAAAGCATTGTTTCTGGTGATCAGCCCATAAAGACCAATACAAAACAATAAAGCTGAAAGTATTAGATAGTGATTAAGTGTGATTTCCATAATATTTAAATTCCTTGTTTAACTTCGCTGTCTAAATGCTTCTTAGACAGAATAATTACTCCTACTAAGACTACTAATAAAAGTATTGAAATTAGCTCAAAAGGCAATATATAGCGAGTGAGCATTAATTGTCCGATACGAGCTGTGTATTGATTAGAGACTTCAGAAATAATATTGAAATGTCCTTCAGCACCAGTAAGCTGAGAAATAGAACTCCAATCTTGAGAATTGATAACATAAACTAATAATGCAAACAATCCTGAGCAAACCACAAATGCTGATACTTTGCGTAAGCCAATGTCCAAGGGGTCTATAACTTCTTCCTTAACCACGTCAGTAGCTTGTTCTTTAAGATTACAAAGCATCACTGCAAAAATTATCACGAGTACTATACCAACGGCATAAATTAGCACCTGTGAAATAGCAACGAAGTTAGCTGCAAGCACAAAATACAATCCAGCAATGGCACAAAACGCACCGATTAATAAAAAGCCAGCCCTAATAAGGTTTGGGAGGAAAATCATACCTAAAGAACAGACGACAGTAACAGTCGCAAGTATAAAAAAAGGTATATGAGAATATTGAGTTAGTAGTTCCATAATACGAAAATCATTATAGTTCAAGATTAAGAAAACGTCGATTAATAAGATAGCGGATGTTATGTGGAATATTTAAGTGGCAAGCTTATTTGTGGAATACTACTATGTAGGTAGCAATTGCTATTGATTTAACGCGTGAATTTAAAACAAATAGCTGAAGCAAGAATTGTCATAGACTCTGAGGTCTGTTCTGGTAAACCTAGAGTTAAAGGTACGCGAGTTTTAGTTTCTGATATCTTACTAAGCCTTGCTGAAGGTTTGTCTAGTACGGAAATATTGCGAAACTTTCGAGGCTTGCAACCAGATGATCTTAAAGCCGCTATAGCTTATGCATTTTGCATTACTGATGGTATTAAGATGAAGATAGGTTCTGCTTTTGATCCTGTGAATGATGTTGGTGCCATGCTGCCTCTAAGTCAAGCTGAAGATATAGAGAAACAATTATTCTCTAAGGCGCTTGAGGAGCAGGCTGCAATCCAAGATGATATTACTAAAGAGAAACTTGCTGAACTTAAAGCGAAGAAGCTTCAAAAAACAGTCAGTCCTAAATATGTCGATGATAAGGAACCTGCTCCTAAAGAACGTGCATATGATCTCTTAATAGATATTTCTGGAGAGCCTTTGACACAAATATTTAAGGATATGGATGCTTTTGAACAAGGACTGGATATGACTATGGATAATTATGTCTTTGTAGCGCGCAAAGATGAGAAACCTTGGCTCTGCTATTCTACACGTGATGGTGTTGAAATAGATCAAGCTATGCGTAGAAACCTCTTGGTTACTTATTCTGACAGTGGCTTAATTAAGAAAGAAGTTTTCGAAGGCTATCTCACTACTGATAGGCAGCATAAAATATTCATTCAAAAAGTTAATGGTAAGACTTGTGGGAGTGCCTTGTAAGTTAAACTAATTCAGCTTCTTCTTCAAAACCTAATGTGTTGAGTGCATTTGTTCCTTGTTTTATAGGAGACATAGAAGCTTGTCTTTGTAAACGATCGTTGCTTGGATCGAAAGTCTCAAGGCCCTTTACTTCAGCTGGATAAGCTTTGCGGTATTGATTAAAATACTCTAGAGCCTTTCTTGCTTGGTCAATTGTTGCAGGGTCTTTAATCCTGATTAATTGTTTTACTTTCTCTATTTGTTCTTTTTCTAGGAATTTAATATTACCTTTCTCATCTTTTATAATTGCACCTTTATCGTCTTTCTGAGCAAAAGTTGGTGCTATTTTGGTTTCATATTCTTTTCTTTGATCAGCTGTTGCTTTTTTTTCGGTTTCTAGCTTAGCTTTTTCTTCGTCAAGTTTTTTTTGTTTAGTTTCTATTTCCTCTAACTTTTTCTTCTTCTCTTGTTCGTTAGTAATTTTCTTAGCTTCTTCTTTGGCTTTGTCTAGCTCTTCTTGTTGTTTTTTAAGATTTTCTTCTTGGGCTTTTTGCTCTTCTTCTTTCTTCTTTATTTCTTTTTCGATGTTTTTAATTTTATCTACGTCTTCATCTAGCTTCTCTGGATCTACTTCGCCTGAAGCTGAGAGACTTGAACTTTGATTAGGATTAGCAGCACCAGAGATTCCAGCACTTGCTATGGGAGGATTTGTTAATGGAATTATAGGTTGTTGTTTTACAAATGGTAAGTGATTAAATATTATGCCGTGTTGTGTATTAATACCCGGACCACCTACAAAGGTATTTCCTAGATTTGCAACATGGGCTTTTATTGGAGAATTAAAACTCACGCTATTGATTCTCCCTCATCTCCAAAACTTACTTTAGGGAAGCTTGGTTTTTGTTCTTTAATCTGAGCAACTTGAGCTATTTGAACTTCTGGTTCTATTGCTTTCTCCACCTGTTTTTCAGCTACAAATATTGGTGTAGCCATTTTAGCTTGATCCACTTTACTACTTTTGTTTGGATCTTCATTATTATGATTTCCAAAGCGTGCTTTTCCAAATGGGCTTGCGTTTAATGCAAGTACTGATACTTCAGAATCTGTACCTCTACCTTTTTCGTTAATCGGATTACCAGGTCTCGCTTGTGCTGATAGATCTTGTAATTTTTTTATTAGTAATGGATCTATTGTTGACATAAAAATATTCTCCTTAACTCCCGTTACATTTACCGTTTTTACATGGACTATCATCGTCTTTAGCTAATCGTCTCTGTTGTCTTTTGCTAAGACCATCGTCATCATCACCTGCTTTATCTTTATTTCGACTACCAAAATTCGGTAAGCTTGAAGCTAATGAGCCTAATGCTCCACCAATTCCTTGTACTGCTGCACTTGCAGCTTGATACTGTTGACCCATTGCTGCTGTGACTTGTGCAGTATTTGATACTGCAGCTGTTGGATTTAGAAGTGCTGCTGGTACTTGATAAGCCATTTTACCTATAAGGCTAGTAGAGTCTCTTAGAGTAAGCATGGTGCCCTGAACACCTTGAGTAGTAGTTGCGGTATTTCCATTTACATCAGTTGCACCTGTAGTATATGAACCACCAGATCTAGGTGTCATTGGATTATATGATGTTGCTGCTCCTGTTCCGCCTGACATAAAAGACTCCTTGGGCTATCTCACCCATAGAGATAGGAACATATGAAAGTTAAATTCTAGTTATGAAATTAAAAATAGCTTACTTAGCTTCATCACCTAATAATTTTTTTAATATTGCTTCTGGATCTTTAACACCATTAGTTTGGAGATCTTCTCTAAATGTATCTAAGGCATCTTTCTGCTTAGAAATATTATCCCCTGCATTTGCTATCGCAGCTTTAAAATCATCAAATGGTTTTTTGACAAGAGGACGATTTTCTTCATCTATATCTCCAAATCGTTTAGCTAATGTTCCATTATCATTAAACTTTTTATAATTCTCAAGTAATTTATCGTTAGCCTTGCTCTGATCAAGCTCTTCTTTGGCAGCACCATCTGTAGGACTAGTATTAGCTCCTCCATCTGGTGTTGTTTGTGAATTAGTTGTTTGTTGAGGTGGAGGTGGGCTACTAGTGCCACCTGAATTATTTCCAGAACCTGAGCTGGAGCCGCTGCCTCCTAGTCCACCACTACCGAAATTAAGATTACCTAGTGGATTTGGAGAGAATCCTGCACCAGGTCCTCCAAAGTTAGTCTGTAACTGTGCTCCAATAAGTGAAGGTAGTAGACCAAATTGATTTGCAAGTCCACTAATGCCACTGCCGTTTCCTAATGCACCGCTACCAATGTTACCAAAAATAGTAGAGTTTCCTCCTTGACCATTCTCGGTACCTGAACCAGGAGTACCTGGTATACGTGGAGTTCTTCCTTCAACTCCGTTATCAGTTCCGATTACTGATCTTAATGCTCCCGATACCATCTGACCTGTTCTGATTAAGCTGCCACCTGGTGTGAAGCTTGGAACAGTATTGGCAAGCGCATTCGTAGCACTTGCTTTACCAATACTACTGATAGGATTACCATTCTTATCTTTTAAAGTGCTAGTAAGACCAGCTCCTGATACTTTAGCGCTGGCTGGTTTATTGGATACTGGGGTGATACTTGGTACTGTAGTCATTGATTCTACTCTATGTGACTAATAGAACAAATGAAGGTTAAGTTATGGTTAACTAACTTTGTTTAACTAATGCTTAATTTAACTTATAATAATTATAGATATGGTCGACTCAAGTAATATAGATCCAGAAAATAAAGTAACTAAAGCTGATGAAGAAACTGGTATCAGTAAAGAAACAGAAATTTTGGCGCGTAATCCAGTACTGGCTGCTAAATTACAAAACCCCAAGAAGGCAAAAATTCCAGTTAAGCAACCAAAACAAAAACCTCCGGAACCCGGTACTAGAGTGCAACTTGCTCCTAAAGGCAGGGCTATTAATCCACGTCGTGTTAAGCCACAGTTACCAGGTCGCTTGCAATCATTGTTTGATGATCGCATCGATAATTTATCTAAGTTAGAAGAAGCTCTAACTTCAGCAAATGATAGTGTGAATCTTATTAACGAATATGCGCGTAAATTATTAGTTACGCATGGTACTGCCGAGATGTGTAGTTTTGATAGTTTAGCAGTACTTTTAGGCTTAGAGGCTGATATAGCTGATCTGGAAAAGGATGAAATAATTCAAATATTGCAAGAAAAGATAGCAGAATTTGCAGATGAACCACAATTAAAACAAATACTAAATGAAATAGTTATTCAAATAAATCTATCTGAATATAATAATTTTTTGAGACCATTATTACAGCTCTTTTTACCAATACCATTTCAATTTGAATTTGCTGATGTTGATGAAGAGTTTGAAGAGGATGAAAGAGAGACACGTAAGGTAGAGAAAAGAAAAAATCAACAAGAACAAAATGAAGATGATGAATTTGAAGAGTTTGATTCATCTGCATCTTTATCAATTCAGACTATAAATTATAATAAAATACATTTGTTTCTTGGATATAACTATGACACTAATCAATTGAAAGTCAGTCTCAATGGTGATCCTATGGCAATGGAGTTAGCTATACCAGTAGAATCTAATATGGAAGATCTTATTTATGATGAACTGGATGATATCGATTATATGCTTAAAGTCTGGAATGAAAATGTATTAAGGTTTAGCGATAAAAGAATATTAAAAGTTAGAGCTGATGGTAAACTGAATCCAATGATGCTTAAAGCTTGTAACAGTATTTTGGAAACTATACAAGATAGTGACATAGATCTCAATGATGGTGAGATTGAGGCAGGCATGCTGTGAAACGTGTTGTAGGTAAGATTAACGGCTTCCATGGTATCAAAGGAGAAATTAAAATTTATCCTTTAGTTGATGATATGGATTTGTTTTTTGATTTCGATAAAATAGAGATTGCTAATAAAGATTATGAGATAGCAGGTGTTAGATTGCATAAGAATAATGTGTTAGTCTTACTTAAAAATCATCATGATCGTAATGCAGTGGAGGGTTTTTCAGGCTATATTAAAGCTGAACTTAACGAAGATTTAGGTGATTCCCAGTATTATATTTCTGATTTATTAGGTATGCCTGTTATAGACGAAAACTCTAGTGAAATCGGCATTGTTAGTGATTTTTCGAATCAGGGACAGGACTTGATTTATATCAAATTGATAGATAAGTTCGAGGCGAAGGGTGATTTAATAGTGCCTTTTGTGGAAGATTATATACTAGATGTTAAGATCGGAACTCATATTAAGATTAAACTAGATGAAGGCTTATTAGAGTTGTGCCAATGAAACCAAAAATTAAAATATGCGGGATTACTAATTTAATAGATGCGAAGAACGCATTAAATTTAGGTGCTGACTATATTGGATTTATTAACATCAATAGATCTTCAAGATTTATAACTACAGAAGAAATTGAAGACATACTTAAGTCATTTAATGATACAGAGAAACAGAGAGTAGTGTTACTTACTGATATTAACTCAATAGATACTCTTATTAATATTAGTTCTAGACTTGGAATTAAAATACTTCAACCTTATGGATCTCTCTCTAATAATGATCTTCATCGTTTAAGACTACTTGGTTATAAAATATTCAAACCTATCAATGTCGCTACTGAAGATGATCTTGATCAAATAGAAGAATATTTAGATTGTGCTGATGTCATTATTCTTGATACTAAAATTACTGATGCAGCGATACTTGGTGGCACAGGTCTGCGTTTTGACTGGGATCTCTATGTTAAAGCTAAGTCGCTTACTAAGGTGGATCTAGGGCTTGCTGGAGGTATTAATACTGAGAATCTTGAAGAAGCTCTGCTTAAATGTAAGCCAGTAATGATAGATATCTCTTCAGGTTTAGAGACTAATCCAGGGATTAAATCTCTAGACAAGATGAAACATCTATTTAATGTAATGAATTCAGTACTTTATAATTAAAGTACCTAAACTAATTGACTGATTAATCTACTTTATTAAGGCTAATAATCCTTATTTTGATTGGCATTAATTCTGCCTCAAAGGTCTATATAGTCTATATGTTCAAAGACGATGAGCTTGAAGATTTATATAGTCAGCTGGATAAGCTGTGTAATCCTCGACCAAAAAGTACTAATTCGGTTAAAGAAATCACAACTATACTTACTTCAAATGAGGCTATGAGTAACTCAAGTTCAACTAAAGAGCTTGAAGACTTGATTAGAGATTTAGAGAACGAGGAGAACCTGGGCAAAATGAAAGACAACGATTTATTCATCAACACGAATAAGGTATCTAAGGAAAAAGATGAGACCGCTTTTATGCTAAACAACGCTAATAAGTTCATTGGCAAAGCAGTTTCGGCAGATGGAGTGTTTAGCAATATTAAACACAATATTCGCCAGTCTAATAAAAAACGTATTGAAGGCTATGCTAATACCAATGCTAAGGTAGTTAAAGAATCCAATATGGAGCCACTTAAGCTACAACAATATACTGAAAAGTAAAAAGAATATCCCCGATAAGCGATTTATAATACAACTTCAAGAAGTTAAAAGCATTAGAAATGGACCGATAAGTATTTAATAATTAAATATCTAGATCTATAATTTACTTATCAGAATTAGCTATCTTTTGTGCTGAAGCACATGAATTCTTGTAAAGCATTAGTGCACTTCTACCTGATGCATGGGCTAGCATATTCACAAACAACCTCATATCTTGATTCTTATTTAAATAACGAGCTACAAAGTCTAATACTCCTTCCATAATAAAGAGTAATCCTGATGCTTTTTTAGCAAGCTTATCCTGGAAGGCTAATTCCACATCAAAAAGCCACGAAGCTAAGTCTCTCATTGGTCCAAAGAGTTTCTCTTTTCCTGTGAGCATATAGCCTACAGAGGCAATAACATCAAAAATGGTACTAAGCAAGCCATTATGTCCCTTAGATTCAAATTTCCATGATTTACTAGACTTATCAAACTTTACTGGAAATATTGTTTTAAGTGGATCTTGAGCAATCTCTTTTAATAGCTTATAACAAGCTTTAAAAGTCTCTTTAAGACCCGTCATATAGTCTGGAAAGAAGCCTTTGCCATACTTCGCTGGAAGATTTCTATCAGCATATTCCCAAACTTGATCTACACCAGCTGAAAGACCTCTTAGTAAATATATGTCTTTCAAATTACCAAACCAAGGCAATATAGCTTCAGCAAAGAAACCAATTGCTTGTAGTGGATTCTTCTTATCTACACCTTGATTTCCTCCGCTAATACCGTAAGGCACATAACTCAGGTTCGTAATGAAGCCAACAAATTTTTCAATATTTTTTTTGAGAGGTGCAGGGATGCTTGTTAGCATGGTAAAGGCACCAAAGACATTGAATATTATATTAGAAAAGCATGCGTATTTATCCATCTTATGGATTAACTTCATCCAGTTATTCCAAGTTGTATTTTTATTTTCAATATGCTTATCGGAACTATCTTTAAAATTTCCATTTGGGGTTACTATTGGTATTGAAATAGCTTTCTTTGGCAAGTCTAAATTAGCATCAAGCTGACTATCAATTAGAGGTGCTTGATTTAAAGAAAATAAATTTCGAGCAGAATCAGCTTTCTCAATATTTATATTTCGAGAAAGCATTTTATCGTTGGGTTCAGCGACTGCTAATTGCATAGACACCAAAGAATAAATTGTACGACAGAATAGATTAGTAATAGCGATTTACTCTAAAAAACATAATATTGAATATTTGCCCTAATACACACTTACTCTCTTCAGATAATTTGCAATAACTTTTCTAGAAAAGCTAAAACCCTTATAAACAAAGGATTCGAGTTCAAGATAATTAAGGAGTATCTTGAATTGTACCTAGACTAAATAGATGATCTTATGAAATTAAGTATAAAAGACTTGACACCCTTATTTCTGTATGCTATTATGGAAGTATGGATAATCAAAGTATGTTTTTATTAATCATGAGCCTTCTAACTTGGAGTATAACATTACTTATGTTCAGGTCACGATTTACTTTCAATTCTAACAAGAAGGAGTTAAATCTTTTTGACCTGATATTTATGTTCATTACTAAAAGTCCTGATATGGTTTAATTTATCAAATGCTTATCGGAACAAGTGGATAATTTGATTTATTGGGTTAATATCAGCTTCAAGTATAAGGTAAATATTCTTATTGAATTTAGTATGGCTTGGTTAACGTGTAAAGTTCAAATTAAAATACTACAAAGAGCTTATCGGTTAATATTCAAATGGTAAGACAATTTAATTCGATAAACTAATAATCAAATTGAAATTTTCAAATCCAAAATTAATTTTAGTTTCAAACAATTAAAACAGTTTAAACCTGGAGTTAGAACTATTCTTGCTTCGCAATTATTCTGCTAGAATCATCATTTAGTGCCCAAAAGAACTGATATCCGCAAAATACTGATAATAGGTGCGGGTCCAATTATTATAGGTCAAGCATGTGAATTTGACTATTCTGGAACCCAAGCTTGTAAAGCTCTTAAAGAGGAAGGTTTTGAAGTTGTATTAGTTAATAGTAATCCAGCAACTATCATGACAGATCCAGAGTTTGCGGATCAGACTTATATTGAACCTATCACAGCAGAGTATGTCACTAAAATTATAGAGAAAGAAAGACCCGACGCTATCTTACCCACTATGGGTGGTCAAACAAGCTTAAACACAGCTGTAGCCCTCGCTAAGAGCGGAGTTTTAGAAAAGTATAACGTTGAATTAATAGGAGCTAAATTACCAGCAATAGAAGTTGCTGAAGATAGAGAGAAGTTCAAGAATTTAATGGATAGTATAGGTCTTAAGAGTCCTATATCGCAAACAGCAACAACAGTACAAGAAGGTCATGTAATAGCTTCAAGAATTGGTTTTCCTGTGATTATTAGACCTGCATTCACTCTTGGTGGGTACGGTGGTGGTATCGCTTATAACGTCGAAGAATTAGACAGTATCTTAGTTAAAGGTTTATCTGCAAGCCCAGTCAATCAGGTACTTGTAGAACAGTCAGTACTTGGCTGGAAAGAAATAGAGTTTGAGGTGATGCGTGATCTGAAAGATAATGTGGTGATCATTTGCGCTATTGAAAACTTCGATCCGATGGGTATACACACTGGAGACAGTATCACAGTAGCACCAACACAAACTATTTCAGATAAAGAATATCAAAAGCTAAGAGATGCTTCTATCAAAATTATCAGAGCCGTAGGTGTAGAAACTGGTGGCAGTAATATTCAGTTTGCATTGAATCCTGAGAACGGTGAAATTCTAATCATAGAAATGAATCCAAGGGTATCTAGATCTAGTGCTCTTGCTTCTAAAGCTACTGGATTTCCTATCGCTAAAATAGCAGCGAAACTTGCAGTAGGTTACACGCTAGATGAAATTCCGAATGATATCACGAAGAAAACTATGGCTAGTTTCGAACCTAGTATTGATTATGTAGTAACTAAGATACCAAGATTTGCTTTTGAAAAATTCCCTGAGACTAAGGACTTGCTCAATACACAAATGAAGTCAGTGGGCGAAACTATGGCTGTTGGCAGAAGCTTTAAAGAAAGTTTCCAGAAGGCACTTAGAGGGCTTGAAAGTAAGGGTCCGACTGGTTTTATAAACAAAGACATAATTAAGCTTGTTTACCAAGAGAAACCTCAAGGTGAAGAATTACAAAGATTAAAAGACAAACTCAAACGAGAAGTAGCAATTCCTAGTTCACAAAGAGTTTATAGAATTTTTGATGCTTTATATATAGGCTTAACTATTGAAGAAATTCATGAACATAGCAAGATAGATATTTGGTTTTTAACTCACTTACATCAGATTGCAAATGAAAGCAGATTATTACAAGCAGATTTCAATCGCATTCTTAAAGACAATCTCTGCCAAGGATTAGATCTAGAAGAAACTTTAAAACGTTCTATCAATACTGAAAGAATGAAGAAACTTAAGTCAATGGGATTCTCTGACAAGCAAATAGCCATATTATTAGATATCTACACTACTGTCACAGAGGAGGATATACGCAATTTTAGAATTAAGCTTAAAATCCTACCTGTATATAAAACGATAGATACTTGTGCTGGTGAATTTGAATCATTCACTCCATATCATTACTCTAGTTATGACGAAGAGGATGAGATCACTACTAGCAATAAAGAAAAAGTATTTATTCTAGGTGGCGGTCCTAATCGTATTGGGCAAGGTATAGAGTTTGATTATTGTTGTGTTCATGCCAGTCAAGCACTTAGATCTGCTGGCTATGAAACGATAATGATTAACAACAATCCGGAAACGGTTTCTACCGACTATGACATCAGCGATAAATTATATTTTGAACCGATAACAGTAGAAGATGTGCTTTCTATCTGGAATAAAGAGAAATCTCTTGGTGGCAGACTTAAAGGCGTAATAGTACAACTTGGTGGACAAACTCCTCTCAATATCTGCAAGGCGCTTGAAGCAGAAGGAGTTACTATCATTGGTACTCAGCCTGAACAGATAGATTTAGCAGAAGATAGAGATCGCTTCGGTAAACTTCTCACCAAGCTTAATCTTAAACAAACTCATAATGCTATTGCTAAGAACACCGAAGAAACCTTGCAGAAATGCCAGGAGATTGGTTTCCCATTAGTTCTAAGACCAAGTTATGTACTTGGTGGCAGAGGCATGGAAGTAGTCTACAACGATAAAGAAGTTATTGATTGGTTAGCTCGGACTATGCTTGAAGAAGGTCAATTTCCAGTATTGATTGATAAGTTTCTTGATAACGCTATCGAGATAGATGTAGATGCGATCTCTGATTTAGAAGAAACAGTTATAGCTGGAATAATGGAACACATTGAATATGCTGGTATTCATAGTGGTGACTCTGCTTGCACTTATCCACCACAAACACTCTCTAAAAATATCATCCAGAAAATAGAAGAAGCTACTTTTAGTTTAGCAAAAGCTTTAAAAGTTAAAGGCTTAATGAATATTCAATTTGCTGTTAAGGATGAAGAGCTATATATCTTAGAAGTCAATCCTAGAGCTAGTCGTAGCGTACCATTTATTTCTAAAGCTACAGGCATATCTTGGGCTAAATTAGCCTCATTAATTATGGTGGGCAAGACCATTAAAGAATTAGGCGTAGATAAATTAGTCGCAAGAATTCCACAAAACCAAGTTTCAGTTAAAGAAGCAGTATTTTCATTTAATAAATTTGATGGTAGTAGTATTTTCCTAGGTCCTGAGATGAAGAGTACTGGTGAAGTAATGGGCATCAGCAATGAATTCCCAGAAGCATTTGCTAAAGCACAGATTGCAGCATCACTCAATCTTCCTAAATCAGGTAAGGTGTTTATAAGTTTTAATGACAGAGATAAAATATCGGCAGTAGGCATTGCCAAAGATTTAATTGAACTAGGTTATAAGATAGTAGCTACTAGTGGTACCGCTAAAATACTTGAACTTGATGGCTTAAGCATAGAGAAAACTTATAAAGTAAATGAAGGTAGACCTAATATTACCGACCTACTAAAAAATGATGAAATTAGTCTTATACTAAACGTGCCTTGGGGCAAGGAGGCTAACGAAGATAGCCAAGTGATTACTAAGATAGCCCAAGCTCGCAATATCCCTGTAATAACCACTGTATCAGGCTCACAAGCAACAGTAAAAGCTCTCGAATCAGTACAAAATACAGAAATCAAAGTCAAGTCACTACAGGATTATCTTAAGATTGAAATCAAAACATAAAAAACTTTTGGAATAAGTTGGGGTATAAATTAATAAGTAATATGAAACCTTTAAAACTTGGCGTACTCGGTAGCACCTTAGCTCACAGTAAATCACCCCAAATTCAACAAGCTGGATTGCATTACCTTGGTATTGAGGGTAGTTATGGTTTGTTTGAAGTAGCACCAGAAGAATTTAACAGTAAAATAAATTTACTATTTCATGAACTTAATGGACTTAACGTTACTATTCCATATAAACAAACTATTCTCAAGTATTTGAATTTTAGAGATCCATTAGTTGAGCGTATTGGTGCAACTAATACTTTAGTGATTAAAGATGGTCAGATACATGGTTATAACACTGACTACTGGGGCTTCACACAATCATTAGCAGATGCTGATCTCAAAGGCAAGCCAGTATCTATTATTGGTGCAGGCGGTGCTTCTAGAGCCATCATTATTGCACTTGAAGATATGGGAGTAGAAGAGATAAATATCTATGTTAGAAATATTCATAAGATAGAAGGTACTCTTCCTAAGGTCAAGAAGACACACATTAATCTCAAACTTTATACAGAAGAAGAGAACTTTAGTAATTCAGCATTAATAGTTAATGCCACTCCGGTAGGACAGGGTAGGCTTGGAAATAGCATGCCTATTACTATTGAGCAGATAGAACTTTTAAGAGCCGGAACTATTGTCTATGATTTAATATATTCAGAGACACAGTTCTTAGAAGAAGCTAAGAAATGTAAACATCAAACTATAGACGGATCTAAAATGCTCATATTACAAGCTGCACAATCACTTAGTCTTTGGACTGGTAAAAAAATCACAGATGGTCTAATAGAAGCTATGAATAGTGGTTTCACGAATGAACTAATCGAAAAATCATAATGTTAGCTGATCTTGTCACCAAAGTTAGAGCAGCATCTCCAAGCTTTAACCAAATTATGGATGATTTTGCAGCTCATAGAGAAGTTACAGCAATTCCCATGCACTCTACTATTCTTCCTCTTATAGATTGTGGAGCTGCTGCTCTTGCACTAGAGGCTAATAGAGATATAGGAAGTCTCTTAGCTACTACAATGAGCGATGAAGCACAAGCACTGATTAACTTTATTAATACCATAATTAATACTAATGGTAATTTTGGAATTCACTTAGATAAACTTTCTTCAGATACAATAGATGCACCATTTGCAATCGCAACTGGAATAAATACTTATCCTCCTAATGTAGATTCAGTTGAATTTAAAACTAAAGATCAATATTCCTTTCAAAGACTTAGCGCCCCTACTTTCGTCCGTTATGATCTTAGCTCGCCTGAAGGAGAAGCTTTAATGGTATCAACTTGGCCTGATGATAATGGAAGATATAAAGTTTTCAATTCAAATCTAAAAGCATCTAATTCACTACACCTTGAAGGAAATTCTCTCGCAGAACTTAGCACAGCAAAAGTAGAAATATTACCAAAGTGATTATAGAAAACTTAGATACTCACACCACTATTAATTTCTTAACAGCAACATCATGTTTATCTACTGGAATAGAGTCCCAGACTAATTCTGAACAGCAGACACCAATTGACTTACACTTCTTAGATATTTGACTTAGTAATCTATCGTAGTAACCACCACCTCTACCTAAACGATAAGAATCTTTATTAAATGCTAGTGCTGGTACTATTACCATATCAAGCTCAGAGACTTTCACTAATTTATTAATAGCAGGAGGAGCTTTAGTTCCATATTTAGAATCAACTAAGCTAAACAAATCACCAGCTTCAAACAAAAGCATACGAGCCTTACCAATAGCCCTCGGTAGAACCCAACGCTTATCGGGGTTACTAATTATCATAGAACTCAAATCAAACTCATCATCCAAGGGATAATAAAGCAGCACGGTATGAGCTTTCTTAAACTCAGGACTCAATTCTATTTGATCAATTAATTCTTGTTGACGTTTATAGAAATCTTCTCTATTCGCTAATAAACTTGCAAGCTTCGCCTTAGCTTTAGCCCGAAGTTCAGTTTTAATTTCACTAATAACTTGCTCTGACATTAATACCGACATTTAGTTATATATTATATAGCAAGGGCTAGTTTAATTCGCTTTAAAACCAAATCTTTCCCCAATAAATACATCACTAAACCTAAGTCTGGTCCATGAGAAATACCGCTAATAGCTACTCTTATCGGTAAGAATAAATGTTTACCATTAAGTCCTAGTTGCTCTCCCAAGCTATTAATAGCATCTTTTAAAGCAACAGGATTAGTCCAATCTAAATCAGGGCTCTCAAGTGATTTAAGTAAAGCTTCAAGAAGGTTTTTAGATTCAGTTAATGACTTAGATAATTTAGGATCTATCTCTATATTATCCTCAAAGAAATAAGAAATATTTTCATTAATATCATCAAATTTATTTAAATTACCTCTTACAGAATCAATCATTTGTTTTTGATCATCAATAGAATATTTAGCTAGATCATATTTCAAGAAAGTTTTGAGTTTAGCAACAAGCTCATCAAAGCTTAGCTTCGCCATATACTCACGGTTAAACCAATTAAGCTTCTGTATATCATAGACAGCAGGGCTCTTGCTCATGCCGTCGATACTAAAATCCTTAATAGCATCTTTAATTAAATAAAGTTCTTTCACACCATCTATCGGAGCTGTATAGCTAGTAGCTACTAAGTAATTCACCAAAGCTTCTGGTAAATAGCCTTCACGAACATACTTATCTATGCCTGCAATATCACCATGCTTACGCTTAGAAAGCTTCTGCCTATCCTTAGTAAATATCAAAGGTAAATGTCCAAAAACTGGAACCGGAAATCCAAAAGCTTCATAGATAGCGATTTGTTTAGCAGTATTAGTTAAATGATCTTCACCTCTAAATACATGCGTAATAGCCATATCATAATCATCCACAACTACAGCAAAGTTATAAAGAATCTGACCGTTGTATTTTTGGATTACTGGATCACCACCTAGATCCTTAGTATTAATAGACATATGTCCACGAATAACATCATTCCATTCAATATTGCGATCTTCACCTAAATTAAGTCTTATAACATAGGGTCTATTTTCTGCTTCAAATCCTGCAATCTCTTCTTGAGTTAGAGTCCTAGAGCGGTTATCGTAGCCTTCTGCAACCTTTTTAGCTCTTTGTTGTTTACGTAATTCTTCTAACTCTTCTGCTGTAGCAAAGCATTTATAAGCTTTACCTTCTTGAATTAATTGATTTACATAAGCTCTATGTGCTTCTGCTCTTAGTGATTGTCTAAGTATTCCTGCAGTCTTAAACTCTGTATCTAAGAATTTATCTAAGCCTTGAGGACTATCCCATTCAATTCCCAAATGTTTAAAACCATCTATGATTTCTTGAGTATATTCGTCCTTATTTCTTTCTTGATCAGTATCCTCTAGACGAAAATAAAAATCTCCGTCAAAGTGTTTGGCAAATAATAAATTATAAAGTGCAGTTCTAACAGTACCTATATGTAGATTCCCAGTGGGACTTGGAGCTATACGTGTCCTTACCTTCATACATTAATCCTGATTCTGCGAGCCTCTTTTATAGTTCCTGATTCCTTAGATAAAATTGTTGGACGTTCATAAACACTCAGCGGACGAGGAGCATCTACTCTAAAGTGTACACCACGACTTTCTTTACGCTGCAAAGCTGAATTTGCAATAAGCAATGCAACAGTTTTTTCCTTAGATTCCTCAAGACCTTCTAAAAACTTAACAGTAGACCTGATAGACTTCTCGCGTCTTTCTACACCTAAGTTTTTGCTCATTACCGATCTAATACTATCTACCAATGCTTTGTGTAATTGAATTTCATCATAATCAATTGCTACAAAGTAATTAGAGCAATATTCTATATTCTCCGCAACATCATTAATAGCAAGATCAGGGTTTTCTATTTTAGCTTTAGCTCTTTCTAGCTGCTCAAGTGAGTTTTCTAGCTTTTGATTAGCAATATTAAACTCTTCAGCAAGAATGACCTCAGCAACTAAATCAGGAATAACAATACATTCCAATAATGAATTACTAGCAAGCCTATTTGCACCATGGAAACCGTTAGAAGCACACTCACCTAAAGCAAATAATCCAGAAATATTAGTTCTACCATAAACATCAGTTTTAATCCCACCAACACTATAATGCGCGGCTGGTCTTACTGGTAATAGATCTTTAGATAAATCAAAACCATACTTTAAACAGAAACTATAAATAGTTGGAAATTCTCTCTTCAAAAACTCTTCACCTAAATGTCTTGCATCAATAAATACATAATCAGAGTCAGTATTTTTCATCTCAGAACAAATCGCTCTGCTCACTATATCTCTAGTAGCAAGCTCTGCATCAGGATGATATTTATTAGCAAATAACTCTTCCTTGGAATTTCTCAACGTAGCACCTGCGCCACGCAAGGCTTCTGATATAAGGAAATTTTTACCAGTTTTAGTCTTAAATACAGTTGGATGGAATTGAATAAATTCTAAGTTTTCAATCTTAGCTCCTGCATCATAAGCAAGCGCAATACCATCACCAGTTAAAATACTTGGACAAGTGTAGTCTTGATAAAGAGCAGCTAGACCACCAGTAGCTAAGATCACATTATCAGCCCAGACATCAAACTCATCACCAGAAATAAGTGATAAACGTACTCCTATAACTTTATTACGTAGCTTGTCTTTAATTAAACTTACAGCTTCGGTACCCTGGGAAATTAATATATTGAGATTTCTTGAAACATTGTCTACAAGAGGCTTAACAATAGCTCTACCAGTAGAATCTCCGACATGCATTATACGTTTATAACCATGCGAACCCTCTATATTAAAATTCTTGTCAAAACTAACTCCTAGCTTAATCAGTTCATTAACCTTATCCCAAGACATCTCAAGTATCTTTCTAACTACTTCTTGGTTACATAGCCCTTTACCCGCACTAAGAGTATCTTGTATGTGACTATCTAAATTATCTTCTGGATTCAAAGGACTAACAACTGCTACTCCACCCTGAGCATACTTACTAGATCCTTCAGTAATAGCTTCTTTAGAACATATAAAAACTTTCTGACCAGCTTGTGCTAATTTACGCGCCAAGTTTAGCCCAGCTATACCTGAACCAATTACAACGGTATCAAAGTTATTTTCTAAGTATTCTTTCATTTAAAAACCGAAAGTATCTATATTATATAACAATAGATTAGTACTAATAATAAATTAAGAATTCTTTCAACTCTATGCAAATTTAAAGTTCGTCATCCTGATGGAGGGCGAAGCCCGACCGTAAGGATCCACTAAACAACGGTAGAATAGTGGATCCTTACGTCGTCGCCTTCGGCTCCTCCTCAGGATGACGATTTAGAGTACTTGCTATCGCTTCAGCTGCTTTTTTCTGAAACTCAAGACCTGAAATGATCTCAGATTCTATAGGATGAATCAAATAACCAAACTCTATTAAGACAGCTGGCATTTTAGTATTTTCTCTTAAGACATGAAGGTTTTGCTTTATAACTCCAGCGGAACTTAGACCAGTTAACTCTACTAAAGATTTCAATAGTTTTTCAGCTAAAGCAATATTTTCATCATAGTAATAGTGAACTGATATACCTCTATGTTCTATAGGATTCTGATGATCAGGAATGGCATTATGATGTATAGAAATAAATAGATCACTATTAGCATCTTGAGCAATCTTTACTCTATCAGCCAAACTCAAATCTATATCATTTTCTCTAGTAAAAACAGTCATTAGACCTTTATCATCTAGTTCAGTTTTAATTATTTTAGCTAAGTTTAAATTTAGATCCTTCTCTGTAATACCTTTCGGTGAACAGGTTCCACGAGCAGAGCCGCCATGACCAGAATCAAGACAGATACAATGAAATTCATCATTGTAAGAAGTGCGTTGAAGAGTTTTGAATTCGTCATCACGAGGAGGGCGAAGCCCGACGTCGTGATCCAGTCTTGTAATTCTAAACACAGATTTAACTCCATCTATATTTATTTCAAAAACATTCTCACCAATATTTAGATCAAATACCGGACAAAAATTCCCAGCATAAACAAGTTCTACTTCTTTACCATTAATAACACAAGACTTAATTGCTGACCCTATAAAGAATATTGTCGGACTCTCAGTTTGATGACTATTAGGTGGATAAACAAGTATGCCCATAGGCTCTACTTTCTGAAGGATCCCCAGCTAGAACCATCATTACTATCTTCAATTCTAATTTCTGGTCTAGGCTTAGGTCTTTCATGATGTTCTTCATAACTATGAGGTCTAGAATATTCATTAACGTGGTTATGATGATGTCCTAAACCACCTTCATGAACAACATCCTGTAATGATTCCTCAGCCGAAACCTGCTTGATAAGTTGATTTAACAGAGCATCTTTATACTCTACTTCTCGAGTTCTAAGATCTAGTTTCTCTTTTAATTCATCAATAATTTTGTTTGACTCTCTGACACTGCGTTTTGCGGTTTCTACTTCTACTTCTTTCTCTTGTTCCAATTGCTTAGTTTTATATTTAAACTCTAATAATTCAGCTTTAAGATCATTATAGTCAACAGCACTTTTCTCTTGATGATCCATTAATTGCTTAAGTTTAGTTTTAAGTTTTTCACGCTCTTGAATCAAATCAGAAATTTGTTCATCATAACGAAGCTTATTGTTTTCAGTATCTTTTCTATTACGTTGTAACTCTGTCTCTGAGCTTCTTAGAGCTTCTTTTGCAGCATCCATATCAAGCTTAAGTTTCTTATTCTCTTCTCTCTGAGTTTTAAACTCAATTTTCAATTCTTCAAACTGACCAAAAATATTTTCAAACTTAACTTTAAATTCTTGACTTTCATTGGCTTTGTTGACATAGCCATCCATTAAAGCACTAAACTCAGCAGAGACACCACTCTTTTGTCTTTCATAAATAGAAAGTAATTGCTCTTCAATACGCTTAAGTCTATTGCCTAAAGCCACTGGTGTTTCATCTAAAAGAGCAGGTAATTGATGCTTATCTGTGATTCGCTCATAGTTATCATCATCTTCATCAACCATATTGACCGTCTTTTTAAAGTTAGTTTTTTTGGATTTAGTCTTAATTTCTGATTGGAGCTCTTCTGCCATAGTGCCTAATTTTAGCTTAATTATGCCAAATACGTAATATTTTTTGGCATTTTGATATGTATTTGACTAATCTTATAACTAGACTAAAATGTATTTATATAGTCTAAATTTTCATATGGACAATAAATCTAATTCAAGACAGGGCCAATTATCAGGAGTCGATTCGAGTTCTGAATTGAATTTGATGGGATTTGATAACTTATGGGATATTGGCTCAGAAGATACGACTAAGTTTATTAAATTTAAACAGTCTAAAACAACAAATAACTCAGATGCTGAAGTTGAATTTTTAACTAAAGAAGTTGATGAAAAGAATTTTGAAATCCAAAAGCTAGATTGGCAACTTAATGAACGTGAAAAAGAGCTAAAAAACTTATATGATGAGTTACATAAATTACTAGAATTAAACAAAAAACTCAATCATCAATTGGCTGATTTTGAGAAACTGACAGCGAAACAAGAAGCCTTAATAGACATGCTTTCACAAGACCCTAGCGCCCAAATAGAGCCTATTTTACCGAGATTTGGGCTAAATTAATAGTTTTTTTATTCTTTAAAGCTGCGCCCTAGCCTATCCATCAAATCGAATATGCTAATATTAAATCGATTATGAAACAAGGTATACATCCTAAAACCCAAGTTATAACAGCTACCTGCATCTGTGGTGGTGAGTTTCAACTAGAAAGCACTCTAGAGTCACTTAGGGTTGAGATTTGCTCTGCTTGTCACCCATTCTTCGCTGGTACTAACAAAGTTATAGATACAGCAGGTAGAATCGATAAATTTAACAAGAAATACAGCGGTAAGAAAGCGTAGTTTTTTAATTCATATTAAGCACTAATATTGTAGGCTTTTTTACCAAAAGCTAATGTTGAAATAGTATTTGTCGCTAAGTAATAGAATGCATCAATTAAGTTAGTTGATATTAATTTACCATCTTTTTTCAACTTGATTCTGACATATTTTGCTGGACAACCCATAATTGGTGTTGTCTTATAATGTTCTATTTGTTCTTTAATTAAGTCATCATCACTATTTTTAATGGTTTCAATAAACTCAGTCAACGCTTTTGACTTTAATTTAATTGTATCTTTATCAAAAATAAATTTATAAGTATTAGTTTTTTTAGGTTCCAAAAAAACTTCTGTAAATTTCATTGCAGTTTTTGAGGGTAAGTCTACAAGTTCTTTTAGTAAATATTTTCCTGAATTGGCTAAATTCATAAACTCTAAAAAGGTTGGTTTATTTTTTTTAAGCAAGTGCTTATAGATCATCAAAGGTATAGCAAATGCTGTATCTAGCCCACCTGCAATTGCACCAGTAATTTGGGATATCATGTTTGCATAGCTATTACCATCAGCAGTAGGTTTAATTCCTAAGGGAATTCCCTGGAACGTAGTTTCAGAGAATTCTTTTATTTTTTTTGCTAATACAGCAACCAATTTATCAAAAACCAATTTTGACTTTTCAGTAATTGAATTTGTAGTATTGGTTATAGGTTGAATTAAATCATCAAAGTTCAACATTAGCTTTGTAAAAGTTTCAGGTAAAAACTTTTCTATCAAAACAATCAAAATAGCTTTTTTCTCAAGAAGACATTTATTAGTGGCTAAATTAGTAAGTTGATCATCAGTTAGCTCTGGATTTAATCCTGCTTGTTCTATTAAGTAATCTGCTATTTCCCTACTAGAAGAGCCAATAATATCGTTAGGACTAACAGAACTCAAATCTTGTAATGTTTCTCTAGTTTTTCTAACAGTTGCTTTCAATTGTTCTTTATCATGTTCACTCGCTTGAAGTAAACCTAGCTCACTATTGATGTGTTGTGATAAAGATTGATAATTGGCAACAGCTACCATACTTCACATAATATCACATCAAGTAGTGCTTAATCTTTTATAAAAACCCTCAAGAAATAACCTTAGGACTCTTAACCAAATAAATCAATAAGTCAGATTGATGCCAAATCTGGTCAGCATGAGCAAAGAAGTACTTATCCTTAGATTTCAGTATTAATGGAATCCAATCAAGCGAATCTAAGCCTTCAAGCTCAATAGCACTAAGAATACCGCCTTTACCGGTAAGCATAATATCTACAATCTTCACTTCATTAGCATCTATAGCTATCTTCCAGTCTTCAATGGAGACAGGTTTAGCATAAGCTAAATTACCACCAATCTGGTCTACTAGATCATGCTGCAGACCTTTATGAGGCAAATCTATAGCAGGATAAAGTTCAGGAATTTTATAAAGCTCTTTGGCAAGTTTACAGGCTAAGAAATTAACCTCAGCATTAGCAGTTGTTGCAATTAACACCGCAGTTCTCTCTGCATTAGCTGCTTCAAGTACTTGTGGATCTAGGCAATTACCATGTATTACTTCTAGTTCTTCTTCCTGAGCAATTTTACAACGCTCAATATTATTATCAATTAAAATTACCGGCTTACCAATCTCCTTAAAAGCCATTGCTAGAGTACGTCCTAAAGCATTAGCACCTACAATAATTATGCTATTTATTGTAACCAAGCAGTCACACCATTTTGCCATAGTTCTTGCTGATAAACCTGGCACAGTCTCTGTAATAATAATGGTAACGAAGACTAGTGACTCAAGTATCATCCCTTGTTCAATGCCATTTTTCTCTAAAATTATTTTAAACAGTGAAGCTACTGATGCCGCAACAATACCCTTAGGTCCAATCCAGGAGATAAATAGTTTATCCTTGAAACTTAGTAAACCATGATTAGAAGTAAATACAGCTAAAGGTCTGACCACAAATATAATTAGAATTGAAACTACTACTCCTATTCCACCAACTTTACTAAGAATAGTCAAATCTAAATCTGCAGATATAAGAATAAACAGAACCGCTATAAACAAGACTGTGAGCTGACTCTTAAAGTATTTCAATGTTGCTAATTGCGGGATCTTTTCTCTCTGTACTGCAAATCCAGCGACTGCAACAGCCATAATGCCTGTATTAGCTTCAACTAAATTACTCAAATAATAAGTTATAAAAACCCAAGCCAAAACTACAAGATTAGTTAATTCTAAATCAACTAATTTATGTTTAAGAATTTTACCTAAGGTCCAACCCAACAAGAAACCAATAAAAACTCCAATAAAAAGTTTCTCAGTAAAGTCATAGATCAAAACCACTATGGATGCACCTTTTGCAGCAAGAATAAACTGCAAAATACCTACTGAAAGAAAAGCTCCTATAGCATCAGAGAAGATTCCCTCACTACGCATAATAGTAGTGACTTCTTTTTTAATTTTGACGCGATCTAAGATTAGGTTAATAGCAGTGATGCCAGCAATACTAATAAAAGATCCATAAAGTATTGAGATACCCCAACTCAATCCCACTAAATAATGAGCAAGTAAAGCTCCACCAATAATATGTATCAGTGTGCCAATAATCGTCATATTATAAACAGATTTATTTACTGTTTTCAGAGAATTTAAATCCAGGCACAAACCACCTTCAAATAAAATTAAAGCAACTCCAAGTGAAATAAGCACGGCAAGACCATCACCTAAAATATCAGGATGAATCAAACCTAAACCCTGAGGTCCAAGACTAGCGCCTGTAAGAATTAAAAAAACAATTCCAGGCATTTTAAACTTCTCAGTAAGTACCTGAATTAAAATCCCAGCAAAAATTGCAATGACAAAAGTTTGTAAAAGTATTTGCTCCGTAGTCATTCCTTAGAAGCGTATTATAGCCTGATTTCTATGTACATAAATAGAAAAGCCACCCATAAAGGGTGGCTTTTCTTGATTTAATTTCTTAGAGAACCATATCTAGGTAATCTTTTAGTTTAATTGCTCTTTCTGGATGTCTTAGTTTCTTCAGAGCTCTAAACTCAAGCTGGCGAACACGCTCACGTGTAATTCTGAGCATACGTCCAACTTCTTCTAAAGTACGTTCTTGACCTGAGTCAATTCCGAAACGTAACTGGATTACAGCTTTCTCTTTCTGTGTAAGGGTATCAAGCACCTTAACGATATCGTCAGCAAGTAGGTTCTCTGTTGCAGCCATCTCTGGTCTAATCGCTTGATTAGGATCTGCAATGAAGTCCTCTAACTTACCATCGTCATCACTATTAATAGGTGACTCAAGACTTACTGGAGTTCTCATAGCTGAGACTATCTCCTTGATCTTAATGGTAGATACTTCCATTACTTCAGCTAACTCTTCCTCTGTTGGTCTACGATTAAGTTCTTGACCAAGTTTACGAGCTATCTTCTTGAACTTATTAATAGTCTCAACCATGTGTACTGGTACACGAATAGTACGAGACTTGTCTGATAAGGATCTAGTGATACCTTGTCTAACCCACCAAGTAGCATAAGTAGAAAACTTATAACCTCTCTCTGGATCAAACTTCTCAGCAGCTCTAATCAGACCTAGATTACCTTCTTGAATCAAATCAAGAAACGGCAATCCACGATTGATATATTTCTTAGCGATAGAAACTACTAATCTTAAGTTATGTCTAACCAATTTACGTTTAGCGTTAATGTCACCTTCTTTAATACCTCTGGCTAATTCAATCTCTTCCTTAGCGTTGAGTAGTGGCACACGTCCAATCTCACGCAAGTACATCTTCACTGAGTCGTCAGATAGAGGTGATACACCATCTAATTCATCAGCGTTGTCATCATTAGCTGAATCATCCTTTCTGCGTGAAGCAGCGGAAGATATAATATCAGACTCTAAATTTACATCATCAATATCTACTTGATCAAAACAATCAGCAGAATCAATTAACGTATCATCATCGTCAAAAGTAAGTATATTTTCATCCATAGCACTTTTAGTTCCGGCAGATTTTCTTCTTGACATCTACTCTTCTCCTTTATATAAAGCGAAATACTATTACAATTGATAATCAGATTCAGTGGGCCGTTTAATTAATGTTGCTAACGTATAGCCTATTACGGACTTAATCTATATACCTAGTCTTTATTTTAACGAATATGGTTCCAAATCGAGCCAAAAATTATACAATTTAACTTTGTTTTAATCAAGTGTATTTACCTAAGGATTTTTTAACAATCAAATAATTGATCATAATGTAAGGAATTTAAGATATTTTATCAATAAACTTGATCAACTAATCTTTATTAATCGCAGCAACTGATTATTTAAGAAATACCTATGGAACGACTGGCTTTATTAAAATGGTACCGATGGCCGGACTTGAACCGGCACGGGAGCAAGCTCCCAACAGATTTTAAGTCTGTTGCGTCTACCATTCCGCCACATCGGCATGTAACAATCACTCAGTAGACCAAGTGCGCTCAATAGATTCTACAATAGATTTTCGCTAAAAATATAACTATTTAGTGAAAGGATTGGACCACAAGTTTAGTAAATAATCATGTGCAGCCCTAAGAGTACTAAGTAAAGCAGATGTATCTTTACCTGTTTGATCAGGATGCAGGAGCGTAACCATATTTCTATAGGCTTTCTTGATAATTTGCTCATTCAATTGCAAATCAGTGTCAAGGTATAAAACTCCTCTAGCCCATAATTCTTGATTACTAAGACTAGGGGAAGGCTTAGTAAAGTTCATGGCAGCACCTTTAGAAAAACCATCATTAAAACTACTATCTTTAGATCTTTCTAATTGTTCAAGCTGGTTATTAAGACGAATAATTTTGCGTTTATGAGATTTAAGTTCTGTAATTAAGTCATTGAGCAGTTTGTCTGGACCTACAAGGTTAATTGCATTACGATAAATATATTGCAGTAATTCCAAGTCCGTATAGATAAAGGATCGTGGTACACCAAGCTCCAATGCAATATTTACTGGATTAATTTCAACTGAATGAACCTTAAGTGATTCTATTGCCCTAATCACTTTAGCTCTATCTATACCTAACTCTGACAAGCTATTCGGACCAGCAAGCTCATCAAATAAATTCTTCTTTTTTTGGTTCAAAATCACTTATAGAACATTATATAGTAAAAGGAGATGGATAAACCCTTACTAAATTGAAAATTCTTGACTGGATCCTTACGTCGCCTGCTTCGCAGGCTCCTCAGGATGACGGGCAGCTTTCTTAGCCTGTTTCTTCTTAAGTTTTCTATATTTATAAGGACTCATGGTTAAACCATTGTTTGGCTGCCAAATATTTAATTTATGGCTTCTGGCATAAGCTTCTGCATCCTTCAATTTAGTAGCATGTTTAAAATTTTTAGAAAGAATGAAAAGCTGCGCGTAACCATTCTTTAGCATCTCATAATTGAGAAATTTCCTACCATTCGCTGTCTCATAATAAAGGAAGCTTAACCTACGTCCATATTTGTCATTCACAGGCGAAGTAGTTTCTATAAATAACTTAGTATCATCATGAATCTGAGACAGTAAAAAATCTCTAGCACGCTCACCCCAAGGATCTTGGCTATATTCAGGTGCATCCATTCCCAATAATCTCAATTCAATTTCCTCGCAATCAGTTTTATGACAATTATAGTCAGTAACAAACATAGAATCACCATCCATAGATCTCAATAAACGGTAAGCTTTAGGCTCTTTATGATGACAAGAGCTAAGTAATGCAATTAATATGCAAAAGAAATACATAGAAGATATTCTAGCTTACTTGCCTATACTATAATTAAATTAATGCAGAAGTTAAAGCAGTACAAATACCTAGATATCATCACTATAATCTTTGTAGTTGTACTAATTATTACTAACTTAGTTGGTAGTGTCAAAATCACTAGACTATGTATTGGCTGGGATGAGGTGTTTTGCTTTAGTACTACAACTGGACTGCTACTATTTCCAGTCTCTTATTTAATCGGAGATATACTTACCGAAATTTATGGTTATTCAGCTTCACGAAGAGTAATTTGGACTGCATTTATTGCACTAATAGTTTCCAATCTTATAATTCAGTTTTTTATTTTTCTACCACCTGATCCAGATTGGGGCTTGCAAGATGCTTATTCTAAAATTTTCAATCAAAGTTTCAGAGTGAGTATTGCAAGTATTATTGCATTCTGGTGTGGTGAGTTTACTAACAGCTATGTCTTAGCGAAGATGAAAGTACTTACTAAAGGTAAATTTATGGTTGCAAGGTTAATAGGCTCTACCGTGGCTGGAGAGTTAATAGACACTCTTATAATTTTCCCACTTGGTTTCCTTGGAGCAGAAGGTTATCCTGTAAACCTTATGGTTAAAATGATGGTAAGTAAATATATCATTAAAGTAGTATGGGAAATTATCGCCTATCCCATATTAACAGTACATTTGATCAAGTTCCTGAAGAAATCTGAGAATGAAGATTACTATGATTATGATACTGATCTTAATCCTTTTCATTCTGAACCGGAGATTGTTCTTAGCAAACATTAATTATCATGCCCAATAAAAAACTAATTAAAAATGTAACGATAGTCAACGAAGGTGAAACTTTTATAGGATCTGTTCTAATAGAAGACGAGTTTATCAAGAAGATCTACAGAGAAGCAGAGCCTAATATTCGTATTAGGAATACTATTGATGCAACAGGACTATATCTCCTACCTGGCATGATAGATGATCAGGTTCATTTTCGTGATCCAGGCTTAACTCATAAGGGTGATTTATTTACCGAATCTCGTGCTGCTATAGCAGGCGGCATTACTTCATTTATGGATATGCCTAATACGAATCCCCGTGTTTTAACACAGGAATTATTAGAAGATAAGTATAAATTAGCCGCAGGGAAGTCTCTTGCTAATTATTCTTTCTATATGGGTACATCTAATGATAATCTTGAAGAAGTCCTTAAAACCAATCCTAATGAGGTTTGTGGTATCAAGATCTTCCTTGGTGCTTCTACTGGTAATATGCTTGTAGATAACCAAGCTACCATAGAAAAAGTACTAGAATATTCAGCTAAGACGGGAATTATAGTAGCTTGTCATTGCGAACATGAACCAAGCATTATAGAAAATATAGCCAAGTTTAAAGAAAAATATGGTGACAATATACGAATAGAACATCACCCCCTAATTAGAGATGATGAAGTTTGCTACAAATCAAGTTTTTGGATAGTTGGACTTGCAAGAAAGCATCACGCTAATCTCCATGTGTTGCATTTAACCACGCATAAGGAACTTAAGCTATTTGATTCTTGCGATACTGCAGAGAAAAATATTACAGCGGAGGTTTGTGTGCATCATCTTTGGTTTAGTGATAAAGATTATGCTGAAAAAGGAAACTTTATCAAATGGAATCCAGCAATTAAGTCTATTGAGGATAGAAATGCACTCAGAGACGCTCTTAATTCTAATACTATTGATATCATTGCTACAGATCATGCACCGCATACTCTAGAAGAGAAATCTGGCACAGATTATTTCAAAGTACCTTCTGGTGGTCCTCTGGTACAACACGCTCTAGTAGCAGCTTTGGAGTTACATCACCAAGGAATATTTGATTTAACTACAGTAGTAGAAAAGACCTCACACAATATAGCCACGAGATTCAAGATAGATCGTAGAGGCTTTATTCGACCAGGATACTATGCTGACATGGTGCTAGTTGACTTACATAAACCATGGACAGTTAAAAAATCAAACTTACTCTACAAGTGTGGCTGGTCACCTTTCGAAGGTACTAAGTTTAATTCTCAAGTAATTTATACTTTTATCAACGGTCACATCGCTTATCACGACAATAATTTCTGGGATACTCCAAAAGCAATGAGGTTAGTTTTCAAAAGGTAATTCTTAACCTGCAGGGGTTAAATGACCCCCTTGAATTAGAATTTCTCTATACTAAAATTTAGAATCTAGCTTTAAACACTTATAATTAAAGGGTTTCAAAATAAATTCTCAGAGGTTTATTGACCCCTTTCAATTATAGTCAATCATCAATCATCAATCATAATGATAAGAATG
The DNA here is from genome assembly GCA_964551135.1 of uncultured Gammaproteobacteria bacterium. Taxonomy (GTDB): domain Bacteria; phylum Cyanobacteriota; class Vampirovibrionia; order LMEP-6097; family LMEP-6097; genus CAYPGT01. The sequence goes on along the minus strand of CAZKAT010000004.1, from coordinate 116,074 downwards.
AGTGACAGACAAGAAAACTTCATTACATGGCTATATCAAATTGCAGCTTTCTATCTAATGTTCCCCCTTGGAACTAATATATTAGAATGGATGACTGGAGACAATTTAATAGATATTACGAGATTAATTTTATCTATTATCGTAGGTTTGTATGGCATCTGGTGTTTATTAATAGTTTTCAGTAGAATAAAGGAATAGGATGAAAATATGACAGATTTATTACACGATCCAGGTTTCTATGGTTTAGTTTTTATACTTACAGCATTTACTATTTTTCATGTTTGGGCTGACGGTAAACACAAAGAATACATTAAACACAAAAAACAACTTAAAGAAGCTGCAGCTTAATCTCTTTTATTCTGGTATTGATATCCACAGCTTTAATCTCATAAACCCTACCTTCTAAGCCCCAATCTCTAACTATCGATTTAAGCAATCTATCTATTTGTTTATGATAGATAGGATTAGTCCAACGGAAGCCATCATCTACAGCAGAAAACATGATCGGTATATAAATTAATAGATCATATTTTTGTGCTTGAGTATAAGCTTTCTCATAAAAATTCTCTGCCATTTCTACAGTAGAAGTATTCCAAGACCAACGCATAAAATATGCCCAAGCATCTATAGTGGAGCGATCAATAATAAAATTAGCAGCTTGATTTTCTAATAATATTTGTCTATCTAAAACATCCATTCTGAATTGATGTAATTCAGATTCTGGAATATCATAAGGAGATTTATAGCCTCTCTCAACACAAAGTACTCTCACCACTTCATCAATCTTAGAATAAGATTGTATAACATTATTATCCTTAAATAGTTCGTTTATTAGTGTAGTCTTACCAACTCCACCAGCCCCGATGATTGCGACTCTAGACTTGCTCCCAGCCATAATCGTTTATAGATCTGTCACCTGTAGTTTCTCTCGTCTTACTAGTAAGTGTGCAGCTATCAATACCCATCATATCCATATTCGATGCACCAGGAGGCACTATTGGCCAAACGTTCATTTCATAAGCCATTGGAAAATCTATCACCGTAGCCTCACTATCAGCGAAAGCTGTTTTAAGAATAGTCTCTACATCAGCTCTAGTCTCAGGTTTATGTCCATTAAGACCATAAGCTTGAGCAAGCTTCACAAAGTCAGGACTACCATGCTTAAGATCTACATGAGAATATTTTTTTTCATAAAATAAATCTTGCCATTGACGAACCATGCCTAGATTGTTGTTATTAAAAATACAATTAATAACTTTCAAGTTATAAGCCTTGAGAGTACCTAACTCTTGCTCACACATTTGAAAACTACCATCACCAGAAATATTGACAACAATCTCATCAGATCTATCTTCTTTAGTTCCTTTAGAATCTTCAAGTGCTGCTGCACCACCCATTGCTGCAGGCAAACCATAACCCATGGTTCCTGCACCACCACTAGTAAGCCATTGACGTGGATGATTTATTTCAGCATGTTGTGCTGCCCACATTTGATGTTGACCTACATCAGTAGCATATACAACCTTGTCACCAGCAAGCTTTTGAATGGTTTTAAGAATATGCTGCGGACTAATTAAATCTTCAGAAATTGGATCATGATCTAGAGGATATTCATCTTTCCATTCTTTTACTTTCTTATGCCATTCTTCAGTATCTGGTTTCTGTTTATTTATTTGCTGAATCAATTCTTTGAGCACATTTTTTGCATCACCAACTATTGGTATATCAATCATTTCACGCATCTTACGATTCTTACTTACTTCAGCTGGATCTATATCTATATGAATCACATCTGCATCTGGTGCAAAAGTCTCTATCTTACCTGTCACCCTATCATCGAACCTAACTCCAATTGCAATCAATAAGTCACAGTTATAGATTGAGTAATTAGCATAAGCTGTTCCATGCATACCCAGCATGCCAAGGAAGAGAGGATGTTTATGCGGCATTGCACCCTTGCCTTGTAGCGTAGTTGTTACTGGTATATTACAATTTTCAGCCAACTCACGTAAAAGCGAAGAAGCTCCAGAACTAATAATGCCACCACCAGCGTAAATCACTGGGCGACGGGCTTTGAGTATACGTTTAGCTGCATTAGCGATCTGTTTAGGATTACCATTCAGCATAGGTTTATAACCTTTGATATTAGGTTTATAACTATCATCAATTCTATTAGCATCAGTAACTTCATACTGACCATTCAACACATCTTTAGGCATGTCTATAAGCACTGGTCCTGGACGTCCTGTCGAACAAATATGAAAAGCATTAGCAACACAACGAGCTAAGTCTTCTGGTTTACGCACTAAATAACTATGTTTCACAATCGGATAAGTAATCCCTGTGATATCTGCTTCTTGGAAGAAATCAGATCCAATTCCAAAAGTCGGCACTTGACCAGTAAGACAGACAATAGGAGTGGAGTCCATATAAGCATCAGCAATACCAGTAACTAAATTAGTAGCACCAGGACCACTAGTAGCAAGTACGACTCCAGGTCTACCAGATACACGTGCGTAACCTTCAGCAGCATGACAACCACCTTGTTCATGACGCACCAAGATATGCATTAATTCCTCTTCGTGATAAAGCTCATCATAAAGTCCAAGTAAAACTCCACCAGGATATCCAAAGAACCTCTTAACGCCTTGGCGTCTTAACTCTTTAAGTAGGGATTTAGCTCCTGTTGATGTTTCTTTCTGTGGGGGCATGAGATGTTAATATATTATGCCAGATTTTTTAATAATAAGGTGACAAATAATAAAAACACTATTATACTTATCTTACGTGGATATATGAACAATAATCCAAGGCACAATTAATGATTGAAGAAACACTACCCTTCGTTTCTTCACCAAAGCAAGCTCCAACAGCTAGATCAATTTTACCACCCCCGAATCCAAGCATAAGAATATCAACTTCAGTTCCCACTTCCTTACATGAAGTTACTTCAATTACAGCAGAAGACCAAAGCACAATTAAAACTTTACTAGATAATTTTGATCCTAGCTCTGGTAAAAAATATATTTTAATTTTTGATATAGATGGAACACTAAGAGAAAATAACAGTGATCCCTATACTCAAATTGATGCTATTGATCCTAAAATAGCACGGTTATTAAGTGAGTTAAACTCTTTCCCCAATATCAAAGTTGTAACACTAAGCAGTAGACCTGCATATGCCATAACTCATTCAAATATTCCGAAGGATATAAATAGATTATGCTCTAATGGAGCTGAGCATCTTTATCCATTTGACCTTGAAGAGGATATAAGTCGAAAAAGTTATGATCTTTGGCATCCGAAGAGACTTTTATTAACTGCATTATATGCACTAGTCCACAGATTTCATGCAAATCTCAAAAGCATAAAAACCAACAAAGAAAGAAAAACATCTAATCAGTTAATGAAATTTTTTGATGAATGGGTGAATTCTAAAAAATTTGGCATAAAACGAATCGTTGGACATTCCTTAGAAAAAAACAAAAATCCAGATCATGTTTTTTATTTTGGTAATAGTAAAGCAGATATTAAAGGAATGCAAGTATTACAAGAGCTGGCTCAAAAACATGAATTTAAAGCTAGCACAGTATTTATAAAAGATCCTCATAATATTGACGATCCTACTATTAGTGATAGACTTTCAAGCTTTACCGATACTCATGCTTTCTTATATGCTGCCAGAAATAAGTTACCAATTAAGATTAGAGATAATGAAAGTTCTGCCGATTGCACGGTTGTAACTCACAATGTACAAGGTAACGTTATTCCACTACCTAATCATTACAAAAATCTACACTATGATCCGCTAGCTGACAAACCACGAGATCGTCTTCACCATAATAGGATACATACTTTTCAAGAGTTTAATGGTAGTGATTTAGCGGATCTAATAAAGGAAGAACCTAATCCTACTGGAGGATATAAGTTAATAGATGGTTTGCATATTTTTTGGGCACCAGATTTTAATCAGGGTGCAGCTACAAGTTTAGTAGATTTTTATTGTGATGAAAGTACATCTAATAGCAATTTAGAACAAAAAGCCAGAAAAGGAATGCAGTTTATAGTTACTACAGCTCCAAGTGAATATTTCAACCTAGAACTAGACCCAATAAATAATGAAAACAAAAATACAGAAACATTAAAGCCTTGGTTTAGAATTTTCAAAGGAGAAACTCATAGTTCAAAAATAGATAAATTCATACACGCTATGACAGGCTGGGGAGAAAAAATCAGTTCCGCTTTAGCAATCAGACTAAAAGATTTACAAAATAGAACAATACAAATAATTAATTTCCACTTACCTGCAGTAATGGATACTACACGAAGATTAGTTCTATTAAAAAATATACTAAGTAATGAATCTCTTGCTACAAGAGAGTTAGCAACGATTCTTGCTGGTGATTTCAACCCACTTGATAGTATACTAACTCCCAATTTACAGACAAGGATCTCGGCTCGATCAGAAGAGGCTCAATTAGAACAAGTACTTAAAGAACATGGGTTTGAAAGTCCATTTAGAAACAAATCTACGACTCACTTAGATAAAAGAACTTTCTTTAAACCACTGATACATAATCTCTACCGCTGTTTAGATTTAATTGCCATAAATAAGCATTTCAAGTTTCACGATATTGACGAACAAAAAATATCACAGAAGGTAGAACAATATAAATGTGAGCCAAGAGGAGAACGCAGAAGATTACGTAAAAACTTACAATATCCAAGTGGACTAAGTGTTGGTAAGTGGCATGGCTCTGATCACAGAAAAGTTACAGGCTTAATTGATCACATACATCAATCAGCTAAAGTAGAAAGCAATAAAAACGTTCATTTATTTATAAAACAATTAAATGCAGATCCAGATCAGCATTATGTTTTAGCAAGTTAAGCTTCAATATCCGCAAACAATGCAGAACTTAGATATCTTTCACCATTAGAAGGAATAATCACCACTATAAGCTTGCCTTTATTTTCTGATCGCTTCGCTACTTCTAATGCAGCAGCTATAGCAGCACCAGAGGAAATACCACATAGTATCCCTTCTTTCACAGCAGCTTCACGAGCGTATTTCATTGCTGTATTACTATTAATTTTAATGACTTCATCTATTACGTCCTTGTGAAGATTTTCAGGTATAAATCCAGCTCCAATACCTTGAATCTTATGCGGACCAGGTTCACCACCTGATATTACCGGAGACTCTTCAGGCTCTATTGCAATCATCTTCACCGAAGGTTTACGTGGTTTAATTACCTCACCACAGCCAGTAATAGTACCGCCAGTACCAACTCCTGAAACTATGATATCCACCTTACCATCTGTGTCTCTCCAGATCTCTTCTGCTGTTGTTTCTTTATGAATTTTAGGATTAGCTGGATTAGAAAATTGTTGTGGCATAAACGCGTCAGCCGTAGTCTCGTATATTTCTTTAGCCTTCTCTATAGCACCTTTCATACCAAGCGCTCCAGGAGTAAGCACAAGTTCTGCACCATATGCTTTAAGTAATTTACGGCGTTCTATACTCATAGTGTCAGGCATAGTGAGTAATAATTTATAACCTTTAACAGCAGCGACTAAAGCCAAAGCTATTCCAGTATTACCACTAGTAGGTTCTACCAAAGTCGTCTTACCAGGAGTGATGAGTCCAGCTTTTTCAGCTTCGTTAATCATTGAGTAGCCGATTCTATCCTTAACAGAACCAGCTGGATTCCAATATTCAAGCTTCAATACTATCTCTGCGACAGCATTGTTCTCCTTAGCCATGCGATTAAGCCTTACCAATGGTGTATTACCAATAAGTTCTACTATATTATTTGCTATTTTAGTCTTAGACTCTGTTGTTGACATAAAAAGGATTATAGCAATTAAGCTATATTTATATACATGCATAGATTAGATTTTCAAGTACGCAGCTATGAATGTGACCTTCAGGGCATTGTTAACAACGCTAACTATCAGCATTACTTAGAACATAGTCGTCATGAGTTTCTGAAAACACTTGGTATTAATTTTACTGAAATGCATGAACAGGGATTAGATCTAGTACTAATAGAGGCTAATCTAAAATATATTAGTTCACTTAAAGCCGATGATGAATTTTATGTAATAACCAAATTACAATATATAAGCAAACTCAAGCTAAAATTCACTCAATTAATCTATAAATCAGATGATACTGCAGTTTTAGAAGCAGAAATGACAGGAACCTGTATAGACCGAAGTCGTAATAAGCCAGTAATTATTAAACAGCTACAAGCTAAAATAAGCTAGATCCGAGTTGAAACTAATGCCAATCTCTCCTGCTAACAAAGAACAACTTTGCCTGGATATTATCCAGAAGATTAAAGCAGCCGTCGAGTTTGAAATGCAACATCAATATATTAATGCCATAGGCAAGACTGGAGACTTTAAATCATTTATAAGACGCGAATCCCAAGAAGCACTGAAGATCTTTAGAGATAGCATGCAATGGCAAAACATTTACTCATTAATGGAAAGATATGCCTATCTAGATCTAGCCACCAGGATGAGTCTCTGTAAAAAAATCATCTACAACATTAATGAACTTGAAGATTACTATCAAACACAGATTAATAGCCAGCCTCAAGCTAAGGTTCCTACTAAAGAAGAAACCATCAAACCTATAGATCCTAATCTAGATATCTCTGAATTAGAAATCCAATATGTCAAAGGTGTAGGACCAGCTCTAGGAGCAAGATTAATGAGCCTCGGTATTAATAACTGCGAAGATTTACTCAACTATCTACCAAGACAACATATTGCTTATTCAGATGTAACTCCAATTAGAGATATCAGAGAAGAACAAGATGTAACTATTATGGGGCAAATACATAAAATTAGCGCCTTTAAAAGTCCTAAGAAAAATCTAGTGATACTTAGCATCTTTATAAAAGACAATAGTGGGCAAATTAAGATTAATAAATTCTTTCAGGGTAATTCAGCGCATTTCTATCTTAAACAATATAAGGGCATGTATCCAATTGGAGCCTATTGTATTTGTGTTGGCAAGGTGAAGCGTGATAAATTTTCCAAACAAGTAACTATCGCAAACGCAATCATAGAAATCATTTCCGAGGACTTTAGTGAGATAGATAGATCAGCACAAATACACACAGCTAAAATAGTTCCTATTTATCCTCTGACTGAAGGTTTATCCCTTATGGTGCTACGTAAACTAATCCATAAAACTCTTAATGCTTACAAAAACAACTTGAAGGAATTTATACCCCAGAATATTTTAGAAGCTAATCATCTGATTGGTTATGCCCAAGCAATTGAAGAAATTCATTTTCCAACTTCAATTGAAACAAAGAACCAAGCTGCTACTCGCTTACTCTTTAACGAAATGTTTTTAATGCAAGTAAGGTTCATGCAAGTACGTTATCAACACAAGCATAAAAACCAAGGTATTCAGTTTAATTGTTTTGAAAATGGTCTAGTAGACAAGTTTATAGAAGCATTACCTTTCGAACTAACTGACGCGCAGCAGCGTGTCTTCTATCAAGAGATATTGCTGGACATGGTTTCCAATACACCAATGCACAGATTATTACAAGGAGATGTAGGCTCTGGTAAAACAGTAGTAGCTTTCCTTGCCTTATTAGTTGCTGTTGCCGATGGGTATCAAGGCGCGATTATGGTGCCAACAGAGATTCTCGCCGAACAGCATTATAAGAAATTTAACGAGTGGGTTAATCGCATGCATGAGCAACTACGCATCAATGTCACTCTGCTTATCGGCAAGCAAAGGGTTAAAGAGCGAAGAGCAGTATTAGAAGGATTAAAGAGCGGTTCAGTAAATATTGTTGTCGGTACTCACGCACTGATACAAGAGAAAGTAGAATTCAAACGTTTAGGGTTAATTGTTATTGATGAACAGCATCGTTTTGGTGTAAAGCAGAGAGAAGAACTTGCCCGTAAAGTCCTCACCAACAGCGAGAAAGACACACAGTTACATATCGGTGAGGCTATCAACGAAGAGATGATAGATAAAGAGTTTGGTACCACTATAGAGAAACTTTTTATGACTGCAACACCGATTCCAAGAACACTTGCACTAGCTATGCATGGTGACCTAGATATGTCTGAGATAGACGAGATGCCAGCAGGACGCATCCCTATTATCACAGAAATAGTCAGTAAAAAAGCTGATGCATATAAATTAATCAAATCTGAAATCGATAAAGGCAATCAAGCTTATATCGTATTCCCGCTTATAGAAGAGTCTGAGACGCTTGCTGCTAAAGCTGCAACAGTAGAACATGATAGATTACAGAAAACTATCTTCCAAGATTATAAGATGGGATTATTACATGGCAAGCTTAAAGAAGATGAGAAGAATAGTATTATGGATAGTTTCAGACGCGGTGAGATTCAGATACTAGTTGCTACCACTGTTATAGAAGTAGGTGTAGATGTAGCAAATGCGACAGTAATGTTGATAGAATCAGCTGAGCGATTTGGTTTAGCACAATTACACCAACTTAGAGGTAGGGTTGGTAGAAGCGATAAACAATCTTACTGTTTACTTTCAAGTAGCTCTGCAAGTGAAACAAGCAGACAAAGATTAGCTATACTTACCAAAACCAATAACGGATTTATCATTGCTCAAGAGGATTTAAATATTAGAGGAGCAGGTGATATAGTTGGTCTCAAACAATCTGGTATACCAGAATCTACGCTGCAAGGTTTGGTAGATCATGAAGATTTATTGATTCAATCACGTAATGCAGCAAAGCAACTGATAGACATCAATCCAGAACTTAATGATTTAGAAAGTCTCAAGAAGAAACTAACTAAGAACTCTGCTAATGCGCATTTGAATGCGGGTTAAAGCAAATAAGGAATCAAAAGTAACGCAATAATATTGATAATCTTGATCATTGGGTTGATAGCAGGACCTGCAGTATCTTTATAAGGATCACCCACAGTGTCACCAGTAACAGAAGCCTTGTGAGCGTCTGAACCTTTACCACCACAGTTACCATCTTCAATAAATTTCTTAGCGTTATCCCAAGCACCACCACCTGAGGTCATAGAGATCGCAAGGAAAATACCAGTAACAATAGTTCCTACCAAGATTCCACCCATAATACGAGCAGCGCCCATGGGCTCATGTCCATTAAGATAGAACTTACCGATCAGCGCAATAATAATTGGAGCAAGAACAGGTAACAGAGCAGGAATCACCATTTCTTTAATTGCACCTTTAGTAACTATATCAACGCACTTAGCATAATCAGGCTTAGCTTTGAATTTCATTATTCCAGGTATCTCAATAAACTGTCTTCTTACTTCAGCTACTACGTGACCTGCAACTTTACCTACAGACATCATGCTCAGTGAGCTAAATAGATAAGGAATCATTCCACCGATAAACAAACCACTTAAAACATAAGGATCTGAAATATCAAAATCAGGAATTGGTAATTGATTCAAAGCATCTATAGCATTAAACTTCGTTATAGCTTTAATCAAATCTGCTTGAAAACAAGCAAACAAGACTATCGCCGCAAGTGCAGCTGATCCTATAGCATAACCTTTAGTAACAGCTTTAGTTGTGTTACCGACAGCATCTAGAGGATCAGTAATCGCTCTGACACTAGCATCCATTCCAGACATCTCTGCAATACCACCAGCATTGTCGGTGATAGGACCATATGCATCTAACGCCACAATAATCCCAGCCATAGAAAGCATACTCATCGCAGCTACGCCCACACCATAAACACCAGCTAAATTATAAGTTGTCAATATTGCTGCAACTATCACTACAATTGGTAGAGCCGTAGCTTCCATAGAAATTGCAAGTCCAGTAATGATGTTAGTTGCATGACCAGATTCAGATGCTTTTGCAATCTTCTTTACAGGTCTATAAGCAGTAGAAGTATAGTATTCAGTAATCACAACAAATAGTCCTGTAAGAACTAATCCTACAAGCGCACAGAAATAATAACTATTAGCTGAATGCTCGAAGCCAACCATAATCGAGTGAGTTATAAAATAAAAACATATAGCAGCTACAGCACCACTGACAATCAAACCCTTATAGAGAGCCCACATGATGTCATTGTTCTTACCAAGTCTCACAAAGAAAACACCTATGATAGAAGCAACAATCGCTGCAGCACCCATTGCTAAAGGATAAAGTACCGGAGATAAATTACCACCATGAACAGCTTCAGGGAAAACTAAAACACCTAGCAGCATCACCGCTGTTGCAGTCACTGCGTAAGTTTCAAACAAGTCAGCAGCCATACCAGCACAGTCACCAACGTTATCACCAACGTTATCAGCAATCACAGCAGGATTACGTGGATCATCCTCAGGGATACCAGCTTCTACCTTACCAACTAAATCAGCACCTACATCAGCAGCCTTGGTAAAGATACCACCACCAAGACGCGCAAACACTGAAATTAAACTAGAACCAAACGCCAAACCCACAAGCGCTGAAACATTCTCTTCAACAGTCCCTGGACTCGCAGACTGAAGATACATAAAAAATCCAGAAACACCTAATAAACCTAAGCCTACTACCAATAATCCAGTAACAGCACCTCCTCTAAAACTCACATCTAGAGCGTCTTTCATACTTATAGAAGCAGCTTGTGCAGTACGGATATTAGCGTTAACAGAAACATTCATACCGATGAAACCAGCCATACCACTAAGCACAGCACCAATTAAAAATCCGATAGCAATATTCTTACCTAAAAAGTAAGCAATCAAAATAGCCAAAATTATGCCAACTGCAGCAATAGTTCTATATTGTCTGTTAAGAAAGGCTTTAGCACCATCTTGAATGGCAGCAGCTATCTCTTTCATAGCAGCAGTACCAGTATCTAATTTAAAGATCCAAAATGCATATCCCAACCCAAATATTAAGGCTAAAAATGCTGCTACTATCGCGGTAATCACTATGTCCATCGATTCTTAACTTTAACATAGAAAAATCTTTTGAAAAATCAAAATATGCTTTAATTACAAGCCAATTATTCAATAACTTATTTTTAGCTTATTATTTCAGAATGCCCGAAGGGCGTAAGACATATTACAAAATTTATAAGTTATTGTAAAAGTTATTTAGCAAAAGATTTTTTCTCTAATATGTAAAACGCCCGAAGGGCGTAAGACATATTTTACTTAACAGTCTTTTGCACGATATGATTTATGATTAAATTACATTAGGAGCAAAGCATGGTTTCAACGATAAGCGACATTAAAGACAAAATGCAAAAAGCAATAGAGGTTCTTGAAAAAGAATTACAAGGTATCAGGACTGGCAGGGCCAACCCTGGAATTCTTGATAGAATTACCCCACTCTTTTATGGTACGCCTACTCCTCTTAAAAACATGGCGAACCTCAGCGTTAATGATGGTAGAACCATTGTTATACAACCGTTTGATAAGTCTTCACTTAAAGACATAGAGAAAGCTATTCAAGATAGCGACTTAGGACTCACTCCTAATAATGATGGTAGTAGGATATTAATCAGTATTCCTGAGTTAACTGGAGAGAGACGTAAAGAATTAGCAAAGCTAGTTGGACAAGAAGCTGAAAGAGCAAAAGTCTCCATTCGTAACTTACGTCGTGATGCTATGGATCACATCAAGAAAGCTGGAGAAGGTTCTGAAGACGACCAAAAACGTCAACATGACGAAGTCCAAAAGATAACAGACGGCTTTATTGTACAAATCGATAAAATTGCTCAAGCTAAAGAAAAAGAAATTCTTACTGTATAGCTTGGGTATAAACCTATATAGTGATAGAGTATTTTTAGGATTTTACTTATGTCTAACAAAGATTTAAATATATACGTTCTTATCAAACAGGTTCCTGATACCAGATCTAAAGCTGGAGTAAATCCAGATGGAACTATCGACCGTGCTAAGGCTGGTAAGATGCTTAATCCTTTTGACGCTTATGCAATGGAAGCGGCACTCAACGCTAAAGCAATGGGTGGACCTAATTCTAAAGTCACTGCCGTAACTATGGGACCACCGCCTGCAGTAGATATTCTTTATCAAGCATTGGAACATGGTGTTGATAAAACTTGTATACTTTCTGACCGTAAACTTGCTGCCTCAGATACTTTGGCAACAGCTTACGCATTGACTAAAACACTTGAATATCTACAAGCTAAGGATGGACCTGCTGATTTAATATTCTGCGGTTTACAAACTACAGATGGTGATACTGCTCAAGTAGGACCAGAAATCTGTGAGCGTATTGATTTTACACAAATAACATATGTAGAAGATTTTAAAATTGAAAACAATAAAGTTCTAGCTCGCAAGGTGATAGAAGGCGGAGCCATGGAAGTAGAAGCTGATTTACCAGCTCTGCTTACTATCGCAAACAGCTATCACAGATTGAAACACAAGACATTTCGTGGAGCTAAATTTGTACAAGAGATTAAGCGTAAGGAAGCATTGCAAAAACAATTCGTAGAAATGATTAGTTTAGAAACTTGTAAGGCTGACGATGCAAGATGTGGTTTACCTGGTTCACCAACTATCGTTTCTATGACTTGGAAGATAGGTGTTGTAGGTGGTAACTGTACTATGCACCAAGGTAAAAGTGCTGAAGAGATGGTCCAAGAGACCCTTGCAGCAAATCAAGGAGTAATCAAGGAATACGCTAAGGTTTAGTATAAAATGGCAAAAGAAGTTTTAGTAGTAGCAGAACAAGTACATTCAGTAATAGCGAATGTAACTTTAGAATTATTGGGTGAAGGACGTAAACTAGCTCAGAAGCTTGATGCGCCATTAAGCTGTTTCATTCTTGGTCACAATATGGAATCTCAAATCCAGCGAATCATAGACGCTGGTGCTGACAAGATTTACATAGCAGATCATGAAGAACTTGCTGAATACAAAACACTACCTTATAGAAGAGTTATTGTTGATGAACTTAGTACTTGGAATACTCCACCACATACTTTATTAATGGGTTCTACTACTACAGGTAGAGATTTAGCTCCGCGTATTGCAGCTTTCTTTGAGACTGGATTAACAGCAGATACTATTGAATTAGATATCGGTCCTTATGAGCATAAAGCTGGAACAGACAAGTCTAAGATTGGTTATTTCCCAGAATGTTTATATGCTAATAGACCGAGTTTTGGTGAATCACTTAAAGCTCGTATTCTAGGTCCATGGAAAGACCCACAGATGGCAACTATTCGTCCTGGAGTATTTGCAGTTCCACCAAAAGTAGAACGCGATCCAAGTACTGTGAAAATCAAACGTATCAACGTTAACTTACAAGAAGATGATCATCGTGTACGTATCAAGAATATATTACGTGAAGAATCTACTAAGTTAGATATCACCGAAGCTGATGTAATTATAGCTGGTGGCTTTGGACTAGGTTCTGTAGAAGGTTTCAAACTACTTGAAGAACTTGCCTCATGTTTCAATAATGCTGTAATCGGAGCTTCTCGTAAAGCTGTAGATGTGGGCTGGATTACTTATCCACACCAAGTAGGGCAAACAGGCAAGACAGTTAGACCTAAGTTATATATAGCCTGTGGTATCTCTGGGGCTCTTCAACATAGAGTAGGCATGCAGAAAGCCGAAACTATTATAGCTATTAACAGAGATCCAGATGCACCAATATTTTCTTTTGCTAATCATGGTATTGTTGGAGATGTTTATCAGGTTGTACCAGAAATGATTAAGCAAATTAAAGCAATGAAAGCCGCTAAGGAACCGGCTTTAGTTTAGGAGATTTTATGGCAACTAAGACTGAAGAAAAATTAACCACAAGCACCAAAGCTGCTAAAGAACCAGTAACTTATGATTTAATACTCGTAGGAGCTAGTCCTTCTAACTTAACATTAGCGCACAGACTCTGTGACCTTGCTAAAAGCAGACCCGAAGTTAATATCAGTGTTGCTATTTTAGAGAAGTCTGAAGACTTTGGTGGACATATAGTTTCTGGTGCAGTAGTTACTAAGTCTATATTCGATAAAGCTTTCCCTAATCATATTGCTGAAGGCATGCCTATAGAGACAGTCTGTAAAGAAAGTCATTTCTCTATAATGAGCGAGAACGCTAAGTGGGATGTACCTTCAGTTATCACTCGTGCAGCACTTCCTGAGTTTGTTAAAGAAGGTTACTATGTACTCACTCTATCTAATGTAGTTGTATGGATGGCTGAAACTCTTAAGACTAAAGTTAAGGATATCCCTAATTTAACTATAGATTTATATCCAGGCTTCGGAGCTCACAGAGCATTAATTGAAAATAATAAAGTTATTGGGGTAACTGTGGCTAAGACTGGTGACCCACTTGAAGACAATATTTACGGTTCAATAGTGTGTTTCGGTGACAAAGGATTTATTTCTAAAGATGTTATTCATCATTTTAAATTAGATAAGAATCCTCAACTATGGTCTGTAGGAGTGAAAGAGACTTGGAGATTGGCTCCTGGAGCTCCTTCTATGAAAGGTAAAGTTTATCATACACTTGGTTATCCAACTTTAGATGGTACTTTAGGTGGTGGCTTTGTTTATGGACTTGATCATAATAGATTAACTATAGGATTAGTAATCTCGCTTGATTCGCCGAATCCTAATATTCATCCGCAAAAACAATTACAAGAATACAAGAAACATCCTTGGTTACAAGAGCTACTTAAAGGTGGAGAGTTATTAAACTACGGAGCTGCAGTATTACCAGAGGGTGGTATGGCTAGTTTGCCTAAAGAGTTTCAAGTAGATGGTGCTTTATTCTTAGGGGATGCTCTTGGCTTGCTTGATATGAAATCGCTAGCTGGAGTTGATAAAGCCATAGAATCTGGTTACCTTGCTGCTGATGTAGTGTTTAATGCTTTCGCCAAAAGAGATTTTAGTAGTGAAAGCTTAGCTGCTTACCAAGAGCATTTAATGGAATCTCCATTTATGGATAAGCTTAAAGCTAATAGATACTTCCGTAAGGCTTTCCTAGATAATCCAGATTTACTGAGTAATTTCTTACCTAAGTTTCTTAAAGGTATCGAACTAACAAATGTACCTATTATCGGAGGTTTGCTAGGACCTACTATAGGAGCACTTAATGTAGGGTTTACTAATCCTATTAAAGCTATCACGCAAAGTTTTAAAGCTGGTATTTATATGAACGCTCCTGATGAGGTTAATGCTGAGATTAAATATAAAGAAGGTTACAAAAATATCAATCCTAATTTCCCTAAAGAACTGATCAAGCGTAATCAAGGATCACAAGACTACGTTAAAACTACTATCTATAGTAGAGAAGATGCAGTGTTCTATGCTCATACTAAATATATAGAGCATCCAGATCATATTGATGAGTTCTCTGCAGATACTTGCCTTAAGTGCATTAATAAATATGAGTCTGTTAAATTAGATGTACCATGCGTTTCTGATTGTACAGCTGAAGTTCACAGGTTAGATATTCGTGCAGATAAAGTTAAAGTACATGCTATGTCACTTGAGAACTGTGTGCAATGCCGTACTTGTGAGTTTGTTTGCCCAGAACAAAACCTAAGAGTTAATGCTGCGCTTGCAGGTGCTGGACCGGATTTCAGAGGATTATAATCAATTCGTATTACGCCCTTCGGGCGTAATACATATAGTATCAATTAGAGTTCTTCCTTTAATTTTACATCTTCACCAAAAACATCTTTCATAATAGCCGTATAAACTTCTATAAATTTCTCTTTTTTACTAGGATCACCACTAGATCTGGCTTCTAGTCCAAGTAAATGAGCTCTCAAATCTGCCATCGAATTCGCCATTTTAGCAATTAGATTAATGAAATCCTCTTCTTTAATTAATTTACAATCTCTCAATGCTTGAACAAAAGTCTTAAGAGCATTATCCTTTATAAAACCAATCAATGATTGCTCTTCAGCTATAAATTGTTGACGCTTAGATAACTCGATATCTGTTCTACTTTCTAATCTTATTACACTATCAATTGAATCCCAGACTTTAGTAAAAGCATTATTGAAATTAAATAGATAGCCTCGAACTTCATTTGAAGCTTCATCAAAGTGTATTCCACCAAGGCTAGATAAAAAAGCAACTGAATCTAATTTTTCAGCCGGAAGTCTAACTTGTTCTGGATCTACTGGATCTGGAATCCCAATAATCTCATCAGTTTCATAGCTCCGTAATATGTCACTAAGTTCTTGAGCAGCAGCTCTACTTATTTCATGAAATTCTTCTGGTGTATATTCAGCACTAGATTTATCCTGTCTAACGGATTGTCTTAAGTTTCCATTATCCAAATTTATACTAAGATCTGAAATCTTTTCATTAAATACACTATAAAAGGTCTCAAGTGACATATTAATACATTAGCATATTATCTTGTTTAATGTAAAGAGGATAAGTGGATAAAAAAATCCCCTCTTACGAGGGGATTTTCATTTTAGTTTTTCTAATTAAATTACAGAGTATATCTGTCTAATAAGAACCAAGCATTGCCATCATAGAAGAACTCAAATGCTTCTGTAGCAAATTGAACTCTTACACTGTTAGCAGAAGTACCTCTACCCCATTGAATAGTATTAAATCCACCAGCATTGTTAGCACGGAAGTTAATATTATTCTGCAAATGTAAAGTGATTCTTTGTCCAGTAACTCCACCAGTAATAGTGAATATTTCATCTACAGTTGCTGGATTAGAATCCACTAGCTTTATATAGTTTAAGTCAGTTGCATCAACATTAGTCAATCCATTTATATCAACAGCGGTAGTAGCTACGCTGAAAGGAGTTGGTCCAACAAAATTACCAGCAGTAACAGTTCCAGAGATCGTTGCATTACCTGTAAAAGTGGTATTGCCAACAAAAGTTCCACTAAAACTACCAGCAGGTCCAGTAGCACCAGTTGCTCCAGTAGGTCCTTGTGGTCCACTTGGTCCCTGAGGTCCAGTTACACCAGTAGCTCCTTGAGCTCCAAGCACAGATCTTACTCCAGCTTTAGTTAAATATAAATTAGTACCATCAAACTCAATAGCACCGTTGGCAGGAACAGTAGTAGTTAGAGTTCCTGGATTAATAATTAAACTAGGTACAATTCCATTACCAGCTCCTAGATGTAATAAAGCAGATTTACTAGTAACACCTATACCAAGACTATCTACAAACTCAGGAATATCTACAGTAGAACCATTACTACCATTATTAGTTCCAATATTGAATGCTCTAAATCTATTACCTCTTAAGAAGTCAAAACCATCACGTGGTACTGGAAGTGTTACTTGATAAATACCATTGTTATCCTTGATAACACGAGTGCTTGCTTGTTTCTGTCTTCTAACAACAAAGTTCACTCTGTTGAAAAGAGCATCTAATTGACACTCACCAAAAGTAGTTGGAGTGCAGGTAGCATTAAGATTTACACCAGAACCAGAACTAGTTTGTGAAGCAATATTAGTTGCATTTAAAGTAACTTTATATGTATTAATTAAATTATTTTGTGTATCGAATAAATCAAACTCAACATCTTTAGTAGTAGTATCAAAATGACCAGCATTGATACTCATAATTCTATTCTTAGTTGCTCCACGCTGAATAGACAAACTTTGGCTAGTAGAAAAACTTCTAACACCACCAACGATATCATACATAACAATCTTAAAATTAGCAGTACTGTCATTGGTAACAAATAAATCATTGACTTTCACTTTTAGTCTCATATTTGCTGTTTTGGCCAAATCTAGATTTAAGCTTTTATTATTTATCAGCAATTCTAAGTCAGGAAGAGAGCCACTAACAAAATTTAAGGGAATATAATCACTTGCTGATTTTGCTGTCATGGGGCTCAAAAGCACTAAAGACAAACAGATAACTAATAACTTTTTGATTTTCATAATATATATCCTCACATAATTAATCATGCTTGATTAATGAAGCATGATTATATCACAACGAAGATAACAAGCGCTATTATGTTAATAAATTAAATAAATTGGCTCAAACAAGTTACAATCTCTAGTAATGACGGTCAGTTCTAAGAAAAAAGTCTATATTGAAACACTTGGTTGTCAAATGAATATGGCAGATACCGAAAGAATGCTTGGTATGCTTGAAGAAATTGATTATTACCCTACTGAAAATATGGAAGAAGCTGACCTATCCATTCTTAATAGCTGCAGTATAAGAGAGCATGCAGTGCATAAGATGAACAGCTATATAGGAAAATGGGATAAATTGCGTAAGCCAGGTAGCCTAGTCGCTGTTTCTGGCTGTGTTGCCCAGCAAGAAGGGGAAAGCCTAGCCAAAAATATCAAGACCGTCGATATAGTTGTGGGAACTCATAATATTCATCGTTTACCCGATCTAGTAATAGAAGCAGAAAGACTACATCAAGAAGCCATAAACAATAATGTACCCGGAGCTATAGAGAACAAAGGTAAGTACAGTAGGGCGCAAGTTGCTGAGATTTGGGAAGAGTTACCAGAACAAATTCCTGAAACTCCTATCTTTCGTAAGACTAAATACTTTGCTTGGGTCAATATTATTTATGGTTGTAATTATAAATGTACTTATTGCATAGTTCCTAAAACACGAGGTGAACAGAAATCTCGTCCTATAGCGGAGATAGTAAAAGAGATAGAAGCTTTAGCTAAAGAAGGTTTTATAGAAATAATTCTACTTGGACAAAACGTCGATGGTTACGGATTAGACATAGGAACTAATCTAGCAGAGCTACTCAGAGCAGTACATAAGGTAGAAGGCATTGAGATAATTAAATTTCTTACCTCACATCCTTGTGATATGACTTTTGAATTGATTGAGACTGTAGCTGCATTACCTAAAGTATCTAAGTATTTTCATATACCGATACAAGCTGGTAACAATGAAGTTCTTAAACGTATGGCACGCCGTTACACTTATGCACGCTATATGGAGTTAGTTAATTATATTCGTAAACTTATGCCTGAGGCTTCTATTACAGGAGATATTATTATTGGATTTCCTGGCGAAACCCATGAACAGTTCATGGACAGTGTTAGAGCTGTTCAAGAAATAAAATATGATGCTTGTAATACTGCAGTATATTCACCTCGTCCTTACACTCCTTCTGCTACTTGGGATGATCCTATATCTGCAGAAGAGAAAAATGAAAGAATAAGATTTATAAATGCAATTATTTCAGAAGTTGCTGAAGCTCAGTCACAGAGATACTTAGGCAATATTGAACAAGTATTAGTAGAAGGTCAGTCTCAGCGTAACCCTATGAGACTTGCCGGAAGAATATTCAACAATAAAACCATCAACATAGACTGTGATCCTGATGATCATGAAAAATATATTGGCAAGATTTGCAAAGTCAAAGTTACCAAAGCTAAAGCCTGGGCATTACGAGGCATTATACAAAGCTAGGTGACTTTGATTTAATACTATTGTCTTGATTAAAAACATGATTGAAAATGAAATCAATATTCTTCAAGTGATACTGAGGATCAAAACAAGATTCAATCTCTTCAGCATTCAAGTATTGTTTAATCTCTTCAGAGTCAAGTAATGCTTGTTTAAAATTACCATCATCTGTATTCCAAGCATCATGCGCAAGATCTTGAACTATCTCATAAGCAGTTTCACGTTTAAGTCCTTTATGGATCAATCTCATTAAAACTTGTTGAGAGAAAATTACACCACCAAATTTATTGAGATTTCTTTGCATATTCTCAGGATAAACTTGAAGTCCTTTCACAATCTGAATTAGACGGTGTAACATAAAATCCAATAAAATACATGAATCCGGCAAAGCTATACGCTCAGCTGAACTATGAGAAAGATCACGTTCATGCCATAACATTATATTATCGAGACCCACATGTGAGTATGATCTTACGATACGTGCTAAACCAGAAATATTTTCAGATCTCCATGGATTACGTTTATGTGGCATAGCACTTGAACCTTTTTGTCTACGATAGAAAGGTTCTTCAACTTCTAAAACTTCCGTTCTTTGTAAATGTCTAATCTCAATAGCTAATCGTTCTACTACACTTGCAATCACGGCAAGATCATTTAAAAACATCGCATGTCTATCACGACTAATAACTTGAGTAGTCATTACAGCTGGCTTTAATCCAAGACCCTCACAAGTCATTCTCTCTATCTCAGGATCTAAGTTTGCATAAGTTCCCATAGCACCTGAGAACATACCAACACTAATATCCTCAACTGTATGTTGTAAGTGTTTTTTACCACGTCTCACATCATCATAGAAACCAAGCATCTTAAGACCAAATGTAGTTGGCTCTGCATGCACTCCATGAGATCTTCCAATACAAACAGTTCCTTTATGCTCCACTGCTAAATCCTTAAGAGCAGACATCAATTCTTCTAAATCCTTATCAAGAATTGCACCAGCTTGTTTCATCATTAAACTTAAAGCAGTATCTTTAACATCAGAACTCGTTAAACCTAAGTGAATAAATCTTGAATCTTCACTATCAACTGATTCAGAAACACAAGTAAGAAACGCCAGCATATCATGATGCATTTGCTTTTCTAATTCATTAATTCGGTCTACACTAAAATTTGCTTTCTCTTTAATTCTTGCTACAGATGCTTTAGGTATTTTTCCTATTTGGCGATAAGCGTCACAGACAGCGATTTCAATATCAAGCCATTACTTGTACATGCTTTCCTCGCTCCAAACATTAACCATTTCATCACGAGAATATCTTTCAATCATTTGCCCAGATCCTTTTATTGTATAAATATGAAATCACCTCTATTCTAAGGCGATGTCTTAATTTTTTATTCCCAATAAAATTTAATCAATATAAGCTTAAGCTCCTCCAATTAGATGAGTAGACTAGTCTAAAAAATTGATATTTCAGATAATCCCCATTATTAACTATATTTAATAATTATAGTAAATTAAGGGATTGTAAAGAAATGGTTAAGGGTGCTATTATTATAACAATACAAGTTAATTCTTGAATAAAGAAGAATGAAAGACACAGAAACTATCAAACTAGACCAATACGAAAGAATTTTAACTGATTTTTTGGGAGAAGCCCAACTAGATAGAAAGCAGCAATCAATAGAAAGCAATTGCAAAATTGGTTTCAAGAAGCTTCGTCTAGCAAAGAATTTTGCCAAGATAGATGATGATATTCTTAACCTATCACTTGAGAGCAGTAAAACTTCTGGCGTGTTTTTTACAGATTTACTTTACTTGGAAGCTAAGAGGTTAAGATTTAAAGAAGAAGCCCTTAAATGCATAGAGAAGACAAGAAGCAGAACCAAGATCAGGACATAAAATATTTTGTGGGTAACCAAAACACCGTAGAACAGTTTTGGAATAGTTTTTTTAGAGATAATTTCAGTGACGCTTATAGGACAGCTACAGAGCTTAAGCAGATTGCTGTCATTGAGCCAGATAGAGATTATGCTGCTTGTTTGCAAGCCAAGGTACTCCTGAGACAAGGTCAATTAAATTTAGCCAAGGAAGCAATCGCGAAGACAGGTGATCATAATAGTCTCAAACTATTTATTAACTTTCTATTGGATGCTAATCCTAAACCTTTAATAGAAAATACTAATCAGGATATAGATAGCAGGATATACAAGGCTCAATGTATTTTACTTTCAAGAATTTATTGGGGGGAGCAGTACCTTGCAAATATAGGTGGCAAGGAAGACCCAGATGAGCTTTTAGCCAGTGTCTTTGATGAATTAATTGAAGAGAAAGAATATGATAAAGCCATTCTTTCATCTGTACAAACTGTTGAGCTAACACTTGAAGATCAAATTCTTAGTCATGATCTTCATCTGCCTATCATACACGAGCACTTGAACAATTTACTCGAACTTGCTAATAAAGCTAAATATCCTTCAACTAAAGCTAAATTATTTCTACTTAAATCTCGCATATTTAAAGATAGAGAAGCTGCTGAAGATGCAGAAATTTTGTTTGGTAAGGACAATAACAAAAATGGTCTAGCAGAGACTTATATGCATTACGCTAAAGAGTTTTCTGAGTTTGAATATTACGAGAAAGCAGTTAAACTTTTCAATGAAACCGATAATTATATTTCACAAGGATTTATTTATGAAGCATTAGCTTCTATTGCTTTAGTTAACGGTGAAATTAAAGAAGCTAATCAATTCTTCGAGAAAGCTAGAGAGAAACTCAATCGTGGAGGTATTTTTGAACATTATGGACTTGAGATACAACATATTTCATTACTTGCAATTCGTGGTAAATATCAAAAAGTCAAAGAAGCCGTTCATGATTTAATTAAACCATCAGTTCCGAGCTTTTTTATAGCCCAGGCTTATCAAATATTAGCCAATACCTTAGTGCAACTTGGGGAAGATATAGATACTGCAAAAGTATATATTGAGATGGCATGCGATATCTTTAAACAATTAAAACGCTTTAACCAATTACTTTATACACAAAACGTTTACTTTCAGATCTTACTGTTAGAAAATGACTTAGAGAAGATTCAACAAACTGGTCATGAAATAATTCAATTAGCAACACGCTTAGGCAATGAAGAAATAAAAGCAACCAAATATTTAGATCTAGCCTTCATTACCATTAGAGTTAGCTTAGAAGAAGGATCTCTCAGTGAAGCCAAAATAGCAGAAGCTACTGACTATTTCAAAAAAGCTCTTAGTTTATATCAAGACCAAGGTAATTTAATTGGTGAGGCTGATACTTATCAAGCTATGGGTAATATGTTTACCGGAATTGGCAAATTAGAAGAAGCCCTCAATGCCTTTCTTACAGCCAAAAAACTCTATATCGCTGAAAAAGCACTAATGCAAGCAGCTATTACTGATACTCTTATTGGCATCTTAATGTTAAATTACGTTATGCTTAATGAGCAAACCTACCCAATTGCAGTCAGGCACTTAGAGCAAGCTCTTGTCTATTTCGCTAAGGAAAACTTACTAGACTTACAATGGAAGTGCACGTTCTATCTAGCAGACCTTAATCATAAATACTATGTACTTAAGAGTGATACTGAAGATGCGGAAATTTACAAAAACAAGGCTAAAAACTGCTACTTAGAGATGCTAGTAGCCATTCAAGATTACGAAGAAGATGCCCCTACTTTATTAGCCAACCAAACTAACTTAGTTGGAGTTACTGTAGAAGATGCCTATAATAAGGCTTATCAGTTCTTTTTAGCTATTGGTGAAGACACTACAGCCAGGAAGTTTAGAAGATTTCATAATTAGGCTAGTTATCGGACTTTCAGGATACGTCTAACAGTCTATTGAGTTTCATAAAGCTACCCCTTATAGCCGATACATAAGACCCTGCTATTAGTCCATAAAGCAGATATGGCCTATCTTAGCCTTCTATCATCATTTTTCAAAATCAATCGTAAAATTCGCAAGAAAATTACTGCTAAAACTAGCTTTGGCCAATGTATAAAAAATTTATCATTAGTATTCTTGCTACTAATAAGTATGGTCTTAGATGCTGAAGCTATTCGCGTGCGTATTAAAGACATAACTAAAGTACAAGGACTTAGAGATAACTATCTAGTTGGTTATGGTCTAGTAGCAGGTTTACCAAGTAATAGTGGTGATAAAAATGCCTTAGCTACTAACCTTGCTCAAGTCAATATGCTGAAAAATTTCGGTGTCGATATCAAAGAATTTTTAATAAACAACCAAATCAATGTCAATAACATAGATGCCAATAACCCAGGACAACAAGTTATCGCTGCCCTCAAACAGCTTAATGGTGGTGCTGTTGGTAACGTAGCCGCAGTAATGATCACAGCCAAAGTAGGAGCTTATTCTAAAGAAGGCGATCATTTCGATGTAGATATATCATCATATGCTTCTTCACGTAACTTAACTGGTGGAATTCTATTACAAACTTTACTTAAAGGTCCTGATGGCAAAGTATATGCTTCAGCGCAAGGACCAGTAATTAGCTCAGGCTATGAAGTTGAAGCTAATGGCTCTATAGTAAGAGAAGGTTCTCCTAACTCAGGTAGAATTCCTAAAGGTGGAATTATAGAATATCCATTACCTACTACCCTTGATACTAAGGATGGTATTGTTCTAACTACTGAGAAAATAGATTTTAGTACTACTAAAAAAATTGCTGAAGCTATAAATAAATCTGCGGCTAATCGTCAAGCAAAAATCCTTGATGGCAGAACTATTAGCATACAGTTAAACGGTCCAGAAGATGATCCAGTAACAGCTTTATCAGATATTAGCAATGTTATGGTTGATGCAGAAAACGAAGCTAAAGTTGTCATTTTAGAAAGAACTGGAACCATAGTAGTAGGAGCAGATGTCAAACTCTCTGCTGTTGCACTTGCGCACGGTAATATTTCTATAACTATTAAAACTGATAATGAAGTTTCACAACCCAATGTAAGCACTCTTGCTAATTTAAATACAGCAGGTGACAACACTACCATTAATACCAATCAAGCTAGCAGTAATAATACTGGTGGAGCAAATGGAACTGATGGTACAACTCTAGCGAATGCAACTGGAAACACTGGAACAGGAGTTGGAGTTGGCGGCATTCAAACTACAGCATTCTCTAATTCAGAAGTTAATTATAAAGAAACTGATACACGTTATGTAGAAGTCAAAGAATCTTCTACACTTGCAAGTCTTGTTAATGAACTAAACAAGGTTGGTATTACATCAAGAGATTTGATTTCTATAATGCAAGCATTGAAGGCATCTGGAGCACTACAAGCAGAATTGGAGATAATTTAAAGATGAAAGATCAAATAAAAAATATTATCGATAAACATAAAGCTCAATGTGCTGTTATAAATCCTAAAGATCAAGTATTCAACTTTGAACGAACAGCCATAAGCCTTATTGTACTATTACTCTTAGCATTACTATTAGCTAAACCAGTACATGCCATTCCTACCATTAAAACTGGGGTTATGGAAAGTACTCCAGTACCAATTATTGCAGAATGGCCTATTGATGAAAATACTCAAATAGGAGAACATTTCTCAGCAAGAATAGTAGAAGATATAGTTGGAGCTGGTAATGAAATACTTATACCGAGAGGTAGCAGAGTCATAGGTACAGTAGTAGAATTAGAAAGCGCTAAATCCTTTAACCGTGATGGACGTGTTGATATCAATTTTGAGAAGATTATATTCCCTGACAACGTTACAAGTTATAACATTAATGCAGATGGCACATTAGTTCAAGACGCACATCATACAGCTACTTTAATTGGAGATGCAGCTCTGAAAACTACAGGAGGAGCTATTGCTGGAGCTATAGCTGGATTTAAATTTGGTGGAATTCTTGGTACTGGTACTAGTACAGCATCTAATCTTGCAATCGGAGCAATGAGTGGAGCTGGTTTATCATTAATATCATTCGTAGCTAAGAAAGGTAGAGAAGTAGACATCACTCCAGGATTGCCAATGACATTAAACATTATATCAATGGATGATCAACATTATAAAGAACAACAAATAGCAGCTCCAGCCACGCAAGAAGTAACAGCTTATATCAAAAATACTAGGAACAACAGAATAGCAGTAGAAATAGAAAACAATATGCGTCACTCTATTCCACTTAGCAATTTAAAAATCGTTGATGGTTTAGGCTATACCGTCAAACCCAATCTAGCATTTAGTTATCATGATATCAAAGCTATTCCAGCTAAAACAAATTCATCATATGAATTCGAGTTCTATCCTACTACTAAAAAAGCTAGATATTGGTTAGTACTAACTGATAGTTTTGATAAGCAAGAATATTTCAGAAAAGAAATCAGATAATGGAGATTAATCCTACTAGTTATAATTTTGATTTAACACAACAGACTGAATCTGTACTGGATAGAGGCTCAATAGAGACTAAGGGAACCAATAGCTTACTAAGTCCTGAGCAATTAAAGATCAAAGAACAAAAAGCTGCAGAAGATTTCGAAGCATTATTTATCCAAATGTCACTAAAACAGATGCGTCCAAAGACTGAAGATGGATTGTTCAATAGTGGTTTAGCTGAAGATGTATTTTATCAATTCTTAGATGAAGCTGTTGCTAAGGAAGTAGCTGCGTCTCCTAATAATTTTGGTTTAGCTGATAGTGTAACTAAAGAATTGCCAAATTACTAAACAAACGCACTTACCATCTGTCTTTTATGCTGATGATAAATTGCAACTTCATTAATATCCATCTCTCTTAAAAGAGCTTCTAGTGCATCATAGTTGTGACAAAGATCACCAGCAGTATGAGCATCACCAGCAATAGTGAAGCTTATACCCTTATCCTTAGCCATCTGAATAATTTTACGATCTGGATATATTTCACCAATAGGCTTACGAATACCTGCAGTACTAATCTCTATTGAAAGATTCTGTTCTTTAATCACATCTAAAGTCTCATGATAAAGATCCGTCAAATCCATGGTAGGAAAGAATTTGAATATTTTAATTAGATCCAAATGTGCCATGGAATTAACCAAACCAGATTTAGCAATCATCTGGATATTTTTATAATATTCTTTATAAAGATCATTGATATCGTGCTTGTCATATTCTTTAATATAATGCGGATGATCAAAAGCAAAACCAGCTACAAAGTGTACTGAACCTAAAACAAAATCTAAATCATTCCAATGGCGTTCCACCCATCTGCGTCCACTTGCACTAGTTTCGGGATCATTATCAAGCTCAATTCCAGCTCTAAAATTTATATCAGGATTACGCTCCCTAAGCCTATCTATCTCAATAAAACTAACACCAGCTTTATAACGATCGTGATCAGTAAACGCCAAATCTTTAAGACCTAATTCCCTAGCCTTATCAGCCCAAGGCTGCAGAGTCTTCTCGGAATAAGGTAAATCTTCTCTGTGAGCTTGAGGATGGTTGTGATAATCTGCGTATAACATTATTTAACGATAAACGGGGACTACAATATCATTCATTGTCAGAATAGAATTATAATCCACACCATATTCATGCAATCTCTGAGCACCACCATCTAAACGATCTATTACCGATATGATTTGTACTATTTCTGAATCAGCTTCATCTTGCACTCTTCGAATAGCTTCAATCATCTTAACTCCATCGACAATTTCATCTTGTAACAAACATACTTTAGTAGCTGGTCTGAGTGGACCTTCTATCCATTTAGAATAACCTTTGCGTCTTGCATCATAACTATCTCTAACATAAAAAGTACCTATTTCTTGACCACGAAGAAAAGCTAACTGTGAAGTTGTAGCAGCAAGACTATAGGTCTTCTCAAATAAACCACCAATAAACTGAATTTCATCTTGTAATAAATGAAGAATAGCAAGACTAGCCAAGAAAGACCCTTCTGCACCAAGTAAGGTTTCTTTCATATCTAAGTAATGACTGGTAATTCTGCCTGATGGCAATACTGAATCACCTTCAAATAAAGATTTATCTCTGATGATTTCAATTAATCTTGCTTTAGCATCATCATAACTAATATTAATTAAGTCAGAGCCAAGCTTAGTTTCTGTTTTGCGCGGAGCTGTGGTTTTAGGCTTATTAATGCTTGGTTTACTCTGAGGTCTTCTGTTATATACCATACATTAGATTGTATCACAAAGCGACTGAGTGCCTGGGTGACTGAGTTTAGTCATCATCAAATCTAACATAGATTCAAGAGTTGCTTGCGAAGCTTCATGAATATTAAAACCTGGTAATTCTTCTCTGATAGTAATAGAGGTTTGAGGACCAATACTAATAATATGAAGTTTATCTCTCTGCTGCATTCTCTGTAAACTATTCACACTAATATTTTTTTTAAAATTTCTGACAATTTCAGAGCTGGTAAAACTAATAAATAATTCTTCATCACTAAGAAGCAATTCCTCAAAGCTTTGAACTTGAGCCAAGCTTAGCCCAGGCATCTTAGTTTTATAAGCATTAACTAAAGTAACTTTAATTTGATTCTCAGATTCAAGCTTCGCTATAAAATCACCACTAATATTCTCTGCGCGCGGCAATATCACTTCTAATGGATCTGAACCTGGAAAATTAGCCTCACAAAATTGCTGTACAAACTCAGTAGCCAGGCAGCTAGAATTAAACTCTGAAGGAATAAAATTCACCGGAAAACCAATCTCATTAATAATAAAATCCGCCGTACTTTGACCAACACAAGCAATCTTCAGGCGCGGACTTAAATGAAAGAAATGTCCACCAAGTTCAATTAAACGCGAGAAAAATACTTCTGCAGATTTCTTACTTAGAAAGAAAACCCAATCATAGTGATGGTTTTCACGAATAGCTTTATCAAGAGCAGCATAATTATCACTAGGCTCAATAAATTCTACACAAGGGAAATAAAAACAATTCAATCCTTGAGATTTCAGCAGAGAAGAGAATCTCTGAGAATCATCAATAGCTTTAGTAATTATTACGTGCACAAAGCAATGCTAGCATGCTTAATACTTAACTATCTAGCTACCTAGTCTATAACCAAAGCCTCTCACTGTCTGAATAATCTTAGGTTTATTAGCATCTTCTTCGATCTTCTGTCTAAGCCAGCAAATATGCACATCAACCGTTTTAGAGTCTCCATCGAAATCTAAACCCCAAACCTTTTCAATAAGTTCATCACGAGAATAAATACGCTTAGGGTTTTGCATAAACAATTCAAGCATAGAATATTCACGTGGACTAAGATTTAATTCTTTATCTTCAAGCCATGCTCTATGAGTTTTAATATCAAGAATTACTTTCCCAAATCTAATACGTTTAGGATGTGTAGCATTAGGTTGCTGAGCACGACGTAT
The DNA here is from genome assembly GCA_964551135.1 of uncultured Gammaproteobacteria bacterium. Classification (GTDB taxonomy): domain Bacteria; phylum Cyanobacteriota; class Vampirovibrionia; order LMEP-6097; family LMEP-6097; genus CAYPGT01. The sequence goes on along the minus strand of CAZKAT010000004.1, from coordinate 87,300 downwards.
AGCAGCGTTAACACGCGCCATCAATTCTTCCCAGTTAAAAGGTTTAGTGATGTAGTCATCAGCACCAGCAGCCAATCCTTCTACAATATCTTCCTTCGCACTTTTACCAGTTATCATTATCACAGGTACAAAATTTTGACTTTTACGAATGTGCTTTAATACATCTATTCCAGAGATATCTGGCATTGACCAATCTAACAAGATTAGATCAGGATCTTCAGATTCAAACATTTTCATTGCTTGCTGGCCATTATAAGCAATTGCAGTCTCAAAGCCTTTTTGCTGCAAGGTATAAGCCATTGGATCTACTAAATTCACTTCATCATCTACTAATAAAAGTTTTAAAGACATATATACAACCCTTTATTTCCCCACCCCTTAACCATATCTCAATATTTTTTTTATACCCCTAGTTCTTAACCTTTAACCATATTCCTTAACCTAAGAGCAAAAACCCTTGTAAATACGAGGATTTTATAAATATAAAGCTTAATTTAGGTTAAATTCTTGCTTATCGGCAATTGAAATCGTATTTTTAGCCTTTGGCAAGTTCAGTCATGTTTTTATAAGCATCAGTAGCGGCTTTCATTTCATTAATCTGTTCAGAAGCATCTATACGATTATAAGATCTCAAGACATTTGCAATCATCATTTCTTGAGTTAAGGATTGTCCATCCGTAAAGTAGTCTCCAAGCTGATCTCTATTACCACCTAGTATATAGCTTTGATAAGCATTATCTAAACTAGCTGATTTCTGTTGTAATTTATCTACTCTTGCTCCTAATACAGCAGAATAGTGAGTAGGATTGGCTCCTACAGTAGAACTAATCGTATCTAAATTAACTATATTATCAGGCATTATTTACTTATAATTATAGCATTAAGACTTATTAGTTATACTTAAACAATGGCTCAAGACCCCGTTCAACAAATCAAAGACCGAGCAGATATAGTCGAGCTAATATCTGGAATTATCCCTGTAAAGAAATCAGGGGCTAGTTATGTTGCTGTTTGCCCCTTCCACAATGACACTAAACCAAGTATGCATATCAGTTCCAGCAAAGGCATTTTTAAGTGTTTTGCCTGTGGGGTTGGTGGCGATATATTTAAATTTTGGTCTGATTATTACCAGAAGGATTTTAAAGAAACCCTCAAAGAATTAGCACAAAAATATGGAGTTGAGCTCACTAGCTCACACCAGAATAAAGAAGAGCTAGAACATTTTAATTTACAAATTCGCATGCACGAACTTGCTGCAAAATACTACAACGATCAGTTGCTCGGTTCGGAGCAAGCACTCTTAGTAAGAACCTATTTAGAGAAAAGAAAAATCTCCACAAATACCATCAATGAATACAAGCTAGGCTATTCACCTTCTGATCCAGAGAATTGGGGTAAATTAATCACTCTACTCAAAGACAAACTTCAAGTTACAGAACAGCAAATAGTAGAAGCGGGGTTAGCTTTACAAAGTGAAAAAAACTCAAGGTATTTTGATCGCTTTCGCGGCAGATTAATGATACCCATACGCGATGAACGCGGCAGAGTAATTGCGTTTGGAGCAAGGTTAATTCCAGGAATGGATAATGATAATGGTCCAAAATATCTTAACTCACCTGATACTCAAACTTACCATAAAGGTGAAACTTTATATGGCATAGACTTAGCTAAAGAATTTATCCGCAAGGAAGATGGGGTAATTATTGTAGAAGGCTACTTCGATCAAATCTCCCTTTATCAAGCAGGTATCAAGAATGTTTTAGCTAATCAAGGTACTGCACTTACTGCCAAACAAGTCAAAACCATGACTAAGTTTACTAATTCCAAACGAGTCTATTTATGTTTTGATAGTGATACAGCAGGTGAAAAAGCTAGTGATAGAGCAGCAGAGATCATTGCACAAGTATTAGCAGGCTATGAGCATGAGGTACGTATATTGCATATACCTGGAGTTAAAGATGCTGATGAGTTCATTCAGAATCATGGCAGCGAAGGATTCAAAGAACTGTTGAAAAAAGCTCCTCTATTAATCGACTATAAAATAGAACAAAGTATCAAAACTGTAGATCCAAGTTCACCGCAAAGTAAATCTAAAGCAATTAAAGAACTAAGTAAATATTTAAGTTACTTAACTAATAAAATTGAACTTTCTGAATACACTCGAATCATTGCCAATAAATTACAAATTGAGGAAACTATCTTGGCTAAACAATTAGAGACTGAATTAAATTCTCACATTGTCACTGATAATCCTTATCAAGAAAGCTCTAAAACTCAAACTCTAATTACTAAACAAAAACAAAGCAATGGACATATCATGTATCTCGATCATGCTGTTTATGCTGCAGAACAAGAATTAATTATTCTTGCACTTACAGATAGAAAATTTTTAGAGAAGTTTTTGAGTCAGGATGGTCAATTTATTTCAGAAATCCACCAAAGAATCTTAGAAGCTGTAACTGATGCAAGTTTTGAGAACCCGGATATAAGCAATGCAGAAGTTAAATTTGCATTAGTAGTTAATAAACTATCAGGTGAATTCCATTTAGCTAAAGAACTTGCGGATATCGGTCTTAAATTAGAACATCATAGAAATGAAGATGATAATGAAGACAAATATCAAGAATCCTTGATAAAAATAAATCAAGCCAGGTTGCAAAACGAAAAAACTTTAATAAGTAAAAAGCTACTAAGTTTAGATGACTCTAGTTCTGAATGGGAGGATACTGCTAGAAAGAAACTAGAGCTGGAGAAGCAGATTCAAGTACTACGCGCTAGTAGACATTAAAAGTTTAGACTGGTCATTCTTAGAGCTTTCATTGTATGATCAAGAATTATTTCTTCAGCTAATTTTAATTTAGTGAGAAAATTATTCTCATTAGCTCTAGATGCTGAATAAGATCTCACAAAAGCATCAAGCTCAGAGCTGGATACATAATGATATCGATTTGCATCATCATCAAAACTGCAACTAGGCTTAGAACTAAAATCAATAATTGATGTCTTATAGTGTTTAGTAAAATGAAGAGATGGTAAGCGTGAATCAATTCCAAAAACTATTAAATCTGCATCAGCTACTATAGCTTTAACACGATCAGTATGGTAACCATACTTAGCTCTAACAAATTTCAGAGCTTCAAGTTCCTTAGATGCTTTAATAACAGTGACTTGATTAGATGAAGAACTAATACGATGTAATAATGTTATATTTTTAGCTTGAAATCCTAAATTAACAAGAGATAAACAAGATTGATGTGCAGTACTACCAGAACCCATCACGATAATATTACGATACTCTTTTTTAGCAAACTTATTAAGTGCCGTATTAATAGCTACTTCGCAATATGAAACCCTTTCTAGCCCAACTTTAGTATCAATACGTTGACGCAAAGCCTTAGCTTCTTCCAATAGCTCCAGCCCTTGACGTCCTAAATAACCCATATGAAAAGTTTGCTTAAATGAGATATCCAATTGCATACAAATTTCATCTTCACCAACCAAACCACTATTAAGTCCACAATATGTTCTGAGTATTTGTAATTTAGCTTCATCATCATAAAGTACATCTAAGTCAACCTTTGATTTATTTATAGACTGTACAGTTTTTTGCAATTCAGCAATATTTTTTGAATTGACCTCACTAAGATAAAGAACTAATTCAAAACGATTACAGGTTGTAATGAGAGTTAATTCTTCAACATATGGCAATTGTTTAAGTGCATCTAGAAGCAACGGATATTCATCATGTGATAATTTAACAGCAAGTAAATCTTCAGAAGAGCTAATTTCTCTAAGTTTAGTTTTTAATGGGTTTTTAATTTGATTAGGAAGAGAGATTCCTAAATATACTAGAGTCATAATACTCATCAGCTATTATAAACCTATTATTGACAAGAGGCAAAGTACTCACATTCATCCTTTAGTATACATTTAGGACAATTAGGTCTGCGAGCAATACAAGTCTCTCTACCGTGTGAAATTAACCATAATGAGAAACTATTCCAATATTTTTTAGCTACAAGTAAATTTAGATCCTGTTCAATTTTCACTGGATCAGTATTTTTAGTTAAGCCAAGCAAAGTACTAATACGTTTTACATGAGTATCCACAACTACACCAGCTGATTTATTAAACCAAGTACCAAGTACCACGTTTGCAGTTTTACGTCCGACACCTGCAAGTTTCACTAAGTCGTCTATATTATCAGGCACTTCTCCATGATGGTAAGAAAGCAATTGCTGAGCCATTTTGACTAAATTTTTAGATTTATTTTTATAAAAACCACAAGACTTAATAATTTTCTCGACATCAGTTAATTTAGCTGCTGCTAATTTCTCTGCATTGGGATATTTCTTAAACAATGCTGGAGTAGTCATATTAACTCTGTCATCAGTACATTGAGCAGAAAGACAAACAGCACAAATTAACTCAAAAGCATTTTTATGCTTCAAAAAACATTTAACATCACCATAGTAATTTTTAAGTTTGGAGACTATAATTTTAGTTCTTGATTTAGTCGATCGATAATCAAAATTTTGATCGTTTTTCATAAATATCATCATACTATAATCTAAATTACGATTATCATGATATTATTAGTAAACATATGCCGTTAGATCAAGATGAATTAGCAGCTTTAGTATCAGTAGTCAATACAGGTAGTTTTAGAGCAGCAGCAGAAGAGTTAAAAAGAGCACAATCATCTATCAGCTATGCTATTAAAAATTTAGAAAAAGACCTTGATATAGAAATCTTCAGTAGAAATACTTATAGACCTCAATTAACAGCTCAAGGTGAGCTTATATACAATAAAGCTAAACATGTACTGAAGATGCAAAATGAATTAACTGACTATGCTTCAAGTATCAAATCAGGACAAGAAACTAATATTAGTTTAGAGATCAACATTCTCTATCCCCAAGACTTGCTCGCTATAGCATTAGAAAAATTCAAGGATAAATTCCCTCAAACTAAAATCAATCTCTCAGTTATAAATTCTGCAATCATTGGTAATACTTTTAATGATAGTTATAAAATAATTATTGATATTGAACAAGCAGAGCTTGCTAAATTAGAAAAAATCTTGATTGCCAATATTGAAGAATTACCAGTCTCTCATCCTGACTATCCAGCTGCTCAAGAGGGTTTGACAGATGCTTACTTTAGCAATTTAACAGAACTAAAAATGAATCAAACTCAAAATACGGAAACAAATACTTGGTCTCTAACAAATTATGAACTTATAAAAAACTTAATCTCTAAAAAACTTGGTTGGGCATACTTACCAGCAAGTTTCATCCAAAATGAACTTAATAATAGTAGCTTAGTAAAAATTTCAAGCTTAAACACAAAGCATACAGCTTTATATTTATACAGAAATAGAACCAAAGCTCTGGGATCTGCCGCAGAGTATTTATATGAGTTATTTCAGTTATAATTAAAATATGTCTTCAACACTCCCACTAGTAATAAAACAAATGGAAATTGGTCCAATGCAGAACTATGTTTATCTGATTGCCAATGATCTGACCAAAGAATGTACAGTTGTAGATCCAGCTTGGGATGTTGATCAAATCAGAAATCAAGCTAAAAATTCAGGATACAAAATCACTTCAGCATTAATTACTCACGGACATGCTGATCATACTAATGGTATAGAAGAATTGCTTACAACTCATGACATTCCTATATATGTTTCTGAGCATGAAGCAGCTTTCTATAAACCAATCGGAGAGAACATTAAAGACGTCAAACCAAATGACAGCTTAAATTTAGGTGATGTAAAAATAGAGTTTATGCATACTCCTGGTCATACTCCTGGTTCACAATGCTTTCTTTGTCATGGCAACTTAGTCTCTGGAGACACACTATTCTTAGATGGTTGTGGTCGTTGTGATATGCCTGGCGGTGATGCAGAACTAATGTACGACAGCATTGCTAATAAGCTTATGAAACTTCCTAATAACACTATTATTTATCCAGGACATAATTATCATCACTTACACCATGACACTTTAGAGAATCAAAAACAAACTAACCCTTATATGAAGGCTGAGACTCTATCAAGGTTCATATCTAAGAGATTGGGGTAATATTAATTCATGCCTCAAACATTGCGACTATTAATAAGCTGCCCTGATCGTAAGGGTATAGTCTATGAAGTTACTAAATTTATTGCCGAAAACAACGGTAATATTATCGACTCTCAGCAGCACAGCATGGGACTTGGCGATAGATTCTTCATGAGGTTAGAGATAGATGCTAGCGACTTTAAAATTCCTCTAGAAAAACTTCATGATAAATTTCAAAACATTGCAAAAAAATTTACAATGGAATTTAGTTTTAACTACCATAGAAAAAACATGGCGATTTTAGTTTCTAAATTTGATCATTGTCTTCATGATATTTTACAGAAACATAAATACGGTGAGATCAAAGCAAATATTCCAATTATCATCAGCAATCATCCAGACTTAGAACCTATAGCTAAATCCTATGGTATTGCATACAAGCATTATCCTATAACTAAAGATACCAAAGCCAATCAGGAAGCTGAAATTCTCCAGACCTTAAAACCATTAAACATAGACTTCATTGTTATGGCAAGATACATGCAAATACTAAGTGGGAATTTTATTAATCATTATCCTTATCGCATTATCAATGTTCATCATAGTTTTTTGCCAAGCTTTAAAGGAGCAAATCCTTATCATCAAGCCTATGAGAAAGGAGTTAAAGTTATCGGAGCTACTGCACATTATGCTACTGAGGATTTAGATATGGGACCAATTATCTCGCAAGATGTTTGCCCGGTTAATTTTAAAGATGATGTTGAAGACTACGTATCTAAGGGCAGAGATCTCGAAGAGTTGGTTTTTGCAAGAGCAATTAAAGCTCATACTGATGACAAAATTATCGTTTTTCAGAATAGAACTATAGTATTCAATTAAGCTAGAGAGCAAGTAAAGTAGCAGTTTTGAAAATTTTGCCAAGTACGACATGACGCAAGCGGGCACAAGCTATTAAAATTGTTTCAAGCGATAACTTAGCATCCCCTTGCCCGCTAACGTCATGGAGTACGAAGGTAAAATTTTCAAAACCCTATATCCTAAGCTATAATAATCATAATGAAAGCTGAAAACCAAGCTAAATTAAAACAAATCGCAGCAAGGCTTTCAGATACTAATCTTGCTAAAAAAGAGCTTGCTGTAAGAGATATAGTTGAGAATATTAAAATTCTTGGTGATAAAGCAGTAGCAGCTTATTCCAAGAAATTTGATGGAGTAGATTTTGACTTAAATCAAAAAGATCCTTTTAAGATTACCAGCTCTCACTCTTTCTCTAAACTCTCTAAAGAATTACAGACCGCACTTAAACAAGCCAAAAGTCGCATAGAAAAATTTCACAAAGAAGAATTTAAACATTCTGAATTCTCTAAAGGCTGGTCTTATAAAGGTAAACTGGGCGAGAAGCTGGGTATTAAATATCAAGCCTTAGATTCAGTTGCTATCTATATTCCAGGAGGACAAGCACCTTTATTATCGACCGTATTAATGACGGCGATTCCTGCCAAAGTAGCTGGAGTCAGACGTATAGTTATGATCAGCCCACCACCAATTAATTCCGGCATACTTGCAGCTGCAGAATTGGCTGGGGTAGACGAGATCTACGCTATAGGTGGCGCGCAAGCTATAGCTGCCTTAGCTTATGGAACTCAGTCTATTAAAGCAGTAGATAAGATAGTGGGACCTGGAAATATTTATGTAAGCTTAGCTAAGAAACAAGTCTTTGGTCAAGTTGGCATAGATGGTATTTATGGACCTAGCGAGCTTGCTATTATTGCTGATGACTCAGCCAAACCTAAACAGCTTGCAGCAGATTTAATCAGTCAGCTAGAACATGGTTCTGGACTGGAGTCTACGCTATTAGTTAGTACTTCTAAACGAATCATAGAAGAAACAGAAAGCGAACTAAGCAGCCAAATTCACGATTTAAATATAAATCATAAATCACCAGAACAAACCAATACTATTAGAAACTCTCTGAAAAATTGGTCAGCATTATTACACATAGAGAATCTAGAAGAAGCTATAGAAATTATCAATGACTATGCTCCAGAGCATTTAGAAATTCAACTTAAAAAAAATAAACTAAAAAGTACTATCGCCAAGATTAAAAATGCGGGTGCTATATTCATTGGCACAAACTCCTGTGAAAGCCTTGGTGATTACATTGCCGGACCTAGTCATTGTCTTCCTACGGGTGGTACTTCAAGATTCTCATCAGGACTACAATGTGTTGATTTCATAAAACGCACTAGTATTATAGACTTCTCTGTTGTCAAGCAATCTAATCATGGATTTCAAGAGTTAATCGATAACGTCGCTACTATTGCCAGAGCAGAAATGCTCGAAGGACACGCAAGAGCCATGGAAGAGCGGAAATAATTTAATATGCAAACACTCACAGAAATCACTCCTCATATAAAGAACGATAAATTGCATAAATTCTTGCTCAAGAAGCTCAAACGCGAAATAGCATCAGGACAAGCAGTGCTGCATATTAGTAACAAACAACAGCAAGTAACAGACTTACTTAGCGCTAATAATATTTATACTCAAGTACAAGATTTAGCTCAATTAGAGAATCTAGGTATTAGTAAAGTTCAGAAAGCATTCACTTATGTTATCGCTGATTTAGATATGCCTTGTTTAGATGATTTTGATAGTTTCCTAAATCAAATAGCGCCACAGATCATTCGCCCTGGCTTACTTATCATTATAGCTTCCAATCTTGCTACCTTTAGCAACCAATTAGGCATTTGGTTTGGTAATGATTTAGAGAATTTCAAAAGACCGAATCGTGCTGTTACACCAGGATTTTTACGAACAAGGTTATTAGAGAAAGGCTACTTTGTCAAAAATCGCTTCTGGCAATATAATGAAAAACTATTGATAATGGCAGATATACCTAAGAATGCTTAAGATTTAAGAGCTCTAAAATTTTCTCAAACTTAGCTCCCCGAGAAGCTTTTAACAAAATAACTTTTTTTGGTTTAACCTGAATATCATTAAGCTCCTTAGTTATAGATTCTATACTTCGCTCACGTCCATCAATCAATTTAAAACTTTCATTTTCATAAGATTTTATCTCTGAAAATAACTCATTGACTAAGATTGCTTCACTTTCTAAAATATCGCCAAGTACAGCTATCTTATAGTTATCAGGAAACTGTTTAAGCATGGCACTAACACTATTACGTACAGATTCAGGGTTTGCATTGTAAGTCTCATCTATATATAAGTTACCCTTATCATCATAGATAAATTTGCCACGTCCCTCACCAGGACTATATTTAGTAAGACCCTTAGCAATCTGGTCATCATTCATACCTAAAAATTTCGCAACTTTAGAAACAGCATCAATATCAGCAATTAAACCCTCGGAAACCAAAGAGTGATTAGAGATGCAAGATTCAAATTCTGAAGCAGCATCAAACACAATTAATTTCTCAGCTATTTTAGTTTGAAGAGATTTAGCTAAGAAAGAATCAACAACCAAGGTTGCAGGAAGTTCTGAATCATGAGCTTTAAGTCCAGTTAAAATTTCCAACTTAGCTTTGCGAATATTCTCAACTGAGCCCAAACGCTCTATATGAGCGGTTCCTATATTGGTTATAATCGCGATATTAGGTTCAGCTATTTTAGATAGTAATTCAATCTCTCCAAGTCCCCGCATACCCATTTCTAATATCAAAACCTCAGTATTAGCAGACATAGAAAGAATTGTTTTAGGCACACCGATCTCATTATTAAAATTAGCTTGCGAATAATGCACCTTAAACCTTTCAGCAAGAACAGTTCTTAATATCTCTTTAACCGTAGTCTTACCAGAACTACCAGTAATAGCAATAGTAATAGGATTAACGATATTTCTATATTCATTAGCAAGTCTATGATAGGTACCAAGAGTATCCTCAACTTTAACTAACTTAGTTTCCAGATCTTTTGGGATCTTTAATTGAGAAAGCTCTACTGAACTATAGGCAAAACTAGCTCCTTGCAATAAAGCATCCTTGATAAAGTCATGTCCATCAAACTTGGCCCCTCTAAGTGGAAGGTATATATCCCCTGATTTAATAGTACGACTATCAGTATTTATACGTAAATAATTCACTGTAGATAAAATTTCTCTCATAAAAGCATCTAATAACCAATATTTAACCATAAAAACGTAGAATGAAGTGTGGATTTGGGGAATGAATACATTGAGTGGTTTAACTGAAGGTTATTTCCTAGAATAAATAGCTGAGGTTAAGCAGGGGGACTTAAGAATCAATTAAGATTCTCCGACAAAATTAATAAACAAGATAAAAAGATAGGTGATGACACTTATCTTTTAATCGTTTATTATAGATTTGATCAAAAAGTCGATCAAGTCTAGGTGAAATAACTGATAATTCAATCAAAATTAGCAGGGAAATGGGGATAGTTAATGTTAAAAATAAGAGTAAATGAATTATAGGGATATTTGTAGACTAGATAAATTATAGTCGAAAGTGTTAAGATATGATAAATCAACAAAGGTAAGAATTAAAATGACGAAGAGATTAAGAGTATTATCCAGAAAAACAGCCACTAGTATACTAGCATTATGGCTAGCATTCGCCGGCGTTCCAAGTTCAGCTGCCGAACAAAGATATGTTCCTCTTGATGTCCTCTCAGGATCAAACCCTGACCTAGAGCTCGAGATCAATACTAAAAGTCAAAGTTTAGACTTGACTAAAACAGCAAATCTAAGAGTTAGAGTAAAGATTAGTGAATTGTATTCATCTCTAGACAATTCTAGTAGTGTAAGACTTAATTTATATGAAATTGTTTCAGGCCAAAGAAAATTTATAAGTACTCAGAGTTTAACTGTTAATCGTAATACAAGAAAACAAAACCGCATTATCAGTATTAGTGCAGGTAGATTTGATAGCCCAAGTAAACAGATAGAATTTGATGTATTTGATACTGAAGGCAACTTAGTTAATACTTATGGTACGACTATCTCTGCTACCAATCTAGCTGCGCAGGTTAGCTCTAGTCCAGTTGATTTTAATATCACCAATTGTGCTGCTAATGATTTTGACTGTTTAACAGAAGGTATATTTGAAAGAGTTACTTTCGAAGCGAAAAAACAAACTCAAGCATCTACTAGATTTCAAAAATTTGATAACGGTAGATTTAAAGTAACTTTGCCTGTTCCTAGAGAGAGTTTCAATTTTCTCAGAGGCAATAGAGGTGGACTTGCTAGTGGTGGCGGTGGTACAGGTGGTACTGGCAATAACGGACAAATTGCAGATTTCGGTGAAACTTTAGACGCAAGCATACTCAGATTAGGACCTAATAATAATACTAACTACGCTAAGACTACTTATAATGATCCAGCAGGAAGACTTGAATTTAGTTTCACTGATTCATCAGTTGATCTTGGAACTAAGATGGTTTTAACAGATGCAGGTAATTTAGGGATTGGCATTACAATACCAACTGAAAAGCTGGATGTTGTAGGTAATGTACAATTTAGTGGTTCTCTTAAACCTAATGGACAAGCTGGTACTACTGGACAAATACTTGTAAGCCAAGGAGCATCAACTTCTCCAGTGTGGACAAATAGTTCTGGACTTAGTGTAAGTTCCGCAGCTTCAGCAGGTTCTGCAACTGATGCTACTAATTTAGTTGGCACTGGTACTATCTCTGGTACTCATACATTATCTGCAGGCAGTAGTTTAATTTTAAGTGGTACAACAACTTTATCTGCTGGTTCTGGAATTACTGGTAATCAAAGCTCTTCTATCTTCACTGGTAACGGTTCTGGTTTATTACATATTCCAGCTTCTGCTATCGTTGGTAGTGTACCGGTTAACAATACTACTATTAATAACTCTAATTTCTATAACTCTACTATTAACAATACTACTGTTAATGGAACAGTGGTCTTTAATAAGAACGGTTCTATCTCTGCTCCTAACAGCAGAATCCTTGCCAATGTATTTAATGGTCAAGTATTTAACGGTGGATTGTTCAAAGGTACCTTCCAAGGTAATCTAACTGGTAATGTTGCTGGTAACGCAACTAGCGCTACTACTGCAACTACTGCTGGTTCTGCTACAACTGCAGGATCTGCGACTGATGCTACTAACTTAATTGGAACTGGTAATATCTCTGGTACTCATACAGTACCTGCTGGTAGCAGCTTAGTTCTCAGTGGTACTACAACTCTATCTGCTGGTTCTGGAATTACCGGTAACCAAAGTTCTTCTATCTTCACTGGTAACGGTTCTGGTTTATTACATATTCCAGCTTCTGCTATCGTTGGTAGTGTACCGGTTAACAATACTACTATTAATAACTCTAATTTCTATAACTCTACTATTAACAATACTACTGTTAATGGAACAGTGGTCTTTAATAAGAACGGTTCTATCTCTGCTCCTAACAGCAGAATCCTTGCCAATGTATTTAATGGTCAAGTATTTAACGGTGGATTGTTCAAAGGTACCTTCCAAGGTAATCTAACTGGTAATGTTGCTGGTAACGCAACTAGCGCTACTACTGCAACTACTGCTGGTTCTGCTACAACTGCAGGATCTGCGACTGATGCTACTAACTTAATTGGAACTGGTAATATCTCTGGTACTCATACAGTACCTGCTGGTAGCAGCTTAGTTCTCAGTGGTACTACAACTCTATCTGCTGGTTCTGGAATCACTGGTAACCAAAGTTCTTCTATCTTCACTGGTAATGGTTCTGGTTTATTACATATTCCAGCTTCGGCTATTGTTGGTACTGTTCCAAGCAATAACACTACTATTTCTAACTCTACTTTTAATAGCAACACTGTAAATGGTACTCTTACATTTAACAAGAATGGTTCTATTTCCGCACCTAACAGCAGAATCCTTGCCAATGTATTTAATGGTCAAGTGTTTAACGGCGGATTATTCAAAGGTACTTTCCAAGGTAATCTAACTGGTAATGTTGCTGGTAACGCAACTAGCGCTACTACTGCAACTACTGCTGGTTCTGCTACAACTGCAGGATCTGCGACTGATGCTACTAACTTAATTGGAACTGGTAATATCTCTGGTACTCATACAGTACCTGCTGGTAGCAGCTTAGTTCTCAGTGGTACTACAACTCTATCTGCTGGTTCTGGAATTACCGGTAACCAAAGTTCTTCTATCTTCACTGGTAATGGTTCTGGTTTATTACATATCCCAGCTTCTGCTATCGTTGGTACTGTTCCAGTAAATAACACTACTATCAATAATTCTACTTTTAACAATTCAACAGTTAATAACACTACAGTTAATGGAACAGTGATCTTTAATAAGAACGGTTCTATCTCTGCTCCTAACAGCAGAATTCTTGCCAATGTATTCAATGGTCAAGTATTTAACGGTGGGTTGTTCAAAGGTACCTTCCAAGGTAATCTAACTGGTAATGTTGCTGGTAACGCAACTAGCGCTACTACTGCAACTACTGCTGGTTCTGCGACTGATGCTACTAACTTAATTGGCACTGGTAATATCTCTGGTACTCACACAGTACCTGCTGGTAGCAGCTTAGTTCTAAGTGGCACTACAACTCTATCTGCTGGTTCTGGAATCACTGGTAACCAAAGTTCTTCTATCTTCACTGGTAACGGTTCTGGTTTATTACATATTCCAGCTTCGGCTATTGTTGGCACTGTTCCAAGCAATAACACTACTATTTCTAACTCTACTTTTAATAGCAACACTGTAAATGGTACTCTTACATTTAACAAGAATGGTTCTATTTCCGCACCTAACAGCAGAATCCTTGCCAATGTATTTAATGGTCAAGTGTTTAACGGCGGATTATTCAAAGGTACTTTCCAAGGTAATCTAACTGGTAATGTTGCTGGTAACGCAACTAGCGCTACTACTGCAACTACTGCTGGTTCTGCGACAACTGCAGGATCTGCGACTGATGCTACTAATTTAATTGGAACTGGTAATATCTCTGGTACTCACACTGTACCTGCTGGTAGCAGCTTAGTTCTCAGTGGTACTACAACTCTATCTGCTGGTTCTGGAATTACTGGTAACCAAAGTTCTTCTATCTTCACTGGTAACGGTTCTGGTTTATTACATATTCCAGCTTCTGCTATCGTTGGTACTGTTCCAAGCAATAACACTACTATCACTAACTCTACTTTTAATAGCAACACTGTAAATGGCACTCTCAGTTTCAATAAGAATGGTTCTCTATTAAACACTACTCTTAGAGGAACTACCACTATTAACGGTAAAGTTCTATTCACTAGCAACACTAAGCTTGAACCTTTCACTGTTAATGGAACTATTTCTACTGGAAACATCAATGCAACTAATGGCATTACTGCAAACAAGTTCTTTGGTGGCGATTTCTTTGGTAATGGTGCTGGCTTAACTAAAATTACTGGCGCTAATGTTACTGGTGTTGTAGCTAATGCTACCAATGCTGTTAACGCAACGAATGCTACAAGTGCTACTAATTCGACTAACGCTACTAACCTTACTGGAACTGGTAATATCTCTGGTACTCACACAGTACCTGCTGGTAGCAGCTTAGTTCTCAGTGGTACTACAACTCTATCTGCTGGTTCTGGAATTACCGGTAACCAAAGTTCTTCTATCTTCACTGGTAACGGTTCTGGTTTATTACATATTCCAGCTTCTGCTATCGTTGGTACTGTTCCAAGCAACAACACTACTATCTCTAACTCTACTTTTAATAGCAACACTGTAAATGGTACTCTTACATTTAATAAGAACGGTTCTATTTCTGCACCTAACAGCAGAATCCTTGCCAATGTATTTAATGGTCAAGTGTTTAACGGCGGATTATTCAAAGGTACTTTCCAAGGTAATCTAACTGGTAATGTTGCTGGTAACGCAACTAGCGCTACTACTGCAACTACTGCTGGTTCTGCTACAACTGCAGGATCTGCGACTGATGCTACTAACTTAATTGGAACTGGTAATATCTCTGGTACTCATACAGTACCTGCTGGTAGCAGCTTAGTTCTCAGTGGTACTACAACTCTATCTGCTGGTTCTGGAATCACTGGTAACCAAAGTTCTTCTATCTTCACTGGTAATGGTTCTGGTTTATTACATATTCCAGCTTCTTCTATTGTTGGTACTGTTCCAAGCAATAACACTACTATCACTAACTCTACTTTTAATAGCAACACTGTAAATGGCACTCTCAGTTTCAATAAGAATGGTTCTCTATTAAACACTACTCTTAGAGGAACTACCACTATTAACGGTAAAGTTCTATTCACTAGCAACACTAAGCTTGAACCTTTCACTGTTAATGGAACTATTTCTACTGGAAACATCAATGCAACTAATGGCATTACTGCAAACAAGTTCTTTGGTGGCGATTTCTTTGGTAATGGTGCTGGCTTAACTAAAATTACTGGCGCTAATGTTACTGGTGTTGTAGCTAATGCTACCAATGCTGTTAACGCAACGAATGCTACAAGTGCTACTAATTCGACTAACGCTACTAACCTTACTGGAACTGGTAATATCTCTGGTACTCACACAGTACCTGCTGGTAGCAGCTTAGTTCTCAGTGGTACTACAACTCTATCTGCTGGTTCTGGAATTACCGGTAACCAAAGTTCTTCTATCTTCACTGGTAATGGTTCTGGTTTATTACATATCCCAGCTTCGGCTATTGTTGGTACTGTTCCAAGCAATAACACTACTATTACTAATTCTACTTTTAACAACAATACTGTTAATGGGACTCTTAGCTTTAACAAGAACGGTTCTATTTCTGCTCCTAACAGCAGAATCCTTGCCAATGTATTTAATGGTCAAGTATTTAACGGTGGATTGTTCAAAGGTACCTTCCAAGGTAATCTAACTGGTAATGTTGCTGGTAACGCAACTAGCGCTACTACTGCAACTACTGCTGGTTCTGCTACAACTGCAGGATCTGCGACTGATGCTACTAACTTAATTGGAACTGGTAATATCTCTGGTACTCACACTGTACCTGCTGGTAGCAGCTTAGTTCTCAGTGGTACTACAACTCTATCTGCTGGTTCTGGAATTACTGGTAACCAAAGTTCTTCTATCTTCACTGGTAACGGTTCTGGTTTATTACATATTCCAGCTTCTGCTATCGTTGGTACTGTTCCAAGCAATAACACTACTATCACTAACTCTACTTTTAATAGCAACACTGTAAATGGCACTCTCAGTTTCAATAAGAATGGTTCTCTATTAAACACTACTCTTAGAGGAACTACCACTATTAACGGTAAAGTTCTATTCACTAGCAACACTAAGCTTGAACCTTTCACTGTTAATGGAACTATTTCTACTGGAAACATCAATGCAACTAATGGCATTACTGCAAACAAGTTCTTTGGTGGCGATTTCTTTGGTAATGGTGCTGGCTTAACTAAAATTACTGGCGCTAATGTTACTGGTGTTGTAGCTAATGCTACCAATGCTGTTAACGCAACGAATGCTACAAGTGCTACTAATTCGACTAACGCTACTAACCTTACTGGAACTGGTAATATCTCTGGTACTCACACAGTACCTGCTGGTAGCAGCTTAGTTCTCAGTGGTACTACAACTCTATCTGCTGGTTCTGGAATTACCGGTAACCAAAGTTCTTCTATCTTCACTGGTAATGGTTCTGGTTTATTACATATCCCAGCTTCGGCTATATCAGGTGGTAATTTCAATACCAATGGCAACATTAACGGAGATACTATTAACGGTAATACTGTTATAACTGATAACTTTGCATTTAATTCATCTACTGTCATTGTAGATCCAGCGATTGGACTTGTAGTTACAAATGCTATTATGAGAATCCAAGGTTTAAACCCTGGAGATAATAACATAACAAAAGTACCTCAAATTAGTCCTGGTTCACATGATGGACAATTCTTGATCATCAGATCATTATCTGACACAAATAAGGTTACTTTTGAAGATGGTGATGGACTATCGCTGAATGCTGGAGTCACCTTTAGCATGGGTAAAGACGATGCTTTAAGTTTGATCTTTGATTCGGTAACTCAGGAATGGGTAGAAATCAGTAGATCTGATAGGTAACGAAATAAATAAGTTTAATGGGGTTCATGGGGTTTAATTAAGTAAGGAAGTAATAAAGTGAAAAAAACAATAACAACCATAATCACATTAGTATTAATGTCGACAATCATAAGTCCAGCTTGGGCAGTTCCGATAGGTAATGATGTAGAGTATATACCGTCGCCACGCAATCTTGGCGTCAATATTATTGCTCCTCAAGCCAAACTTGATGTTAATGGTCAGATATTAATACGCGGTGGTGCTCCTGCAGCTGGTCGTGTTCTCACTTCAAATGCAGTTGGATTAGCTAGCTGGCAGCCAGTTACAAGCATCACAAATGTAAGTAATTCAACAGTAAACAATAATACGGTTAATGGTAGTCTAAGTTTCAATAAGAATGGTTCATTATTAAATGCAAAACTTAACGGTACTACCACTATCAACGGTAAGGTTTTATTCACTAGCAATACTAAACTTGAACCTTTCACTGTTAATGGAACTACTTTTGCTAGGAACTTCGTTGCTCAAAATGGTGGCAACGCTAGTGTGACAGCTGATAAATTCTTTGGTGGTAGTTTCTTAGGTAATGGCGCTGGATTGACTAGGTTAAATGCAAATCAAGTACTCGGAAACCTTTCTGTTGCTACTATTCCTGGTGGTAATGTTACTGGCACTGTATCTAGTGCTATGACTGCTAATACTGCTACTAGTGCAACTTTTGCCAGCAGTGCAGGAAGTGCTACTAATGCAACAGATGCTGTAAATGCTACTAATCTAGTGGGTCCTGGTTCAATAACTGGTAGTCATAATTTAGTCTCCGGTAGTAGCATAATTTTCAGTACTGGCAGTAGTTTCACTTTAGGCTCTGGTGTTGGTATACAAGGTGATCAAAGTTCTTCAATATTCACAGGTAATGGTTCTGGATTAAGACATATACCAGCTTCTGCTATTGTTGGAGGTGTCCCAGCTTCTTCTAATCTTCAGAATGCTACTTTAAACGGAACAACTTTAGTTAAAGGTATATTGAGCTTTGCTCCTGGTACTAAAGTACAACCTTTCACTGTTAATGGAACGGCTTTTGCTAGAAACTTCGTTGCTCAAAATGGTGGCAATGCTAGTGTAACAGCAGATAGATTTTTTGCTAATACCGGTTTCTTCGGTTCTGGTGCTGGCTTAACTAACCTTACCGGTGCTAATGTTGTAGGTGCTGTGCCGACTGCTACTAATGCTACGTCAGCATCAAGTCTTGCGAGTGGTGCAACTATAACTAATGCAACTTTATCTGGTACTACAACCAATACTGGAACTATTAGTGGTGGAACGATATTAAATGCAAGTTTATCTGGTACCATCAATAATAATGCAACAATTAGTGGTGGTAATTTCAATAGCAATGCAATATCTTTTGCAACTTTATCTGGTACTACAACCAATATGGGGACAATCAGTGGTGGAACAATAGCAAATGCAACTTTATCGAATGTAAGTGGTACGATTTCCAACGCAACAAATGCAACTAACGCAACAAATTTAACCGGTGGTGGAACAGTAACTAATACGACTTTAACTAGTGGTAATTCTTTAACAGGTACTCTAAGTAATAGTGGAACGATCAGTGGTGGAACTATAAGTAACGCAACAACTATTAGTGTCATTGGTAATATTAATCTTTCAGGTAACGCAAGTCCAAACAATGCTTTTATTTCCGCTCCAACAATTTGGGCGACGGGAGGACCTACAGGAGCTAGTCCTAATGTTGGTTCTGGTTTCGTTGGAGATGGTAGGTCTATAACAAATATTCAAGGTCTAAATGTTGTAGGTGCCGTGGCTAGTGCAACTACAGCGGCTTCAGTTAATGACAATTCAATTACTTCAGCTAAGATAGTTGATGGAACTATTATTTCATCTGATTTAGCTGCCAATGCAATTGCCTCATCAGCTTGGATAGCTGATGGAATTATCATTTCAGCTGATATATTTGATGGAACTATTGCGACAGTAGACTTAGCTAACAATGCAGTAACTACAGCTAAAATAGCTGATGGAAGTGTTACCTCAGCTAAACTATCAGGAACTATTAGCGTTGCTAATTTTACTGGCAACCTTGCTGGTGATGTCACTGGAACTCAATCTGCAACTGTTATTGCTAACAATGCTGTTACTTCAGCCAAGATACTTGATGGATCGATTACTTCAGCTGATATAGCTGATGGAAATGTTACTTCAGCTGATATAACTGATGGAGCTATTGCAACGGCTGATTTAGCTAACAATGCAGTTACTTCAGCTAAGATACTTGATGGAACTATTGTAGATGCTGATATTGCTTCAGTAGGTGCATCAAAAGTAACTGGAAGTTTTGGAAATATTAATGCAACTGGAACTGTTACAGCAAGTAGTTTTTCTGGTAGTGGTGCTAATTTAACTGGAATTACTGCTTCTAGTTTCCCTTCAAATACAACAGTAACACTGAGTAATACAACCTTAAGCGGTAGTGGTACTATCAAAGGTCAACCACCTGTTAGAGTGGTCAATGTGGCTAGTAACTCAACAACAGCAACTGCAAGTTGTGCTTCAGACGAATACCTAATTGGAGGCGGTGGCGATTGTGATACAAACAATGGTTATACTAAGTATTCAATGCCAAGTCCTAATAGTACAGGTTCAGCTCCAACTAGTTGGATGTTAAAATGTACTCAAACCACTACTATTAATGTTTTTGCTATTTGTGCTAAGAAATACTTCACAGTTAGCAATTAATATCAAAGATTAAATTCCTTATAAATCAAGGTATTTTGCCAAAATAAGCTAAATAATACTGCAGAAATCAGTTAATTTGTCGATAGAAAATAGAAGTAACGATAGGTTGGAGTTATTTCTGTTGAAAATAAGAATCATTTTAATATTGACTTTAATCATGATGCCTTTCTTGAGGGTTGAGGCCGTATCCGTAGGTAATGATGTAGAGTACATACCATCGCCACGTAATCTTGGTATTAATATTATTAGTCCTCAAGCTAAACTTGATGTTAATGGTCAAGTCTTAATACGTGGTGGCACTCCTGCAGCTGGTCGTGTTCTCACTTCTAATGCAATTGGACTGGCTAGCTGGCAGCCAATTACCAACATCGCTAGTATAGGTAATTCAACAATAAACAATAATACAGTTAATGGTAATCTAAGTTTTAATAAGAATGGTTCTTTAACCAATACTAATCTTAAAGGTACTACTACTATCAACGGTAAGGTTCTATTCACTAACAATACTAAGCTTGAACCTTTCACTGTTAATGGAACTCTTTCTACTAGAAACATTAATGTAGTTAATGGCGTTACTGCAAGTAAGTTCTTTGGTGGTGATTTTTTTGGTAACGGTGCTGGATTGACTAAACTAAATGCAAGTCAAGTACTTGGAGACCTTTTCTTTGCTACTATTCCTGGCGCT
This sequence comes from uncultured Gammaproteobacteria bacterium, assembly GCA_964551135.1. Taxonomy (GTDB): domain Bacteria; phylum Cyanobacteriota; class Vampirovibrionia; order LMEP-6097; family LMEP-6097; genus CAYPGT01. The sequence continues at coordinate 66,730 of CAZKAT010000004.1, read as the reverse complement.
AATGTTACTGGCAGCGTAGCTAATGCTACCAATGCTATGAATGCCAATAATGCTATGAATGCCAGCAATTCTATGATGGCTGGTTATGCAACTACGGCTGGCACAGCCTCTACTGCTACTCTGGCTACCAATGCAACAGATTCTATGAATGCTAATAATTTAACTGGTCTTGGTTCAATATCTGGCAACCATGGTGTAGTCTCAGGTGGTTCAATAGTTTTCAATACTGGTAGTACTTTAACTTTAAACTCTGGAGTTGGTATACAAGGTGACCAAAACACTTCCGTCTTCACTGGTAATGGTTCGGGATTAAGACATATATTAGCTTCTGCGATTGTTGGAGGTATTCCAAATTCTAATCTTCAGGATGCTACTTTAAACGGAACAACCTTATTTAAGGGTAAACTTAAATTTGCCAGTGGCACTAAGGTAGAACCTTTCACTGTTAATGGAACTGCTTTTGCTAAAAACTTTGTTGCTCAAAATGGTGGCAACGCTAGTGTAAGTGCTGATAAATTTTTTGCTACTAGTGGTTTCTTTGGTAATGGTGCTGGATTAAGCAAACTTACTGGCGCAAACGTAACAGGTACAGTAGCTAATGCTACGAATGCAACTAATGCAACTAATCTTGTAAGTGGCGGAACTATAGGCAATGCAACTTTATCTGGTACTATCACTGGTGGAACTTTCTCTGGTACTCATTCTGGAACAGGAGCTAATTTAATGAATCTTACCGGTGCTTATGTAACGGGTACAGTAAATAGTGCAACTAATGCGGTAAATTTAACTGGTGGTGGAACAGTTGCTAATACTACTTTAACAACAGGTAATTCATTAACAGGTACTTTAACTAATAGTGGAACAATTAATGGTGGTAGTCTCAAAAACGTTACATTAGGAGGCTCTACTACTATTTCTGGACCTTACACTACAATATTCAATGCAACTTTATCTGGTACTACAAACAATATGGGAATAATTACCGGTGGAAGTTTCTCAGGAACACATACCGGAGATGGTGCTGGTTTAACAAACCTCACTGGCGCTAATGTATCTGGTGTAGTGACAAATGCTAAAAATTTAACTGGTACTGGTACAGTTACCAATACTACTTTAACAACAGGTAATTCTTTAACAGGTATTCTATATAATAGTGGAACGATTAATGGTGGAACTATTGATAGAACTAGGCTAACTCGTATTCCTACGATAGATTTCAGTGCTGGTGGTACTCTTACTCTTCCTAGTGGTATTCAACTTGTAGATAATGCAGCAGTTCCAAAAAATAGTTATATTACAGCTCCACTCGTTATGGCAACTGTTGCTTTTAGTGGGAATGGTATTGGTTTAACAAATATTAAAGGTTCTAGTGTTGTTGGTATTGTACCAATGGCAACTGCTCTGATAAATGGTTCAACCATAAATAACCCTACAATAAAAGGCAATATAAATTTAAGTACAGGAACGCTTAGTGGTGGTAGTTTTATTAATCCAGTTATATCAGGACCAGGAATAGGTTTGTCAGGTACTGTAATAAACACTTCAACTATTAAGGGCGGTACTATACAAAATATAGCAATAACAGGAACTACTAATACACTGACAGGTACTATCACAAGTACTGGAACTATTAACGGTGGTACTATAAACCATCCTTCCATAACCGGTGGGGGTTCTATGGGAGGTACTTTTAATTTAGGGATAGCTGGTTCAGCAAGTTCTGGAGTTATTTCTGGTGGAACTATAAAAGATCCTACACTTAATGGTTTGGTTTATGCTGCAGATGCAACAATTCAATCTCCGACTCTTAGATACTCTACTTTAAATGGAATTACACTGAACACTGGCACCATTAGTGGTGGGACTTTCATTGGAAAGCATACAGGCAATGGTTCTGGTTTGACTAACCTTAATGCAGCACAAGTTTCTGGTATCTTTGGAAATATAACCTCTAGCGGAACAGTTTCGGCAAATCTTTTTAGTGGTAGCGGAGCAGGCTTGACTAATGTTGTAGCTTCAGACTTAGTTTCAGGTACAACTATAACTAATCCAGTTACTATGACTAGCCCAACACTTGTTAACCCACAAGTTTCTGGAACCATGACTCTTCAAAGTGGTAGTCAAATTAATGGAGCTCCTACGATTAGAAGAGTTATAGTCATTGATTATTATGGTTTTAGTTCGGCGACTTGCAATGCTACAGAATATATGCTTAGTGGTGGTGGTCATTGTTATAACAGCTCAACACTCGCTGAGAAAGCTATGTCAGGTTCTTACCCAACCGGCACTCAATGGATTGTTTCTTGTGAGTCAGACAGTGCAAATACCGTCGCTGTCGCATATGCAATATGTGCAACTAGGGCTATTAAACCATAATAGCTATTTTATAATCTAGTAGTTACAATTAAGCTACAAACTATATATAATAGATATTAGACCTCTTTCGAAACCGCAGGTTTCGATTAGAGGTCGCTTAAAAAAGATAGCGACCGTGCGGAACGCACGTGTCGCCTTAAGAAAACTCTTAAGTTTTGAAGGAGCTCGAATTATAGTGTCTGAGAACAAACAATATTCACATATCGAAGTAGAAGCCAAATGGACTAAGCATTGGCTAACTAATGATATTTATAAGACTCAAATCAATAAAGATAGAGAATCCTTTAGCATTGCCCTACCGCCACCTAATGTCACAGGTGAATTACATATGGGACATGCATTGGGCGGTACCATACAAGACATACTCATCCGTTATAATCGCATGCTTGGCAAGGACACCTTGTGGCAGATTGGTACAGACCATGCTGGTATTGGCACTCAGCTAGTAGTAGAGAAAGATCTAAAAGCCAAGGAGCACAAACGCAAGGAAGATATTGGACGAGAGGCTTTTATAGCCAGAACACAAGCCTGGAAAGAAGAATACGGCAATAAAATTATCGAACAAATGAAGGTCTTAGGCTTTAGTCCAGACTATGGTCGTATTCGCTATACTATGGACGAACATTATGCTGAAGCCGTTAAACAAGCGTTTATAAAGTACTTCAATGATGGTTTAATTTATCGTGGTAATCGTATTGTTAATTGGTGTCCTAAATGCTTAACATCACTCTCCGACCTAGAGATAACGAAAGAAGAATGCAATAAAAAATTATATGAGATTGAATATAAACTCAATATAGGACAGAGCTATATTATAGTAGCCACAACCCGCCCTGAGACTATGTTTGGAGATGTGGCTTTAGCGATCAATCCTAATGACGATAGATATAATGAGATTATCAATACAATAAAGAGATCACCAGGACTTATTCAAGCATTTATTCCCTTTACCAATAAAGCAATTCCGATAATTCTTGATGAGCATGTTAAAACGGACTTTGGCACTGGCGCGCTTAAAGTTACACCAGCTCATGATGCAAATGACTATGAAATAGCACAGAGACATGGTTTAGCAAGCGTAATTATTATGGACGAGAAAGCTAAGCTTAATACCAGTGCCTGGGTGCCTGAGTGGCTGCAGGGATTAGATAGATACAAAGCTAGAGAGCTCGTACTAGAGAAGCTTACAGAGCTTGGACAAATTAATGCTATTAGTGAATATAGTCAAGAAAAAGACCTTCATGATAGATGCAATACCGAAATAGAACCTTATCTCAGTGATCAATGGTATCTATCCATGAAAGGACTTGCCAAACAAGCTTTAGAAGCTGAATCTAGTGGCAGAGTTAATTTTATCCCAGAAAGATATTCTTCTATGTTTGAAAACTGGCTAGAAAATATCCAAGATTGGTGTATTAGTCGTCAGATCTGGTGGGGACATAGAATACCAGTCTACTATTACGCAGGTGGCTGCTATGCTGCAGAGGCTCCTCGAGATCCCTCTCATACTCAAGATCCAGATGTACTAGATACCTGGTTCAGCTCAGCATTATGGCCTTTTGAAACGCTGAAAGATAATGAGGAAATTTTCAAGCATTATTATCCTACGGATGTTTTAGCAACAGCTAGAGAGATTATTAATCTTTGGGTTAGTCGCATGATTTATTCTAGTGAATATTTTGAAGGGAAGGAACCTTTCAAAGATATCCTAATTCATCCTGTAGTGCAAACTCCTGATGGCAAACGCATGAGCAAGTCTAAGGGCAATGCTATAGATCCATTAGAAATGGTCGCTAAATATGGTGCAGATGCCAGTCGCATGTGGTATGCCAGCATAGGCATACATGGACAGCAAGATGTCAGATTCCCTGGACGTAAGGATGCTAAAGAAGGCTGGAGCTCAGACACTTTCGAGCAGTATCGTAAGTTTGCCAATAAATTATTTAATGCTGCTAAGTTTGTCATGATGCAGCTTCCAGAAGGATTTATACCTGAAGATATAAATAAATTAGATACTAGTAAATTAAATATAGCTGATACCTGGATCTTAAACCAATTCAATAAATGTCTGGAAAAAATAAACTTAGCTTATCAAGAATATGATTTTGCTACTATACAAAAGTGCATTTATGAGTTCTTATGGTTTGATTTTTGTGATTGGTATATTGAATTAAGTAAAATTCAACTTAACGAACAAATATTATTCTATATTCTAGAAGCCTCTCTGCGAGTGCTTCACCCCATTATGCCTTTTATTAGTGAAGAGCTATGGCAAACACTTAAAACTACTTATGATTGGAAAAACATCGATCATTCAATTATAGACAAAACTCTTAAAGCTCCATTACAAGAATCTATAGCTTATGCTAAATTTCCTCAGGCTAACACTAAATTTATAGACAAAGGTGATAAATCCAAACAGATGGCGTTTACAGTTCAAGTGATATCAACACTACGCAACGCCAGACAATCACTCAATATAGCTTGGTCAAATCCAATCCAGATACTGTTTCAGACTAATTCTCAGTTTGAGCAAGAGGCAATAGAAAATTCATCAACTTACATTCTAAACATTGCTAAAGCTCAATCTATTAATCAAGCTCAGGGAGCTACGCCTAAGCCAAGTTACACTGGTCTCATCGGTGAAACTCAGATAGTAATTCCTTTAGCTGGCTTAGTAGACATAGATAAACTTAAGTCCAATATTGAGAAAAAAATCAGCAAACTAGAACAGGATATTCAGGTACTAGAAAAGCGTCTTAATTCTGATAGTTTTGTCAACAATGCAGCTCCTGATAAGGTAGAAGAAGTCAGAAATGCGCTTGAAGACTGCTTTAATAAGAAATCCCTATTTAAAGAAGAGCTGGCGACCTTAATATAGAAATTTAACTTTTAACAACTAATTTATTCTATATTTTACCGATACCCGTTATCCGTCATTGCGAGCGGAACGCAGTGGAGCGAAGCAATCCACTCTAAAGCCTTAATCACATTCACAGAAAAGTGGATTGCTTCGTCGCGCTACGCGCTCCTCGCAATGACGTATTACGGGTACTCGTTCTCTTCAGTTGATACCTCTTCATTTAAAAGATTTTTAAGAGCATTCGGGTTTTCATTAAAGTCAAGAAGATCATAATTACCATTTTGAATCTCTTGAAGATTTTTAGCTATTTTTTGCTCTGTTTCAAAGTCGACATATGGAATTTGGTCCATTATACTTTTATACCTCTTTATCCTTAATAATACTGGATTATATTATACTTCTAACTATATATTAATCTCTCCTTAACCTAGAAACGCTTAAATATAACAGAGGTGACGGAGTGACCGACAGTGCAACCATTCAAGAAACCATTGAGTTTGCTCAAAGCGTATTAAATGCTGACGCTAAAATCGGCTCAGAAAAAACCAAAGCCGAAGTAGTGAATATTAGGCATAGCTTTAATTATTTCAATAAAAATATTTCTAGAGCTCATTTCAAAGAAAGAACTGAAAGTAGTACTGAGAGAGAACATATTATATACAACGCTCCTGGCAAAGCTATGTCACTAGAGCTAAGGACCTCTGCAAGCGATCAACGAGCAGGAATTTATCCACAACACAACAGTCCAGGATTTTTTAAAAAACAACTTGAAGTCTTGCCGTCATTAGTATTAGATGATTATAAAAACATTCATACCACACTTTGTCTTCATGATGCAGGATATATACCTAAGACAGCAAGGCTAACCAAAAAACATTTAGAGAAAGTGGCTCAGCAGTTTGCTAATTTAAGTCAGCGTTGTTTTAGAGATATGATGTGCCTTTATAAAGAAGATACAAGGGATTTCTCTGTTTGGGTTAAGATTCCCGAAAATCATCAAGAATGGATAGAACACAATGGTAAACAGCTTCCTATTAATTGTGATGTCAATATAGCCTTTGTTAATCCTAGATTGCAATTAATACAATACATGCAAACAATGCGTTATAACGCAGAAGCCAAAATTATGGATATGAAGCATGTAGTTTTTGAAGCAGGCTTGCCATTGGTTATTAATCAAAGTAAGTTTGATATTTATGGTAATTTACGTAATATTGCTCATGTTGGCATGACTGGATCTAATTCAAATTCATTCCAAAACTCATTAGAAAGATTTGATGATGGAACTATGATTTGGACTAGTTCAGATTTTAAAGATGGACAAACACTAACTGGCTCTGCTGCATTGAAAGACAATGGTGAGGTAATTATCATTGAAGGTGGTAATAAAGTAATGGCAGAGTTTTCTGCTAGAAATTTAGGAGCCGAAGGTATTAACCCAAAAACTTTAGCTTGGACTGATAAATTTTCTCCAGATGCTTGCATCGCCGAGAAAGACGATAGATTTATAGTTAGAAGAGAATATAAACAAGCTGTAAGAAAGCAAGTTTATCAAATCATAGATGGTGCTTGTATTCCGGGTCCTGAGCCAATATTTGATTTGCTGAGATTATTGTAGGCTATAATTTAATTAATGCCCTCCGACGATCCTATAAAAAAAGAACCAGCGATAGACGAAGTAAAACTTGAGCACAAGTATAGCTATGTCGGTGGTCACTATGCTTATAAGAACAGTAGTAAGGGTGGTAAGCGATTAGATCCAGAGAATTTAAAACAATTAATTTTAATGACCAGACCTGGGCATGCTTCTAAGGTGAATATTTCATTGCCTGATCAAGATGCTAGAGCCGGTATTTATCCACAACACAACACTATAATAGCCAACGCTGAAGACATGGAGATGGCTGATAATTTTATTAATGACCTTGAGTTAATTCCATCAAGAACCATGGATCCCTATGCTCACTTAACCGATATTAAAAGCCTTGAAAAATCTGGTTTTGAACAACGAATCTGTTCTATGACTAAACAAAGGCTTGATAAAGTAAAGGCTCAATTCTCACATCTTAGTGATTATGCATTTAATCAAATGTTAGATATACCAGCTCCGGATAAACGCGATTTCCCTGTTTGGTATAAAGCGCTGCCAAAAAATAATCAAATATTAATTGCTTTCCCAAACAAGAAAACCAAACATACTATTTTTGTTCAGGTTATACAATACAATGCAGAAGGAATGATCACTGGCATTAAACATTGCAGTTTTGGTGCAACTGAACCTTTAGTAATTAATGAATCACTGATAGATAATTTTCAAAATTATAGACAAATAGCTCATATTGGAAGTAAAAGTAATAGTGACTACATAAATTCAGTCGAGAGGTTTGATGATGGAACAGTGAGTTGGATTATTAGCCATAAAGCTACAGTAGGTGCTGCAGCGCTAAGACCTGATGGAACAATAGTATTTATTGAAAATAAATTAAATCACGCTACAGAGATAGCTGCAAGGAACCTTGGGGCAGAAAATGTGGAGAATGGTAATTGGGGTGGCAAGTTTGACCCTGAAGCTTGCAAGCCTAACGCTAATGTCATGCAAGAAGCTTTTAAGGATAAGGTAAGAAAACAAATCAGTCAGATAGTGGACGGAGCAGCAATCCCTGGACTCGATCCAATATTCTGGGTTGAATTATGATAATTTATTTCCCTTTTAGGGTAAACTAAATATGACGAGAATCATTTTAAAGGAGTCACTATGAAAAAACTATTAGCATTATTAATTATCACTCTAGTATCATTCAACTCAGTTCATGCAGATGAAACAACTACTACAACTGATGCAGTGACTATTCATGCAGAACAGCAGTCAACAACAACGACTACAGCTCCTGCAGAAGCAGCACCTGCACCTGAAGCAGCCCCAGCTCCAGCAGCAGAACCTGAAGCTAAACCAGCTCCTACAGCAGCTGATGAGGAATGGGAAAGTTTAGATGGTGATGACAATAGCCCAGCTGACGAAAGCGACGAAGAGTAATTTTTATTTCTGACTTCTAAAATATAAAATCGCTAATTCAAGATCTTCCGGTGTAGTAATTTTTATATTACTAGGAAGGCTCTCTACTATATGTACATCTATGCCAAGTCTCTCCACCAGACCAGCTGAATCAGTTCCAATGAAGTGATCTTGCTTAGCTGCAGCATAAGCTTGCATAAGCATATCTGACTTAAATACTTGTGGAGTTTGTGCAAGCCACATAAAATCCCTAGAGATATTTTTTTTAATGACAATATCATTGCCTTTCATATGAGAAAGCTTAATAGTATCGGTTACTGGTCTTGCTGCGATAGCAGCGCCAGTTAATTTAGCTCTCTCAATAACAGCCTGAATAGTTTCTTTTTTAACTAAAGCTCTTACAGCATCATGGATTAAGATAAACTCTGGCAAATCATTATCATCTTGCAAGAGCTCCATACCATTATAGATACTTTCCTGACGATTTTTACCACCTTTGATGACAATGACACCTTCTAAATCTGGTAAAGAGCTTTTAATAATCTTCTTTGTATAAACAACATCTATACTTGGGATAATAAATTTAGAAAATAATCCTGTTTCTGCAAGGGTTTTTAAAGTTTTACACAGTATCGGCTCGCCATCTATAGTTAGAAACTGCTTAGGTTTTTGGCTTTGCATTCTTTTACCAATACCGCCGGCAGGAATAATTGCATATAAAGCATCTTTAGCCATCAATCAATATTCTAGCTTTAGAGCCAATAATAGGGACTTATTATCACTAAAGTATTAAGCATTATATAATAGAAGAAGTGGAGCTAAAGTTAATAGCCGAATATATCAATTACTTAGAAGTAGATCGGGCATTGAGTTTCAATTCACTACGTCTATACAAGAGAGATCTAATGGATTTTGAGGTTTTCGCTATTGCAAACTATGGTATCAACTTTGATTTAACTAAACTTAGTGGAGAGATTTTAAGTAAATTTATTCATAGTATAGAAACGCAAGGTAGATCTACTGCAACAGTTAATCGCAAACTTACAGCAGTACATGGATTCTGGGTCTGGATGCGAGAACAAGGCTGGGTAGCTAGAGATCCATTTTCGCAAATACAAAGAGACTCCCAATTCAGAAATAAAATACCTAAAAGCCTAAGCGAAGATGAGATCGTCATGTTACTCGATTGTCCTGAACACGATCTGAAAACTCGCATGGTATTAGAACTAATATATGCCACTGGCATTAGAGTCGGAGAAATTACTAAACTTACTGTTACTGATATAGATCTAGAGAATCAATTAATCACTATTCCTAGATCTATAAAATTTAAAGAACGAGTTATTCCCTTCAACCAATTATTAGCAAGTTATATGCAAGAGCATATACAAGAGAATCAATTAGCCAAAGAATCTAAATTACTCTTAAATAAGTTCAGAGAACCAGTTTCAGAGAGAGAAATATTTAGAATTATAAGAGAAGCAGCTCTCAATGCTGGTATTAAGAAACGCGTTTCACCTTCGATACTTCGCAATAGTTTCCTTAAACACATGAAAGAAAACGGCGCGCATGATACTCTACTGAGAGATATTACTGGGCAGAAGGTAGTTTTGGCATAAAATCAAGTTTTATTGAACCCTTAACCTTACTATGGTATATTAATGGAGTAGGTGAACGTCGGCTTCATGCCGTGTGTAAGAGAGTCATTGACACTTGAACCTAGCCTACAACTTTTTTATTTTAGCTAAATTTATTTTATTTTTCTTAGTATAGTAAACTCCATATGCTTTATCTCTTGTATCATCTACATCCCAGATCAAACTATATTTATCTTCTAAAACTTTTAAAAAAGAATCATCTTCTTGTTCATAGAATCTGCTTAATGCCCATAAGTAATAATCAATGATTTGCAATCCAATATGTTTACTTGGAAAATCATGATTAATATTAATCAGATTTTCATTTTGAATTCCCCAAGAGAAATAACAATTTTTCTTTGCTTGCTCTAAAGCATCAGTTAAAGAATCATTATTAAAAGTCTTTCCTCTGCTAGCAAATAGAATATTGTTTTCTGAATTTTTGTGAAGAATAGGTTTAAATAAGCGAGAAACTAAAGATTTATAAATATCTTTTTCTGAGATCTTTACACCATTATATTTAAATGCTGCCATTGACTCTTCAATTAACTCTTTTTTTCTTTTAACTATAACCCTGACCCTTACATTTAAAGATTTCAATAGCTTAAATATCTCTCTTCTGACTGCTGAACAATCATCTTTGGCATGAAAATATAATTTTGTTTTTTCAAGAGAAGGAATTTTAACCAAACATGGATCAGTAATTAAGTCTTGTCTTAAATTCTCAAAAGATTTGATTACTAACCCTAAGTCATCTTCAATTTCTAAAACACCAAGCATGAAAGTCTTAGAAACTCCTTTTTGTCCTAATACAGAACGCCCTTTCTTATCAAATCTTGATAGATCCCCAGTTTCATCAACAAAAAAATATGCACTAGGATTCATTTATTGCATATTTTACTAGAATCTTTTGTCTATACATCAAAATTAAAGTATATTGATAAATTAGTAATATTTCAATGCTGAGTAGCTTTAGGATCAAATCTATCTCTTAAATAGTCTCCAAGTACATTAAACGAGAACACCGCAGCAAAGATCAATAGCGAAGGTGCCCAAATAATCCAAGGTCTAGTGAGAATATTACTCAAATCCTTACCTTCAGCAAGAATATTACCCCAGCTTGGATCTGGTTGATTAATTCCTAAACCAAGGAAACTTAAAGCTGACTCACCAATAATAAAGCCTGGTATAGAAAGAGTTACAGCAACTATCAGGAAGCTTAAAGTATGTGGTACTAAATGTTTAATGATGATCATAAAATAATTTTGACCAATAGAGCGAGCTGATTCTATAAACTCTTTCTCTTTCAGAGAAAGGATTTGACCACGAATAATCCTTGCTAGTGATGCCCAGGAGATGAAGGAAAGAATAAAAGTTATCATGGCAAAACGTTGAAAATTATTTAAGCTCGCAGGCAATATTGCAGAAAGAATAATCAATAAATAAAAACTTGGCAGCGACATAATTGCCTCTGCAACCCGCATCATCAGATTATCAACAGCTCCACCAAAGAAACCAGAAATAGCTCCATATAGAACACCAATGGGGAAAGCTATTAAAATTCCAATAAAACCTATAGTCAAACTAGGAATAGCACCATAGATTAATCTTGAAAGTAAATCTCTACCGATTCTATCAGTACCGAGTATATATAAAGTAGCTGGATTATCAACACTCAATAATTTACTATTCTGAAAAAATTTAATATGATATTTCTTGCCACCAGCATTCTCTTTAATCTCAACACTTTCTTTCTTGAAATTACTAGTATTCAATCTATAAGCCTGCTCATAAACATATGGACCACCTAAGTCCCAATAAATCTTGGTAGGCTCAGCATAACCAGAGTCAGGATTCTGATAAAGGGGATCATAAGGTGCAAGAAAATTAGCAAATAATATAGTTAAATAAAGCAATACCAAAATCAAACTAGAAATAAAGACGATTAGTGGCAAAGGTCTAGAATTCATATATAATCATATTAGCTCGTGTTTCGCAGTCCATACAATTTATTATTCATAATCCTTCTAAGTCTTTCACTTGGTTCTTGTTCTATATTTACCGAAGATCTAACTGAAGCTAAAAGACTAGTAAGTGAGAAAAAATATCAAGAAGCCATAGCTATACTTGATAATTTCAAGAGTGGTAATAGTAAAAAATATAATGCTCAAGTAAGAGTAGATTATGGTGTGGAAATACTTAAGGATTTAGATACTACTAAATCGGAAAGATACCAATTAGCCAAGACTCTGTTTGAAGAAGCTGTCAGGCTTGATCCTAAAAATACTAAAGCTAGAACTTTTTACCTTACTCTTTTAAAGACCAGCCACAATGAGGATTTAACGGAGTAAACTCACATGATATTTTTTTCAATAAACTTGTTTCAAAATTGTCCAGAACAAGGCTTGCGAGTCCCGAGCCACCGGAGTTTGTTGGACATAAATGAGGATGGCGAGGGACGAGCGTAACGCAGTTATGGGCAATTTGGAAACAAGTTTTTTACTATATTTTATTGCAACTTATTTAGTCGCAGCTATGCCTATTGGTTACTGGATGGGTAAGCTTTATGGCATAGATCTCACGACAACAGGCAGTGGCAGTACTGGTGCTACCAATGTTATGCGTCTCGTTGGTAAATGGCAAGCATTAGTGGTTTTTAGTTTAGATATGCTGAAAGGCTTTGTACCAGTCTATTATGCAAAGAACTACTCAATTGAATTTGCTAACAGTCCTTGGCTACTCTTAGTACTTTGTTTAGTGCCAATCATTGCTCATAGCAAAAGTATTTATATTGGATTTAAAGGTGGCAAGTCATCAGCAACTGGCTTTGGAATATTGATGGCACTTAATCCATTAATTGCAGTTATAACCATTGTTATTTGGGGAGCTGTAGTATTTCTCTCGGGTTATTCATCATTAGGATCAATTGTTTCTATACCATTAGTGCCAATTTGGCTCTATATCTTCGGTGAAAGCCTCCCAGTGATTAGCTTTGGAATACTTGCCTTCGTATATATAGTATTAATTAAACACCGCTCAAATATTGTGAGATTAGTTAAGGGTGAAGAGCATAATTTCTGGACAGCAAAAGTCCCACCAACTGATCGTAGCTAATCCCTGCAGCCTTAGCTTGCGCTGGTAAATCACTAGTATTAGTCATTCCTGGAAGAGTATTCACTTCTAGTATATAAGGCTCTCTAGTCTTACCATCTATCATAAAGTCTACACGTGCAGCACCTTTACAATCCAGTCTATAAAAAGCTTCTAGAGCATAGTTATGAATTTTCTCTTCAAGGGATGTTTCAATTTCAGCAGGAAGTATAAACTCTGTCATACCCTCTGTATATTTAGCTTCGTAATCATAAAATTCATTCTTAGGTCTAAGTTCTAGTATAGGTAAAGAAATGAGATTCTTTCCTACCTTGCTGAAAACCTTACAATGACTACGATTCTCTTTAATCTGTTCTGGACTAGCTTCTATAATACTAGTAGTTACTTCAACACCTTTAACAAATCTCTCAATAAGATAGTTTCCCATTTCAGCTCTTGCTTGAGAATTGCTATCAATAAAACTTCTAAATTCTGTTAAAGAATTAAATTTACAAATACCGACACTAGAACCACCAACACTAGGTTTAAAAATTATTTCAGTGTTAGTATCTAAATCAGTTTTAGCTTCATATACTTCATTTGCTAAATAGGTCTTAAGCAGAGGTAATTTATGTGCAGCAAGAATTTCTTTAGTACGAATTTTATTCATGCAAATTGCACTAGTTAAAACATCCGAGCCTGTATAAGGAATCTTAGCTAATTCAAGAAAGCCTTGCAAGCAACCATCTTCACCGTAAGTACCATGAGTCATTAAAACTACTAAATCAATTGACTTGCTACGAACCGCAATTTCAGCAAGCTTCTCTGGACTATCAAGATCCATAAACTCAGTATTTTTATAACCCAATCTCAATATGGCTTCATAAACATTCCTACCAGAACGCAAGCTTACTTCTCGCTCACCCGAGAAGCCGCCAGCTAGGACTAAAATTTTGGAGTTGTTGTTCACAAATCTAACCTACGAAAAATTCAAAATAGTTGAGATCGACTTCTGATAAGACTTTTTAATATCAGTTCTCATTTTTTTCATTGACTCAGCTCCATATAGGACTAATAGTACAAAAAACGTAATTACCGATACTCCCTTTGATAAATCAATCCAATCTGCCTGTGACATTTTACAATTCTCCATTCTTCTAAACTAATTCATTTTATCACAACAACACAACGTCAACTTAAGAGAAGCAGTGCCCGTTAGCGTCATTGCGAGGAGCGAACGAAGTGAGTGACGAAGCAATCCACTCTACTATCGACAAATGTCTTTATATAAATCTTTCCAATCAGGATTTATACTTTCAATTAATTCTATCTTTCTACGCCTTGAACCACTCTTGATTTGCTTTTCCCTACTAATAGCAATATTCATCGTGTCAAATATTTCATAATATACAAGCCTGTCACAGTGGTGTTGAGAAGTAAAACCAGGCATAAAACTATTCTTATGCTGATAAATTCTTTTTACAAGATTTGATGTTACACCAACATATAAAGTACCTTCTGGTTTATTAGTAGTAATATAGACAGCAGGTTGCTTCATAATATCTACCTTGAATAGGAGAGTGGATTGCTTCGTCGCTTCGCTCCTCGCAATGACGGATTACGGGTATCGGCTCTCTAAAACACAATGCAGTTATTAGACTTTCAGAGTAGATCCACTAACATGCATTCCTAGCTTTTCTACTAACCTATGATCTCTCGACTCACCAGCGAGTGGCGTAGTAAGTAACTTATCACCAGTATGAATACTATTAGCACCAGCAAGGAAGCAGAGGGCCTGCAGTTCATCAGACATAGTCATTCTGCCAGCCGATAATCTTACTCTCGAGCCAGGAATCATAATGCGAGTACAGGCGACTAACTTAACTAACTCAAAATTTTCAATAGGATCAGCTTCTTCTAAAGGAGTACCAGCAATCGGCACTAGAACATTGATAGGGACTGAGCTTGGCTGAGGGTTCATGCTTGCAAGCGTAGCTAGCATCGACAATCTATCATCAATAGTTTCACCCATACCAAGTATGCCACCAGAACAAACATGGATACCAGCGTCTTGTATATGAGCAATAGTTTCCAATCTATCGTCAAAAGTTCTAGTAGTGATGACCTCCGAATAGTAATCACGTGAAGTATCTATATTATGGTTATAACTATGCAGACCTGCTGCTTTAAGCTTCTGAGCTTGCTCGGCGTTCAACATACCAAGTGTTACACAAGGCTCCATACCCATAGCTTTAACTTCTGTTACCACTCTAAGCACACTATCAAACTGTTCATTCTCAGGAATTTCTCTCCAAGCAGCTCCCATACAAAACCGTGTAGAACCATTAGCCTGAGCTTGTTTAGCTTCTTCAAGAATTTTCTCTTCAGCTAGTAAAGGTTCTATTTTAAGTCCAGTTTTATACCTGGAAGACTGAGCACAATAACCACAATCTTCAGGGCAAGCACCAGTCTTAATACTACTTAAAGTACAAAATTGAATTTCATTAGGATTATGATATTTCCTGTGGACTTCCTGAGATTTAAAAATTAGATCTGGAAGAGAAAGCTGGTAAAGTCTCTTGATTTCTTCTAAATTAATAGCCTCTATACTAGACGACAGAGCTAATTTCTCTTCGTTTATTAGTAGTTCTTGATTTAGGTTTTTTTCCTGTTTTGTGTTCAAAAGCTGCTGCATTCTCTGGGCTTCCTTTCTTCAGTAGCGGCACTATTGCTGAAATAAATGCCCTTCTATTGCCTTGTGATTTTATCACACACTCAGTCGATTCAGGATCTACCTCAAAATACCTAGATGCTACAGCTATAAGCTCCTGTCTCATTTGCTCAATGATTGCTGGCGGCATTTGATAACGATCATGGATAACCATGAGTTTCATACGGCTAGTTGCCGTTTCTCTGCTACCAGTAGTTTTAAGCCCTAATAACCATTTAAATATATTTTCCATTATCTAAACACTGCCTTTATTTTCTGCATCAAGCCAAAACTTCTGTTCAACTTCATAAAAGGAACTTCTTCGCCTAATAATCTTCTTGCGATATTTTTATAAGCTTGACCAGCACTTTTATTATTGGTTAAAACTATAGGTTCACCCTTATTAGTAGAAATCACTATATCCTCATCATCAGGCACTATACCGATAAGATCTACAGAAAGAATTTCAACGATATCATCCGTGCTCATCATTTGATTAGCTTCTACTAAACCTGGTTTAATTCTGTTAACCACTAGATTAATATTCTCAAACTGATCTTTTCTCGCCTCAAGCAATCCTACAATACGATCTGCATCTCTCACAGACGACATTTCAGGAGTTACAACGATTATCGCCTGATCAGCTCCAGCAATACTATTCTGGAATCCAGATTCAATTCCCGCTGGACAATCCACTATCACGAAATCAAAAAGCTTACGCATTTCTTCAATAAGTTCTTTAATTTGATCTTCATTAACAGCATTCTTGTCTCTGGTTTGTGCTGCAGGAAGTAGACATAAATTAGGAAGTTTTTTATCCTTCACTAATGCTTGCTTTAATTTACAGCTACCTTCAACTACATCTACTAAGTTATAAACTACTCTATTCTCTAAACCCATAAGAATATCTAAGTTACGCAACCCAATATCCATATCCATCACACAAACGCTCTTACCAAGATCAGCCAAAGCTGCCCCTATATTAGCCGTGGTGGTGGTCTTGCCGACTCCGCCTTTACCTGATGTGATTACTACTACTTTTCCTATTGACATAATTTGTTTTCTTTTCCTTTATTTAAAATAGCTTGAGATGGTTATTTCATTCTTCTCAATCTTCAGCAACTCTGGAGTTATTGAATTAGTTTTCTTCTTCGTTGCTTTATTTACAGCTAGTATCTTACCAGCTATGCGAATCTGACCAGATTCAACGCGCATGGCAATAATCTTAGCCTCAGTATCACCATCTGCACCCGCATGCACAATGCCACGTATAGTGCCCCAAACAATGATATCTCCTGCAGCAATAACTTCTGCCGATGGATTAACATCACCAAGAATAAAAACATTTCCAGGATATCTAATCAATTGACCTGAGCGAAGATTAGCTTCGACATATAAAGTCTCTGGAAGTGAACTTACATCTAAGACTTCCTTACCATCAGTTTCCTTAGTAACTTCCTCTTGCATTTTCATAGCAGCAAAACGCGGTGCATCTTCTGAATTAACAGCTTCTATAGTTTGCTTACTTGAATTAGTTAATGATTTGATAGAAATATTTCTTTTATTTAGTTCTGTTTTTACTTGATCGATAATCGCTCTTGAGTCGCCACCGATCTGAGTGATATCTACATCATCAGGAAGTATAACTGAGACTGAAGATCCAGAAAGAAAAGCAGATAGCTCATCTGTAAAATCAGAAAATTCTCTAGCAAAAGTTCCAGTCTTAAGATCTTCTTTTGATAGATCAAGAAAAGTTCCTTTTTTATTTTGCTTAATTGCTATGCGTGACTTCAACATATAGAGCCTTCAGATATTATATATGAAGTCCAGGAACTTGCAAGTAGAGCTTTTCGTCTTAATTGCCTCAAAATGAAATACTTATAGTAGAATGTGCCTATGATCGATGAGGAGAAGTCATTAATATCATTACAGAAAAAAGTTTTGAAACTTGTATTTATGCTGCTCTGGATGACTTTAGCCTATATTATTATCAAGATAAGCTATCCATTCAGGGAAATAGTTATTGCATTTTTCATAGCTATTCTTATTAACTATTTATTATCTAAGCCAGTTACTTTTATAACTAATTATATCAAATCCAGATTAGCATCTGTATTAATAATATATCTAAGCTTTATTTCATCTACACTATTTATTATTTACAGCCTTTCTCCAGCAATAGCCCAACAAATAAGAGCTCTTCTCAATGCCATGCCTTATTTAATTGAGAACCTAGATAAATTTTTAATACAAGTAAATAATTTTCTCCTTGTCAAATATCAAGTACAAATACCTCTAGAAAAAATTCATACCGATGAACTATTACAAAAATTGGTTACGATACTAACCAATATTGATTTAACTCACGTAGGAGACACTATTGGAGCAATACTATTTAGCTCTGTCAATGTCATACTCTATATAGTCTTAGTTATCATTCTAAGTTTTTACTTACTAGTCGATGGTGATAGAGCATGGCAATTATTCCTAATACCATTTTCACCTAAAGTTACAAGACATTTAAAAAATATCAAAATTAAAATAGATGCTTTGTTGTTTGCTTATATTGCAGGTCAGTTTCAAATCGCCTCATTGACAGCTTTAGTGATGTTAGTTACTTATTTAATTTTGGGAGTACCTTATGCTTTATTATTTGCTTTCGCACAGATGCTAGAAATCATTCCAGTTATAGGAACTTGGACTGCCATCATACCTTGTATTTGTATTATTTTTCTTACTAGTGGCACATCCAAAGCTCCTATCGCTTTTATTGTTTATTTAATTTATACTCAATTCGTCAGAGATAACTTCGTCGCACCAAGAATCATGGGAGAAGCTCTAGGATTGCATCCGCTTGCAATTATACTTGCCATTATTATTGGAGCTAAGGTACAGGGGATTTTTGGAGTTATATTTGCGCTACCTATACTTGCAATGTTTAATGCTGTAGTAGATTATTTCGCAGAGCTTAATAGGCTTAAGGTTAAGGTTAGTAGATAAGCAAAATATTAATACGGGTTGCATGGGGCTTTTAATTCATGTTATCCTAGGTTAATTATGGTAAATCTCAATGCTATCACTAAGTCTCTTAAAATATTAGAATGGGGTGGTGAAGTGCCGCAAGGTGCTGTTGGTGACTCTTTAAAGCAATTCATTGGAGACCTTAACTCTACTCTTAAAACTAGTCCAGGAAAACTACAACATTATTTCTATCCAAATGCTAATCCTCCGTATGATGGTTTACGTAATCTATGGAGAGAAAAACTTACAGCAGTTTCTAAAGCTTTTTTAGATGAAGGTAATCGCTTACAGGAAGAGTTTGCACCAGGTACAGAGAAAGGTGGTAGTCCATTAAAACCTAATGATGGTTACTATCATGGTAAAGCATTAGCTGGACTAGCATGGATGGTGAATGGATTAAGAACACTTATAGCTTCTAAGAAACCTTTAGTAGAATTTGGTCAACAAGTAGTACATGCAGAGACTATTGGACTAAGACCAGACCTAGATTTAGCACCACTAGTAGCATCGACTTAATAAATTGGAACATCATTATCAATCTCTAACGACCAGGCATGTATGCCGCCAGTTAGATTGTACAAATTAGTATAAGCTTGTGAATCTTGCAACCAAGCAATAACCTTCTTACTTCTGCCACCATGGTGGCAATGAACTATAACTTTTCCTTCTTTAGGAATTTCAGAACATCTATCTGGAAGCTGAGACATAGGAATCAATTCACCACCTAGATTACAGTAATGAAACTCGTCTGGGTTTCTTACATCAATGAGAACGAATTTCTCATTATTGTCTTTCAATTGCTTAAGTTCTTGTACTGATATTTCATTGATATTCATAGGAGTCAATTATACTTTAATACCCAAAGCTGATGGTAAAAGTAGAACCTTCGCCAAAACTACTACTACTTGCAATCCTGCCATTAAGAGCCTCAACAACATCCTTACAAATACTTAGACCCAAGCCCAATCCAGCAATATTCTTAGTCTTAGGGTTCTTAGCACGATAAAATCTATCAAAGATCTTAGAATGTTCTTTCTCAGTCATTCCTATACCCTGATCACGGACAGAGAAATTCAACTCATGATGTTCTTCATCTAACCTAATTGAACAGTTAATTTCACCACCATCTGGAGAATATTTAATAGCATTGATTAGAAGGTTCTCTAAGACTTGTCTTAGAAGTTTACGATCACCAGCAATTAAAGGGTAATTCTCAGGAAAATGCAAAGTAAAATTATGATCCTTATGTAAAGGTGTAAATCCCTCAACTACAAATCTTGCAATCTCACCAATATCAAGCTTCTCTACATTAATAACCCAACCCTTAGTACTAGCACGGTTCAGCTGAATAAGATCGTCAATCATTCGCGATAAGCGACTACCAGCAGATAAGATCTGCTCGCTCGCTTCCTTGATCAACTCTGGCTTAATCTCGTGTCTTTGGAGAATATTACTAAAGCCCATAATGCTTACCAAGGGTGTTCTTAGCTCATGAGAAACGTTATTAATCAATTCTGTTCTAGTTTTATTCAACTCTACTAACTGTAAGTTTTGCTCTTCTAAAACTTTTAGTCTCTCGAGTGAAGCTTCTAGAAAGCTTTTTAGGTTATTGAAAATTGAATTAGAGATCTTCTTAATTTGCTCCTTAGATTCAGGATTAAAATTCTCTGGCATTAATATTTGATTAACTATAATTGCTAAATGATCAACGAAAGACCATAAGAGCTCATAACAACTATCATCAAGGTCTCTACCAGCTTTAATATAAATCAGACCTAGTATCCTATCATCAGTCTCTATAGGCAAGATTAATTCATCGTTACTTTTACGACAGGGTCTTTTATGCAGGAAAATTTCTTCTATAACATCACGACTAAAAAAACTTGAGCTTGCAAGTTTATCAGCATAACTCTTACCTTCTTCATCACTCTCTATATCTTCAACTATAAATATTTCAGTTGCTTCAAAAGCAAGATATTCAGTAAAGGCTTGTTGAACTTTTTGAATGATTTCAGGAATAGTTTTAGAATCTTCAACTATTTTCAACAAGTTTCGGAGCCAACTCCAATTTAAAATTTTTGATTCAGTGTTAGTGTCTGGCATAGTCTCAGTCGATTTACAATTCTAGCGCAAGGAGAGCGCAAAAGGGTGAATAGCTAAATTGGGTATAATATTCATATGAGAATATTTCTCCTGTTAATTTTACTAGTACTAAACAATACAGCAATAGCCAAACTTGCTAATAATTTTGAAGAGAACAGAAAGCAATATGGCGAACCTATAGAACTACAAGCATTTCCTTCTAAATGTGGATTTGGAGGTTATGCAACATATGATATAGACAAGAATTGGAAACTAAAAGCCTTCTATATTAATGACAAAGTAAGAAGTGAACATTTAATAGCCAAAAATGATGCAAAATTATCAAGAGATGAAGTAAGAAATTGGGCATTAAAAATGTTTGATGAAAGTAAAAGAGGTAAGTATGTTACTAAACTTGCACAGCCAAGAATCGAAGGTCACTTCTTCGACAAGGGCTTAATTGCCTATGAATACCTAATAGTCAATAAAGCTACTTTAGGTTATAAAAGCGTCAGAGTACTATTCTATGCAGATGATCAACACTTCTCACAAATAAATCCCAAGGCATATATATAAGTCTCTTGAGCTATAATAATTAGATCATGTCGGTCTTACATAAGAACTTTGAAGAATATAATCTAGGACGAGAGAAACGCTTTAGAGGTGATATCGACAATGCAACACTCTATATAATTCACGATTTAGATGCTAAAGAATTAGAGAAAACTATAAATAGATTAAAAGAATTAACTGAGTTTAAAGATATCGAAACCATACATAGTGATAAATTAGACGAGTTTCTTAATCAACTTGAACAAAAAGATTCTGCTGTTTTTCTGACAATGCATCTAGCCCTAGATAATGAAATTGCTAACCATCAAAAAATCTCAGGTAAATTACTGTCAAAGTCAGTATTTCAATTAAATCCTTACAATAAGATTGCTAAAATTTTCGATGACAAATATCTATTCTACGCCTTATTAACAGCAAATGCAATTAAACAACCTTATACAGAATTAATTGCCCAAAATCATCCTATTAGCGATAAGTACCTTAATGAAATGCAAGGCAGGCTCTCTAAAGAAGCAGAGCATCTCATTATCAAGCCAAGGAATGGTACTGAAAAAATAGATTTCATGGAATTTGATTCACTCAATGCTCCAGATGTTAAGAAACAAATCATCAAAATACATAAATATGATGACTGCATTATCCAAGAAAAAATAAGTATTAGTCAGGAGTTTAAAGTACTCTATCTTCAAGGCAAATTACATATCAGTAAAACTCAGTCAGAGAAAGCATCTGACAAAGCTTTACTAACTGAGTTGTACGAAGTCGTAGATCTAATAGATGATTATGCTAAGCAAAATCAAATTATCATGCCTGAAATATTTTCCATAGACGTACTTGAAACTATGGATAAAGGCTACATCATATTAGAAGCTAATATTAGAGCCGCAGCGCTATATATATTTTAATCTCATTACTTACCAAATCAATTCATAGCAGCGCTAATAAAGCCAGAAACCACTCCAATGCTAGCAATTTGCATTAATCTAAAGAAAAAGACTCCTGATTGCTTCAAAAAACTATTAGGTACATAAATCAAGTCGCCTTCTTTAACTATATACACATCAGAGCCAACTCCAGAGCCTACTTCATAAGCATTAAATACTCGTTTAGGAAAATTAATAACATGCTCTTCTCTACTACCATCTTCTCTTTGCCTAACTAACTTGACTTTTGCTTTATTAGCAGTACCTGTAAAACCACCAGCCTTACCAATTGCATCATATGCAGTCTTAATGTCATTGATAGAGTAGCTACCAGGATGATTCACAGCTCCAATAACAGTAATATTATTAGAGACTCTATAAACAATTACTTCTACTTCACTAATAGAATCAAGCTTAGATTTGATTAAACTAACAAATTCCTGATGTGTTAAACCATACACCTTAATTTCACCAAGCTTCGGTATCGTAGCCTTGCCGTTAGGTAAAACAGGGATCTTGTCATAAACATCCTTCGCTCTACCATTATCATAAAAATAAATCACGGTCAATTGATTATCAAGCTGTATAGTGTAATGTTCTTCATCAGTATGAGACGTTAATCGCACCTCAGCCATTACTGGTAAATAGCTTAAACAGCATATTAAAAAGATTAGTAGCTTTCTCATACTTCTTTTAGATTGTTTAGCAAATTAGCGTCCCATACGTCTAAGTTCATATTGTCTAATATACTGCTCAAAAACATCATCTTCATTATATTTCTGCAAGGCAACTTTAGCATATTCATATGCATTGTCATAATCTTGCGCCATAAGAGCTCCATGAAATAGATAGACTTGGAACACTTGGGTATTAGGGAAGCGTGCTTTAAACATCTTTGCATATTCATAAGTTCTAGGATGTTTAATAAAGAATAGTCCATCCATAAGACCTTTAGCTAGGAATGAATTGTTAATAGCATCCTTTTCCATTTTCTTTAACAGATAGTCAGAGAGTTGAGGATCTTGTCCCCAAGTATGAATGAGGATTTGTAAATTAGTCTGGAAATGATCTGGATAGTAAATATGCGCTAACTTAAAGTAATTAAGCGCATTTGGTCCATCTCTGTTTTCTATAGCCGTAGTAGCGTTAAAGAATAAAGCTGAGGATATAGTTTTATTGCCAGTATAACCATACTTACTAAGTATATATCTCTTAGGATCCTTCTCCTCACTCAAATATTGTCGTATAACTTCAGGTCGATTCAATTTATTAACCAGAGCAAATTGATTGAAATCATCTAATGCTTTCTGACGCTTTACTGGATCAGGTTTAAAAGTATCAGTTCCAGGATCTATATAGTACTGTATCAATCTATAACGCCAATTCTGCTTAGAACCAAGATCATCAACAGAATCCATAGCTTGAGTCCAGAATCTTTCACCATCATGCCAATCCCAACTCTTAATCCATGATCTAGTCCCTAATACCAAAACAACAAGAATAAGTGCAATTAACCAAGGCTTATAATTTACATTCTCCTTAGTAAACACATAACGATCCACAGCAACAACAATCGCCGTAACCAAACCAATAAGGAAAAAGTAAGTATATCTATCACGAGCTAAACAATACAGAGGAATAATATTTAGCGATATAGAGATACTAAAACCAGCAAACAATAAAGCCCCACCAATGATCCTATTATGAATTAAATATCTATCTTCTTTATTGATCAATAAGTAATAAACTATTCCAAAAATAAAAGCTGCAGCAATAGCAAAACACATTAAATGAAAAGGTGTATAGGCATTTGCAAGAATAACATTATGATGCTCATCCATAGTGAGCTTCGCAGGGAAAATAAACAATCTTATATAGTGAAAAAATATCTCTGGAGCAACTACTAATAATCTCTCAAAGAATTCAGAAACACTATGGGAAACCCATTCACCTTGTTCAGAAACAATATTAGATCTGTGAGCATAGTAAGTAAGGAAAGAAGTCAAGGCAAATAATATTTTAGGTATCTCATAACCATAAGATTTATAGTCTCTTTTCATTATTGAATTAAAGAATATAAAAGCTAAAACAACACTAGTTATAACTGTCATTTCCGAACCGTGATAACCAATAAACATTAAGATCCAACTGAGAATTATTAGAGACAAGCCTTTTAAACTAGTCAAATCTTTAACATATAAATTAATTAAAATACCCGTTAAACACATCAAAGTAGAGCACAAGAAACCTACACCTGAAGTCAGCATATTAACAGCTTCATTATGTAAAGGATGTACAGTCCAAATCAAAACTATAACGAGTGGAACCCACCAACTGACAGTCAGGGACTGAATTACTGGTTTACTAATAGTTTTGGATTTTTTCTTAGATTTAGTTTTTTTAGATTTTAGGGCTGGTTGACTATCAGCTTCAATAACAACATACTCACTAGTTTGAACTCCACGAAGCGGAGTACCAAAAATTTTACTGAGAATAAAAAATAGCAATATAGAATTTAGTATATGAAAATTGAAGTTAACAAATAAGTGATAAGCCCAAGACCTTGGTCCCCAAATATGATAACCAACTGCAGATCCAAACCATTCAAGCGGTCTATATATAACGGTAGGATAATTAGTCCAAGCAACATTATGACTATCCGAAACTATATTCCAGTAAAACTTTAAGGTATAGCTCAAATCACTTTGAACTTTTTCATTGCGGACAATTAATTTAATATCATCATAGCCAACAAATTCATTGCTGATACTACTTGACCAAGCCAAACCAGCAACGATGATAATGAGAATTAATTTACTTTTTAATGATTTAAATTGAAAAAATTGCATAACATATATCATACCCTCAAGTGCCAGCAAGATAAAGGCGTTTAACAAAGGCTCAATAAAGATTTATCTCGCATATAATGTAACTATGAACTTTGAAGAAGGCTTAACCTTTGATGATGTATTACTAATT
Organism: uncultured Gammaproteobacteria bacterium; assembly: GCA_964551135.1. Taxonomy (GTDB): domain Bacteria; phylum Cyanobacteriota; class Vampirovibrionia; order LMEP-6097; family LMEP-6097; genus CAYPGT01. Next base: position 41,463 of record CAZKAT010000004.1, on the reverse strand, counting down.
CCGCAATATTCCGATATTGAGCATCGCTCTGAGGTCAGCCTCAATACTAAAATTCTCCCTAATCTTGAATTAGAACTACCTTATATTGCAGCCAATATGGATACTGTCACTGAACATCGTATGGCGTTCACTATGGCAAAGCATGGTGCTCTTGGCATTCTTCATCGTTATATGAGCATAGAAGAAATGCTTGAAGAAATAGGAAAGTACAAGAAAAAATTTATTGAAGAAAATTTAACTGAGAAACCCTTAGTAATCTCTATTGGTGTACATGACGAAGAGAGAATTGAAGCAGCATACTCTAAAGGAATTAGAAATTTTTGTATTGATGTGGCTCATGGTCATCATAAATTAGTAAAAGAAAAAATTAGCAGTATCAGAAAACTATATGCTAATAAAGTAGGGATTATAGGCGGCAACGTAGCTAGCTATGAAGCAGCACTGGCTTTATATGAATGGGGTGCGGACTGCATCAAAGTCGGTATAGGACCTGGTTCTGTATGCACAACCAGAATTAAAACTGGCTCTGGTTATCCACAGCTATCTGCTTTAATTGCAGCCAAAAAAGCCAAGGATGCCTATCTTGCTAATAAACCAAATGAAGAACGTTTTATTATCGCTGATGGTGGTATTAAAGTTTATGGTGATATAACTAAAGCTCTCGCGACAGGAGCTGATGCCGTGATGATGGGTTCAATATTCTCTGGTTGCAAAGAAACTCCAGGTACAGTTTGGCGTAATCAAGATGAAGAAATGACCAAAAGCTATCGTGGTATGGCATCAGCTACAGCTCAGTCAGAGTTTGGTATTGAAGAAATTAATGAAGAAGGTATCGCTCTCACCGTTAAATATAGAGGCAGTGTTAGACATATATTACCAAGAATGACCAAGGGACTTAGAAGTGGATTAAGCTATAGTGGAGCTCGTAGTATTAAAGAGCTTCAAGCTAAAGCTAAGTTTGTAAGAATTAGTTACAACGCTTATATAGAAGGAAAGGCGCATAAGGCTATTTAACTTGTTTCTTCGCTAACTCTTGCATTCCATCAAGTCCTATTAGTTTATTAGTAATTTGAATAGTGCCTCTAGTATCCCTATCAATAATGGTATAAGCCAGTGGATACTTACTGATACTAGAGTTACTAAGAACAAGTGGCTTAGTCAGATTAGTTAATTTTATATCCTTGCTATTAGTAACTGAAAAGTTATAAAGAGATGAATTAGCTATCAGCTTTAAATGCAAATGAGGATGTTGATTAATCAGCTCAATAGTCCTTGCTTGCAGCGGTTTATAACTAAATATATATACATCATCAATTTCATGATCTAATTGATTAAGGACTTTTTTTAACCAAACATACTGCTCAGTTGCTTCTTCAGGAAGAAATTTAGGAACGACATCATCAATGGCATTATCCAAAACTATAATACTAGTACTCTTAGTTTTCAGAAGATAAAATCTATCATTAATAAACTTAGTCAATGCTTTACCACTCTTCGCTTCAACATTGCCCACTATATAGTAATAAGGAATAGAATATTTTTGCAAATCATAAGCAATATCTTCAAATAAACTAAAATATTCACCACGATAAACTTGATTACCTCCAAAAATCACCAGATCAACATTCTTAGTTTTCATAGAACTAATAATTTCTCTAATGCTCTCCTGGAGCAATACTTGGCTCTGATCATAAAGTATCCCAGTATCAGTAGGCAAATCTGCTGGCTTCTCTTTCTTGCCCATTATAGTTTTACTAATTTGATTAATACCAGATTGTAATTCATTTACTAAACCAGCTCCATGTGATTGTCCCGGTTTAGGCGCAGGACATAAATTCACATCAGAAATAAAAACAATAGTCAATGTTTCACTTGGCTTAGATATTGGTTCAAATTTATAAGGAGCTTGATATTCACTTTTGATGTTTTTAGTATTAAAAACATTCTTCAAGCTAAATTTAGCATTAGCGGGTAAGGCAATTAGCAAAATGAGAAGTAGTAAATTCTTCACAGTTGTTCTATTAACTCTACAAGCTCTTGCTTAGTCACTGTTGCAGTGCCATATTTCCTCACGACAATACTTGCAGCAAGATTTCCGAGTATAGCAGATTCTAAGGGACTAGCACCAAGAGCCAAAGCCATACTATATAGAGCTGCTACTGTATCACCAGCACCAGTTACATCAAAAACTTCACTTAAATTCAGAGCAGGAATTAAATCTAATGATCTATCACCAAATAATGCCATACCTTTAGCTCCTCTAGTGATCAATAACTGTTCAGCTTCAAGCTTAGCTTGCAATGCTAAGCCAGCTTCTATCAATTCTGCATCATTATTAATTTTACGTTCTAAGGCTTTCTCTGTATCAGGTTGATTAGGAGTAAAGGAGTATGCACTTTTAAATTTATAAATATCTCCATTACTATCAACAATAGTTTTTTTATTCTGAGATTTGGAGATAGAAATCACTTGAGCAGCTAATTTAGAACTCAATACTCCATTATCGTAATCAGAGAGTAGAACTATATCACAAGAAGCAAGCACATCTTGAAACTTAGTTAAAATACTTTTCTCGTGTTCTGGGCTAGTCTCTATACTATCTTCTCTATCTACACGTAAAACTTGTTGTTGTAAAATAGTGCCACTATCAGGATTAGAGCTAGAAGTAGAAATGATACGAGTCTTAGTAGTAGTTTGTCTTTCATTATCAACAATATTCAGCAGGTCAATGTTTAATTCATTACAGAGTGTTAAAAAAGTTTTAGCACTAGAATCATTACCAGTCAGTCCAAGTAAAGTTACCTTGGCACCTAATGCTGCAATATTAGCAGCAGCATTTGCAGCTCCTCCTAGGGCAAACTTGGATCTAATGTATTTAAGAATCATTACCGGAGCTTCTCTAGAAATACGCTCAGGCTTAGCTAGGAGATATTCATCGAGAATTAAATCTCCCATAACTAAAACCTTAACTTGATCAAATTTTTCTATCAAGTTAAGCAAATTAGCCTTATTCAGGCTAGTGGAATTGATCGTATTTGGCTTAAGGACTTGCACAGTGATGGGTTATTGTATCACAGATACTAAAGCCCTAAGACTTATAACTTGATATACTAGCTATTATTACCTTATGTCGAGTCCAATTAAAACCGTTGCAACCTGGACAGCTCTAATAGCAAGCTTACCTGCAACTATGGGTGCAACCTGGTGGATAGCAATTAAGCCTGGAAACGAAGCAGCTATAAGAACAAACAATTTAAATAAGGCAGCAACAAATCGAGAAGATGATTTAATTTGGGGAATTCACAAAGCACCTGAATTAAATATTCATGGTCCAGTAGCTCCTGTAGATCCAACAGAGAACGACCCAATATTATGGGCTCTAAGCAAGAAAGGTCAAGAATTCTTTAATAGACTCAATATTGCTAATCCTATCTATGAATTAAGCCCTGAAGAATTAAGAAGTGAAGATATCACAGCTATTAAAAGTGGTTTAAATAATGGGGCCATTGGAATAGCTTCAGTAAAATTACTTAGCGAACTGGAAGAGTGGAGTATACAAAATCATATTGATATAAACAAATATTTAAGCTCATTAAATACAACAGAAAGACAAGTATATGAGAATTTGGCGGATCTAGATTTATCGAAACCCTACTTAACTGAGAATCACAACATAAAAACCTTTTTACCAACTTTACTAAAACTTCAAACAGCTATTTTTGAGTATCGACTTCATAGTAAATAAATATTTGTAGTATTTAATGCTCAAAAACTTGCTGATAACCAAGCACGTCCATCTCTGCAAAAACCGGCACAAACTTAGAACATTTAAGTGCAAGCTCCATACGTCCTTCACGCTCAAGCATGACTTTTAGCTTAGTATAAACTTCAATTAAATTAATCACATCATTAGCAGCGTATTGAATTTGGTCCTTATTGATATTTAAGTCACCCCAATCACTTGATTGTTGATTCTTATTAAGTTCCTTACCAGTAATTTCCTTACACAGATCCTTCAATCCATGTTTATCGGTATAGGTACGAGCAATCTTACTTGCTATCTTAGTACAGAATATATTATTCACTTCTATATTCAACCAAAACTGCAACCAAGCTACATCAGTTCGCGCAAAGTGAAAAAGTTTAATAGGAGTCTTAGCTTCCATAAGTTTCTTTAGATTAGGAGCTTTTTTCTGTCCTAGTTCTATCTGTACCAAGGTTATAAATTTATCAGTATCGCCAATTTGTACTAAGCAGAGTCGATCACGATGGATATTTAATCCCATCATTTCGCAGTCCACAGCAATGACGTCTCTTGCTAAGTAGTATTCTAACTGCTTTTCATCCAGGTCACTTTTAATAAGGGTTATTTTAGGCTGCATTGGCAAAGGAGATTATAACACCACCTAAACCATTTAGCCTAGTTTATAGGGTTGACATAGAACGAATAATATACTTGGTGCAGCATTTTTGCTCTAAATTTTTCACGTACAATAGTATTAGACTTACTATTACAAGTCTAATACTATTATTTGCTTTGCAAATTACTCAAAGTCCAGCCAGGAGTATGGATATCACTTCTACTGAGCCTGCAAACGGTACAGTTTTAGTAGGAAGGAAACCTATTTTTTATTTACATCTACCGGTAAATGGATGTGCTTATAGATTAGACTTGATAAAAATTAGATTAGAGAGTGATGACTCTGAGGTTGTAGGCATGAATTATGATAATGCTGGTCATCCAACTTTAAGATTCTTTGCTAACCCTGATCTAGCAAACACTATGACTTTAGCTGCTAATACAGCCTACTATTTAGACATAGCCCAGAGTGGTTTATATGAATGTGAAATAAATCCTTATGGTAATCAAAACAATCGATATCTAATACATTTCACCACTGGAGCTTGCGTCGCTAACGGAGTTTGTTCCGTCTTTCAAGGAAATCCAGTAATGTTGCATAAATCACCTCCTGACGGCGCACATTTTATGCAAGGATATCAAGGTATAAATATAACCCTTGATCAAACAGTTACAGCTAGCTATGGCAATATTACCATTAAGAAATATGATGATGATGCGATTTTTGAAACTATTGATACTAACAGTAGCAGAATTTCAGGCTGGGGCACTAATAGTATAACTATTGATCCTTCAGGAAATTTACTAGACAATACTCACTACTATGTAAACCTAGATTGGCCTAATTATTCATCTAGTAGCGATAAAGACAATTGGGATTTTTGGACTAAGAGTACTCCTAATATCTTCTCAGGGACTGGGTTATAAAATGAATAAGCTAGTCTCCATAAATATAAAGTTTATAATTTTGGCTATAACAACCCTGGTCATTGCAACAACTCTAGATTGCCAAGCATCATTTAATTTAAGCTCCAGTACTCCTGCTAATAATGCCACTGGCACTGGTCAAGTGGTAAATTTCACTCTGAATTTCCCAGTTTCAGTTTCCCACTATACTCCCAACATTTATATAAAATTAGCCTCTGATAATTCAACTGTGCAAACCATTCAATGGTCAGATTATGCTGGGCAGGGTACCTCTACCATTACTTTCACATCACAAACTTTATCAGCAAATACTGCTTACTACTTAGATGGCACAAACTCTGCTTTCTATAGCGGTAATCCATCAAATCTTAGTACAGCATTTAGAATTGATTTTAATACCGGCACTCCATGTTATAACTTTCCAAGTTGTTTAGGTCCTTGTTTCGGAGGAGATATTAAAGTCAAATACCTTTCCCCTCCTGATAATGGACATTTCATGCAAAGTTACGAAGGCATAGGAATAGTTTTTAACGGTAATGTTACAGTAGGCACTGGAAATATTTATATCAAAAAATTTAGTGACGACTCTACTATTGAGACTATTGATGTCACCAGTGATAGAGTCACTGGCTGGGGGACTCCTAATGTTAATATTGACCCTGTTGGAAATTTATCAAAGGATACACAATACTATATAAATTTTGATATCGAAGGTTACAGCACTTCTGCCGAGAAAACCAAATGGAATTTCTGGACTAAGAGCACTCCTAATACCTTCTCTGGAAGTGGGTTATAAATGTTTACGATCTAAACAACGGCAATCATAACTTAATTCTCATAAAATAAATTAGGTGTAATCCCCTGTTTATATATAGAATTTCAACACTGTTTTTAATATTTCTGTTATTTTCTTAATGGTGTTTAGTTTAGGCCTAAATCAAGATTTTCGTCGCTCAAGCTTAGGAATAATTGCGGCCGTTTGGTTCAGTGGTCAATCTAGCATTGGAGAAGATACTAAACAAATAGCACCCGTTCTTCCAACTCAAGAGAGAATTCACCATATACACAATCCAGTTAAAACGATTCCTCAATTAGAGCAAGACCTAAAGAAATCTCTTTTGAGAATCATTACAGAGAGATCTATTGTTTTTCTTGAGGAGTTTAATCAACAGTTAGTGTTATTGGAAAAACTTAATACCGATCCAAATTATATAGCAGCTCTTAAAAAGAAAATCAAGAAAGAAGATTGTATTAGTATAACTGAATTTACTAATGATTTAAAAAAACTAACTGAACAGATTAACAAGCAAGTAAATTCAGATGAGTTATTAACTATCATAGATAATTTTGCTATTCTATGTAAAAAAGATGCACTCAGAAAATGCTCGGACTTTTGCTTAAAGCTACCAACAGAAAGTTATAATAGTAATTTTGATAAAGCTTATAGTGAATTCCAAACAGCAATCTCCAAGCGACTTATAAAAGAGCTCGGTCCACTGACTGATTATAATAAATTAAATCTTGAAGATTTAGATAAAGCAGAAAAAATCATTTCACAGTTAAACAAATTATCAACTTTAATCTGGAAGGATCTTTTACCTAATTTATATGCTACAAAAAAACTTCGTCAAGATGATTCTCAGAAAAAATACAATGCTTTAAATGAAATACCTGATCTTGAAGCTTTCTTACAGCAAGGAGTTTTACCAGCTATGCAATCAGCTAATATGGATTTAGATGGTAACGCAGAGAACATCGAGAAATTTACTAAATATACTAAGCTTATTTTTTCAATGAAAGACATGATTAATATTCATGAATCTTACTATGCTAACTTTTTCGGGAAAACTAATGAACAATTAAATAAGGCTTTTATGGAGATTCTACTGAAGACAGACAAAGTATCTCAAAAGCAAGCGTTAACTAACTTAGAACGAATAGTAAAGCCAATAACATTTCTAGAACGAAATTTTTATAAAAACGATTCTATTGAAGGCTTAAATAAATTTCTAGAATACGCAATAAAGCCAGAAGCTGAAGTAGATAGAATTTATTATGAGATTCTGACTAATCAGCTTGACTCTAATGATATAAAAATTAATCCATTATTTATTAGCAAAGCCAGAAAGGATTTAGCTGATCTAATAACTGGTAAAGCCGATAAAAGTACTAAAGAACATTTAAAAAACTTTCTTGCTTATTACTTGATAACAAGTTTACGCTATAGTGAATTCGACGATTTATATTCATTCTCTGAAACTACAGATTTAACGAGTACTGCTAGACAACAATTACCTAAAGACCCTTTATTTCCTATAATTAAAGATTTTATCGAACTAATCAAAAATCCTAGTATACTTTCTAAATTAAAAAAACATCCCAATACTTTAATTGCTGAAGCCTTCACCTTCTCTAATCCTAATTTAGGAAAAACACCATTAGAAAAGCGTTTTAGCTTAAACAATCAATATCTTAATGCTTTAGATTTCTTTGAAGCAGTTTTCTCTAAAGCACAACTAATAGCTAAAGAACCTCAGAGATTTCAATGTATTGATTTTAGTAATGAACAAAGAATACAGGGCTTAATTAGAAGAAGAGATATTCCTGAAAATACCCTTGATAAGCTTGGAAAGTTATATTCCAGATTCGGCAACGAATTAGCTATAAAATTTTCTCAACCTTATGAAACTACTGAATTTACTACAAATATTGATCCATATATTATAGGTAAAGCTTATGGCTACTACATTGAACATCAAAATTTCATTGCTGAATCACCAGCACCTAACTATGAATCTTGTGAAAACAAATCTGCAAACTTAGCTTATCCTATACTATTGGTAAAACCGCGATTACATCATATAGCAGAATTTTTCCCATTAGATATCAACAAACATTTCTGCCCAATTGAAGATTTAAATCCTTACTACCCCTCTTCAATTGATTTAGATCTCAATATTAGCTCTCTAAGCAAGCCTGAACAGGTTTTCATTATTGGAGCTCTTTCTGTTCCACACTATTTTGAAACAGCAACTTTTGATCCTAAACGTTTACTAGGCAAACGTTATCAACAAATAATACAGAATCGCTATCCTAGCTTTCGTCATAAGAGTTTACTAGAACCTGAGGTCAAAGATTATTTCATTAAATTAGCTATCAGTCTATCTGAAATCTAAACCAATCTGACAATAATACACAGGTCCAACATCATAGAGACAAGTTACTACATCTATATAACCAGGGGCTGTTGATAAGGTTGGTGCAGTACCACCAGGCCATTTCACTGAAGCAGGCCAAGTTACAGTCCTAGAACCGGTTCCATCTTGAGTAAGAATTAGAGTAAATGAACCCACACCTGTAGTTGGAGCAGTGAAAGTAAATGTAAGATTATGTGCAAGTGTAATTTTTTGTTTATTACCATTATTCCAATCAATTGTTACACTATAGGAGCTGGTATTACTATAGAAAGCTTTCTCTAAGAAACTATTACTCATAGTCGCACCATTCACTTCAAGCTTAGTATCAACACTACTGGTACCGATACCAACATTACTTGAATTAATATGCATAGGAACGTTGCCTTGAACTACAAGTTTGATATTACTACTAGGATTTGAAGAACTAATACCAGTATTGCTTGAAATAAATCTTAATCCTGGTTCATCCGTTGTACCATTACTGACTAAAATTTGTCCAGTAACTGTCAAGCGATTAGAACCGTTGTTCCAAGCAAAGTTAGAACTACCTGCAAATGAACCTGAACTATTGTATTGAACATAAGTATTCGCTCCACCTGGAGTTCCACCACCGCCACCACTTGATGCTTCCCAAGCAAGCGCATTACCATTGACCTTGAGAACATAATGATTAGAACCTTTAGTAAGTTCATTTATATTTCCTGCTGATCTAGCGAATAACAAACTTCCCTGTCCTAAACTTGGAATACTAAGGGTGTTACCATTAATACTGTAAACTTTAGAAGAGAAAGTTTTAGAGAATGTAGTTCCATTTACATCTAAAGTATATGCTGGTTGACCTTTATTAATACCAACCTTACCACCAGCAACTGTAGTACCTGTACTTGCAGTCATACCATTACCAAAAATTAAATTACCTATAGTGAGCTGACCAGTAGCAGTATTACTAGGAGCATCTATATCATAACCAATGACAATGTTTTTCTTACCAGAAGTCATTGCATCACCAGCTTGGAAACCTAATAATATATTATTACTTCCTGTAGTGAGAGAGTAACCAGCATTATAACCAAGTAAAGTACCATTACTAAAGCTATTAGAAGAAGCACCATAACCAGCAAAATGACCCAGGGCAGTATTGCGTGTACCAGTAACGTTGTAGTATAAAGAAGAATTTCCTAAGCCTATATTATTTCTACCAGTAGTATTACTATAGAGAGAATTATAACCCAATGCTATACCATTACCTACAGTATTAGAGTATAGAGTTTGGTAACCAATTGCAATATTATTAGAACCAGATTTATTAGAATTCAATGCATAGTATCCAGCCGAAAAGTTATCATTACCATTGTAATTATTAGCTTGTGAGTAATAACCCACTGCAATATTACTATTACCACTAGCATAACCATTACTAGTCATAGCTCCACCACCTATGGCAATATTGTAGCTACCACTAGCTCTATTAGACATTGCCATATTGCCTAATGCAACGTTATAACCACCAGAGTTAGCAGTAGAGTAAGCATTAGCACCAACTACAACGTTATAAGCAGAACTTGCATTATTTAGTCCAGCACCGTTACCCAAGAACACACTATAAGTATTTGCAATTGCATCACTAAGTCCATCAATATTAGTAGCACCACCACCACCACCTGCGCTAGCAGCTTCCCAAGCAAGCGCATTACCATTGACTTTGAGAACATAATGATTAGAACCTTTAGCAAGCTCTTTTATATTTCCTGCTGATCTAGCAAATAATAAACTTCCTTGTCCTAAACTTGGGATCATAAGAGTGTTACCGTTGATATTAAAAGTTTTAGAGAATGTAGTTCCGTTAACATCTAAGGTATAAGCTGGTTGACTTTTCCTAATACCAACCTTACCTGAAGCAACAGTAGTACCAGTACTTGCAGTCATACCATTACCAAAAATTAAATTACCTATAGTTAGCTGTCCATCAGAAGAAGAAGAAGGAGCATCTATATCATAACCAATGACAATATTCTTCTTACCAGAAGTTATTGCATCACCAGCCTGGAAACCTAATAATATATTACTACTTCCTGTAGTGAGAGAGTAACCAGCATTATAACCTAGCGCAACACCATTAGAGAAATTATATGAGTTAGAGCCATAACCTGCATGATCACCGATCATAGTATTACGTCCACCTGTAGCATTATAATAAAGTGTGTAACGTCCTATAGCAATATTGCTCGGACCAGTTGTATTGCTGTTTGCAGCACTATCACCCAAAGCTATACCATTAGATACAAGATTGTTATACAAGGCTCCTGTTCCAAGTGCAAGATTGCGAGAACCAGTTTTATTCATATATAAAGAATACATTCCTGCCGAAATATTATCGCTACCAGTATAATTATTGTATTGTGAAAAATATCCAAATGCGATATTTGCAGAGCCACTTGCATTACCATTACTATATAAAGCAGAGGGTCCTACTCCAAGATTGTAAGCTCCTGCAGCTCTATATAAAGCATTATATCCTACTCCAGTATTAGAACTTCCAGAACTACTAGCACCAGCTCCTATACCAACAAATAAAACATTCGAAGTAGAAACTGCATCAGTTAAATCATCAAGATTAGTAGCTCCACCACCACTTGCTAAAGGCTCCCAAGCAAGCGCATTACCATTAACTTTAAGAGCATAATGGTTAGTACCCTTAGCAAGCTCTTTAAGTGTTCCAGTTGATTTAGCGAATAATAAACTTCCTTGTCCTAAACTTGGGATAGTGAGAGTATTACCGTTGATATTGAAAGTTTTGGAGAATGTAATTCCGTTAATATCAAGAGTATATCCAGGATTAGATTTATTAATACCAAGCCTTGCATTAGTACCATTAAACACTAAGTCAGTAGTATTAATTTTAAATTCTCCACCACTTGCAACAGTTACAGTTAAATCTTTTGCTGAAGCTGGAACTAAAGAAATATTACCGCTACTTTGCGTAAATGCTGTATTAGCTCCATCTAAAGTTATATCCGTATCTGCGATAGAAACATTTGTTGAATTAATATCAACAGTGGTTCCAGAGTTAACTGTGAAAGTTCCAGAGCTATAAGTAGTACTCGCATCTGAACGCAAGAATGAAGCAGAGTCTATACCATCAACAGTATCAGCGCTGCTACTACTTGCAACTTTACCATTGACATAATCAACTATTTTTACACTTTTGACAGTACTATTTTCTTTGATCTTAATATAAAGATCTCCGGCATTAGCTCCAGCTAGAGAACCATTTGAAAGATAGAAGAACGCCGCACCATTATCAGGAGTACCAAAAGCTGTCATTCCGGTCGACGCGGGGGCAATAGCTATAGTCATTTCAGCATAAGAATAAGACCCAGTGGAAGACATAGTATTAGTGTCTGAAGTACCAGTAAGTGCCTGATCTTTATCACAAACTCTAAAGCTGTGATGAGAATTAGAATTTCCACTATCTCTTGAAGTATAACCACTAACAGTTCCTGGAGCTGCGCTGATATATTCAACTGCACCATATTTTATAATTTTAGTATTTTCTACAGTAGTTACAACTGCAGCTGTATTCATAGTCGATGAAGAAACTTCACCATTAGTCGTAGCATATACATGAATTGGATTAGAAGTGTCTGCTCCACTATATCTAAGAATATTTGCATAAATATAATTTGCAGAGCTTGATGTAAAATTATATGAACTAGGTTCACTTGAAGCAATTTTATACCAAGCTTGCACTCTAATTCCACTACCATCCCTAGATACCATACCAATTAAAGTCCAACCACCTGGCGCAGAGTAATGTATATTACTGCCAGAACCACTCATAAATCCTATCAATAAATCACCATCAACAGTACCACTTGGTTTAGCAACTGAAGCTGAGGTACCCATAGTAATAAAACCAGAGTTAGCACTACTCTCAAAATTCACACCCGGACCGACACCATTACCATCATAGGTTTCTCGTAAACCAACCGCACCATCGATATCTAAATTAATATCAGGAGCAGTAGTTCCAATACCAACATTGTAACTATCGTTATTGGTATAAATATTAGAACCGCTTAAGGTCCATGGGCTTGCTACCGCACCATTAGTAAGACTATAACTAGTTCCCGAATCATCCAAAAAGTAAGGTTTTGAATTAGAAGAACTAACATAGAATTTCCCATAATTAGCCGTATTACTAGGAGCAGAACCCTCTCTTAGAGCTAAATTACCATTAACAGTAAGCTTTTCACTTGGACTAACTATTTTTATACCAACATTTGCAGCAGAAGTATCCACATAGAGCTGGTTAGTATTAACCGCAAAATCACCCGTAGTAGATAAAGCAACATTGAGATTTTGTCCAGCAGTTGGTGTAAAAGTTACTCCAGACGCAGAGTCAAAGCTAATATCAGGATCAGCTATAGATACTGCCGTTGAATTAATATCAATAGTAGTTCCAGAGTTAGCAGTGAAAGTTCCAGAACTATAAGTAGTACTAGCGTTTGCACGTAAAAATTCGGTCGAATCTATACCATCTAATGTTCCAGCATCAGCACCAGAAACATTAATCGCTTCCCAAGCAAGCGCATTACCATTGACTTTAAGAGCATAATGGTTAGTGCCTTTAGCAAGTTCTTTAAGAGTTCCAGCTGATTTAGCGAATAATAAACTTCCTTGTCCTAAACTTGGGATAGTGAGAGTATTACCGTTGATATTGAAAGTTTTGGAGAATGTAATTCCGTTAATATCAAGAGTATATCCAGGATTAGATTTATTAATACCAAGCCTTGCATTAGTACCATTAAACACTAAGTCAGTAGTATTAATTTTAAATTCTCCACCACTTGCAACAGTTACAGTTAAATCTTTTGCTGAAGCTGGAACTAAAGAAATATTACCGCTACTTTGCGTAAATGCTGTATTAGCTCCATCTAAAGTTATATCCGTATCTGCAATCGAAACATTTGTTGAATTAATATCAACAGTGGTTCCAGAGTTAACGGTGAAAGTTCCAGAGCTATAAGTAGTACTCGCATCTGAACGTAAGAATGAAAGTGAGTCTATGCCATCAACAGTATCAGCACTAGTAGTTGCGAGTTTACCATTAGCAAAATCAATTATTCTTATAGTTTTAGTAGTACCAGCTGCACTAACCTTGGTTAATAAATCACCATTTTTACCGCTACTACTACTAGCATTAGCCATCCATAATACTGACGAACCTGCATCAGGATTAGAAGGATCAGCTGAACCTCCTGCATTATTAGCTGAATTAATAGCCAAAGTTACTGCTGAATAATAAACCATACTAGTTCCTGTATAGGTAATATTGGCAGTTCCTATTGAACCTGTTCCACTTTGATCCTTATCAAAAACAACTATATTTGAATCACTAGAGGATGTTTCATATTTATACTGCAAGTTATAACCTGCAAGTGAATCAAAAGTATTTGTCATAACTGCAAGAGCTCCAATTCTAAGAATTTTAGTATTAGCATGACTTGTACTAATATCTGGGGTAACTATAGTACCACTAGCCCAATCATAATTAGATGCATGTGCATCAATTGGTGAGCCAGTATCCACGTTTGTGTAGCGAAGTATAACTCCTCGAGATTGTATAGCAGAACTAAGTACTAAGCTATATTTTGAAGGCTCAGAACCTGTTGCAATTTTATAATAAACAGTTAATGATTCAGGATTACCTGATGGAGGATCAACTTGTTCAATTAAAGTCCAACCACTTGGACCCGTGCTAACAGGATAAGTTGATGATACTGCCATTATCAAAAGATCATTCTGAACAGTAGCACTTGGTTTATTGATATATAGAGTCGAAGCAACTGCACCATTACTAGTTTGATCTGAACTAGCAAACACACTAGTAGCTAATCTACGAAGAGTTAGAGCTCCATTAAGATCCAGAACTGTATCCGGACTAGAATGTCCTAAAGCTGTATTATAAGTAGATACTGATGGATATAAATTAGAACCAGCTAAAGACCAATAAGAAGCTGAACCATTAGTTAAATTATAACTAGTACCACTATCATCTAAGAAATAAGGTTTTGAATTAGAAGAATTAATATAAAATTTTCCATAATTAGCCGTATTACTAGGAGCAGAACCCTCTCTTAGAGCTAGATTACCATTGACAGTAAGCTTTTCACTTGGACTAACTATTTTTATACCGACATTTGCGGCAGAAGTATCGACATAGAGCTGGTTAGTATTAACCGCAAAATCACCAGTAGTAGATAAAGCAACATTGAGATTTTGTCCAGCAGTTGGTGTAAAAGTTACTCCAGACGCAGAGTCAAAGCTAATATCAGGATCAGCTATAGATACTGCCGTTGAATTAATATCAATAGTAGTTCCAGAGTTAGCAGTGAAAGTTCCAGAACTATAAGTAGTACTAGCGTTTGCACGTAAAAATTCGGTCGAATCTATACCATCTAATGTTCCAGCATCAGCACCAGAAACATTAATCGCTTCCCAAGCAAGAGTATTACCGTTAACTTTAAGTGCATAATGGTTAGTACCTTTAGCAAGCTCTTTTATATTTCCAGCTGATTTAGCGACCAATAAACTTCCTTGTGACAGAGGAGCTGTCGATAAAGTATTGCCATTAATATTAAAGTTTTTAGAGGAAGTGGTTCCATTAACATCTAAAGTATATACAGGCACAGCTTTATTGATACCAACTTTACCACCAGAGACCGTAGTACCATTAGCAGTCATACCCGTACCATAAATTAAGTTACCAATAGTTAATTGACCAGAACCAGTATCACTAGGAGCGTCAATATCATAACCAATAACGATATTCTTGCCACCAGAAGTCATAGAATCTCCAGCTTGATAACCGAGGATAATATTATTGCTTCCAGTAGTTAAATTGTATCCAGCCTCGTAACCAAGAAGAGTACCATTAGCAAAGCTATTTGTAGCAAATCCACTACCAGCACCATAACCAACTGCAGTGTTGCGCCCGCCTGTAACAGTGTTATATAAAGCAGATTGACCTAATGCTGTATTATATCTACCAGTAGTATTGCTATAAAGTGCATTAGCGCCCAAAGCTGTAGTATCACTAACAGTAGAATTAAAGGCAGCATTATAACCAACAGCAGTACTATTGGATTGCGAAGTATTGTTATATAGTGCTTCAAGTCCTAATGCTGTATTGTACTGTCCATTTGTGTTTGAGAAAAGAGATTGATAACCAGCAGCTGTATTATAATTACCCGTAGTATTGTTATAACCACTCTGATGTCCAATAAAAGTACCAGATGTATAAGAAGTTGGACCTGAGACCATGACAGATCCAGTACCACCAGCTAAAGTACCTATTGCGACATTATAAGAACCAGTTTGATTGTGTTGAAGAGTATTACCGCCTATTGCAACGTTAGAACCACCAGTAGTATTTTCATATAATGCACTACTACCAATAGCAGTATTGTATGTACCAGTAGAGTTAGTATATAAAGCAGAACTCCCTAGAGCGTTATTGAAATTAGCAGTATTTGAATATAAAGCATTACTACCAATAGCGCTATTGTAACTATTTGTAGCATTAGTGTATAAAGCTTGAGTTCCAACAGCAGTATTATAAGTACCAGAAGTAGTTCCATTCATGGTTTGATAACCCATTGCAGTATTAAAAGTATTAGCAGAATTAGCTCGTCTCAATGCACTAATACCAAGCCCAGTATTACGAGCATTACCACTATGTGCCAAACCAGAACCATTACCTAAATAAACACTATATACATCAGCCTTAGCATCACTAAGTCCATCGATATTTGAAGCACCAAGTCCTGCACTACCAGCATCAACTTCCCAAGCAAGAGCATTACCATTAACTTTAAGTGCATAATGGTTAGTACCTTTAGCAAGCTCTTTTATATTTCCAGCTGATTTAGCGACTAATAAACTTCCTTGTGACAGAGAGGCTGTCGATAAAGTATTGCCATTAATATTGAAAGCTTTAGAGAAGCTAGTACCATTCACTGCTAGTGAATAAAGTGGGTTTACATAGCCTATACCAACATTACCATTATTATTTACAACTAATTTATTAGTATCCACTACAAAATCACTCACTCCAAGTAAATTCACATTCATATTAGAACCGTTTGCTGGAGCCATGGTCATAGCACCAGTAGTTTGAGTGAAAGTCGTAGAAGCACCATCTAAACTAATATCAGTATCAGCGATAGAAACATTAGTTGAATTAATATCAATAGTAGTTCCAGAGTTAACAGTGAAAGTTCCAGAGCTATAAGTAGTACTCACATCTGAACGTAAAAATGAAGTAGAGTCTATATTGTCAAGAGTATCTGAATTACTTGAAGCTGCTAATTTACCAGTAGCAAAATCTATAATTTTGATAGTTTTAGTAACGCTGTTTTCTCTTATTTTAGCAAAGAAATCACCAATACCAGCATCAGCCGCACCACCATTAGATAGATAAAAGAAACCAGAACCATTATCAGGATCACCCATTAATGAACTACTAGATCCTGCACTTGGTTCTATTGCAAAAGTAATACCAGCATAACGAACACCACCCCAACCGACACCATCATCGACATATTCTAAAGTATTGCTATCACTGGCACCTATCGCAGCTTGATCTTTATCAAAGACTATACTGTCCAAACTACCTCTGCTTCTATCAGTATAACCAACAGGAAAGTTTCCATAACCTTGTAAAGGCCAGACTCCTACTCCCATTAATTTCACAATTTTAGTATTAGCTACTGTAGTAGTAACGCTGACAGTATTTGCAATTGACGATGAAGTAATACCATTGTTTATAGCAGCTATATTAATTGGATTAGAAGAATTATGACCATCATATCTTAACAAGTGAACCTCTCTCGGAACATCCCCCGTACCAGTAAAATTATAAGAAGACGGTTCACCAGATGCTGTTTTATACCAAGCACTAAGATGCGTATCCCAAGTAGAATTAAAACCATGTACTTTACCTGCCGTAGTAATTAAAGTCCAACCTGCAGGGGTATCATGACTGTCACCAGCACCTATACTAAAATGATAAGCAATTATAAGATCACCATCTACAGTTCCACTAGGCTTGTTAATTGTCAGGGAAACTCCATTAGCTTTATTTACAAAAGTAAAGCTTCTAAATGTTACCGGTCCACCACCACTACTAACAGTGCCATCATTAATATTTCTTAGAGCAGCTCCACCATTAATATCAAGAACCATATCTGGACTTATATGACCGATAGCCACTCTGCCATTATTATTTACAATAAATTTATTAGTACCCACAACAAAATCACTCACTCCAAATAAATTCACATTCATATTAGAACCATTTGCTGGAGCCATGGTCATAGCACCAGTAGTTTGAGTGAAAGTCGTAGAAGCACCATCAAAACTAATATCAGTATCAGCAATAGAAACATTAGTTGAATTAATATCAATAGTAGTTCCAGAGTTAGCAGTAAAAGTTCCAGAGCTATAAGTAGTACTAGCATCTGAACGTAAAAATGAAAGTGAGTCTATACCATCTAATGTTCCAGCATTACCAGCAGAAACACTACCATTACTAACCAAGAAAGTTAAACTACCACCATTATTATAATAAAGGTTATTACCATTAACATATACCTTACCGTAACCTGCAGTAGCATTAGGTTTAGAGCTAAGCTTAGTCAACGCCATAGTACCATTAATAGTCAGAGCCTCAGGAGCAATTTTAGTACGCACACCTAAACTTTTACCTGCTTTAATATACTCCAAGGCCGCACCATTACTAGCAGCAAGAATTGGCTGGCTCGTAAAGAACAAGACAAAAATTATTAGATTAATTATTATTTTTCTCATTAATTAACTACTATTTCTCTTATTTATCCGACCTACTTATTTCTATCCACTGATCATCCCCAGCGTCATACATCAAAGACATGGTGTCTTTATTACCTAAAACAAACGACAAGCCATCCGTTAGAGCTAGTCCATTTAGTTCTTCTAGGGTCACGGTATTAGTGTTGCTAGTACCACGCAATATTATTATTTGTCCATGAACACCATCTGTAATCTGAGGGTCATAGTCAATATTGACGGCTCCACCATTGCCAGCAATCTTAACTATAGAATTAGCTACAGGAATACTGCTACCAGCTGAAATTAAAGCTATACTAGAAGGCACCAAGGTCAATGAACCATTTACCGCAAAAGTTGATCCTGATGCTGGAATCATTTGAATAGCACCAGTAGTCTGAGTAAAAGTTGTACTTGCACCATCTAAGCTAATGTTGATATCTGCAATTGAAACAGTTGTTGAGTTAATATCTACAATCGTTCCTGCATCAAAAGTTAAAGTTCCAGATGTATAACTATCAGAAGCATCAGAACGTAAGAATTGTGTCGAATCTAATCCATCTATTGTTGCAGAATCACCACTAGGTAATGAAGAAACATCTTGCCAACTAGCACTACCATTAGCATCCGAAGTCAACACCTTATTAACACCAGCTCCACCTGGAATTAAAACGCTACCATTAAATTGAGCTATACTATTGTTTGTGAATAAAGCTCTTCCATTAATTACTGGAGCTTCAAGAGTTTTATTTCGTAGAGTTTCAGTTCCAGCCAAGGTTGCTAAAGTACCAGCGGTTGGTAAAGTTAACGATGTAACACCAGCAGTAGTAAAAGTTATATTATTAGCACCATAAGTGAAACTACCAGCATTGTTAATTCCAGTACCACCATAAGTAGAACCTAATACTCCTGAACTAACATTACTAGCATTAAGATTTGTTATTCCTGCACCAGAACCTACAAAAGCATTAGCAGTAACAGTTCCAGTAAAATTAGCAGTTCCTCCATTAATAGTCACACCAAGAATAGTACCGTTCACATCAAGCTTAACTCTTGGATTTACAAAACCAATACCAACTCGAGAATTAGTTCCATTAAACACTAAACCAGTTGTATTAATTTTAAATTCTCCACCACTTGCTATAGTACTTGTAAAATCAGTTCCAGAAGCTGGAACTACATTGATACTTCCAGTAGTCTGAGTGAAAGTTGTAGATGCTCCATCTAAACTAATATCTGTGTCAGCAATAGATACTGCTGTACTATTAATATCTACACTAGTTCCTGCATCAAAAGTTAAAGTCCCACTAGTAAAGTTATCAGAGGTATCCGATCTTAAGAACTGCGTTGAATCTATACCATCTACAGTAGTAGCATTTACACCAGAAACGTTACCATTATTAACCAAGAAAGTTAAACTGCCACCGTTGTTATAATAAAGATTATCACCATTAACAAAAATCTTACCGTAACCAGCACTGGCAGCAGGAATAGAGCTCAGTTTAGTCAATGCCAAAGTACCATTAATAGTCAAGGCTCCAACAGTATCCTTAGTACCAATAGCTAAACTTCGGCCAGGTCGCACGTACTCCAACGTAACACCATTACTTGTGGCGAAGGCTGGCAAGCCAGTTAAAGCCATAATGAAAACTATTAGTTTTATTATTATTCTTTTCATTGTTATTTGCCTCATTGTTATATTTTTCATGATTATTCCCTCTTAAAATTTATCTGACCTACTTATTTCCAGCCATAGATCCTCATCTGCATCATAAATAAGCATCAGAGTATCCTTGTCTCCCAGAACGAATGACAGACTATCAGTTAGTGACAGTCCTGCACCCGGATCTAATTGCACAGTATTTATATCGCTTGTACCTTTTAGAATTAAAATTTGTCCATCAGTTCCATCTACAATCTGTGGATCAGCACTAATATTCACAGCTCCACCATCACCCTGGATCTTCATAATTGATTTAGTAGGAGTTACTCCAGTAACCGCAGCAATATCAACCACTGTTGATGATTTGATTGCTAAAGTACCATTTAAATCCAAAGTCGCCTGAGGATTTACATTACCAATACCAAGGTTTGCACTAGTACCATTAAATACCAAAGCATTAGCATTAATTTTAAATTCACCACCACTTGCAATAGTACTAGTGAAGTTAGCTCCAGCTGCTGGTACTAAACCTATACTTCCTGTAGTTTGAGTAAATGTTGTTGATGCACCATCCAGACTAATATCTGTGTCTGCGATAGAAACATTTATAGAATTAATATCCACACTAGTTCCTGCATCAAAAGTTAAAGTTCCAGATGTATAACTATCAGAACTATTCGAACGTAAGAAATCTGTTGAATCTAAACCATCCACTGTTGCAGCATCACCACTAGGCAATGAAGAAACATCTTGCCAAGTAGCGTTACCATTAGCATCCGAAGTCAGTACCTTATCAACACCAGCTCCAGCTTTAATTAAAATTCCACCATTAAATTGAGCAGTACTATTGTTTCTAAACAATGCTCTTCCATTAATTATTGGAGCTTCAAGGGTTTTATTAGTTAAAGTTTCCGTACCAGCCAAAGTTGCCAAAGTACCACTAGTTGGTAAAGTTAGCGACGTAGCACCAGTAGTAGTAAAAGTTATATTATTAGAACCATAGGTTAAACTACCAGCATTATTTATTCCAGTACCACCATAAGTAGATCCCAAGACACCTGAATTAACATTACTAGCATTAAGATTTGTTATTCCTGAGCCAGCACCAACAAAGCTACCTCTAAAGATACCGCCGTTAAATACATTACCATTAAACACAGTAGCCAAGACTCTTCCATTAACTTGGAGCTTAGATTGAGCATTGATATAACCTATACCAATATTGCCACTGTTTAAATTTCCATAAATAGCATTACCAATATTAAGTTGATTAGAAGCTGTTGCAGAAGCTGCAATAACTCCATTACCAATCATTATATTATTCGAACCAGTAGTAAGATTTATAGCTGCATTATAACCAAGGAATAAATTATGTTTTCCTGTAGTGTTACCATTACCAGCCATATAACCAAGAGCGGTGTTGCCATTACCAGTACTAGCAAATAAAGTAGAATAGCCAAAAGCAGTATTATAGCTTCCAGTAGTGTTTGATCTAAGTGCATAGAAACCAGTAGCCGTATTATAGGATCCATTAGTATTTAAATACAGTGATTGGAAACCACTGCTAGTATTGTCGTATCCATGTAGGTTAGAGAAAAGAGATCTATCACCAATTGCAGTATTGTAATCTCCTGTAAGGTTGTTCTTAAGCGAACGGTAACCCATTGCAGTATTCTGCGATCCAGTGGTATTGGCATAAAGAGTTTGATAACCAACTGCCGTATTACGAAGTCCAGCACCACTATTATTAGCATTTAAAGCATCTATACCAACTCCAGTTGAATAGCTAACTCCAGTATCATTTAAACCTGCACCATTACCAAGATAGACATTTACCGCATTGGATTTACCATCAATTAAAGTATCGATAGAATCTGGGCTCATACCAGGGAGGTTTCTTAATCCTGAACCATCTCCCATAAAACTTCCGTTGAAAGTATTAGCGTAAACCACATGGAATCTCTTATTAAGCAATCCCAAATTAGAAGTATTGTCAGAAACCGGTCCTATTGCACCAGCAACTTCAAGTTTAAATGTAGCTGGATTAATTGTACCTATTCCAACATTACCACTCTTCAAGAGAGTAAATTTAGTGTCAGTTGCTAAATTAGCTCCATTAGCAATTCTAAATGCACCAATAGAGTTACCATTGTCCACCCCTAGAGTCCAATTCTTAAGACCTTTAGCACTTAATAAAATTTCTGCATTATTAGTATTAAGACCAGTAGCATTGATATGTAAAGGTTTCAAAGGAGCAATAGTTCCCAAGCCAGTAAATCCATTACTAGTTTCTACAAATAAACTATCTCCATTAACTGCAAAATCTCCACCACCTCTTACGTTGACATTAACATTAGCTCCAGCACTAGGTTTAAGTGTAAATGCTCCACTACCATTAAATATAGTCGCACCTCCATCAAAAAGAATATTGGTATCAGCTATCTCTAAATCACCATTGATATCCAACTTCGATGCTGCAGAGAAATCAAGCTCAACACCAGTATAAGTATCAGCTACATTAGACCTTAAGAATTCAAGTGAATCTAAACCATCTAAGAGAGAGGCATTGCTAGCATTTATATTAGTTAAACCAGCTCCATTACCAACAAAGTTAGTAGCATTCACTGTAGTAAAGTTTGCAACAGTTCCATTGAAAGTTGTTCCATTAAATAAAGTTGCATTAAATATATCAGAGAATGTAGTCCCATTAAATGTAATATGAGGGCCTTGAAAAATTGCACCATTAACAGATACTATTCCATTTAAAGTAGGATCTTGTAGTGTACCATTATTCAGAGTCATATTATTCACAGAACCGTTACTAGCAACAACACCTGTCAAATCATCTTCAAGAAGAATTCTTTTTAGAGTTCCGAGTCCGTCAGTATTAATCATCAAACTACCATTTCGGTTTACTATTGATCTAAACTTATTGTTGTTAGCATCATAAAGAATTAAACCACCTTGAATAGCTGCCGCACCTTGCTGAGCATTTTCAATCAAGAAACCACCTGAAGCATTTGACTTATCTACTTGTATACTACTAGGTCCAACAACGTTATTCTGAAGTATGGCAAAGGCAGTACCAGAGAATTGTGCAGAAATAAAGACAACTATCAAAAGTTTTTTGATGATATTGAAAATTGATTTTGTTTCTCTTTTCATCTTCATTTCTTAATTAGCGAAAACTGCTGTAATTGTCCTTGCAGTGAAGACTCCAAATGCAGAAGCTTCATTTCTAATTACCAGCTTATTAGTGCCAGTATCTACATAGAATGAATATTCCTGAGTAGGAACTACATATCTGTTAGCAAGGGAATCCGGTACGACCGCGTCCGTTCCAAAAGTAATCACCGTACCGCCAACAAGGGTAATAGTGCTAGGTAAATTAGTAACAATATTAAATGCAACAACAACAGTAGAATCTCCAGCAACCTTATTATTAGTCATAGTTACAGTTCTTACTGGAGTATCAGAACTTTGCATATTTGCAACATTAGTTGTTGAAGAATAAGTAGTAGTATTAGTAGGTAAATTAAATGTTTCTTCTACACTTAAACTTGCAGGTCCTTGAACAGTAAAATTCCAAGAAGTTGGACCTGAATAACCAGCGAAATATTCACCACCAGTATAGAAGTTCTCAATTGCAGTCGAGGCAATCTCTATATAGTAGCCATTAGAATAGTTCAAAGTTCCACTTGGATCAAAAGTTACAGTTCTATTACCATTAGATCTAGTGACTTGACCTGATCCAATGCTGAATTGATCAAAAATACTATTATCCGAAGATTTCTTAAAGGTTACATTTCCTGTATTAAGGTTAACTGGAACATTAAAAGTAATAGCAAAAGTACCAGTACGACTGACTCCTGTAGCATTATCAGCTGGACTCAGAGAACTAACCGCAATAGTTGCCGGATTTGCAATAGTAAAGTTCCAATCTGTAGTAGTAGATATACCAACCCATCCATCACTTACATCTAAACCACTTGCAATTGCACCATTTTCAATTAAGACATAGTAACCAGTTAAATAATCAAATGTAGATGAAGGATTAATTGTAACTTTGTTATTAGAGAAAGTTAATTTAGAGGTATCGTTAGAGTCAATCGTTTCGATAATTGAATCATCAGAAACTTTATGAATAGTTATATTTCCATTACCTTCAGCAACAACAGTACTAAAATTAATAACTAAATTGTCATTAATACCAATTCCAGTAGAATTATCCACAGGACTT
Source organism: uncultured Gammaproteobacteria bacterium (assembly GCA_964551135.1). Classification (GTDB taxonomy): domain Bacteria; phylum Cyanobacteriota; class Vampirovibrionia; order LMEP-6097; family LMEP-6097; genus CAYPGT01. The sequence goes on along the minus strand of CAZKAT010000004.1, from coordinate 17,206 downwards.
ACTGAAACTAAAGTAGGACTTGATAAGCTACCACTGCCACCACTTCCTGCAGGACCCGTAGGACCTGTAGGACCAGCTGGTCCAGTTGGTCCTTGTGCACCTATAACACCGCGAACTCCATTCTTAGTAAAATAAAAATTATTACCATCAAACTCTAAAGCACCATTCACAGGAGTAGTAGCTAAAGTACCAGGTTCAAGAATCATACTAGGACTAGTACCATCTCCTCCTCTGACATCTAAGAAAGCATCCGCTGGATCCACACCAATACCAAGCTTGCCATCAGCACCAATGACTACAGGAGTACTTGCATTACTAGGACCGAAGGTAAATTGATGATCAAAAGGATCATAAGAGAAAACACCATAATTTGAAGCGCTTGGTCCTATTTTAATAGTAGATATAGATAAAGTATCACCAAAGGAATCTGCAATAAGTCCGCCACCATTACCAAGACCATCCTTCTTACCTCTAGTAACACTTCTACCAAGAAACTTAAATTGGGATCTTGGTACTGGAATAGTAACCTTATAAAGTCCTTCTTCGCTTTTTACGATTCTAGTGCTAATTTGTTTTTGTGGTTTAGCTTCAAAAGTAATTCTGTCAAATAAATAATCTAATTGACAGTCATCGAAATTTGTATAATCACAATCTGCAGCATTTAAATTAACACCATCGCCACCCGCTACTTGTGAATCTAAATGTGTCGCAGATAATTCTGCAGAGTAAGTATTGATTAAATTACCTTCTGTATCAAAAACATCAAACTCAACTTGTTTAGTTGGAGCTGCAAAATATCCTGCTGCAATACTGATGACACGACTCTTCTTTGTACCCTTAAAAACAGTTAGAGTTTGAGATGAAACAAAACGTCTTTCACCATTAACAATTTCATACATAGAAATTTTAAAACTGCTAATTTTATCTATCGCACTATAGACATGTGACGTCTTAATCCGAACTCTAATATTATTGGTTCTTAACAAGTCAATATTTAAACTCTTCTTGTTTATATAAACCATTAAATCAGGATCAATACCTCTAACAAAAGTCATCTCAGCATATCGTTGCTCGGCTGGAAGCTCTTCTGTAGCCGCCATAGCAAGACTGACATTGCTAAATAGGAGCCAGATGGCCAGCAAAATCAATTTAAGTTTTTCGGGTATTAGCCTTGTTTTTGACATTATTAAGGATTATTAAGAATGGTAGATACCATTAGGCTGTATTCATCTTTCACAAAGGAATTGAGAATATTCCTAAGTAAATCAGAGGAGAGCTGGGATAAAAGTATTAGAACTTATAGTGAATTTTCGCCCAAAACCTTAAAAAACCTGCATTACATAAAAGAAAACCAGCATAAATCGAATAAGCACAGCTTTTACATAAAGATGCGTACCTAGATTAAAAGATATAGTCTATATGTACTATTTTCTCCTGGAGTTTATAAAATATACTTAAGCAATGACCAATCCCAGCACAGAAACAGTTAATAATGATCTGGAAAACAGATATAAAGACACTCTTGATCTACCTCAAACAGAATTCCCTATGCGTGGTAATGGAGCTGTGCGTGAACCTGAGTTTCAGAAGCAATGGGATGAAAACCAAGTCTACGAAAAAATCTTAGAATTAAGGCAAAACGAGTCAGCCAAGCTGTTTGTGCTGCATGATGGTCCTCCCTACCTTAGCTCTGACAAGATCCATATAGGCACTGCTTTAAACAAAATTCTTAAAGACATAGTTATTAAATACAAAAACCAAAGTGGGTTCAAAGCCCCTTATGTACCGGGTTACGACAGTCACGGTTTACCAATAGAAAATGCGGTGGTGAAGGATATCAAAGGTGGCAGAAGCTCAATCAGCGTCATAGAGCTAAGAGACAGATGTAAAGAATTTGCACTAAAGAATCTCAAGGGACAAGAGACTAAGTTTCGTAGACTCGGAGTACTAGGCGACTGGGAGCACCCATACATTACCCTAGATCCAGCATTCGAGGCTGAACAGATTAGATTATTTGGCGAAATGTCTACTAAGGGTCATATATATAGGGGGCTTAAAACGGTCTACTGGAGCTATGGAGCGGAGACTGCACTTGCTGATGCTGAAGTAGAATACAATGAAGAACATGTTTCTCAAGCTATTTACGTGGCTTTTGCAATAGATCCTAAAACTATTCCGAATCAGTTCAAATACGCTAAAGAGTTAAAAAATACCAAGATGGTAATTTGGACCACAACTCCTTGGACTATTCCAGGAAACCTTGCAATCGCTTTAAACCCTGAGATAGACTATGTTATAGCTAAAAGTCAGGAACATGGACAGATTATTCTTGCAAAAGATCTACTAGAGAATGTTGCTAAAGATTGTAAACTAGAATTAACTACTGCATCAGAAACTTTCAAAGGCAAAGAACTAAAAGGTTTAGTAGCGATACATCCACTCTACGGAAGACCATCACCAATTATATTTGGTGAGCATGTAACTATAGATGCAGGTACTGGCTCTGTACACACAGCCCCTGGACATGGACATGAGGATTTTCAAGTAGGACAAGAATACGGACTAGAAATACTTTGCCCAGTAGATGGACGTGGAGTTTACACTAGCGAAGCAGGTTCCTATACGTTTAAAGATTCTGCTACTTTAGAGAAAGCTAAAGCGCGCAATGAGAGTCTTAAAGCTAAACTTGAGAATCTCAATCACTCAAGTGGCAAACTAGATTTCAATGGTTTCCATGTTATTAAACAAGGTAACGATTTGATTATCGCTGCCTTATTCGATGCTGGAGCAATGCTAGGCTTAAACAGGCTAGTACACAGTTATCCATATTGCTGGCGCTCTAAGACACCTCTACTCTATAGGGCTACCGAGCAATGGTTTGCTAGCGTAGATGGCTTCCGTGATGCAGCTCTTAAAGCTATCGACTCTGTAGAATGGATTCCGGAACGTGGTCGTAATCGTATACGCACTATGGTAGAAGAACGCGGCGACTGGTGTATTTCACGTCAACGCACTTGGGGAGTACCAATTCCTGCGATATACGATAAATCAGATCTCAATGCTCAAGGCAATCCTAAAGCTATTCTTGATCCAGATGTCATTGAGCATGTAGCTAAAATTTTTGCCAAAGAAGGTTCTAACGCTTGGTATGCAAAGCCGTTATCTGAGCTATTACCTGAGAGCTTTCTAGAAAAATATAATATTCCGAGAAGCGAGCAACTTGCGTCAAATTCAAGGCATGCGAGCCCTGAGCAACCGGAGTTGACTAATACGTCAATGAGGATTGCGAAGGGCGAGCATAACGCAGAAGTTGACCAAGGCTGCCGCTTCTCGCTTGATGAACGTTTCAAAAAAGAGACTGATACCATGGACGTCTGGTTTGATTCAGGATCAACACACCGTACAGTAGTTCAACAACGTAAAGACCTCTGCCCTGATGGAAAATTCAGACCAGTAGATCTATATCTAGAAGGTTCTGACCAGCATCGTGGTTGGTTTCAATCTAGCTTACTGACCTCTGTTGCGACCAATGGAGTGGCTCCTTATAAGTCTGTTTTAACACATGGATTTGTAGTAGATGAGAAAGGACACAAAATGTCTAAATCTATCGGCAATGTAGTAGATCCAGATGATGTCATTAAAGAATATGGCGCAGATATACTCAGGCTCTGGGTTGCAAGTGTGGACTACTCTGTCGAGATCAAGATCGGCGCTAGTATGTTTAAGCAGCTTTCTGATATCTATCGTAATTTCCGTAATACTTCACGCTATATGCTTGGTAGCTTGAATGATTTCAATCCAAGCACAGATACAGTTGCCTACAAGGATCTATGGCAATTAGACCAATTAATCCTGCATAGATTACAAGTCTTAGTTGAGAAGGTTACAGAGTGTTTTGATAATTATCAATTCTTCAAGTACTATCAATTACTACAAAACTTCTGTTCAGTAGATCTATCAGCGTTCTATTTCGATATTATTAAAGATAGACTCTATACTCACGGTACTAATTCACAGTCTCGCCGTGCCGCACAAACAGTAGTAGCGGAGCTACTTTCAGTAATTAATAGATTACTAGTACCAGTACTACCTCACTTAGCAGAGGATATCTTTACTTATACACCTGAGCCTGTTAAAGCAAGCTACTTAAACACTCCATTCTTTATGAAAGGTGTAGATAAAGAATCTGCAAGCATTCTACTCAGCAACTGGCCTCGTGCTAAAGCTGAATATACGAATAATATATTATCCACCAACTGGGATAAGATTCTAGAAACCAAAGAATTTGCCAATAAAGAAATAGAAAACCTGCGCGGCGCTAAAATCATCGGTAAGTCTCTAGAAGCTAGTGTCAATATTGACGCTCCAGCAGAGCTTTATAAGCTACTCAGTAGCATTGAGAAAGAAATTAAGCCCGTGTTTATCGTCTCTGATTTCACACTCAAAGCCGCTAACGAACTAAAAATCACTGCCAGTAAATTTGACGGTGTGAAATGCGTGCGTTGCTGGAAGCTGTTCCCTAAGCAAGAAATTCAAGAAGGGATTTGCGGGGTTTGCAGCGAGGCTATTGCTTAAACTTCTAAATAAAAATGGATCTAAAGAATTATTCAAAAACTTTTTCCCTTACAATGCGGAATCCTGGAGCAAGTGTATAACCACATTCTCCTCCAACATGAGATCCTATATAGATAGGGTTACTGCTTATATAGCAACCTCTATCGGAATTACTCAACTCTATTCTCTCTGAATAATATTTTTTATTACACCTACACAAACCAATATGAATCCCCCAATCATCTTCAGGTTTGAAATATTCAGGTAACGGTCCCCCTACTTCACTACTCGTTTCTTTGTCATGAACCTTAAAATACCGAATCTGTGAATCGATGTTATCCAAGGAAATTAATAAATTCTCATCTAAGCTTAGTGTATGGAAAGTCATCTTTTTATCATATTCATCTACAGCCGGCTCAAAAGTTTTCAATGCCTGTTGGAATTTATCATTCTTAATCAAACTCTCAATTAATTGAGATATCTTCAATACAACATAGTAAATAGGTTCGCTAACTTTTTCTACTGTAGTAATATCCTTTACCTTCCAAGAATTCACTTCCGCTTCATCTATTATTTTATGCAAGCTTCCAAGATTCTCCTCAATATATTGCTGAGAAGGTAAAGCAGATTTGAGTTCTTTGACTATTTTATCTATTTCCGGATCGACTAGATCAACTTCCGCAATTGTCCGATAACTTTGGATCAATAGCTTTGGATCATCTAATTTCAGCAAGTTTGCTAATTTCACAGGAAATAAATTTTAACATAAAACTCAGAAGATGCTCGATCGTAATTAGGGTCGTAGCTGAGTTAAAGATTATTGAATTTAATCCTCTAAACTACCACTCACTACCTTAGCACAAGCCTTACGATCACGAAGCCCTAGAGTCCCGATCTTCCTCTTGATTATACGATTATCGATAGTGAACATTTTCATACGAACTACAGAAGCTACATCTAAACCAGTACTAGCTAAATCAGAAATATTTATATCATTTACCCAACTAATATTAGAAGCAGTAGTGATCATCAGCAATACCGAATGTCCGTTCTTCTCATTAAAACTCTCATTACTAATAACCAATGCTGGTCTAGGTTTAGCCTTATTAATATCTGTAAATGGAAATGGTACTACGACTACATCCCATTTGCTATAAATGTTTGTATGCATCATTATCTTCCTTAGAGTTCCATTCTGCATTAAGCGTAGATTCTAAAGCTCGGTGATACTCAATATCAAAAGGCTCTGCTTTCTTGATCTGCACAGAATTATGTTCAAAAGTAAAATTTATAGAATCACCTGGACTTAAAGACAGAAAATTTCTAACTTCAACAGGTACAGTCAGCTGACCTTTACTAGTCAACTTAGCAGTTTGCATATCTAACTTTAGTTTTCTTGACACAGCAATAACTCCTTACAGTAAGGATATCTTACCACATTACTAGTAAGAATTGGTTAAAACTCTAGTAGAACTAATTTAAGTAGTAACAAGGATTTTTCAAAATCCCCTAAGAGTATTGACATTTATATTCAATTTAAGTTAATATCTATATCATGTTTGATATTTTAAGTTTTAGCAAAGATTTTCCTAAAAAAGGAGTGGTAGAAAAACCAGAAGGATCCAGAGGATTTAAATCCAAATTCAAAAATTTTACTGCTGCAGAAGCTGCACTAGACGCTCATCAACCAAAAACAGATGGAGCTAGAGATCTTTTAAAAAGTACTAAAGATGATCTTCGTAGATTAGATGCAGACGAAAATGGCAAATTAAGAAGAGGATTATTGGAAAAATCTAATCGGATGTCACCAAAAAGTGACGAAGATACTCTTTTGCGTATTGCAATGTCCAAATTAGGTCAACAATTACAACAAGGACCATCAACTGATCATATTAAACCGGTTCATTTATCTTTTCTCTATGATCATATTGAAAAAGTTAAATTAACACTAGGAGATGAATTAGGAAATAATCTTGCAGATTTTCTAAACCAAGTGGCTGGAAATACTGAATCAAAATTAACGGCTCTGCACAATTGATTCATAGATTAAATCTTTATTGAGGAGCCTAGATAAAACTATATTTACATGCTACAAATAGCGTTAAGAGGGCTCACTAAGTAAGCGCGTAAGAATTTAGTTTCTACTATTTTTCAAAAAAGCAAGGAATTAAACTGTTGCGCGCTTTATTAGAGACCTCGGGCGACATACCACATGTCGTCAAGGTAGTTAGTGGTTATAAAAGAGTTTGTTTTAAAAACAAATTTTAAAAAGGATATATCTCATGATGGCAGTAGTAGAAAAATTTAAACTTGATGGTTTTCAAGACGAAGCAATTAAGCATATCAAGGACGGTCACAGCGTTATAGTCTGCGCGCCGACTGGAGCAGGCAAGACGGTTATAGCACAAGAAGCAATCAGACTTGCTATCGCTAATAAAAAGAAAGTGTTTTATACAGCACCGCTTAAAGCACTTATCAACCAAAAATATTCTCAGTTCTGCGAAGAGTACGGTCAAGAGAAAGTAGGTATCATCACTGGTGACACTAACAAGAATCGTGACGCGCAAATCATCGTCATGACTACAGAGATTTATCGCAATATGCTTTACGGCACGACATTTGGTTCTATCGATCCATTCTTAGCAGATCTTCAATACCTTATATTCGATGAGTTTCATTACATCAACGATTCATCTAGAGGCACAGTTTGGGAAGAGTCTATAATTTATTCACCTAAGTCAATTCAGATAGTAGCTTTATCTGCTACTATCAATAACCCAAACGATCTAGTAGACTGGGTTCAAGAGATACATGGCGATTGTAAGTTAGTGCAAACAGACAAGCGTCCAGTACCTCTGCATCATTATTTCTTTAAAGATGAACAATTACAACCACTTCTAACAACTAACGGTAAACTTAATCCTAAGCTTAAAGAGCACGAAGATAATCGTTTCGGTAAGCGCGGTGGTAAATTCCATAGAGGACGCGGACAAGGTTCAGACAATAAAGCATCTATCGCTAAAGTAGTAGAAGAACTTCACAAGAGAGACATGTTACCTGCTATCTATTTCGTATTTAGTCGTAAGGGTTGTGATAAAGCAGTAGAAGAATGTAGAAGATTAGTACTTTTAACTAGAGAAGAAGAAAAACAATTAAATCAAGAGATTGATATTGCCATTGCTCATACACCGCATATTGGTAATTTCGGACAAATAGATTTACTGAGAAAAGGTATCGCTGCGCATCACGCAGGACTATTACCTCAGATCAAATCACTTATAGAAGAGCTTTTCACTAGAGCATTGGTCAAAGTAGTGTTCTCTACTGAGACTCTTGCAGCAGGAATAAACATGCCAGCAAGATCTACGGTAATTAACAGTATCTCTAAAGCTAGCGATAGTGGCTTCCGTTCACTTACAGCATCAGAGTTCTTACAAATGTCTGGTAGAGCTGGTCGTAGAGGTATGGACGAAGCTGGCTATGTCATAACTGTAAAGAACGGTAATTATTCAGCTGGCGAAGTAGCATTATTAGCAAGCTCTAAACCAGAAGATGTTATAAGTCATTTCAGCGCAAGCTACGAGATGGTCTTAAACCTACTTCAAGGACATAGTTACGCTGAAGTAAGAACCTTAATTGACAAGAGCTTTGGACAATCTATGCTTTGTAAAGAACTTATCCAAGAGAATGAGGAACTTAAAAAACTAGAGAGTGAAATTCAAGATTTACAGCATCCTCTATGTCCTGGTGAGCTAGGTGACTTAAATCACTACATGGAAATGCAGGATAAATTAGACAAAACTCGCAAGCAAAAGAAAATCATGGAGAAAAATCTAGACTCAGCAATCGATGAGATAGAAGCTTCTCTCGAGATGTTAACAATGGAAGCTAAGGGCTATCCTTGCAATGGTTGTCCTAAGCAAAAACCTTGCAGTAAGCAAATGGACAAGATCAAGCGTTACCGCAAGCAAGCGAAAGCTCTTGAAAGCCATATAGCATCTGCTAAAGAGGATCTATGGCAGAACTTCAGTCAAGTAGTAGAACTATTGAAAGAAGAAAAATACTTAGATGCTAATTACCGTGCAACTGAATTGGGTAAGACTTGCGCTGCACTTAGATCTGATAATTCATACTTTATTACTGAATTGGTTAAATCTAATATATTTACTAATATAGACTCTAAAGAGTTAGCTGGATTAGTATCATGTTTCGTGATTGGTGAAAGCCGCAACAGAGACAGATCTTATACAGATATCTCTAAAGCTTATTTCAAACAAGACAAGCAAATCCAAAACGTTACAAGACATGTAATCAAGTCACAGAGAAAGTTTGGCATTGATAAGAGTGTTGATGTCAACCCTAATATTTCAGGATTAGTACAACGTTGGGCTGAGGGTATTAGCTGGGAAGAGCTTATCAAAACAACATTAATGGACGAAGGCGATGTGCTTAGAGGTATAAGAAGAACTCTAGATGTATCTAAACAAATCTCTAAAGCGCCTAACGTTGATAAAACTATTCAGTCGCTTGCAGCTGAAGCAGTGGCATTAATGGAAAGAGATATAGTTTTAGACGTGGTGTAATTTACTAGCCTTCTATATCAATTCAAGTAAACCGATACCCGTAATCCGTCATCCTGAGGGAGGGCGAAGCCCGACCGTCAGGATCCACTTCATTAATAGACTCTTCGTAATAGTGGATCCTGATCCTGACGCTACGCTCAGGACAGGCTTGCACTCTTCGAGTGCTCCTCAGGATGACGAGACGACGGTTTTATGCAACATTACACTAAGCACCGACACATCATTCGGTGTTACTCCGCCTACTCTACTAGCCTGCCCTAAGGTTAAAGGTCTAACCTTATCAAGCTTATCTCTGGCTTCTAAACTAATATACTCACAAGCTTTGAAATCAAATCCCTGAGGGATTTTGACGTTATCAAACTTCTTCATCTCTTGAATCTGAGATTCTTGTCTCACTATATAGCCTTCGTATTTCACTTGTGTCTCAACTTCATATCCATAAGCCAAGCCGTTCAGGTTTATACCTTGTTCTCTAAGACGTTTAACCTCTCTATCATCTTCATCAATCAGAGACTTAATATCCAGTATTCTATAATCAATATCATCACGTTTCAGCAAATCAGCTAGTAGTATCTTCTCACCAGATTTATAAGTTATAGCCTCAAGTCCGTTATCAGTAAGAGTTTCATTGATATCTGAAACAGTCACGCGGACGTTTTTTACGAACTTCACTTCATTACTAATTTGCTCTTGTTTTTCAATAAAGCATTTCCATCTATAATCATCGACTAAGCCAATCTCTCTACCAATAGGCGTAAGTCTTAGATCAGCATTATCCTGGCGCAATATTAATCTATACTCTGAGCGGGAAGTAAGCATACGATAAGGATCATTGATTTCCTTAGTTACCAAATCATCTACCAAGGTTGCAATATAACTTGAAGATCTATCAAGTATCAATGACTCACGCCCTAGAACATAATGAGCCGCATTAATTCCTGCCATCAAGCCCTGTGCTGCAGCCTCTTCATAGCCACTAGTACCTAAAACTTGCCCGGCTACGAATAAACCATCTACAGTTTTAGATTCAAAATTATGCTTAAACTGAATACCAGGGAAATAATCATACTCGACAGCGTAAGCAGGTCTAGTGATCACAGCGTTCTCTAATCCTGGCAAGCTTCTCACTAATTGCCATTGCACTTCTACCGGCAATGAAGTACTGCAACCTTGCAAGTAAATTTCATTAGTACTAAGACCTTCCGGCTCTAAAAAGAAATGATGTGAAGGATTATGCGAAAACCTTACAACCTTGTCCTCAATTGAAGGACAGTAACGCGGACCACTCGCTTGCACCAAACCTGAGTACATAGGAGACTTATCAAGATTCTCCATAATGATCTCGTGAGTGCGCGCATTAGTGCGAGTGATATGACAAGGGTACTGCGGGCGTATTGGACGATTAGGCAAGAATGAAAACCATTCTAGTATTGCATCACCAGGAGCCTCTTCTAAACCAGAGAAATTAATAGTCTTACGATCCAAGCGAGGTGGCGTACCAGTCTTAAGTCGCCCAGTGCTTAAGCCAAGGTCTCTAAGCTTAGGAGACAATCCTAGAGATGGTTTCTCGCCTGCTCTACCAGCAGACTCAAACTTATCACCACTAAAAATTCTACCCTCTAAGAAAGTTCCAGCAGTAAGTACTACTGCTTTAGAGTATATTTTCTCTTCCAAATTAGTCTCAACGCCTATAATTTTGGTTTTCGAACTATGATCAAAAATCAAAGCCTTAGCGCCGCTCTGATAAATGGTTAAATTTGGCGTGGCTTCTAGGTATTGCCTAACCCAAGCAGCATATTCTCGCTTATCGGACTGAGCACGCAAGGCTCTTACCGCTGGTCCTTTAGAAGAATTAAGAGTCTTCATCTGTAAGTAAGTAGCGTCAGCTGCAAGCCCCATAATGCCACCCATAGCATCTATTTCTTTCACCAGATGTGACTTAGCTGGTCCACCTATAGCAGGGTTACAAGGCATAGTAGCTATACCATCAATATTGTTTGTAAGTAATAAAGTATTGAGACCGAGCTTAGCTGCCGCATGTGCTGCTTCAGACCCTGCATGCCCGCCACCAATTACGATTATGTCAAAACTACGTTCCATTAATTCAATAAAATTGTATCACGGGTGCCCTCTTAGAGAATTTTTAATAAGTAAAGATCTTTTATTTTTTCTTAAGAAATGATATTCTAGGAGAAAATGTTCATCTAATAAGTTCGGATTGATTCAATTCAAAAAGGAGTTAATTATGCTTTTTATAAGTGATTTGCCTTTAGGCACTCAATATCATATATACAGTGGTCTCATATCAAGAGCTGGTAGTCTCAGTCGTGCTCACAGATTACCAGTTGATTATAAACCTCTGGGTGGAACTCTTGCTACAGTACCAGTAATAATAGAACAAAGAAACAATCCCCCACCAAAACCATTAGCTTTACTTTTTGAAAATGACGCCTTAGCAAGGAGCCTGGCACGCTTAGATGATACTGCTTCTAAGGATGCTCCTACAATAAACGAAGAACCTAAGCTAGATAGTGGTTCCCAAGATGGTCCTAGTAAAAAAGCTGCTTGAAGAGCTACTCAATTACAGTTTGATATTTTAGCCCAAATAGGATATTATTTTAATCGTGGGTTTAATACCAATATTTATAAAATTAGCGAATAATGACCGAAAAATAATTGGAAAATTAGCAGAAGTTCGTATACCCACAGACGCTACTGCCCCTCGTAAAAAGACTACAACAAAATCAACCAGAGTCGGAGCAACAAGACTTCATTCCGTTTCTTCTGTTGCCAGTAAAAAACCTATTCCTCAAAGTAGTTTTCAAGTTTTTAAGCTTGCTGATTTAAATTTAACTGAGGAACAATTTGTAGAAGCAAAGAAACAAATATTAGAACTCTACAGAATAAATACTTTTAATCCATTTGCTAAAGGAGCTCAGCTAACAGATGAGCAAAGGAAAGAAGGTTTCCTTGCTGAACCAAGTTCATTTAAAAAATATCAAATTCAACAAACCATGAATGATTCAATAGATGTATCTAAAGCAAATCCAAATAGCTATCCTTTTTTTGTTGCAGTGAATCCCAAAGACAAGAATAGAATTATTGGAGTACTACATCCATCTATGACTCAAAAGTTTATGCATAACTCAATATCATCAATAGCAATGATTAAAACTGATCTTACGAAAGTTATTGAGCAATTAATTAAATCAAAAACTATTCCGGATATGACTGCTACTAATGCTTGGCATAATGGAGGTGTCACTATTGACCCCAACTTTAAAGGTCAAGGTATTGCCAAGGCTTTACTCGAACAGAAAATTCAATGGATGAAAAATACACAGGGTCAGAATGCTAGGTTTTTAATGTTTGGCTATGACGCAGAAAATCAAGCCAGTAAAAAATTCCATGATAAATTAAATACCATTCCATTGGATCCAGCTTTTAGTACTTATCATGTAGCAGGTAGACCTTATGTATTGAAAGTTATTGATTTGACTCAGCCATTAATCCTCAATGCCAAGCAAGGCTCTTAAAGCATCTAACTTCTCACTACTAAAATCTAAACCATAATTTGTTTGTCCATCACTGTACCATTGAAATTTTGCCAAAAAGTCTAAAATATTAGTAGCAAGAACATTAGTTCTTAGATCTGGTGTTTTCTTAGCTTCCTCAATTAACCAGTCTACTAAATTATCAGGTTGAATCTGTTTGAGCAATGCTAGATAAATATTGCCACGGTGAGAAGTAACAAATTTAAAATCAAGCTTTATTGTTTCTAAATCTTGTAAGCTTTGCATTAATGTCTCATGATTAGAAAATAAAGAGTGAAGCAAATTTCTAAGTTCAGGGATCATGAAAATTTTTATAGCTGGATCTAGGCTATTAAACTGAGTAGCATAACAAAGTGTATAAAGAATGGATTGAACTTTATCCTTAGAAAGTGATTGTTTTATAACACTATTTTCTATTGCTTTTCTTCCAGCATCTTTTCCATATCGTGATAGAGCTACGCAAGTACTAAGAATATTGTCTGGGTTATTGAATTTCTCTAAAGCTTCTTGAAGTTTTGCTAAGGGATTTATTTGATGATCGATTGCATATTCTGCATAATGATGTACCGCATATCTCATAGCATCAGATTCTTTACCGCGAAGTATGCGTTCAAAATATTTAATAACAATATCCTCAGGAAAAGAATCACGAACCTGCAATAAGAGACGATTTATCCTTGCTCCTTCAAATTTAGTGATCATTCTATATAAAGCAGCACATTGTTCAATCGATAAAATATTGTCAATTCTCTCCTGTTGATTAGTAATTCCCCAGAGAATCATTCCAATATCTTTGCTATTAGAGTCATTAGCTTGTGCAAATAATTTTTGAATTAAATCATCTCTATCAGAACGCAGGTTTATAATCTTGGCAATTCTTATACTATCTATATCAACATGGTGGTTAACTTCTTCATCTGGTTGAGCTATGCAAAAATGCGAATCCTCTTCATCTTCATCACTATCTATAGTATTAGCTGTAGCTAGCTGTGCATTATTATTTTCTTGATTAACTTGATCAATCGCTACTAATAGATTCTCTATCAAATCTTCTGCTGATACTCGATTAACTATAAAATTATTTACTAAGTTCATATCATTATCAATAAGATCTCCAAAAAGTTTATGTGAAAATAAAATCCGTAAATCAGTTGCTAATTCTAAGATTTTTAATTTCAATAACAGATCTTCAGATTGATTAAAAACCAATATCAAAGCTTCTTCTAGGTAAGGTTGTTCTTCTGGCTTTAATTTCAATAAAGGTGATTCAGTCTCTTTTAATTGTCCATTGATTTTTCCTGCTAAAGCAGTGATTTCCATTTCTCTATATTCTTCAGCCTCAACAGGATCATTTACCGGGTCCAATTGCCTTTTTAATTCCTTGAAAGCTGAGCTATCTGGCAAATGAATTTTTTGCAATAGCGAATCCAGGTTTGTTTCTAATTTGCCTATTTTTAATTGATTACTATTTGGAACATTATTTACTTGCTTTTTTGCAGCTGAGGTTCTAAATAGGTAACCTACTAATGGAAGTTTAGAATATAGACTATTATCTCGAGAGAAGAAACCCACGTAATTAACTATAACATCTTATCCATATATTTAAAACTGACAAATGTCTAATCAATCCTAGCGACCTCAACTTAACTAAGCCTTAAACTAGCTATGTGACTATTAATGCATGACTGGAACAGTTCCTAGTATAGGCGCAGCAAGTCCTGTTGCTAATAAAACTATAACTACAGGAGTCCCTAGTTCTACTCCAACAACTACGGCCACTCCTACAGCTGAAGTCGCATCTAGCACCAGTAATACTACTCCAAATTTTGGAATTCAAAACAGAATCGCTGCTGCAAATTCAAGTCCTGCACTAGCTGCAGCTTTTGCACCAACAGGTTTACTAAATACTCAAGCAGGTATAGCTAAAGCACAAACTTTAAGTAGTCTTGCAGGATCATTAGGCAACGATATATCTTCTGCTGCTTCAGCCATAGGCAAGCTCTTTGGACAAAAATCAGGAGAAGCTAAAGCAGGAGGCGGCGGGCAGGACAAACAATCAGTAGCACAAGCAGGCAAAGCAGCTGAACAGGATTCTGGACGACAGGTAGCTGATGCTTCTAATAATAATGTAACCCAAGATTTAGCGAAGGCAGAGCAAACAGACAGAACAGCAGAAAATTTAAACGCAACTGAAACTAATTCTATTACTGATACAAATGAACAAACCCAAGTAGCCATGACTAGTCCAGACGACGATAAACCTGGACAAGCAGACTGGGAAGCAGCTGGTGCACTTGATAGCGGCAGTGACTCTGAAATGGCATAAATTCTTCGACCTTAACTAAAATATAACCATAAATTGTTTCAATTTTCTTAGAGAGAAAATCTATGGTATTTTCCGGTACTAGTTTACTTGCAGGAATAAGTCAGGGTGGAGCAGCCACTGGCAAAGCTTCTGCTGCGCAGTTAATGACAAGTGCTACTGGTCATTTAGATAGAATGATGAGATCAAACCCAAATGAGTCAAACATTGTACATAGTATGTCCAGAGCTCAACTTGCAGCAAATTTTCACAACCAAGCTTACGATCCTATTGGAGCAATAATTGCTAATAGTTCTAGAGCTTGGACAGGAGTAGGAGCACAACACGTATCATGAGTCGAGTAATACAAGGTGAAATAGTAAATCCAACTCACTACTCTGCTAATTTTAATTTCAGAGATAATCTAACTATTCAAGATGGCACCACTATACAAAATACAGCAACGGCTTCTAGAGCCAAGGTAGGCAACGAGAGAGATAGCGGACCTTCTTTATCAAACTTAACTCAAGGTATATCAAGTTCTATCACTAGAGGACTTGCAACCATAGATAAACATTTAATTGGTAGAGAGTCTGCACTCGCTCCCAACTCAGAATCCGCTTGGATGAAAAGCGCTGGTGCAATACCAGTAGCATAAATTTTATTTATACTGTAATAAAAAATCAAATAACTCTTGCCAAGGCAATATAAGTATATTTTTTTCTTTATAAGCTCTGGGGGTCAAACAAGCACAAACAAGCTCAGCTTCTGCATTATTCTCAGCAAACGAAAATAAACCCTTAAGTCTAGATAAAGTTGGGCTAGCTTGAGATTTGATTTCGATCGCAATAGTCTTAGCTCGTGGAGTTTCAACAATCAAATCTACTTCAGCACCAGCAGCAGTTCGATAAAAGCTAAAAGTCAAATCTAGTTTACGATAACGAGAGAATTTCATAAGTTCTAAAATTATAAATTGTTCAAATGCTTTACCATATTCAGGAGTTTGCATTTCAAATTGATAATTTAATTGTTTACGTATAGCCCTGACAACTCCAATATCAAAAAAATAAAACTTCGGATGCTGCACAAGTTTTTGCCTGACAGACTTAGAATAACTAAAAAGAAAATATCCAACTAAAGTATCTTCAAGTATTTGAAAGAATTCTTTGATCTGTGCTCTTGAATTACCTGTCTCTCTAGCTAAATTAGAATAATTGATCAACTCTCCATTATGCTCAGCAACTACACGCAAGAAATTAATAAAGCCATGTAGATTTCTAGTCAATGCTTCTGCTTTAATTTCTTCCTCTAAGTAAGTTTCAACATAGCTTTGCAGAAAATCTCTGGACTGATGCAAGTAAGCATATGGTAGAAGACCATAATTAAGTGCCAAATCTAAATCAAACTTCTCAGCAAGTTCTCTAAAACTTAAAGGATATAAGTTATAAGTTGTAGCTCTACCAGCAAGTAGATTTGCTTGTCCTCTTTTAAGTTTACGAGCACTCGATCCACTCAAACAGAAGATAGGAGGACTCTTAGTCTCTTCAATCAAATAATGAACTTCATTGAGCAAGCTTGGCACTTTTTGAATCTCGTCTGCCACTATAAATCTTTTACTAGGATCTCTTTGTTCGATTTCCTTTCTAAATAAATCAGGTCTAGTTAAATATCTACTATAAACTTCATGATGCAAGAAATTAAAAAACAAAGCTTCATTTTTAGGGATAAGAGTCTTTAAAAATGTTGTTTTCCCAACTTGTCTTGGCCCAAATAGGAAAAAACTCCGGGACAGATCAATCTCCAATTCTCGATGAATTTCTAGAGATTCTGCATTTTGCCTAGATTTTTGCATCTTTTAGATACATTATACCTGGATTTTTGCAAATTCAACGTGCGAAAAACAAGGATATCAAATAATATCACAATATACATCGTTTTTATACGATATATTTCAATTTTTATTTGTAAACTAAAAACTGCACATTTATGAATTGCTAGAAGTACCAATCTTACACAATTGGATTTTCTCTATTTAGTTAATCCGAAGACTAACGAAAAGAGAAAAAGAAAAAAGCAAAAAGTCTATTAGTATAAGTAGGCTAAAGACCTCACAGTCATTACACCACTTACCTATCAACCACGTACTCTTCGTGGGACTCAAAAGATCTCATCTTAAGGTGGGCTTCGCGCTTATATGCTTTCAGCGCTTATCC